>CBDUZW010000143.1:0-2211 GCA_965371805.1 uncultured bacterium | reverse complement strand
TATTAATATGGTTATTAAAAATACGGCTAAATCCAATATGTTATGGACTCGTACACTTAATTGAAAAAATTAAATCTAAAGTATATACTTTAGATGCATAGGTAGTTATAATAATAAAAGAACATAAAACAATCCTTTCTTTATGGAGTAAATTGGTGTTAAAGAATAGTTTTAAAATAGTTGATTTCAAGAAAGAGGATACTTCAATAACTCATGAATTATTCCCGGCAAGCTGGAATTTCGATTTTTATTCTTTTATTAATCACTATTTTAATCAACCATATTTTAAAGGATTTTCTATCATTAATGGAAATAATGTTATAGGATTCGGGAACCTGCTTTTTTTTGACCATATTGGCTGGTTAGGCAATATAGTTGTATCTGAAGAATATAGAAACCTTGGACTGGGGACAAAAATAACAAAATTCTTGATAAATCAGGGAAAGACAATTGGAATTAGAACATTTTCACTAATTGCAACAGAACCGGGAATCCCAATATATAAAAAACTGGGATTTAACATTGATCAAAACTATATTTTCTATCAATCTGGAAATGACTCTAAAAAAACGATTCTTCCTGAAATAAAAATAGAAAAGGCTAACAAAAAAAATTTACATAAAATCATTGATCTTGATTCTGAAATTACCGGAGAGAAGAGACACCTCCTCCTTGAACAATTACTGCCAGGGATCTTTTTTATCAATAATAAAACAGGAAATACAAGCGGAGTTTATATAAAAAACTTAGGTAGTGGACTGATACTGGCAAATGACCCCAAATCCGGAATTGAACTGTTAAAATTAAAAATGCTGGATAATGATCCCCAAATAGTGGTACCTGCAAAAAATAAATTTGCAATTGATTATCTTGAACAATCAGGATATAAAAATAATAATACAGCTCCACGGATGGTACTTGGTGATAATCTAAAATGGAAGGCTGATTCTATATATAGCAGAGGGTCCGGTTATTCAGGTTAATCAGTTAATCTGAACAGATCATTTATATATCTAATACAGACTGGTTATGTATAAAATAAATTAAATTTTTGAAAAAATTAAAACAAGTATGGGAAAAACAAACTCAAATAACCTGAACACTGCTTTTATCATTCAGCCATTGTCACCTGATTCATTATACTAATAAATAATTGTCAGAATCCAGCACTAAAACTTAAAAACTTTTATCTCCCATTTTTCACTTTCCTCATTTTCTACTAATTGGTACATTTTTCCATCTCTGATTGTATGTAAGGGGACAATATTAATTCCCATTGAATCGGTGAATGGGGCAAAAACTCTCTTTAGAAATTTTCCATTCCGGTCAAATATAATGAACTCACTTTTATCATTAATCCTCTTATAAGTTTGAACATAGATTCCCTTTTTATCAACCAGAAACATTTTTATTGCTGGAAAATAAGTTTTAAACTTTCCTGCTTTTTTAATCAATGAAAAATTTTTCTTCCATCTTTTGTCAGTTTTAAAATAATCCAGAACAGTTTTCTTATAAAGCTCATTTATTTTTAATCTGGAATTTAGGTACGTAATCGTGTTCAGTTTTCGCCCATCTTTGTCAAATATATCAATGGCACATTCTGAATTTGGAACTGCATATATCTTATCACCCATAACATGAAAATCTGAATATTCGGGAGCCATATCAATTTCAAAATTTACATCCTGCACTGCCGATTTCCATTCAATTAAATCCTTGATTTTTTGAAATTTCGTATCATATATAGTAAGATACTGATAATTGATCTGATTTTTTGTTTTAAAACTGTGTCCTATATATTTCCTGTTAATATACTTCAAAGCAACCCGTTTTCCTGTTCTGATCTCTTTAATATAAGATCCTTCCTTTGTAAAAAAGGAAATTTTTCCAAGAGAATTTACCATTAACTTATCCTTTAGAAGTTCAACTCTGACACCATGCCCCGGATAGACCATAAATTCTTTTGGACCTTCCCCCTTTTTTCCGAATTTTTTAATAAATTTATGCTCTTTTAAAGAATATATATTAACTTCAGGTCCATCACTTACATAAATCAATGAGTCTGATACTGCAATTCCGCCAGGATTAATTATTTCCGGAACAGGAATTATAGTATTCGGATAAATCTTAGTTAAAATCAATAAAACTAGTAATAAAATCACTAGTGTCCTATAAAAAATCTCTATAATGAAATAAAGCTCTTTGTTTACA
>CBDUZW010000142.1:0-2359 GCA_965371805.1 uncultured bacterium | reverse complement strand
CCTCAGCCTCAGCCTCGATCATACGGGAAATTGTTTCAAAGTCTGTATCACTTTGGTATTGGTAAGGACATTCTTCAGGCAATGGATGATTACATGCATAAGCCAATAAAAAGAAAAGTATGACAATAGTAAAATTTTTGAAAACTGAAATAAATTGTTTTACATTTAGTTTGCTCATTTTATTTCCCCTTTTATACTTCTTTTTTTCATTTTTCAAACTTTCCTGATGTCCTTTTAAACATCAAAAAAACATCATCAACTTAAAAAACATTATTATTTGTAACACAAGGCAAAGCCCAGGTCGTCCCAAATCGTAAAAATCTTAAAATTTACGATTTGGGTCTTTTTTTTTCAATTATTTTTTATAAAAAATCATCGCATAGTGCAGTTATTACAGGCATATAGGGGAATTTATTTTGAAAGAAGAATAAAAACAAAAAAATATAATTTTAAATTAAAAGAGAAAATATGAAAGAACGCACGTTAAAGAGGGTAAGTTTTTGAAATTACTCACGTTTTAGACGTTTAAATTTTGATTATTTTCACATTTTATGGTATTTTCTTTATTATGAAAAGAGATTTGTATGAAAAATTAATTGAATGGAAAAAAGATAATAACAGAAAACCTATGATATTAAAAGGAGCCAGACAGGTTGGAAAAACCTTTTTAATAAAAGAATTTAAAGAATCGCTCAAGGTTTATAAGTTTTAAAAACTTATGATTTTAAGCAATCGGTTGAACCAATTATTAGTTTATTTAAATCAAACAGAAAAGTTATTTAAAGCAGTAATGATTTTTTTCTTTTGATCTTTAGTAAAATCATCACTATAAAAACGCAAAAACATCTCTTGTCTCCAGTTTTTTTTATCTTTAAATGTCGATAGAACAATCTTCTTAGCTGTATTTAACATTGAAAAGCACATTTTTATTCTTTCTTCAGGTGTCTTTTTCATCAGCATATCATTATAAATGCTTTCTATTTTATCACTTGTGTCTTTCATCTAAAACTCTCTTTAGTATCAAATCAAAGTCTAAATTGACTAAGTTGTCAATATCTTTTATATGTATTCTCATAGTCAATATTTTAGCGGTTTTAATAAAAACTTTCAAGGTAGTATGCTAAAAAAAATCTTGTTTAATATTGACATACACTAATAATTTTAAATACAGAAGTAAATCTTTGATGTAACAATTTGCTATATGTTGTTACCTATTTTCGTTATTGAAAATTTTTAAATTGAACTTTGTCAAAATACGCTTTACCAATAGTATCTTTGAGAGGAAAAGTATATTCAGATTTAACTGGCAATCCATGCTTCAATAAAGTATCATAAACATTTTGAAGATTATTCTTAGTCCGTTTTTTTTGATTTTTTGATTCTTTATCAAGTAAATTTTCAAGTTTTTTTGTTATAGTCATTTTTGCTCCTATAAATAAAAATTAAAAATACACTCTCGAATGTACAAAAGTTTTTCTTCCATGCCTTAAAATATATTCAGTTATTAAATCATTATAATTCCTAATCATTTCTTTCAGTTCAGATCTATCAGAATAATTCTCAATTTCAAGCTTTAACAATTCTTTTAGAGTATCAACTCCAATAGCTCTACCATGTGATTGCCATAAAGAATTATCACCCAATGATTTAGCAATTTCTTCAGCTCTTTTTTTCTTTTCATCTTTAGTAACTTTTTTTCCAGTAGAACTATGTGTGAGCCAATTTTTAAATTTATATTCCACTAACCATTTTTTTAACAAAGAAACAGTTAAATCTCTTGCCATTTCATAACTTCTCAATTCTGCTAAATCTACCTTTTGTAAAATTAGAAATTCAGCTTCTGTCAGCTCATTATTTGCTGATTTTTTAATTAATTCTTCAACCTTATCTAAATAACCCAATGCAGGAACCCAATTTTTACCATTATAAATTTGAGGATCTATGGGTCCTAGAGAAGAGAAATAATCCATATAAATTTTATCTCCAGACATACAAAAAATTGTTCCAGCAGACATTGCATAATCAGGCACAATAAAATATACCTCACGATAGTGAAACCTAATAATGTTTACCATCTTTTCAACTGTTTCGGCACTACCACCTGGAGTATTTAAAACTATAGTTAATCTATCTCGGTCAAATTCATCATCTTTTTTTAATTCTTCAATAAAATCTCTAAATGATTTCTCTAAAGATGGATGAATTTCACCATAATGAAAAACAACATCCGAATCAAAGTATTCTTCTAGCTGTCTTAATCTTTTATCTAATGTTTCTTTTATAGTTTCATCAAATATTTGTCTCATCTTTACCCCAGTTTAATTATTCTATCACCATAGCTTAAATATTACAACATATC
>CBDUZW010000141.1:0-2439 GCA_965371805.1 uncultured bacterium | reverse complement strand
TTTAATGGTCAACATCTAAAAAATATTTATTTTTTTGACGGTGGATTATGGACAATTGATAGCAATATTATTAAAAATTACAATTTTCCGTCAAAAACTACAGGTAATTTTATATAGAGGCTCCCGCAAAAACCTCCTTGCCATTTCCAAAATGAGTTTTGACATTTTAGAGCGCTCCATCCATTCCTGATATAAGGGTTTAATGGATTTCATAAGCCGGCTATGAGGTACATGCTATGCCTGATCTATTTTTTTAAGATGTTTAACCTTTCTTTTGCCCTTTTTGCCAGATTTGTGTGAGGATTGGCCTTAATACATTCTTTATATCCATTTATTGCTTCTGTCTTATTTCCTAATAACTCGTTAGTTTTACCGTATATAAACATATCATAAAAGAACCATAGCCTTGTGAAGAAATCTCCTTTATTCATTATGAGTAGTTCTTTATATCCCTCTTTAGCCATTTTCTCTGCTTCTGTTTTACTACCATCCACAGCGAGAAAGTAAGCTCTTGAAATTTTAGCAAGATGGTCAGAAGAGATAGAAAGTACAGCAATATCTTTAAAATAGAATCTGGCAAGATCCAGTAATTCTTTTTCGATATTCTCTTTATTGAAAAATTCATTAAGAATTACTGCTCTGGAGAAAAAGAGTCTATACTCAATCAGTGTAAAAGGCATTGGTTTCTTACCTCTGACCGTATTAAGTGTCTTCATCGCCTTTTAAAAAGCTTATCTATGTTAATCTTTGAAATGCATCTGTGTTATTGGGATAAAGTTTTATACTTTCTTTTAGGGCTATCTCTCCAGCCACGAATTTTCCAAGTCTTATAAGCAGGTCACCTTTAAAGTATAATAATGAAGATTTTAGCCATATATTTTGAATTGGAATTTCTAATGAATCATTTATATATGAAAGTGCTTTTTTATAGTTCTTTTTCAATAATTTTTCTTTATAATAGTCATCAACATTATCATATACATTATTGAGTGTTTGTCTGCTGTCAAAATATTCCTTGATGCCGGCAGGGGTCTTATGGATAATTCTCAGGTCTTTATTTATAGTTATGAAAGTTCCTGCCTCAATTGAATTTCTATATTTTATGTTTTGTTCTTTTGCAAACCACTTGTTTTCAATAATATATGAGTAAAACACCGAAAGAAGTTCCTAAAGAGTGGAAACCCGGAGATATAGTTTTAATGGATACAGGCGTAAATAATGGGACAATATATGATCACATCGGGATCGTAAGTTATCATAAAAACCAGAAAGGAATTCCCCTTGTTATAAATTTGTGGACAATTGGTGATAAATTAAATGAGATGGAATTATTAAATGGAGACTATCCGAAAATAGTCGGTCATTATAGGTTACTTAACCCTTTATATTATGATTCTTATAAGGAAAAGTTAGGATTAAATATTTAAAAAAAGTTGACATGGTCAGTTAAAATGACTATAACTATATTAGGGAGGAATAAAAAAATGAAAACATTTGCAATTACAGACTTTAAAGCTCATGCTCTAAAAATATTAAGTCAGGTTGCTAAGACTAAACAGAGTGTTATAATTACTAAACGTGGAACACCGATGGCTGAAGTTATCCCTTTTTCATCAGATAAACCTATTTCAGACAAACTGTCAGAAGCTTTGGTTTTCGAGAATGATATTGTTTCACCTATTGGCGAAGATATTTGGAATGCATGTAGATGAAATATTTACTTGATACACATGTTTGGATATGGTGGAATATGAGTTCTATAAATCTATCAAAAAAAGTTCGTTTATTATTGGGAGATAGCGCAAAATATGATGAAATCCTTCTGTCAGCCATTTCTCCATGGGAATTTAGTAAGCTTCTTGAAAAAGAACGTATTGGAATTTCATGTAATCCGGAAGAGTGGATAACGGGGGCTCTCAATATGCCAAAACTAAGACTTGTACCACTTACACCATCAATCTCATTTCGTTCAACAATACTTCCACAGCCATTTCATAATGATCCGGCAGACCAAATCATTGTTGCAACCGCAAGAGATGAGAACGCTACTATAATAACAAAAGACAAACTAATAAGAGATTATAAACACGTAAGAAGTATTTGGTAGATCAGAATATTTCGAATAACTACCTGAAAAAAATCATCCAGAGTTTTACTTTTTAACTAATTGTTGGGCATTATAAAATGTTGCACCCATTTTATTACGATGCTTATTGAGCAAAATGATTAAAACATTTGCTTATATTCGAGCTTAAACAGAAAAACAGGCTAATTAGTCAAAAAACTCAATTTCACTATTTTGAAATGAAGATAATTGAGGTTTACGCAGTTAGAATGGGCATATTGAGCATTGCAGTAGGTTTTGATGAAAAATTTAGGATTATACTGAATGTTGAAGTTCAGAAACATATTAGACTCTGATCCCCCAAAAAACCCAAA
>CBDUZW010000140.1:0-3233 GCA_965371805.1 uncultured bacterium | reverse complement strand
TTTAAATCTACTTAATCCCTTCATTTTCTTTCATGCTTCTTTTGTCATTACCTAAGATTCATTTTAAAAAAAACAAAAAATATTGTCAATATTAATTCAGAATAAATGTTTAAAAAAATAATTACCTTTAAATGGATTAAATATTTTAAACATATGTTTTCTTATCTAAAATCTGATTGAAAAAAAAATGAAACAGTCTTTTAGTATTCTATTTTTATTAAGGTATGCAACTTTAGTTGTTATAACTCCTTTATTTGGAATAATAAGACCAGTTAATGGATTAATTGTTGCGTTTTTTGCATTTCTGATTCTACTGAGTTTTAATATAGTTCCATATTTATGGGTGAAAATGTATTATTCAAAATATCTTATTTTAAAGGAGACTCTTCCTCTGGAAAAAATAAACTTTGAAATGATATTTAATAAATATAAAATATCTAAAAGAGAACAGGATATCTTTAAATTAATGTTTGAAGGAAATAATAATAATGAAATAGAGGATAAGTTATTTATTTCTTATAATACAGTAAAAAATCATGTCTATAATATCTTTCAGAAGACCGGTGTCAGTAATAAAACACAATTTGTTAATTTATTTAGATCTTTTAAAAATAACTAGTTTATTACTCTTTAACAGTACTTATTTTGGTAATTAGATATGCAGGACAAAATTTAAAGATACCGGTAAGTAAAGGTATATATGCTAAATTAGCCCAGACACAATAGTATCCTGTAATTGCATAATACACATAGTGAGTTATCAATATAACCAACCCAATGATAATTCTGATCATTCTGTCTTTTTTTCCAACATTACATTTCATTAATAATTCCTCCAAATAAATTTAATATTCATCTTAGCATAAATATTTTTTTTTTATAATATTGATAAGATAATTTATAAATATAAAGATTAAAATAAGACATATTTTCTATAAAGGAAAGATTATCTGAAACTGAGTCTTAAATTAGCGATAAATTTCGCATCAATCCAGAATATATCTCTGCTTCCTCTTCTATTACTTGTAAAGAAAAAATATTTGCCGTCTGGAGACAAAATTGGACAATGCTCAGTTGACTTTGAATTGATTTTTGGTCCCATATTTTTTAATTTTGTCCAAATTTTATTCTTTTTAAAACTAATATATAGATCTGCATCTCCAAGACTATCTTCGCGGCCCATGGATGTTACAATTAAAAAACTATTATCCGGAGCAATAAAAGCATCACCTTCACTATGCCTGGTATTAATTTGAGGACCTAAATTCTCTGGTTTCTGAAAGGAGCCATTGGTAAACTCAGATTTATAAATATCAAATAAACCATATTTGCCAGGTCTGGATTGAAAATATATTGTTCCATTATTGTCTAATGAAGGATAAACCTGAGACTTTCCAAAATTTATATTCTCTCCTAATAGTTTTGAATCTCCCCACTCTGATCCCTCTCTTTTCATAACCCAGATTCTAAACCCCTTAGATGGGGGACCATTTTGTAGTGGTCTATGAGAACAAAAATAAAATTTATCACCATATTTTGAAATAAACATATCAAGGTCATCATATTTACCGGAGAATTTCGCAAGTTGAGGTTTTGTCCATATATTGTTTTTTCGTTTCATTACCATAATCTTATAAACTTTATTTTCATCTAAAGTAAAATAAAATTCTTTCATATCAGGAGTAAATACAGAGCTCAACTCCTCTTTTTTTGTAGAGACAATACCTTCGGCAAATATTTTAACAGCTAACCCAGGTGGTTTTTGTCCTAAATAGTTTCCCTTTAAAACCGGGAACTTATACTCGGAGTTTAAATATTTTGAGCTTAGTATTAAAATAAGAACTATAATAAACAATAATTTAAATTTCATTATCTACCTCCATATTAGTTTTAAAATATATAAGAGCTACCGCCCTAGATCACGACTGCCATATAAGCTGCTTCCGGATTTCATTTCTCCAAAGATTGTTTTATTAATTGACTGGTAAAATGTTTGATGAAGCATTTTCATAAGAAACTGCACATCTTCTTTTTGACTTTTAAACCAGTGAGGTGTTTTTGTCTCTTTATATCTAAAGGTTTCTCCAATTAGATCAGAGTGGATATCAAGGCCCAGGGTCCATAAAATGTCATTTTCTCCAAATGGAGAAGTATCTTTACTTAAATATTTTTTATAACCAATAATTTGGGAAAGTAATAAATTGTCTTTGAGGGAGAGTGGAAAATTATAGATAAGGACAATTAATCCTGCAGTAAGTCCGGGAACAAAGGCAGTTGAGAAATAGGATAGATCCGGTTTGTCAAATATAAAAAATTGGGGAATCAGGGCAAAAATAACTATACCGGCAAGCATTATTCTTGATAATATGGAACCAGTTACAAGGGCCGGTAATTGCCTGGCAAAGACATAGAAAGGTGCGGCAAAAAAAATAGTTGAGAATAATACAAAGATTATCATCCCCGGGTTATTAGGATATAGAGCATTATAAAATGGTATTTCAAATATAAGGATAAAATACAAAAACCATGCAGGAAGACTGCTTTTTTTCGGTAGACTAAAATGGGCTGTTTCAGATTTAATATGCTTATACAATTTTGAAGCAACTATTTCAACAATCGGATTTGGATTTGACAGAGATGGCATTAATGGAAGGGTGTCATTCTCTTCAAAAAGACTTGAAACTAATTGTTGATCAAAAGGACTTAATTTATTCTCATTTTTCTCTCTCTTTATTGACCATGGATGAAAATCACCTTTTTTGAAATGAAGTGATAAAATTCCCTGTTGACATAATTCTATAATCCAGACCAGAAAACTTCTTCCTTTGTCAGGGGAATAAAGATAAGTTAAATGATGAACTGATAAGGCGGGCTTTCTTGGATTTTCAGGGCATTCCTTATAGGTTTTTATTAATAATTTGCATGAAATCCAGATTGATTTATAGGAGAATACTAAAATTAGAAATAAAGTGCCTATGATAATCATTCGATAATCCTGAATAAATTCAGGCAGGGCAACACTTTTGTCTGGGTTAAATAAAAATTTTAATGCGTTCTGAAACAATTCTGTATCATGATAGATAAGAATGAGATAAAAGATCAACATAAACGGAAATATTATCAGTTTTTTTTTCATCAGCCCCTGATCTTATTATCATAAGAAAAAAATAAAGTCAATAAAATGTACGAGTCCATAACATATTAGATTTAAAAGAATTTTTAATCACCATATT
>CBDUZW010000139.1:0-3288 GCA_965371805.1 uncultured bacterium | reverse complement strand
ATACTGCATTGTTACCGATGTGGGAAAGTAGGTCGTCACCGGGTTTTTTTTTTAAAATCGAAAAAAATCTTAAAGTAATCATAAAACAAAATCAATTATTTATAAAAAAATTAAAAATCTCAAATGGTATTGATACAATATCCTGATCCATGCTATAATTTGATATTGAAAATTAATATTTTTTGAACATTTTTACACACAAACCAAAAATAATAAAATTTTAAGGAGGTAGTTTGTGCCAACTATTAACCAATTAGTTAGATTAGGAAGAAAAAAGCTGAAGATAAAAAGTAAATCTCCGGCACTTGAAAACTGCCCATTGAAAAGGGGAGTTTGTACCAGGGTTTTTACAACAAATCCAAAAAAGCCAAACTCAGCTATGAGAAAAGTGGCGAGAGTACGATTAACAAATGGGATTGAAGTCTCTGCTTATATTCCTGGTGAAGGACATTCTCTTCAGGAACACTCTATTGTTATCGTTAGAGGTGGGAGAGTAAAAGATTTACCAGGTGTTAGATATCATATTGTCAGAGGTGCGAAGGATGCTACTGGTGTAGAAGAAAGAAAAAAAAGTAGATCCAAATATGGTACCAGAAGACAGAAAAAAGTATAAGGAGTTTTAGATGCCAAGAAGGAAAGTAACTAGAAATAAAGAAACGATCTATGATGCAGTGTATTCATCTTCTCATATAGCAAAACTTATTAATGGGGTTATGCAGGATGGAAAGAAATCTGTTGCAGAGAAGATTGTTTATGGAAGCATGGATGTTGTGAAAGAAAAATTAAATGAAGATCCATTAAAGATAGTTCTTAAAGCTATTGAGAATGTAAGACCTTTGACCGAAACAAGATCAAGAAGAGTTGGAGGGGCTACATATCAGGTGCCAATGGATGTAAGAAAGGAAAGATCCTATGCTTTAGGTATTAGATGGATTATTGCTAATGCAAAAACCAGAGGTGGCAAATCTTTTAAAGATAAGTTGGTAGGTGAGCTATTGGATGCCTTTGGTGAAAAAGGCGGAGCAATGAAAAAACGTGAAACCGTTCACAAAATGGCTGAGTCTAACAGGGCTTTTGCGCATTATAAATGGTAAAAAAATAAGAAAATAGAAAAGTTATGAGAAAGATATCGGTAGAAAAAATTAGAAATATTGGGATTATGGCGCATATTGATGCCGGAAAGACCACAACTACCGAGAGAATACTCTTTTATACCGGTGAAAATTATAAAATGGGTGAAGTTCATCATGGAACTGCAACTATGGATTATATGGAACTGGAGCAGGAAAGAGGAATTACTATAACATCAGCTGCAATAACTTGTTATTGGAAAGAAAATCAGATTAATATAATTGATACTCCAGGTCATGTGGATTTTACTGCAGAGGTTGAAAGATCATTGAGGATCTTAGACGGAGCAGTAGTCGTATTATGCGGAGTAGGCGGAGTTGAGCCTCAAACTGAAAAAGTATGGTATCAAGCTGAAAAATATAATATACCAAGAATTATCTATATTAATAAAATGGATAGAAACGGTGCTGAATATGAAGAAGTTCTTGACGAGATTGAGGAAAAATTTGCAGTTAAGCCTCTATTATTACAATTACCTATAGGTTTTGAAGACTCATTTAGAGGAGTTGTTGATCTGATAACAATGAAAGCTCATTTATATGAAGGTGATATGCTTGGAGCTAAGTTTCATATAACAGATATTCCGGAAGACATGGTTGTAGAAGCTGAAATGCATAGAGATAATTTAATTGAGATCCTTTCTGATTTTGATATGGAAATAATGGAATTGTTTCTTGAAAAAAAAGATATTTCTGAAGAAAAAATTAAAAAAGCAATTCGAAAAGCAACTATTAATTTGGATCTATATCCTGTAATAATGGGATCTTCATTTAAAAACAAAGCAGTACAAAGCTTATTAGATTCAGTTATTGAATACCTTCCATCTCCTCTTGACAAAGATGAAACAGTTGGTTTTAATCCTAAAAATGAGGAAGAGATAACAAGAAAGATTAAAGATGCGGAGGATTTTTCTGCTCTCGTATTTAAAATATTATCAGATAAACATCTTGGAAAGCTGGCTTTTTTCAGAGTATATTCAGGATCTATTAAAAGTGGTTCAACCATAATAAATAGTTCAACTGGTAAAAAAGTTAGATTATCAAAGATATATAAGATATTTGCAAAAAAAAGGGAAGAAGTAAGTGAAATATTTACAGGTGAGATTGGTGCAACAGGTGGTATAGTAGATATTTTTACAGGTGATACTTTATGTTCTGTTTCAAATCAGATTGAATTTGAAAAAATATCATTCCCGGATCCTGTTATATCTTCAACTATTGAGCCAAAACTTACAACTGACCATGACAAATTACAGATAGTTCTTGAAAAAATATCTGACGAAGATCCTACTTTTAAATCTTATATTGATAAAAATACTGGACAAAAAATTGTTTCAGGTATGGGCGAGCTTCATTTAGACATTATTAAAGAAAGGATCAGCAGGGATTTTAATCTAGATACAAAAATGGGAAAACCAAGAGTTTATTATAAAGAAACAGTTCAGATAAACGGAATTGGTGAAGAAAAATATATTGCACAAGAGAGTGGAAAGGGACTTTATGGACATGTTGTATTAAGAATTGGTCCATTAGAGGGAAAAGAAAAGTTCAAGTTTGATGTGGAAATTGATTCTAAAAAAATCCCGTCTGAATTTTACGATCCTATTTATGAAGGCGTAAGGGAATCTTTGGCTACAGGAACTTTAGCAGGATATCCTATTACAGATATAAAAGTAACTCTGATTGATGGTTCGTATAATGATGAAGATTCATCAGAAATTGCATTTAAAATTGCTGCATCTAAAGCATTTAGAGATGCTTATAAAAATGCGAAACCAATCTTACTTGAACCGGTTATGAAAATCGAGATTCTTGTACAAGATCAATATCTTGGAGATATTATTGCTGATTTGAATGCAAGAGATGGAAAAATTAATAATATGGAGAATAGAAATAATCTTCATGTTGTTGATGGAATTGTACCATTATCAAATATGTTCGGTTTTGCGACAAGCTTAAGGACTATGACACAGGGAAGAGCGAACTATTCAATGGAATTCTTTGATTATATAAAAATGAGCGAAGAAAAGACTGAAAAGGTTTTAGTTAATCAGTTAGGTATATATGCAAATAATTAGAATGAAAATGAATATTTATATAAATGAATTTATGAAAACTACAGGAGGAAAATAATGGCAAAGGAAAAATTTGATAGGAG
>CBDUZW010000138.1:0-3339 GCA_965371805.1 uncultured bacterium | reverse complement strand
AAATTAAGGATATGCTATCTATTTTTTTTATTCCACCAAGATTGATCATAACTCGTTTCATAATTCAGGTTTTGAAACAGCAAAAGATAAATTTATTATCAAAAACAATAAAGAAGAAATTTTAAAATTAAAAAAAATTATATCAGATAAAACACTTGACGAATTAACACAATCATTCAATGAAAAACAAAGTAAATTGCAAGAAGTAAAAAATGATATTGAAAACTCATATCCAATACAAGCTTTATACAGGCCTTTTGATATAAGACACACATTAATAAGTAAAAACAGCCAAGGAGTTATGTTTCGACCTCGATTTGATACAGTAAAACATTTACTAAAAGAAAACCTAGGATTATTATGTTGTAAAAGGCAAACATCTTTTGATTTTCAACATACATTTATTACAAAAAATGCAGTTGAACGTTGTGCGGTTTCTTTACAAACCGGAGAAATTAGTTATGTGTTTCCCCTTTACCTTTACCCAGAGACTAAAACAGATAGTTTATTCTCAGATAAAGAAAGAAAACCGAACTTAGATCATAATATAGTTAATGAGCTCTCACAGAAACTCAACTTAAGATATACTTTTGAAAAAGAGACAACCGAAAAAGAGGGTGTCGGTGACACCTTTGCTCCAATTGATATTTTGGATTATATTTATGCAGTTCTTCATTCACCTAAATATAGAGAGACTTATAAAGAATTTTTAAAAATAGACTTTCCTAGAGTACCATATCCGAAAGATGCAGACACATTCTGGAAATTAGTTGAGAAGGGATCTCAAATAAGAGCTTTACATTTAATGGAATCACCTCTCATGGGTAATTTGATTACGACCTTTCCTGTTTCTAGGGATCAAGACCCTCTACTTGTTGAAAAGATTAAATTTGAAGGTGAAGAAGTTGGAAAGGTATTTATTAATTCTGAAGAGTATTTTGATCAAGTCCCAAAAATAGCCTGGGAGTTTTATATCGGTGGATATCAGCCTGCTCAAAAATGGTTAAAGGATCGAAAGGGGAGAGAGCTCTCTTTTGATGATATTACGCATTATCAAAAAATTATAGTTGCCCTGGTTAATACGGATAGACTTATGAAAGAAATAGATGAAATAGATTTTATGGGGTGATTCTTTATGAACCTATATAATTGGTCAGCAATAGTTATTTTTCTTGCTTTAGTTATAAATACTCTTTGGATTATAAAGAATCCAAGTCATGAACCACTTATTACATGGTTAGGGCTTTTTGGAGTTCTTATTGGGCTTTTAATTAAACAAAAAAATAAAAACACATCAGTTCCAATCATTATACCTCCCAAAAACAGTAATAAACAGCATGATAGCGGTTTTATAAATAATGATAAAGAATTTAATATTGATTATAAAGAAGATAGTTATCAAGGTGCTAAATGGAGATGGGAATATATTGAAAATGAAATAAAAAATTTTAGGTGTTTTTGCCCTCAATGTGATATGGAACTTGTACCTAAGGTAATTTTTGCTGAGTATCACCATTCAGCATTAAGAACAAAATTTATTTGTGAAAACTGCAACAATAAAGTAATTGCTTCAATAGATGGTGGGGATAGACATTTTACGGTTGAAAAAGTTAAGCGAGAAATAGAGAGGAGAATAAGAACTAAAGAATATAAAAATCTACCTGGTTAATACAGATAGACTTATGAAAGAAATAGATGAAATAGATTTTATGGGGTAAGGGGAAATAGGAGAAAAAATGGATCTTTTTTATAAAATAGTGGTTTATTTAGGGGGTGGGACAGTTATAATAACTGGAATTGTTGTTTATGCCAGTAAAATTGTTGCAAAAAAGCTTTCCATAACCTGGCAACATGAAAATAATAAGCACATAGAATTATTAAAAGGTGAGATTGCTAAGTATCAATCTTTAACGACAAATCTACTTTCAACATATTCATCAGGATTTCAATTAGCACAGCAAAATCGGATTAATGCTATTGAAAAACTTTGGGACAATATATTAATTGTTAAAAGCCAATGTAGCTCTATAGCTTTAATTTATGGTATTCTAACGGAGAAGGAAATAGAAACTGCATATTCAGACACATCCGAATTAGCAAATAAAACACGCAGGCAATTTTTTGACAAATTAGATATAATGGAATATGCAAAAAACATACGTGAATCTCAACATCAAGTTGAGAAACTTCGACTTTTTATTGGAGATGATCTTTGGAGATTTTTTCATTTGTATGTCACTTTTACAGGAAGGGCAATACATTTACTTGTTATAGATAAAGAAAAAAAAAAGACAACAATATGGCATAAAGACAAATCCTTAGTGGACGCGCTAAAACAGTTCTTAACTGATCCAGAAATCAAATATTTATTATC
This sequence comes from uncultured bacterium, assembly GCA_965371805.1. GTDB lineage: Bacteria > Acidobacteriota > Aminicenantia > UBA2199 > UBA2199 > JAOZTV01. The sequence continues at coordinate 965 of CBDUZW010000138.1, read as the reverse complement.
GTTAAAGCACAATTCATTTACTATATGTACTGACTTATTGGAACAAAAAGTAATAAACGGTAGTAATAAAATATTGACAGGAGAATTAGCAATGGAGAATAGTTTAGAACAAGTGAAAAAACTTAATGAACATTTAAAAGCTGTCTCGATCCCAGGTTATGAGAAACACTAATGAAAGAAACAGATTTTATGGATTAGGGGAATTATGGTTGAAGAAATGAAAAAGGAGGTATCAGTGGATAGATGTGATCATAAAGATTGTTCTATTGTAAAATTTGACGAATCTTTTTGTGTTCTGCATTGTGAAAAGGAAACATGGTATGAAATTAAAGATGGCAAAAAAGATTGGAATAACAATAATATTATACAATTTTGGGCTGAATTTAATAAAATAAAAAATCTAACTATAATTGAAAAACTAAAAATCCCTAAACTGCATTTCGACATGAAAATAAATGGAGGTTTTTATAATGAAATAATGAAGTTATTTACCCTTAATGAATTTTTTGAATTCACATTTTATGACATTCATATTGAAAATTGGGAATTGGTTTCAAAAAAATTTGAATTTTGTGTTTTCTATAATTGTACTTTTATGAAAACAAAATTTTTAGATGTAAAATTTGAACATATTGAAACAAAAGAAGTAATTAGTTTTTATGATTGTATTATGAAAGACACGGGATTTCTATTTAATGAGAATATAGTTATTGATATCCAAAAATGTAATATCGAAAATGGTGTCTTCGATTATACAGACTTTAATCATTTAGTTTTTTCTTCAACAAAATTAAATAATACATCATTTCATGAGTCTACTGTCGTTGAAGGAGGTACAGAAACTTTTAGGCATATAAAGAAATTTTATAAAGAGATGTTGTATGAACAAAAATATTATGAATTCCATTCAGGGTATTTTCGCCCAACGAATAAGAGTTTTTGCGTCGTTTGCCGACGCCAAAGCT
>CBDUZW010000137.1:0-3733 GCA_965371805.1 uncultured bacterium | reverse complement strand
TTTAAATCTACTTAATCCCTTCATTTTCTTTCATGCTTCTTTTGTCATTACCTTTTATTTTATTAAGATAATTTTTTCTAAATCCAAATGATGAGGTCATCCCAATAATATTATCTCTCTCATCAGATTGGAACAAACAGTTTATCTTAAGTAAGTTTTGATAGACTCCTGAAAATCTTGTGCCACCTTCGAAGTTCAGGGTGAGTGATGTATTTCTGGAATCATCCAGGTGTAGTTGTCCCTTTTTTAAAGAACACTCAATGATGCCTCCTTCAGATTGATATTTGCCGGTATACTTTTTTAATTCATCAGCCGCTGGATTTGAGAGCTTATTGTTTTTTATCAGCGGGAAGGCTGATGGGAGTATATAATTAGATAATAGGGCTATTGGATTCAGCTGACCTACAGGATTATTGAAGACCTTCTGAGTGATTACCACTACCATATCAAGATCGGGAAAGACGTGAATCCGCTGCCCTCCATGTCCGGATGCAAAGAAGGTTTTAATTTTTTTTGAATCAAAATAAAAGTCTCCACACCACCATTGGTATCCATAATCAGGTGAGTTTTTATTGATCATATGTGCTCTGGTTGAAATATCGACCCATTGGGAAGAGACAATTTGCTTACCCTTCCATTTTCCTTTATTTAAATAGACTTGTCCTATTTTTGCCATATCCCGGGGACGCAGATATAAACCACCCGCCATATCAGTCAAACCATTATTTAGCCTTCTCCAATTGAAATCTGTAATACCCAGAGGAGTAAAGAGGTATTCTTGAGCCAATATATCAGCCGCTTTTCCTGTGCCTGATTCCAATCATTGAGCGAACTGGAGTAGGGGTGGGAGTGCTCATCCCATTGTATTCCTGAACTCATAGATAAAATATGATGAAAAATTAATGTTTTTTTTTTAATATCAGATGGTATTATTTTTTTATAGTCAGGAAAAATTTTACTCAGTGGTTTCTGCAATAAACCTTTATCAATCTTAGGGATGAACTTTTTATCACTGGCTATTCCGACTAAAATCGAACCTACACTCTTGGAAACTGAAGCGGTATATTGTTTTTTTTTTTTAGAGAAACAATTTGCATAGGTTTCATACACGAGTTTGTTTTTTCTTATAACCAATACGCTATGTAAATTAAGAAATTTGTTGTTTTGTATATCTTGATCCATTCTTAATAATAAAATAGGATTTAAACCTACTTCTGTTTGAGAAGCTGTTTCCCATTCATTAATATTGTCTTTATTGCAGCTTTTAGGAAATATAATCTTGTAGTCAAAAATATAATAATTATGCCTATCACTAAAATACTTAATATCATTAATTTTTTCAAAAGTTACCTCCTTAAGTTACATTTTTATTTTAAATTATCTAGAGGTTTTTTCAAGGCAACTAAAGTAGTTTTATACAGAAAACTACTTTAGTTGTGCAGCCAATAAAAAAAAATTGATTTAATATTAAAAAAATCTAATATTGTAAGAGCCATTACGATATGATATTATGAATTATAATGAATCATCTATCGATTATTATATTTATTCTTGGATTAGCATTAGGTATACTTGCTATTTATATTACTTTTTTTGAACAGAAATTATATAAAACAAAACTTACAAAATTTATCCTATATTTCATTGTTTATACAAATGTAGCTACTGCTATAAATCTTTTTTATAATTATTTCTTAATAAACCTTATAAAGAATTTAAAGGATGAGTGGATTCGATTCATTGAATTGTCTTATAGATTATTCGCCTGTATTTTATTGCTTTTTGTTTTTTGGGTTATGATCTCTCTATTTCGTTCTCTATGCAATGATAATTTCAATAAGAAGTATAAACTAATTTTATTTCTAATCTGGATAGGGATGATAATAATTTTTCTATTGAATTTGGATTCATCTTTTGCAGTTAAAAGATTTTCAATTCCCATTCCAAGTCTAATAAATGTGGTTATGGATTATTTAGGAATGTTGATTGTGACATTTGAAATAATTAGAACTATTTTAAAATCCAGAAAAGATCTGGATCAAATAAAGAAAAAAATTGTTCTAAAATTTTCCTTTGCTTTTCTGTTTATTTTCATGATCCTATTATCTATGACACCCTTGTCTTTTTTTTCAATGATGTCCAATGATCTCCGGACATTTGTATCTTCATTGATTTTGCTTATGTTTAATATTCTTCCATTACTATATATAAAAGAAAGCTTAAGAATATATTATTATGATTTAAGGACTGAGGATATTAGTGTGAATAATATCAATGAGCTTGTTAAATTAAAAAAAATATCAGAAACAGAAGCCAAAATCATCAAACTTATCTGTGAAGGTCATACGAATAAAAAAATATCAGATATATTATTTTTATCCATACAAACAATAAAGGATCATAATTATAGAATATTTAAAAAAATGAATGTGTCAAACAGGGTGCAACTTACAAAATTATTTCTCCAAAAAAATAATTAGACATAATTCTGTAAATGAAGATTCTAAAGAGAAGGTTCTCTTTAGAATCTGTTTGTTTATAAAAGCTTATTTTTTATATAGTTTTTTTGATTAATTATACTTCAAATACCCAGCCGCCTGGACCTTCTATGTCTCCTTTTTGAATACCTGTTAAGGTTTCATAGAGTTTTCTGGTAACTGGTCCAACCTCTTTTCCTTCTTTATAGAAAGTATGGAGTTTTCCTTTATGGCTTATGCCACCAATTGGGGAGATGACTGCAGCGGTTCCGCATGCACCTGCTTCTGTAAACTCATCTATATTATCAACAAATACATCTCTCTCTTCTACTTCCATTTTTAGATATTCTTTTGCCAGATATAGCAAAGAATATTTTGTGATACTTGGCAGAATTGAATCTGAAACAGGAGTAATGAATTTATTGTCTTTTGTAATCCCAAAGAAATTTGCAGCGCCGACTTCTTCAATTTTTGTATGTGTACCCGGGTCAAGGTAGATACAATCAGCAAAACCATCTTTTACGGCTTGTTCATGTGGTAATAAACTTCCTGCGTAGTTTCCTCCGACTTTTGCAGCTCCAGTACCCTGTGGCGCTGCTCTATCCATATCTGTTGTCGCGAAATTGACCGGGCTGAGTCCTCCTTTGAAATAGGGCCCAACTGGTGATACAAATATAGAAAAAATATATTCAGGTGCAGGTCTAACTCCGAGATTGTCACCGACACCCATTAAAAAAGGTCTTAAATATAAAGAAGCACCACTACCATAAGGCGGAATCCAATCAATGTTAGCTTTAATCACTTCTTTACATGCATTTACAAACATATCAACAGGAACTCTTGGCATCATAATTCTATCAGCACTTCTTATCATTCTTTTGGCATTTTCATCAGGTCTGAAGAGTAAAACCCGTCCATCTTTTGCTTTAAATGCTTTTAATCCTTCAAAACTACTCTGTCCATAGTGGAATACAGTTGAAGCTTCACTTATTGTGATCTTATTATCAGATACAAGTTTACCCTTATTCCATTCTCCATTCTTCCATTTTGCGATGTATCTTTTGTCTGTTTTGATATAGGAAAAGCCTAATTCTCCCCATTTAATTTGATTTGGTCTGATCTCTGTCATTTAGAACCTCCTGAATTATATTGTTATACGTATAAATTTAATATTATACATTATTCTCAGTTATGTCAAGTGAGTGTACGAGTCCATAACATATTAGATTTAAAAGAATTTTTAATCACCATATTCG
>CBDUZW010000136.1:0-4038 GCA_965371805.1 uncultured bacterium | reverse complement strand
AAAAAAATCAACACCCGTTTCAATGTGCACCTATACCCCTTTTTTTTATTTTGAAATTTATTTTTTTTTTGATTTTTTTTTTTTTTTTGTGTAAAGTTATTCTTTAATTTGGAGGTATTTAAATGATTTACATTTTTAAAAAACATTTTTTCACTATATTTTTTATAATTATCTTTATGTCAGGAGTGTTTGCACAGGATGGCAAAAAAAAACTTGTAGATATCAATGAGATATCTTTTGATGATATTCTTGATGCTGAAACAACAGTGGGAAGTAAAAAAACTCAAAAAATCAGTAATGCTCCAGCTATTATAAGTGTTATTACTGAAAATGAAATAAAAAATATGGGTGCTTTAAATCTATATGAAGTGCTAAATATGATCCCTGGAGTAAATGTAACTGAAACATATTACGGATACGCTTCTATTGAGTTCAGAGGCAGTCTTCAAACACATTATAATAATAAAAGTCTTTTACTTATAAACAATCACCCTATGTATAATGTAATAAACGGGAGTTATTATCTTGAGCAAATACCAATAAATTCAATTAAAAGAATAGAAATAATAAGGGGCCCTGGATCAATACTCTATGGAACAAATGCTTTTTCGGGTGTAATAAAAATTGTAACAAAATCCGGTGCAGATATAAATGGTTTTAAAACAGATATAAATTTTGGAAGTTTTGGAACAATCAACCCTGGAATATCATTTGGGAAAAAGATTAACGATCTTCAAATAAACTTTAATATCAACTATCTTGATTCAAAAGGATATCCCTTTGATATAAAAAATGATGAAGATAATAGGTCCGGAGAACTTTCTTATAAAAATGATGTAATAAACACATTCTTTGGTATCAGTTATAAAACATTGCACCTTAATTTTGGATATTTTAAAAACAATAAAAGCAAGTTTGGATTAATTCCTACAATTGCTTCAACTGGAATTCGAGACTTGGAAGGTTTCTTTTTCGATATTTCATATACCAAAGATTTATCTAAAAAACTTTCAATTTCTTTTGCCGGATATTACGATTCGTTTTCAAAAAAGGAAGACATAAACTGGTATCCCCCAATATACAGTGTTCAACAAAAAAATATAGGAGAAAAAGTATATCAGGAATATTCCGGTTCAAAATTTGGTATAGATGTGCAAAGCCTGTTTAAACTCTCTGAAAAATCAACTATAACGGGTGGAATAATGTATGAACATCAGGCTGCAGATCCATATATGATCATCAGTGAAAAAACAGGGCAACTTTCTAATTGGGGTGGATCCGCCTGGCTGGAAAATCAATCATTCTATGACTTGTCCGGATATATCCAAATAGATACAAGAATCAATAAATTTGGATTAATCGGAGGGGTCAGGTTTAATAATAATAAAGGGTATGGTATGAACATAACTCCACGACTCGGCGTCGTCTATAATGTTTCATCTCCACTCTCTTTTAAATTGCTTTATGGAAAAGCATACAGAAGCCCCAGTATATTTGAAAAATCTGTATATACGCCGAATGTTCTAATTGGAAACGAAGAATTAAAACCTGAAGGGATAGATACAATAGACATTGGTTTTGATTATATGCTGTCAAAAAATCATAATATGAGACTTAATTTCTTTTTTATTACCACAAATAATCTTATTACAAGAAGTGCGGTTGTAATTGCAGGTGATATGGGAACAACAGTTGATACACCTCAATATGCAAATAGTGATGGACAAAATTTCACCGGAATTGAAGGAGAAATTAAAGGTAAAATAAACAGCAGTTTTGTTTATTTTCTAAACTTCTCATATATCTTAAATGGAACCGAAGCCAAAGATGATTCTGATATATTTTTTATTCAAAAGAACACAGTAAATCTAGGTATCAACTATAAGTTTTGCGGAAAATTCACCCTTTCGCCATATCTTCAATACAGAGGAGCCAGAAAAGGATTATTATCCAATAGTCTAGTCTCAGAAACCGAGCCTTATCTACTGGCTAATTTAAACTTACAATACTCTCCTACTAATAAACTGGATATAATGCTGATAATGAAAAATGTTTTTGATGTGAGCTATAGTTTTCCAGAATATATAAGAAGAAATATTTCAACAATCCCGGGTGGTCCAAAAAGAACAATTTACTGTAGTTTAAGTTATAAATTTTAACATACAATAAATAAAATTCTTCAAGGAGAAATTTGTCTATATCTAAGATAATATTAGAATATTATCTTCTTCAAAAAACTTCTTTATTTTTATAAGTATTTTCTCTATATCTTTGATGTCTGCTTTATAAGGAATTATTCTTACATTTTGTAATTCTTCCAGCTGCTTTATTTCAATCAATTTATTAGGATCGAATAATACAATTCGTAATACCCAGTCATTTTTTATATCAAATAATTCCAAAGGTATTGCTTTATATTTCAAACAAAATTCAGATCCAACTTTTTCAATCAGATCATAATTAAGTTTTTGTTTTTTCAAATCAATAGTATCTATCCATTGCTGGCCCAATAGATATAAACTGAGTTCGTTCTCAGTAATATATCCGAGCATAACTAATATCTCACCAAGTTTTTTTTTTAGAAAGGATTGTTTTGCAACTGCCTCATCTAACTGATCTTGAGTGATCCTGTTCGCACTAATTAAGATTTCTCCTAATTTCTGATATATTTTAATATTAAGATTATTTTTTTCTTCTAAAAGCTCTTTAGGACTATTATCAATTATTTTTTTTTTATATTCTTCAGAAGCATTGCAATAACAGCTTAGACAAAAAGGACATATTTTTGTGGGATTCGGGTGACTGCAGAAAGAAGAATCCATTATGTCAAATCCAGCTGTACAGTTCCAACAAGTTACAATTCCCAAATCAACTCCATACTATGCTATTTCTTATTATTGTATTAGCATAAAATAATTAAAAATGCAAATTAAAAATTAAAAAAAACTTTTTTTAAGTGAAATAAATTTTCCAGATAAAATATTACATATTCACATATTTGAAATTTAAATAATGCAATAAAAAATTTTTTACTAAATTTGATCAAAATTTTAATTCATTAACTTTATTACATCCAACACGCCATCATTATCATTAGACTTAATGTTTTTATAAATCTCCTTTAATTCACTTGCTCCATTTTCAACAATAAAACTATTAGCAGTATAATTTAACATATATATATCATTATAATCATTCCCAATTGAAAAGGTATTTTCTATTTTAATATGATACTTATTTCTTAGATATTCAATACCCAGCGCTTTTGATACTGTTAAAGGAAATATTTCTATCCAAATTGCCTTTCCATTTAATGGTGAAGTAGTTCTTATAACATTGAAATTTGATAGTTCTTTTTTTAATTTATTAAATAGTAAAATATCATGCTTATCAGAAATAATAATAACCTGGCAGTATTTTTTTTTCTGGAAATTTTTAAATTCAATACATTGAGCAAATTCAGTGTATATTTTTATCCTGTTCTCAAAATCAATACTTTTTTTTTTATTCCTGATAAAGAGAAATTTATGATTATCCGGTATTTCATATTGAATTGAAAAATTTAATTTAAGTTTATTTGCAACCTCTACAATTTCTTCAATTTCATTACCTTCCAAAGCAATACTTTTTACTATCTTCTTCTCTTTGAAGTTATAAATTCCAGCACCTGAAGAAAATACTATATAATCAACTGGAAAATTCTCTGGAACTACTTTCTTAAGTGAATAGAGAGATCTACCCGTAGCTATAACTCTTAAAACAGACCGGTCTTCCATTTTTGATAATTCCTTAATTACATTTTTACTAAAAGTATGGTCAGACCTTAGTAATGTTCCATCAAGATCTGTAGCTAATAATTGCCTGAATTTTTTCATTTTCTATTATAACATATTGATCTAAATGCTTCAGTCACATCCTATTCCTGAACTTAAATTAAGTTCAGGTTTATTCAGATTCTATATAGTTAAAGCATAACCAATTTTGGTTCTCCGCCAGAATGTGTGGGTAGTTGAGAAAAGATAAGGGACAAAGTATACT
>CBDUZW010000135.1:0-4137 GCA_965371805.1 uncultured bacterium | reverse complement strand
ATCATTTGGGTTTTTTGGGGGATCAGAGTCTAATATGTTTCTGAACTTCAACAATTGCTTGAATTTTATCTTCTAATGCTTTAAAATAAAACCTAAATGGAGATAAAATGAAAGATATAATAGCCATCCTATTCGGATTAGGACTAATGGCTAATGCAGGATTATTTGTGATTCAGGCAATAAAAATTTATAAGGCAAAGAGTTCAAAAGGATTGTCAACAATGACTTTTGCAGGTTTTTCTGTCCTTCAGATAGTAGGCATATTACATGGATATTTTCAAAAGGATTATTACCTGCTTTCCGGGATGGCAGCCAGTTTATTAGCATGCGGAACTGTAACAGTTTTGTCAGTAATATATAAGGAAAAATAAAAATTATGGAAGAGAAGGAAAAAAAACAAAAAAAAATCAGCATAAGAAAAAGATTAATAAAAATTTTAACAGGTGTTTTTATCGGTGCACTATTAGGATTTTTATATTATAAATTTTTTGGATGCACCAGTGGTTGTGCCATTTCATCAAATCCCTATATTAGTACGATTTATGGTTCTGTCTCAGGTTTAATTATCACAATTGTTTAAAAGTAAAAAAATAAAAAAACAATAAACAAGGATCGAAATTGCCTTGAACAGATTTTTTCTTTATGTTATCTTTATAATAATAAATGTAAAGGAGACAGAATATGAAAGATGTTTTAGCCGTAATATTGGGTGGCGGAAGAGGCACGAGATTATTTCCATTGACAAAAGTAAGATCAAAACCTGCAGTTCCAATTGGGGGGAAATTTAGATTAATAGATATCCCAATATCTAATTGTCTCCATTGGGGTGTAAAAAAAATATTTGTACTTACGCAGTTTAATACTGCATCTTTACATAGACATATTTCAAATACCTATAAATTTGACGGTTTTTCTAAGGGATTCTTACAGATATTAGCAGCTCAACAGACAATCGAAAATTCCAATTGGTATGAAGGGACGGCTGATGCTGTAAGAAAAAATATTTCTTATATAAAAAGTAAAGATGTAAAGTATGTTGTGATCCTTTCGGGCGATCAGTTATTCCGGATCAATTTAAAAGAATTTGTTAAATTTCATGAGGCGAATAACTCAGAAATTACAATCGCGTCAAAGCCAATTAGAAGAGAAGAAGCTGAAGAATTTGGAATGTTGAAGATATCAAAAGATAAAAAAATAATAGAATTTTTTGAAAAACCCAAGGATCTTGCAATTGTAGATACTTTATTTAATGAAGATGAAATTGTAGGGGAGAAAGGTGGTTTAAATTACCTCGCTTCAATGGGGATATATATATTTAATAAGGATGTATTAGTAGATTTACTTGAAAATTCTAAGCATGAAGACTTTGGAAAGCAAATTATTCCTGAATCAATAAAAAAAAAAAATGTGTATTCCTATGTTTTTAATGATTATTGGGAAGATATTGGGACGATTAAATCCTTTTTTGAAGCCAATCTTGATTTTGCATCAACTCTGCCAAAGTTTAATTTTTATGATGAAGATGCACCAATATATACAAATGCGAGATTTTTGCCAGGCTCAAAGATCAAACATTGCAGTATAAATGCGACGTTAATTTCTGATGGGTCAATTCTTGAAGGAAGTGAAATCATAAACTCAGTCATTGGAATCAGATCAAAAATAAGAGGAGGCTCATCTTTAGACAGAGTTGTAATGATGGGAGCGGACTATTTTGAAGATAATGACAAAGAAGGGGCTAAGCTGGGTGTTGGTAATTGCTGTATTATTAGAAATGCTATTCTTGATAAGAATGTAAGGATAGGTAATAATGTTGTTATAGATTATAAGGGGAAAGAAAAAACTGTAGATAAAGGAAATTATCATATAGTTGATGGTATAGTCATCATTCCAAAGGGATCAATTATTCCTGACAATACAATTATTACTTAAAAGGAGATAAAATTGAAAGTCTTGTTAGTATATAATCCATTTGCAGGTCATGGGAAAGCAAAAAAGATCTTTTCCGAAATTGAAAAAGAATTTATTCGAAAAGAAATTAAATTTGATATTGAATTTACCGAATATAGGGGACATGCAGTAGAAATAGTTAAGGATGCTGATATATCATCTTATGACGGCATTATTGCTGCTGGAGGTGATGGAACTCTATTTGAGGTAATCAATGGCCTATATAAGAATAGATTTAAAAAGAAGGATAGGGTTCCACTGGGGGTTTTACCGATTGGGACCGGAAATGCTTTTTGCAGAGATATAGGATTAATAACTGATGCATGGAAAGAAGCAATCGCTTTAATTGCAGGTGGTAAAACCAAAAAAGTAGATGTTGGCAAAATAATAACCCATGGTCAGATCTACTACTATTTAAATATTGTTGGGCTTGGGTTTGTTGCTGATGTGAACAAAGATGCACATAAGTTGAAAATTTTTGGAAATTTTTCTTATACAATGGGAGTTATATATGAAATTCTTAAATTAAATATTTATGATCTTGAAATTGATCTTGACGGGACAATAATTAATAGAGAAAATATTTTTGTAGAGGTATCTAATACCCGTTATACAGCAAATTTTTTAATGGCACCTGATGCTGAAATAGATGATGGATATTTAGACGTCACCCTCTTAAATAAAACCTCAAGAAGAAAACTATTAAAAGCATTCCCAAAGATATTTACCGGGGAACACATATATGAAGATTCTATAGAGACATTTAAGGCCAAAAAAATAAAGATTAAAACAAGTGTCCCCAAAATTCTAACGCCTGATGGTGAATTACTTGGGCTTACGCCGATAACAATTGAATGTTTGAATAAAGCGGTTTCGGTGTTCTGGAGATGAAAAGAATAAGATCTTTTTTATTATGGATATTTTTCTTTATCTATGCGTTTTTTTTTCTTGTATTTACAATTATTTGTTCTTATATTTTTTCAAAAAAAAAATATGATCCCTGGTTAAAATATTTATTAAGACTTTTTCTTAAATTAGCAGGAATAAAAGTTGATGTAATTGGGATTGAGAATATTTCCAGAGATAAGGTTTACCTGATTATGTCAAACCATGTAAGCATTTTTGACCTTGCCATATTAGAAGGTTATATACCAGTTTTATTTAGAGGCTTAGAAGCTGACAGACAATTTAGATGGCCTTTATATGGCTTTGCTACTAAACGGTTTGGAAATATTCCAATGAATAGAAAAAATCCAACCGCAGCGATGAAAAGTATAAATATGGCTGCAAATAAACTCCAGGAAGGCTTGTCAATGATAATTCTTCCTGAAGGGCATAGGTCCTTGACTGGAGATATGAAACCATTTAAAAAAATGCCCTTTCACCTTGCAAAGAATTGTGGTAGAGAAATAGCGCCTATCGGATTATCAGGATTGTTCTCATTAAAAAGTAAAGGTTCCTGGTTGATCACTCCCGGAAGAATACAGATAAAATTTGGAGAACCAATCAGTATTGAAGAGATAAATAATAGATCCATTGATGAAATAAAAGAGATTACAAGAGAAAAGATCGCTGACTTAATAGATTATGTTTAAAATTATTTATTCAATTAATGTTTATAGAAAAATATTGGATAAGGATGGTTTAGTTAAATGAATATATATACAATAGCCGGTTGGTCAAATAGTGGAAAAACAACATTGATAATTAAGCTTATAAAAGAGTTAAAAAAAAGAAATCTAAGAGTACTTGCATTAAAAAATGCTTCAGAGAAATACTATCTTGAGCCGGAGGGTAAAGACAGCCTTAATTTTCTAAAAGCGGGTGCAGACTCTGTTTATCTTACATCAAAAAAAGAGATTATGAAAATGGAGCTTGTTTCTAATAGTACAGATTTATTTAAGAAGCTGGAACCGGAATTCGACAAATATGATATTATACTTCTGGAAGGTCTTAGAAAAAAAAATATCCCAATTATTGAAGTCTTTAATAATGAAGTCAATGATTCATTAAAAATACCTGAAAAAGAGTTATCAGCCATAATATCAAATAATTTTACATCAGATATGATACCATGTTTTAAAAGAGATGACATTAAAAAAATCATTGAATTTCTAATGTAGGGGCGCTTTGTGGAGGCTGTCTCAAAAGTCCAAACCTCCTTGAGTTATTTATGTTTAAAAATCA
>CBDUZW010000134.1:0-4172 GCA_965371805.1 uncultured bacterium | reverse complement strand
GGGGAAAAAATTGGGTATGCTAGATTTCACATTCCACCAAGTTTGACAATAACTCGTACTAATCCAATGAGGACCATTTCTTTTCCTAAAAAAGAGATATTTACCATCTGTACTTAAGGTTGGAGAGCCTGTAAAACCATTATTTACATTTAATCCCAGCTTTTTGGCTTTTGTCCAGATATTATTGCCAATTTGGAAAGATATATATATCTGCCTATTATTTCCATCATCATTACGCTGACTGCAAAAAAGGATATAACTTTCATTTGGAGAAATTACGGCATCACTTTCGTAATACCCAGTATTAATTTGAGAACCGAGATTCTTGACGTTAATAAAATTTCCATTAACCCATTTTGCACGATACAAATCAATTGATCCATGACCTCCAGGACGTGTTGATTGAAAGAACAAATTATCTTTGTCGGAAACAGAAGGATATACTTCATTAAAACTTGTGTTGACATCTGTGCCTGCATAAATTGATTCTGACCAACCATTATTTAGATTCACCGAATAATAAATATCATTTCCAACTGAATTTGGCTGTGGCCGATCAGATGCGTAGAAAACATACTTACCATTGGGTGTATAGTTAATGTCTACATTACTCATTTTTCTTGAGAAACTTGCTATTTCTGGTCCTTTCCATTCGTTATTTTCATATTTGAATGTCTTTAATTGATATATAGTCCCTTCTTCTTTGCTTCGTGATTTAACATATGAAAAAAACATCTCTTTTCCATCGGGTGAAAAGGCAAAATTGAAACTTCTCTTTCTATTATCTTCATTTTCAAAATAATTACCAATCCTTAATAATTTCGCAACTGAGTCAGGAGGGGTTTGTCCTAGATACTTTTCTGATGTTTTTTGTGAAAACACAGGACATAACATTATAAATAACACTGAAATAGATATTACGATTTTTCTCATACTTTCTCCTATTTTAATTAACATGTTTGGTAACGTTGGTAAGCGCCTAAGTGCTTCAAATCTCAGACTACCATAAATCATTTATTTTTTCCACTCCGTATTGTCAATATTCATCGGCAATAAGTTAAATGTTTCCTCAGGAGTTTTCACTTTTGGAAATGTTTCAAACAAAAACTTCGGTGCAAAAAAAGGTGCCACAAAAAAAGGTGCCAGGCCAGATTATTTTAATGAGGTAGCTCGCCCCTAGTGAAAATGAGGGGAGGTCAAAAAAAAATCCCAGACGAGGTTTTTTACTCAGGTTCAGCACTTTCAGTGTTTATTCTTTCTTCTTTAGCGGCTAAAGTACTAGCAATAGCCACGTTTTCAAGATGCTTCTGATATGATTTATAGATTTCAAAGAGATATGCATAAATGTAAAGCTGTTTTATTAGCCGATAGCTCTTTAAATTGTGAATGTTTCTATTCATTAGTTATATTTTAGAGGGTTTTGTAAAAATATGCAATTTGAATTATTCAATAAGTAAAAAAATAAAACCCATTCCCCATTAACACCGCTGGTCCCATTTGTCAAAAAGGTTTATAAATAAGGGGTGATTTTTTAAGTATTTTTAACCTTTCTCAGACCTATGGTACAGATTTTCTGTCGGATTGCAAATCTGTACCAAATATGCTATTGTCTGTTAATGATAAATAGAATTTTAGAAAAAAAAATAGTTGAATTTAGCAAACAATATCCTGTAATCACAATAACGGGACCAAGACAATCTGGAAAAACTACTTTAAGTAAGATGATATTTACAGACCATCCTTATATATCACTTGAAAATTTAGACAATAGAGAATTTGCAAAAAATGATCCAATTGGTTTTTTGAATAAATATCCTGATGGTGCTATTATAGACGAGATTCAAAGAGTACCGGACCTAACGTCATATATTCAAACAATAGTAGATGAGAAAGATATTCCTGGAATGTTTATCATAACAGGAAGTCAACAATTTGAATTAATGAGCAATCTGAGCCAATCATTAGCCGGGAGAACAGCAATTATAAAATTGCTTCCTTTTTCTTACTCAGAAATATATACCAATAAAACTTCATCAGATTTAGATGAAATTTTAAGAACCGGTTTCTATCCCCGTATCTTTGATAAAGGGCTTGAACCTTTTAGTGCAATGGAGTTTTATATCAATACATACATTGAACGAGATTTAAGAAAATTAATAAATATACAAGATCTTTCAAAATTTCAGATCTTTTTAAAACTTTGTGCAGGTAGAACTGGTCAAATTTTAAATATGAACTCAATTTCAAATGAATGTGGAATTTCTAACAATACTGTGAATAAATGGTTAAGTATTCTTGAAACGAGCTATATAATAAAAAGAGTTCAACCTTTTTATAAGAATTTTAATAAAAGATTAATAAAATCTCCAAAATTATTTTTTCTTGATACCGGACTTGTAAGCTATCTTCTTGGAATAAGTTCAGCAGAACATTTACAGCTACATCCTCTAAGAGGTGCTATTTTTGAGACCTATGTATTTTCAGAGCTATTAAAATCAAACTTTAATAACGCAAAGCCTGATAATATTTACTATTTTAGGGATAATAAAGGAAAGGAAATTGATTTCATATTGGATGACGGCATAAAAATAAGAGCTATTGAAGTAAAGTCAGGACAAACTATAAATAGTTCTTTCTTTGAAAATTTAAAATATTTTTCTAAAATAAGTGATATAGAAGTTAATAATCAATTGATATATGGTGGAAATAACAATCATATTCAGGAAGGAATAAAAATAACGAGTTGGGATAAAATTGATACACAAATTGGGTAAAGTTGCACAATGATGCACTTTATTTGTATGTGGTTAATGGAAATGGCAATATATTGTACAGAAGTAACAAACCAGAAAAAAAAAATTTTGACAATGTTTTTAAATCTATAAAAAAGGCAAAAAATAATGAATAAAAAATCTACTTTTACATTTCTAATATTTATATTATCAGTATTTGTTTTTTCAGAAAAACCGCTTGCTGTACTTACAGGATTAATGAAACCAACTCAATTAATTATATCCCAGAATAATATTTATGTTATGGAAAGTCATAAGATACATATTTATAACAGGCAAACGTTTAAACATAAAAAAACATTTGGTAAGATTGGTGGAGGACCAAAGGAATTTCCCTTTAAAATTCGTGTTCATTTCTTCAATAAGAAACTCTTTGTTTTAGCCTCAAACAAATTGCTTTTTTATTCTGAAGAAGGCAACTATATAAAAGAAGAAAAAATTGATCGATCCAGCATGGTTATATTTCCTATAACAGATGGTTATTTTAAAGAGGACTTTGCTTTTGCTGTCCATAAGAACAAACGTTTTATAACATCAAAAGTAGGACTTTTTGATAATCAGCATAATTTTAAAAAAAAAATCTTTATTGACAATGAACCTTCAAAATTCATGGAAGGAGGCACTACAATAGCTATTGATAAAAAAAATTTAATTATTGGCAATTCAAGAAAGAATGGTTCTATAATGGTTTTTAATCATAAAGGTAAATTAATTAATACTATAAAGAATAAATATCCTGAAGACACTGTCATTACTGACGAATTTAAAAAAAAATATAAAGAGAGCCTATATCGAGGAGCGGGAAAATATAAAAATGCAATTAAACAGTTAAAATATAATTTTCCAAAATTTTTCGCTTCATTTCATAGGGTATTCTCTGAAGAAAAAATGATCTATGTTTTTCTACCCACTTCTGAATTTTCTAGAAGTATTATTTGCGCAATGACAAAGGATGGAACAATAAAAAAAAAGACAGAAGTAAAAGATGGAAAATGTTCCTGGATTGAGAATGGAATATATTATTATATTTTAGAAAATGACGACACAGAAGAATGGAAAATATTATCTAAAGAAATTTTGTAATTATTTATCTTTAGTATTTTGGGTTCCACTTATTTCTAACAGGATTTTTAGAATTCAATTTACCAGAAGTTGTCACTGCCAAGGGCGATATGCATAAACTCTATCTTCAACAAATTGCACCTGCATTGATCATAGAACAAAAAACAGGTTGGAGTGATTTCTTTGCAACAATGCCGTATTTCGGAATGCGAAATACCGAACAAAGAGTAGTTGAGTTTTTACTCAAACTTGATGTGTTTGAAAATGGGTATTTTCGCCCAACGAATAAGAGTTTTTGCGTCGTTTGCCGACGCCAAA
>CBDUZW010000133.1:0-4461 GCA_965371805.1 uncultured bacterium | reverse complement strand
CTCCTATCAAATTTTTCCTTTGCCATTATTTTCCTCCTGTAGTTTTCATAAATTCTTAAAAATAAAAAAAGCCCCCGATCAGAGTTGAACTGATGACCTCATCCTTACCAAGGATGCGCTCTACCACTGAGCTACGAGGGCATGTCTCAGTCTAACTTTCTATATATAATCAAAGTTGAATTGGAGCGAGAGACGAGATTCGAACTCGCGACGGATAGCTTGGAAGGCTATCGCTCTGCCAGCTGAGCTACTCTCGCATATCCAACAAATCAAAATCAATATGGGCAGGGGCGGATTCGAACCACCGCATTCCGAAGAAGCCGGGTTTACAGCCCGGTGCCATTAACCACTCGACCACCTACCCATCCTTTATTTTCCTATTAGCTGGCGAAGGGACTTGAACCCCCGACCTGCTGATTACAAATCAGCTGCTCTACCAACTGAGCTACGCCAGCGATAAAAATGAGCATACCACATCTATCTATTGTTGTCAATAAATTTATGCCGCTCAAATTACACGAAAAATTAAACGAATTGGGATTATACTACTTTTTTTTTTAGATTTCAATCTATTTTTTGTATTTTTTTTATTTAGTTTAATGGACTTATTATAAAACTATATTTGCTAAAATTTTTAATGGGTTTTTTTCTAATGAGAATTGATTAAAAAAAAAATGAAACAAAGCTATATTATCAGTTTTAGTATATATCTATGAGATTATCCTACTTTAATAAATATTACTAAAAAGGTTGCAATATCTTTTGTGATTTAATATAATTTAAATAATAAGGAGATGAAATGGTTGGGAATGATAAATATAAAGAAATTAAGATAACATATATCCATATAATAACTTTTATAGTCGCTTTTGTTGCAATAGGATTACTCTTATTCTTCCTTGGTTACAGAATAGGTAAAGGTTCAGTTGATAAAAGCATGATCTCTCCAGATGATCGTTCATTTGACAAAAAAATCGTTAGAGTAAATGATAATGAAAATAAAGACAAATCAGATCAGAAAATATTTAAGGAAACAAAAAAGAAGAATAATTATACATCTGAAATTGATAAAGAACTTCAAATGCATAATACGGTAGGTATGCAAAATACTAAAAAAGTCAATAAGCAAAATAAACTTCCTGTTCCCGAAACTTCAAAATTAATAAAGTCCAAAAGAATAAAGCGATCAACCTTCTATGCAATTCAGATCGGAGCATTCAGAGACCATAAAGGTGCAAAAACAGAAGCACAAAAGTTTTCAAAAAAATACTCCACCGAGATAGCAAAAAATGGAGATCTTTATAAAGTAAGAATTGGTTCCTATAAAACTGAGAGACAAGCTAAATTAGAGATCAAAAATAATCCTAAACTAAAAGGGTGCTATATTGTTAAAATAAAAAGATGACCCTTTTTTTTATTATAGGCTCTGCTGTTATTTATAGCCTTTCATTCCCAAAATTTGATTTATCTCCAGGGATTTTTTTTTTTCTAATACCTATTTTATTTGTAATTGACCAGAAGAAGAATAAAAAGATTTTTCTAACATTCTTTCTGTTTTCTTTTTTCTCAAATATTGTCATTCTTTATTGGATCCCTGAAGTAATGATCAAATACGGGGGCACAAATCTTCTTCTTGGAGTAGCTGCACTTATCGCTTTAAGTTCCTTCCTTGCTGTCTTTACTGGAATTGCAGGAATTCTGATAAAGAAAATTTTCAATAAAAAATCAGTATTTCTCTTAATTCCTGCAATATGGATTTCAAAAGATCTCATCCTTGAGTATGTTTTTAATGGTTTCCCATGGTGTTATGCAGGATATTCTCAATATAAAAATCTTTATTTTGTCCAAAGTGCAGAATTTGGTGGAATACATCTCATATCTTTTATAATAATATTAATAAATGTACTCTTATTTTTTTATATTAAAGAAAGAGAAAGAAAATATCTTATTTCCGTCCTGATAATTTTTGTTCTAGTTTACAGCTCAGGATACTATCTGGTTAAATCAAATGTAAAGAAAATTGAAAAACTTAAATCTGTAAAAGCAGGCATCATTCAACCAAATGCAAAAAACGACCTTTATTCTGAACGGATAGCGCACAATTTCAAGAAGAGTAATAGAGAAATCCTGAATGAATTATTTAATGCATCTGAGGAGCTAGCTAAAAAAGGTGCTGAGTTTGTAGTCTGGCCAGAGTATACAATTCCTATTTATCCTCTTCAAAGCAAAGTATATCTGGATAAATTTCTACAATTTGCGAAAGAGCATGTCCCCCTGCTTACAGGATTTACTGATTATGAAAATAAAGATACTATATACAACTCTTCAATACTCTTTAAAAAAAATGCGTTCGAAAAATATGACAAGGTACATCTGGTTCCATTTGGAGAGTATATTCTTCTTAAAGATTTTCTCTTTTTTATCAAAAAGATCACTGACCAGATAGGTGAATTTACTCCGGGAAAAAACATTAGAAATCTTCATCTGCAAAACCATCTTATTTCAACCCCTATCTGCTATGAAATAATTTTTCCAACACTGGTTAGAAATTTTATTTCCAAAGGAGGAGAATTGCTGGTAACTCTTTCTAATGATTCATGGTATGGAACAACATCTGCACCTTACCAGCTTCTTGCAATGGCAACATTCCGAAGCATCGAAAACCGAAGGTATAATTTAAGAGCCACATCAAGTGGAATTTCTGCATTGATATCTCCTCTTGGTAAGGTGATAAAAAAACTCACACTAAATCGGAAAGGAAGTTTTATAGCAGAATTCAAATATATAAAAGAGAAAACTATTTTCACAAAATTTGGTTATATATTTCCATTTTTAAATATTATATTTGTTTTTTTATGGTTTATATTTCCAATATTAAAAAAAAGATTAACGTTTCTCTTCTTCTAATTTATCTTCATTTATATATTTATAATTATCTTCAAGTAGAAGAGGATAAATTTTCATACAGATCCAAGCGTCGGTCGCAGCATATCTAATCTGCTTTGAACTTAAAACTGATACTGCCCAATTACTTCTTTGTGCACCTTTTGTTAATCTATGTTTTAAATATCTCGCAGTTAGAGCTCTCGCACCGGACTGAATTATTTTCTTTTCTTCTGCAATTGTCTTCAGATCTATAAAACCGTCTGTTTTAATATCGGCAGAAAGTTCAGCAAGTTTTTTCGTATCAGCATCAATGCCAATTCCTATTTTTTTCACTTTCTTATTTTCTAAAAGATCTTTTAAGGAATCTAGAAAACCGGTTTTATCAATTTGAAAGAGAAAGGCCTTATCTAAGGTTGAAAACTGAATTAAAGATATGGGGTATGATATTCCCTTCTTAAAGGCAGGCCGGCTTTCAGTATCAAATCCGATAAACTTTTCATTTTTCAAAAAGTCAACGGCATATTCAGCAGAATCAATGTCATCAATAACGCTTATATTACCAGTAAATTTCATAATTGGTAATGAGTTGATAAACTCCCTGCTTAATCTGTTTTTCTTAATTTCAGTTATATTAGTATCTTCATTTTCTAAATTCATGTACTATCTATAATAACACATTTGAATAGAGATGAAAAGATTTTAATCTTTATTGCGAACATATATCAGTTTAAACCGCCCTTTCTGGCTTGGTCTTTGTTCAATTTCAAAATTATCAATTGAGCTTATTAGAGGTGTCAATTTTTGGAACCCGAAATTCCTTGAGTCAAAGTTTGGCTGTTTCTTTAATAACATAGTTCCAACATCTCCGAGAAAAGCCCATCCATCCTCATCTGCGGCATCTGATATAGTCGTATAAATGAGACTGATTACCTTATTGGTTATCTTTTCAAATACAGGTTTTTTACCATGCTTACCTTTTATTGATCTCGGATCGTCTTCATCTGGATCATTGCCAAGAATTTCAAGATAGATAAATTTATCGCAGGCAACAATAAATGGATCAGGAGTTTTCTTTTCTCCAATACCATATACGGTCATTCCCGCCTCTCTCAATCTTATTGCAAGTCTGGTAAAATCACTATCGCTCGAAACCAGACAAAAACCATTAACCTTATCTGAATAGAGTATATCCATAGCATCAATGATCATTGCTGAGTCGGTGGCATTTTTGCCTGTTGTATAACCATACTGTTGAATAGGAGTTATTGCATTTGCAAGTAATACAGTTTTCCATCCGGCAAGATTTGGTTTTGTCCAATCGCCATATATCCTTTTAATTGTAGCATTTCCATACTTTGCAATTTCTTCCATCATCTGTTTGACCTTTTTAGAAGGAACATTATCCCCATCGATCAAAACAGCCAGCATTAATTCTTTTTTTTCATTTTCCATTTACTTTCCCTTGTTTCATCATAAAGACAATATACAGTAGTTAAAAAAAAAAAGCAATAAGATCTACTATCCATAATCCACCGCCTATTTTTTTTAGACCTCATTTTTCTAGAAATGAATTAA
>CBDUZW010000132.1:0-4540 GCA_965371805.1 uncultured bacterium | reverse complement strand
AGTATACTTTGTCCCTTATCTTTTCTCAACTACCCACACATTCTGGCGGAGAACCTAAAAAATAAATAGGAGAAATTATGGCCGTAATCGATAAACAGATCATTGATGAGTTTTTTAAAAATGACAGAATAGCAGTAGTGGGAGCATCCAGAGATAAAAAAAAATATGGTGGTATGCTCTTTAAGGAACTTATTAAAAAAGGATATAAGGCAATCCCAATTAATCCAAATGCAGATAGTATCCAGGATCAGGACACTTTTAAGAATATTAAAGATATTCCTGATGGTATTGAAGCTGCAATAATAATTGTCCCTCCTAAATCTCAGGAAGAGGCAGTTCTTGATGCAGCAGAAGCAGGTGTAAAAACAGTATGGATACATGAACATGTGATGAAGGGTGTTTCAAATCCAAAAGCGATCTACCTCTCTGAAGAGAAAGGAATGACATGTATAACAGGCTTCTGTCCGTTTATGTTTATGCCTAATTCAGGATTTCCACATAATGCACATAAATTTATCATGAAAATTTTTGGAGCATTACCTAAATAGATTTTTTGTATATTGATGATACCGGGCAGTTATAATTAAACTAAATTTATTTGATTTCGTTATAACTATATGAAGAGAGTAGAATGAAGATTATTATGATATTAATTATGGTTTTTAATTTCAGTATGTCAGTTCCAGCTAAGAAAAAAGGAAATTGGTTAAGTATAAAAGTCCCACATAAAAAAGCTGAAATATTTGGTAAAGATATAATATGTACAAGCGGCATTGAATTCAGCCCTGCAATTTCATCTGATAATAAAGTTTTTTATTATGTTATCTCTAATGCTGATTATACTGAATACAAGATTGTAAAACGGGATATATTAAAAAATGGTTTCGGCAGGATTGAGTATATAACCCAGCCATCAACAAAAAAGGAGTATTCCCCTTTCCCAAAAGATGATAATCTTTATTATGCGAAACCAGATGGTAGATCAGGTAATAGTGATATATTTTATAAGAAATATAGAGGGAATGTATTTAATAAAGAAGTCAAACTAGCCGGTCCTGTGAATACTTCATATATTGAAGGCTTTTTCTCAATATCTTCAGCAAATACAATCTGTTTTGAATCAAATCGGCCCGGTGGTTTTGGAAAAAGTGATATTTATCTTGCTTTTTACAAAAATGGTAAATATAGTGTTGAAAATGCCGGGAATATTATAAATTCCAAATTAAATGAGTCAGATGCTTTTATCGCAAATGATGAGAGCTTCATTATTGTAACAGTATATAATAAAAGTGATAGTTATGGTGTATCAGATTTATATATTTCTTTTAAAAAAAACAATAAATATGCTAAGCTCATTAATATGGGATCTGCAGTTAACAGTTCAGGTCTCGAACATAATCCACATATCAGCTCAGATGGGAAGTTTTTCTTTTTCTCCAGTAATAAAAAAGTTAAACGAAATAAAGGTGCTGGAAATGGAAATTTTGATATATACTGGATATCTACTGATATAATTAAAAATTTGAAACAATAAATTTATGATTTAATCTTTATACTGTCCAGAGTTTCCCTGACAGAAACCAATAAATCCTGATTTAATGCAGGCTTCATCAAATACCTGTTAATACCAAGGGATTTTGCTTTTTCTTTGTTTATTAATTCACTAAATCCAGTACAGAGAATAATTGGTATATCAGATCGTACAGCCTTTAATTTTTTTGCAAGATCGATTCCGGACATATGTGGCATTGTCATGTCGGTTATAATCAGGTCGTATGTATCAGGCTGATTTTCAAATATTGATAGGGCCTCAGTACTGCTCGTCAAGCTGGTTACCTGATATCCATAAGACTCAAGTATTTTTTTGTACATATTTACAATTACTTCTTCATCATCAACTGCTAGAATTCGTTCATGTCCACCTAGTTTCTTTTTTTCAATCTTAATATTATTGACTGGTGCAGTTTCCCTCTTAATGCATGGAAAATACAAATTAAATGTTGTTCCTATCTCTGGTTCACTATATACGGAAATTTTACCATGGTGGTTGGTTACAATACCATGAACGATAGACAAACCCATTCCAGTACCCTCTCCTTTTTTTTTTGTAGTAAAATATGGATCAAATACTTTTTCTAGAATTTCTTTAGGGATACCATGCCCATTATCACTTATTTCAAGTTTCAGATATGTTCCTTCTGAAAGTTGAACATCAAATAGTAAATTTTCTGAACTGACTTCAATCTCAGTTAATGAAACGGCAATAGTACCACCTTTCTCCCTCATTGCATGGTATGCATTTGTACAAAGGTTCATGACTATCTGGTGCATTTGAGTCGAATCAGCAAAAATTAATTTGCAATCCTGATCAATATTATGTTTTATCTCAATTGAAGCAGGAATCGACGAACGCAGGAGTTTAATAGCTTCATTAATGATGTTTTGGATCTTGATTGGTTTACGCTCACGCTCAGTCTGACGGCTGAATGTAAGTATTTGCTTTACCAGATCTTTTGCTCTCTCTGCTGATTTTAGTATCTCATTTAAATATTCTTTTTCATTGGACTCTTCAGAAAATGAAGTTTGCAATATATCTGTATAACCAAGTATAGGCGTTAAAATATTATTGAAGTCATGAGCAATTCCACCTGCAAGAGTTCCGATTGCTTCCATTTTATAAGCTTGTCTCAGTTTAAGAGCTAATTGGTTTGATTCTTCTTCTTTCTCTATCCTTTCAATTTCAGCTGCAGCTCTGGCTGACAAAACATTCATAATAGAATCGGTTTTCGCTGGTAAGTCAAACTTATTTTGAGATATGGCACATAATATACCGATTACTTTACCAGATGTATTTTTAATTGATAATCCAACATAACCAACTGCATTCATCTTTTTAAGATTAATGTCATTTGGAAACAGGCTTGATACATTTTCAGAATAATGACAAAACCCATCTTTAATAACCTTATCACTAATAGTACCTGGTAATATATTTAAAAAATCCTCTGGAGATTCACCTATAGATTTCACTGCAATCATTTTTAGAGAATCTGATTCAATAAGCTTACTTAAAATCGCGTACTCACAGCTAAGCATTTGACATAATTTTTCAACTAAATTGTCAAAAAAATCCTGACCAACAAGGCCAACAGTACTTTCCACTAAAGATTGAAAGGTACTATTCACTTTGAAGAGTTCCTCAGTTCTAGCTCTAACTTTATCTTCTAAAACAATATGAGATTGATGTAGATCTTCTGCTGCTTGCTTGACTTTTATTCTAGCTCCGGCAATCCATATGGACACTATAGAAAGAAAAATAAAAACCAGAATATTAAAAATTATAAAATTGGCTTGGTTTTTTTCCAATCCAGCCATTAAAATATCTTTTGGTATGAATAAACCTATCTTCCAAAAGTATTTATTTATCGTGCTTTTTTTTTGACTGGATGTGAATGATTTGTTTGTACTTAAACTTGATTTCCAACTTTCTATAAGAGGATAAATAGTTGTAAAGGTATGTAAACCTTCATCATTTTTGAATTGACTTGAATCTTTAATTGTAATTTTATGCCAAATATCAGGGTTTTTTATCTTCAAAGTTATATCTTTTTTGCTTTCAAACATAAAACCCCATTCCATTTTTGGATTGAATTTGTTAATCAACCAATATCCTTCTGAATTATACATTATGGATTGCCCAGATGATATTTCTGTAAGATCTGTTACATCTTTGATTAGATTAGCTGCAAGATAGTTAAAGATAATAATTCCGTACTTTCTTCCGTTCTCATCAAAAATAGGTGTTCCAAATCTTATCATAGGTTTATACGGTTTCTCGACCTCTCCATACTCAATATTTAAATCAAGAGGAGAGACAAAAATTTCACCTTTATTTAGAATAATAGTATCCTGGAAATAATATCTTTCTTTTTTTGACTGCAATTTGTCGTCTTTTACAATTACGGGTCCTTTTCCTTCGATAAAATTTATCCTGATATTCTCCATCCCATCAGAATTTATAATACGAATTTGGTCATAAATTTTAGCTCCTCTGCTGAAAAGAGCCAGGTCGTTAATAAGATGATCTTTGTTAGTTATGAACTCCTTTTTCAACTCATGTAATTGGCTATAATTTGAAAAAAAAAGTAGATCAGCCACAATAGATTTGAAATTAGCTGCAATTTTAGATTTTTGGAGGTTAATTGTATTTGAAGCTTGCATTAGCTGGATGTTTTTTTTTGATTTTACATCGATAAAATAGAATGTCCACAAAATAATGCTTATAATTATAAAAAGTGGAAGAAATATGAATAATGCAGTTTTGATACTTCTCCATGAATAATTCTTATTTTCTACCATCGGACCTCCTAAAAGAAGAAAATATAATGATAAAACCTCTATCTCTTATATGATAGTTAAATAAAAAAAAATAGTCAAAAAAAAATGGAATTTATTTTTATTATCTACTAGAAAAAAATTAGTTTATGAATGTTGAAGTTCAGAAACATATTAGACTCTGATCCCCCAAAAAACCCAAATG
>CBDUZW010000131.1:0-4649 GCA_965371805.1 uncultured bacterium | reverse complement strand
AAAGATGGTTGAAAGCACCTGTACAGAAAAAGAACGGAAATATTGAAGAACGTTCTAAAGGAACACCTCAAGGAGGAGTTATCAGTCCTTTATTGGCAAATATTTTTCTACATTATGCATTTGATAAGTGGTTGGAAAGAGAGTTTCCATCTCTGGAGTTTGAACGTTATGCAGATGATGCAATTGTACATTGCAAAAGTTTCAGGCAAGCTGAGTTTGTATTAGCTAAAATCAGAAATAGGTTGGAAGAATGCAAATTGGAACTTCATCCGGGAAAGACAAAGATTATCTACTGCAAGGATAGTAATCGTAAAGGAAAACATGAACACACGGAATTTACATTTCTGGGATACTCATTTCGTGGAAGATTGGCAAAATCACCTAAAGGTAGAAAATTCAAAGGATTTTTACCCGGAGCGAGTAAGGAAGCACTAAAGAAAATGAGTAGTGAAATACGGAGAATGAAAATACATCTGAGAACAGATCTTAATATTGAAGATATTGCGAAACTGATAAACCCAAAGGTGCGAGGTTGGATAAATTATTACGGAAAATTTCATAAACGCAGTTTAAGTTCCTTTCTTTTTAAGTTAAATATCAGATTGTGGAAATGGATTCGAAATAAGTATAAGCGATTCAGGTATAATGTAAAAGGGGCTATAAAGTGGCTAAAGAATGTTAGTAGCAAAAAGCCGGGGTTATTTGCACATTGGTGTTTTGGGTTTAGGATATGAGGATGAGATTTGGATGGCGGGAGCGGTATGAGCTGAGAGGTTCACGTACCGTTCTAAGAGAGGCTGGGGTGAAAATCCCTGGTCGACTCACCAGTAGGCAGTACTCTGCTGAGCCTGAATGAAGCAAACAAACAAACGGAGGTGTTCAAAATGAGTGACAAGCAACTTAGAATGAAGCAAACAAACAAACGGAGGTGTTCAAAATGAGTGACAAGCAACTTAGAATGAAGCAAACAAACAAACGGAGGTGTTCAAAATGAGTGACAAGCAACTTACAACAACCAAGAGAATATTTTATGCAATATTGGCAAGTGCTATTTCTTTATCAGGTGATATGATTGCCGGATATGTTGATTTGCATTTTTGGGGAATGAACTGGTTTGATGTTGCATCATTTCATGAATATGTATTTGATTGGTGGTTTGTGCATGCTTTTTTCGTTATTGTTGCCGGATTGGTTGGCTATAGCATGGGACCGGCTTTTACTAAAATAATAAAATTTGATCCGGATATATTTTAAAAATCACGGCCTATTGCCATCCGTTCAAGTTTTTTGTTATGCCTTTTATTTGTTAACGAAGTAAAGATTATACTTTTTGTTTAATTGTAAAATCCGTTGACAAACACCGCCTGTGATTACTTCTTTTGTACTATCAGTCAAACTTGAAGGTAGAGCAGAGCTGATACTTAAAACAAGAGATGAAAAACTAAATAAAGCCCGGGAGACACGAAAAATTAGTAGGAATAAAAGCAATTTGTTAATGGGGCTTAAGAAAGGATATAGCGTTGAAACTTACAAGAAATCATTAGTTGCAGGTGTTTTATGAAAGATTTTGATCTTCAATATAAATTATCTTCCACGGATTGGGGGTTAAATGGAAAAGATTTTAGGTTCATAAATTTGTCAAACGGTTCAATTGACAGATTTAGGGTTCTGAAATATCATTTCATAGTCCCCAATGGAATGTCATTTATTTATGGTTTTTTCTTTAAAGGGTTTTTAAATTTGACAAAAAAATATAAAAGAGTACAATTGAAAAGGTTAGAGGTTTTAAGAGTTAATTAAAATGGATTTACTAACTAAAGAAAATTTGAAAATTTCCAGTTTACACTGGACCAGCACAATCTTTTTACTAAAGGCATAAGGAGCATTAGATGAGCAAAAAGTTTTTTGTGATTATAGTTTTTATTATTCTTTCCTTTGTGATGTGTTCAAAAAAAAAAGAATCAAATAAAAAAAAAATGCAAAATATGATTTCTAAGCAGCAAAAAATGGAACAAGATTTATACAAGCATCAGGAGGGCGTTGAGACTGTTAGTTCAAAAAAAAAATCTTTTGATTTTGGCGTCCCCTGTAAAAATCATAAATACTCTTTAAAACCTGGTACAGGCAAAAGTTTAAAATTTAGTATAAAGGTATATTTAAAAAGTTCTGTAGATACAGTAGATAGTGTGATTTTTAAAGACAAATTGGAAGCCTTTAATATTGAAGCTAATTTAGAAAATACTGAGGTTGTAGAAAAATATGTTCAAGACCCTGCATGGTCAGTTGATGATGATGCTTTCTCTGGACAAGGATACAGAAATAGAATGGTTAAGTTAATTGCATTTAAAAACATGAATGTTTGGGCAGCAGCAGCAAAATTTAAATTTAGTGCCAGGCAAGAAGTTGAAAAAATTGTTTTTTTATAACATACTTTCTTTAGAGACGATAGGGGGTAGGAGTGGGGAGACCTTTTAGGTGGTTTGGTGATACTGAGCATAGTTCTTATCATGTTATTTCACGGACAAGTCGAGGGGAGTTTTTGCTTGATGGTGAGAGTAAAGAGTATTTTATGTCTTTGATGTTTAAACTATCGAAGGCATTTTTTGTTGATATTACTTCTTTTGCTATTATGTCTAATCATTTTCATATTTTACTGTCTAATAGAAAAGATGAGGCAGAGATTGCTACAAAAAAAGAGCTTTTGGGTAGATATAAAGAAGCTTTTGGCGATAATGCAGAACCTCCTGAAGGGGCTTTTATTAAGAACTCTTTTGAAATTGATTATGATGAAGATGGTGGTGTTGAGAGATTGAGGCAGAGACTTGGCTCTGTATCCAGATTTATTCAGGAACTCAAGCAGGGGTTTTCCAAATGGTATAATTATAAACATAAATGTAAAGGTTCTTTCTGGGGAGATAGATTTAAAAGCATTGCAATGAGCAAGGGAGATGCAGAACTTATTTGCAGTGCATATATAGACCTGAACTCAGTACGGGCCGGCATTGTTAAAAAACCTGAAGATTATAGGTGGAGCAGTGTTGGATTTAGAATCAGAAATCCTAATAAAGGCAAAAAGCTATTAAAAACAATAAATATAATAAAAGAGGAAATAAAGACTTTTAAAGATAGGAAAACTGACAGGTTTAAACAGGAAGTGTCCCGGACAAAAAAAGAAATTACTTTTTCGGTTTATAGAGAGTTTATATATGAATCAGGTAAAGTAAAAAGGGAAGGTAGTGCAAAAATATCAGATCAGGCTTATAAAGAATCAAAATCCTTATTCCAAAGGCTCGGAATTGGTGATATACTTTCATATAGATATAGAAATATAACAGAGGGTATTGCATTTGGCTCAAAAAAATTTGTATCGGAATTTCAGGAAAAATTTAAAAGAAAACTTATTATCCCTCGAAAAGTAATAATAAGTGCAGACAACCAGCAAGTTTTCTATTCTACAAGAAAGTTAAAACCAATATAATAAGAATATGTTAAATATGCATCTCTGAATACGCTTGAAATTAGATGGAGCGATTCAAAATGTGGTTATTACAAGTTTCAGTCTTGATTTAGTTGAGATTTTTTTCTAAGTAATCGGTTATATGTTATTGCAAATCTATGTGCTTCATCTCTAATCTGCATTAAAAGCTTTAAGGCCTCAGATCTTTTACTTAATCGAATTGAATCTACGAGACCTGGAAGGAAGATCTCTTCAAATTGTTTTTTATCATTTAGATGAGATAAAAAAGATTAACTCCTTCAAAGTTCTAAAACGGCAGATAGAGTGGATGTGCGGGCGGCTTGCTGTTAAAAAGGTTTTAAAATATGTAGAGAGTAAGGCGCCTGATGAAAATGAAATCATGGTAAATACGGATGAAAATGGTGCCCCATACCCTCCTGAAAGTTTTCCCTATCCAATTTCTATCTCACATTCTAACGATTATGCTGCTGCTGCACTTTGCAAAACTAGAGATAAACAAATTGGCTTTGATCTTGAAAAGGTGGAAAATAAAGACCTTACACATCTTTTAGAATCAGGGTTTACATTAAAAGAGCGCCAGATTATGGATCCAAAAGATCACTCAAATATCTATAAAAACTGGACCATTAAAGAGGCTTACTTAAAACTCTTAAAAATGGGATTCCATGAACCTCTGAATTCTGTTGAAATTATTGATAACACAATCTTTCATAATGATGAAATTATAAAAAATGTAGAGATCACTTCATTTGAACTAAAGAAAAACTATATTTTTACTTTATGTAACACAAAATGATCAGAAGCTAGAAAAAAATTATAAAAAAAAATTGTAAAAAAAATTGTGCCTGGCATCAAATTCACTCAAGCAGGTAAATTCAAAGCATATTAATTTATAAATCTTTTTAGATTAATATGGGATAAGTGCATACTATTATTAATAAATTACTAAAAAAATCATAAAATTATAGATTTTTTATTCTCAATATGCTATTACTTTACTATGTTAATAACTTATTTCAGTTTTAGACATTTTATAAAGGTTTTCAACAGTATTTCCACAGGCTTTTCCACAAAAATTAGGAGGTTCGACAAATTATGGAATTACTAAGAGCTTTATCGAAAAACGGTTATACTATCGTGTGCTGTGCAAGCTGTATAGCTGATGGTGGAA
>CBDUZW010000130.1:0-4968 GCA_965371805.1 uncultured bacterium | reverse complement strand
GGAAAAAATTGGGTATGCTAGATTTCACATTCCACCAAGTTTGACAATAACTCCACGCATGTTTCAAATAAACCTGAAATATGTTCCGAGATTATTTTTTTAAATTTTCTTTCTGTCGTATATATATATGTTATTTGATCTTTTGCGAAATGATGGCACAGAAATTGCAGTATGAATATATAATAATTTTAATAGTTTTTTTTATGAAAAATAAGTTAAACACATTTAATTTTAATGCTCTGCAATACCCTATGGGCGGGAGCTTATCTTTAAATAAGCAAGTCAATAAAAAAATGCAGAAAAGCTAGAAAATGGAAGGTAATATGTATAAAAAGAGAGTTGTAAGAGAAGTAGCTCAATTTGTTATTTCTTGTAGCGATAGTGAACTTTCTCTTTTAAATGTAGACGCATTGGCTAGGAAATTGGGTAGAAATAGATGTACTTTGTCAAAAGAATTTAAAAAACATACTAATTTGTTGCTTAAAAATTATATTGTAAAAGAAAAAATTATGAGGATTACAAAAGTTATAGTAAGCAGTGATAGTATACGTATAAAGGATATTGCTCAACAATTTGGGTTTAAAAGAATTGATGTATTTAGAAAGCATTTCATAAAATTATATTGCATAACTCCATGTCAATACAGGAAACTGAAAAAATGCAACAAATAGGGTCTTGTTTCAAAAAAAAAGATATGTTAATGTCGTTAGTATAAAAGTTATAACTTTTTAAATTAAAAAAAGGAGGTTCAAATGAAGAAAATGTTAAGTTTTTTAGTAATGGGTATTTTTGTTTTAAGTTTGTTTTTCGCATTTCCTAATCTAGGTTATTCTGCCGATAATGCGACGCCTGGAGTTTGGAACTGGTATGACATTTGTGTATTTCAGGCTCAAGAAAAGAGGAATTCTACTATTAGACACAGCTGTGAAACATTTCCAGTAAATCTTTTCAATTGGACAAAAGCGTATTGTATATCTGAAGCAAATAGGTTGTATCGATCCGAAGTAATGGAATGTGCAACAACTTATGGAGATGGTGAAGATAATTAATTCATTATATTGTTTTTTATAATATACCAATTGTTTTTTTATCCCAAATGAAATAATTAATTGTAAAAAGATGATATACTGATTAAAAAAGATTACAGATTGTTATAATCGAGAAAATTATTGTTGATTTTCATATGAAAAACTATAATTTTCTCGATATATTTTCAAAAAAGGAGTAATAATTTATGTTAAAGTTTGTACAGAGAATTACTTTTAATTTTATAATGTTTAATCTTATTTTGCTGTTTATTGTTCCTAATTATATTTTTGGCGATAATCTCAATGGTGATACCAAGATACCTAGAAGAAAATTGGTATATATTACTCATCAAGATAAAATAGCAAAAGCAATGTGTTTTTATGATAAATACTTCATGATGAATTCTGTTTATTTTAAAGGTCCAAGTGAAATATTAATTAAGGCAGGTACGTATAGAAATGGTGATATAACTGGAGATATTACATTTTTTGAGTATATTGATAGTAATGGTAAAAAACACAAATTAAGATTTGCATTAAGTGATATTCATCATAGACAAGGTTTTGAGTTGCCAGCTATGGTTGATATTAATGGAGTTTTTCTTGCTGAATATATAAATCTTAACGATGGAGGAATTAGTAGTCAAAAGTTTAATGCTAAAATTAAAAAAAAATTCAAAATGTTACCAAATGAATTTAAGATGGGTTTAAGAGAGTTCTATCTTTTTGGAAGCAAGTCAATTATAGGACTTACAGTTGTAACAGTCTATCTAGGTTCAATATTTAGAGATATATATCAGCCATTTGAGGTTTATACACAAAGAATCGCCAAAAATGAGATTGAAACAATCCAAAATTTCCTTTCTGAGATTAATTACTGCCCTTCAGAAAAACTCTTGGACATAAAAACTATGACAAAAAAACCAGATTATGCAAAACATTATAAGATAAAAAATAGAGATAAAGTTTTAGATGTTTTATATAATAGAAAAAGTAATTTGGAAGAATTTATTTTTAATAGTTCAAATGGTAAAAAAATGAAAATATATCTAACAAGAGGTCTTTTTCCTGGAAATTTGATTAAATTTGTATATAAAGAAAAAGGATATGAATATATAATTGAACAGTTTATATTTTCAAACTTTTTTAAAAATAAATTTGGAATCCCGATTGTTTATGGAATTAATAAAAAATATATTGCTGGAATATTGGATAATAAAAAACATGAGCTCGAATATAAATTAAAAAAAAAAAACGAGATAAAAAATTTACCAATAGGTTTACAAAAGAGGTTTGAAGAATTTTTGGAGTATTGTATAAAAACACTTTGTGAAAAAGAAATATTAAATTTTAAATACAAAGAGTTTTTTGGAACTAAATTGAATAAAAAGAAAATATATAGTAAAATTGAATCTATTGCTTCAATAATATTAAAAACAAGAATGATCAATGATTTTGAAAAAATATATGGAGAATACAAATGAAAAAAAATATTTTATTTTTAATTACATTAATTATGAGTTTAATTAATTTGAATAGTTCAGGACTATCTATAAAATTAAAAAAAATTCTTGAAATTGATGGTGCGGGTGATAAATATTTAATTGCAAAATTATCCTCTGCTGATATAGATGGAATAGGCAATATTTATATTATCGACGCTAAGCAAAATTCTATTTTAAAATTTAATAAAAATGGGGAATTTTTAAAAAAGGGAGGAAGAAAAGGTGAGGGACCTGGCGAATTTATTGGTACACCTTATCATATAAAATGTTCAGAAGGTAATGTCTATGTAGGTTTACGTAATAATAGATTTTCAGGGATATTTGTTTTCAACGCTAATTTAAAATATTTAAATCAAATAAACTATAATAAAAGAGTTTCTTCTCTTAATGCCTTCGACAAACATTTATATATTCCAAATCTCTTAGATAAAAAGGCTTTTACGTTTGATATCCTTGGTGAATCCGGAAATTATATCTATGATAAAAATTTTGATTCACTTAAGTTTCCAATTATTTATGTAAATAAAAAAGAAATAAGTGTAGATAAAAAGGGAAATATGTATATCCTTAGTAATTTGGAGGATAAGATTGAAAAGTGGAATAAAGAGTATGTTAAAATTTGGTCAAAATTCCTTTTTTCTGGTCAAAAAATAAAATATACGGAAGGACCTGACGGATATTCTTTGCCATTAAAAAGTTTTTGGAATAATAAAATTGCCATGGATAATTCCGAAAACATATATATATTAAGTGGTAATATTGCAAGACATTCCAAAAGAGATGTTTATGTTATTTCAAAAACAGGTAAGTTATTAACAATATTTACACTTCCAATTAAAACTCATCGAGTCTTTAGAATAGATAAGAACAATAATTTATATGTTGATGATTTATATAATGAGGAGACAGCATTAATTAAGTATAAAATACTTTTTAATTCAAAAAAAATTAAACTTGATCCCAAAGGTTTTCCAGCAATAAAAAAAGGTGGTATGTTATCTGAATATATTAACGCAAAAAATAAATAATGTTTTCTATAAACTAAAATCATCCAACGCATTATCCATGATGTCCTGGTTAATCCCAATGTACCGGAGCGTGATCGATGGCGCAGAGTGGTTAAAAATATTCTGCAAAAGAGCAACATCCTTGTTTTTCTGATAAAAATGATAACCAAAGGTTTTCCTAAGCGTATGAGTCCCGATCTCTTTTAATCCAATCTTATTGCAGGCATTTTTTATAATTTTATAGGCCATAAATCTTGTAAGGGGTTTCACCCCTTCTCTTGATGGAAACAGAAAATCTTCGTCTTCCTTCATGTATATATATTCAAGGATTTCATTTTGTATGCTTGCATTAAGCTTAAACCTTTTAAATTTGCCGGTCTTTTCTTCCAGGATAGTTATATGGGTTTTGCTCCGGACATCTTTGACCTGAAGCTTCAGCATATCCCCGATTCTAAGCCCTGTATTTAGTCCCATAACAAATAAAAAATAATTGCGGACGCTGTGCGTCTTTAATATGGCCTTAATTTTTTTTATCTGATTTAGATCTCTGATTGGCTGAACATATTTCATGATTTTGCAGTAATTATAGTTACTATTGTTAATATAGTCATTAAAACAGTAAAACCAAATATCCACCAGGTAAGGTTTTTCATGGTTTTTGCGGCCTTATCCATTCTCTCTGTATATACAAGCATATTCTGGTTTATTTTTTCCTGCTCTTTATAGCGTATTGCATTCATAATATTATCTCTTGTAAGCATAAAACTATTTTCTTGATCATACAGCTTAATTAGATCCTCTCGAGACATTTTGTCTATCTCATCAAATGAGCTAGGTTTTGGTATTTTTGACATAATTTCTCCTTAAATATACGTTAAGTTAAATTAAGTTATAGTGTACCATACAATATGTTGAATTAAAAATATAAAAAAACACTCAAGGCTCAATACTGACGGTCTTATCAGACTCGCTGTGCGAGTTACACTCATTATAGCTTGTGTGTAACTCAATTTTTTTTAATAAAATTTATAGACTTTTTGTCTTTCTCTTTACTGCAATTATAAATTGATAAATAAAATAGACACTTAATATTTTATGTATAAACCACAAATAATATTTTGAATTATAACCAGTATCTTTTACAAATGGATTAATAAACTTAAAAAATTTGTTTAAAAGAAAATCACGGGGATCTATTGATGATATACCTTCTATAAATAAGAAAAATAACAAAGATAAACCTAAAAATAAAAGTAAAGGACGTATCCAACTTTCCCCAAATTTTGATGTTACCCAATTAATTTTTAATATAATCCAATCAGAAAATTGTTTTTTATAATTTGTGTCATGTAATTTTTGCTTCAATTCTCTTGAATGGGTATTTTCGCCCAACGAATAAGAGTTTTTGCGTCGTTTGCCGACGCCAAA
>CBDUZW010000129.1:0-5092 GCA_965371805.1 uncultured bacterium | reverse complement strand
AGTTAGTAGTAAAAGTAATTACCGAAGGACTGGTAAAAGTACTTGACTTTTACACCAGGTTGCAAATATGTTTATATTATGTTATATTGAAATAGTCTCATAAATTATTATTTATTTTTATCACTAAGCTTTGAGGTTTTGGAGGTTTAATGTCTCAAATGAAAATAAAGAAAGAAGATCCTACAATAATCATTATTGAAAAAATTATTGAAGAAACACCTACTAAAGATTTAAATGTATTAACTGTAAAAAAAATCGCTCAATATTTAAGTTTAAGTGAAAATTTAGTTACAAAAAAATATAAAAGAAAAAGAAATATAAATCTAAGTAAGTTGATTTTTTGTAAAAGAATGCAAAAAGCATTTTTTTTATTAAAAAACAAATCTGAATTAAGTATAGAAGAAATATCAAATGTGGTTGGTTATGATGATACAGAATATTTTGGAAAAATTACAAAAAGAATATTTGGCAAAACACCATCTGAAATAAAAAATAAAAATAAAAAGAATTAGTGTTAGATTTTTCTAGTTAACATATTTTTTTTATTTTGTGTATTTCACGCTAAAATCTCTAACAATAAAGCAAAATAATAAAATTTGCTGTAATATTAATGTATTTAGTTTTTAAGTAGCAAATTTATTAATATTTTTGCTTGACATTTTGTTATTAATGGGTTCCATTAAACATTTAGGGGGAATTCCCCATGGATTATCTTCTAGGTTTTTAATACAAAGGATTTTTATTTATTTTAAGGATCTTACATTACTTTCTTTCTTTTTTACTCTTATAAATCGTTTTTTGAAGTCAATCTGGAATTATTTTTGAATATTATCTCTTAGAAAGAAACCGCTTTTAAATGGGTAAATTACATCTGAAAAAAAGTACAAAGATGGAGTTGAAACTCCCACAGGGAGTATAAAATAACTGGCACAGCCGGCTTATTTAAAATGAAAGAAATAGATAAAATAGATTTTATGGGGTAGGGGAAATGCCTATTGATAAATTTAAAGGAGAATATTTGAATTTTAAATATGATTTAATATTTGGGGACAAATTGGGGACAAAACTTACTCGATTTTACTTCAATTTACCTTATTATAACTTTATAAATTTAGTTATAGTGCGTGTTTGCAGGCTTTTTGCAAAAAAAACATTTTGATTCGTAATCAAAAGGTCACCAGTTCAACTCTGGTCATCGGCTTTCCAGAAGTTCCAATATAAAAAAAATACAGAATGGTTTAAAAACATATCAAAAGGTATTGGGAACATGGTGGGGCGAATATGATTCTAAATCAGGATTTGGCTAATACAAATTATTTTTTTTCACTTTTGCAGCTTTCTAAACATTTGATACTTTATTGTTTTTGCAATAAAACTTAATACTTTTTTATATAATTCCTCAAAATAATAAAAATAATTGTAAAAAAAAAAAGAATATACAATAAAATTCTACCTTTGATATTAATAAAAAGAAACTTCAATTTTCTTCTTATAACAATTCATAATGAGAAATTATATTGAGTATTTATAAACGTCAATACCAGCAGTTTCTGCGGCGATACAACCATTATCGCTATCTTCTATAGCGATGACATCAATTGGATTATTTTTACAGATATCTAAAGCATGATAATATATATCAGGATTTGGTTTTCCTTTCAAAACCATATCTGCCGTTATTATCGTACTAAATAAATGTTGGTTATTCCATTTTTTTAACCATATTTCAATTTCCTCAACACTTGAAGAGCTAACAATATAAATAGGTTTTCTATTTTGATTAAAATCCAATATTAATTCAGATATATGATTTCTCATATTTCTGTCTATTTTATTAGCTAATATACAATAATCTCTCCTTTTAATTTCTACTAATTTTTTAATTGAATTTGATGAAAAATTTGGCAAACAACTTTTAAATATTTCATATGTTACCTTACCTAATAATTCTTTATCATAATAGGTTGATGTTATATTGATCCCTTCTTTTTTAAGTAGAGAAATAATGATTTTTTTATGAAGATCATCAGTTTCAACAACCACTCCATCAAAATCTAAAAAAAGGACTTGATATTTATTAAGTTTTAAATTCATCCAATTAATTTCTCCTAAAAACACTATTCGTCACCTAATTTATCTTCACGCCCATAATTATCTAACTTTCTTTTAAGATCATGTTTTTGGTCGTAAAAATGTTTTGAAACTTCTAATACTCTTGCATCACCAGATGAAGCGAATATTCTATGTGGTGCTCCAGAAGGTATCATTATGTAAGAGCCTTTTGTAAGCATTACTGAATCTAAATCTCCATCTTTACAGTCAGAATGACTATAATATTCAATACCCACATTGTCATCTAATGCAACAAAAAATTCATCCCTATTATAATGAAAATGAAAACTAGTTTTGTGTTCTGCCTTGAGTTCTAAAATGCGAACAGTACATTTTTCATCATGAACAAATTGATACATTGTCCCCCACGGTCTCATTTCACTACTACAAATTTGATCTTCAAGTTTTCTACTCATATATTTGTTCTCCATGGGGCCTGTGGCAAACGTTTTACCCCAAGGAAACCACATTGAATAGCTCTTTGTGGTTCCAATTGAAATTATATCAACATTTCCATATGTTTTTGCAAGATTGTGTGCTTGAGTACTATGTAACAGAGGTGCCCAATAAATAAGAGCATTTGGAAATGTTTTTTTAATTTCATCTGTTACAATCCTAAAAGTTGTCCCTGAAAAGGAAATGCTATCAACTACAATAACAACACGAATGTCTTCCCTAATAGTTAATTCTGATTTAGCTTTACGATCCATCCATCTATGTGCACCAGAGTCAATATCAATAGTATGTTGCTCCAAATTTGGATATTCAGTATTTAATTTCTTGAACCTTTTTTGGATTTCACTTCCTCCTGGTGCTTTGAAATCGTGAATATATAAAACAATAGCTTTATCCGAATCATTTCCAATTTTTTGACAAATGTTTAATTCGAATATTGCTAAATTATCCCGTGTAATTCCACGATTAAATCTTGTCGCTTCATTAACACAATCAATTAGTCTAATAACGGCATCTTTTTTTTCATTTTTTATTTCTTTTTTTCTGATCTCCAAATAAATTTCTCTCATGAAGTCATCAAAATCACATTTAACAATATTTTTTGAATTTTTGGAAGCTATCATTTTTGCCCAGAGTGCCGTTTTTTTATCTATTTTTCCAGAAGGTGTAACATACCAAATTGCTTGACCTTGGGCAGGAATAAATTCTTGAACATTATAATCTGAAACTTGAGTCCCTACAATTACCAAATCTCTTTTAGTGAAAACTGAATGGAGTATAGTATTCATTTTTTCTCGTATTTCTGCTTTTTGCTTCTCGCTAAAAATATAAGTTTTATTATATAAATCACCATGAAGTTTAAATAATTTACAAAATGGCTTTTGATAATTAATAATTTTAGCAATACGTTCAGAATCCAAAGATACACAATCATAATTTCGAAACAATTCTGAACTGCAACTTTTTTGTACGGCGTCTTCAAGTAAACTATCGTAATTTAATGATAATATTAGATCAATATGCTTTTCTCTAATTAATGATTCTAAATAATTATACCCACTACTTGGCTTATTATTAGATAATAAATCATATATATACCCAGTAAACTGATTATTATCTATACATGTTTCAAGGTGACTTTCAAGTTCATTTAGATTTTTACTATCAATACCCAAAATATCTTCAATGTGTTTTAAAAGGTCTTTATACCCTGGTATCCCAGAACTGATAGAGGCACCAGCTCCTAATAAAAATACTGGAGGTTTGTCGTTATTACGAATTGCTGATGTAATTTGTTTGATCTGTGACTTAAATAGTTGAGTTTGTAACATATTTTTTCTCCGAAACATTAATAAATTTTTCAATTGCCTTAATATTGTTAATTGGGTCGGCTAAACCTTCAAATAATGTATTCTGTTTGCAAATATTTTTAAATGCAATAAATTGATTGTAGAATTGATTACTTTTTTCTGTTGTAAACTCACAATAATTTCCATTTTTTATAAAAATAACTTTTGCAACTTCATCTAACCTAGGATTAAGTGCTTCGTTTAGTATTATTTTTCCTCTTTCACATTGAATTTCAACAAAATTAGTACGATCCTCATTAAAAGAAATTTTAAATTCAACATTCCCTTTATTAAATTTTATTAATCCTTCATTATAGATATCTATATCATATTTTTTATCTATAATTTGTTTACCCTCTATACACAAAGGTTCTTCATTAAAAATAAGACGAGCCATGGAAAAGCAATAAACACCTATGTCAAACATTGCTCCTCCTCCCAATTTTTTATTATATCGAATATTATTTGAATCTTTACATATGTATGAAATGTGAATTTTAGCAGAAATTGGCAAACCAAGAGTCTCATTACGCAATTCATTTATAATTTTAATCCATTGTGGGTGGTATTTATACATAAATCCTTCAATTATAATTGATTTGTACTTAGAAATATTATAAAAAAAATTTGCTTCATTTATAGAGAGAAATAAGGGCTTTTCAATTATTGCATTTTGATTGTTTTTTAAACAATGCAAAGCATAATTTGCATGCATGTTATTTGGCAATGAAACATAAAGTCCATCCAATTCTCTATTATTGAGTATGCTATAATAATCTTCATAAATTATTGCATCCTTCATCCAATCAAAGGCAGAAAACTCAATTGATTTTGTAGCTATTGCTGAAATAGTAATATCCATATCGGTTAAGATACTTGGAATTACTTTTGTAGTCGCTATTTTCGATAATCCAACAATTCCAAGTTTAAACATCAAATTATTTCCTATATTATACGGATATGTAAAAAATTTATTGAAGAAAAATATTGCAAACTTAATATAATAGTAAAAATGAAAATTAAATTTTTAATTACAATTTTTATTAAATTTTTATTCATTTAAATATTTCCATTTATTCTATAGGTAACTAATATCATAATATAAATAAATTTGCAATGTTTTGTACGAGTCCATAACATATTAGATTTAAAAGAATTTTTAATCACCATATTCG
>CBDUZW010000128.1:0-5331 GCA_965371805.1 uncultured bacterium | reverse complement strand
GGGCCTAATTAACAAAAAAAACAACTTGTAGTTTTGTTGATTAAAAATTTAGGTTATAATTAGAATTTGAAGTTTATGATATAATAAATAATTATTTCAGGAGAATATAATATTTTTATGAGATTTTATACTGTTACTCTTTTAATTGTTTTTTTTTTGATTGCCCCTTTTTCCGGATGTCAGCATTCTGAGAATACCATAGCTGAATTTACCTCGGATTTTGAGTCCGGTAGTATTGGAACTGTGGAACAGATTGATCAATATAATTGGAACATTTCACTAAAAAATGATAATGATGACAATAGTCTTCCTGATTCCTGGCGCACCTGGTGGTATCTTCGTATTGATAAGGCTCCAATAGATGCTCCCATGGTTATTAACCTGAAGAACAGGGGATGGCCTTATTATTATGTTCCTGTTTATTCATATGATAATGAAACCTGGCATCGTTTCAGTGAGGATGAAGTATCTCAACCTCTTGATTATGAATTAATCATAGAGAAGCAATTTACTTATAAACAGGTTTGGCTGGCACGTTTTTATCCATATACTTTCTCTCAACTCAATTCCTATCTGATGAAAATAGAATCATCACCACTGGTGCACAAAGAAGTTATCGGACAAACTGCCTATAATAAACCAATTACTATGCTTACAATTACCGATTTTAATACAAGTGATGAACAAAAACACAGGATATGGATCCATGCACGTACTCATCCAGCTGAGACAGGTAGCTCCTTTCTACTGGAAGGACTTATCAATTTTCTGTTGAGTGATGTACCGGATGCCAAAAAAGCACTCTCAAATTTAATCTTTCATATAGTTCCAATGCAAAATGTAGATGGGGTAATTGCAGGTAATTACCGGTCAACTCCTGACACTTTAAATCTTGAAGTGATGTGGTATCCTGATCTAAAAACCCCTGACCCACTGGATTTGAGCAGTGATGCACCTCCTGAAGTACAGGCTCTTAATCAGGCTATTTGCAAACTTCTACAGGAAGATCCACCCTTTTCCTTTGCATTAAACCTTCACTCATCAAATAGTGAACCGGATACGGCACCATTTTTTTTTCCACATTTTGGATCTGAATCAAGTGGTTATTCTGTTTCGGAGGCAAGTCTTTGGGGTAGTCAGATTAATTTTATTAAACATGTGACATCTTTTTATAATAACAGGATTGAACCAATCCCACTTGAAGGAGGGTCTTACTTTGCAGATAAATACTACCCTGAAAGCTGGTGGTGGAAAAATTTTCAGCATGAAATTATGGCCATTACTATGGAAACTGTTTATGGAAGGGCAGGATTTGCTCCAGATTGGATAACACCAAAAGAGCTTCGTGAATTAGGAGAGGCAGTAGGGCTGGCAATGATGTCGTGGCATGACATTCCAGTGCAGAATTTACCAGGATCATTATACCTGCAGAGAACCTTAGACAAAAATACTCTGCGTTTCCCAAATCTCTATCCACCGAAAGCAAAGGATGAAGGAAAGGAATAATTATATCTTTTCTATATTCTGATATGAATTAATAATTAATCAAAAATTTCACGAACAACATTTGCCATTTCGTTTTTCAAAAGAGGTTTCATAAGGAAAGCATTTATTCCAAAGGACTTATAGTTATCTTTGTTAACAGAGCTGCTAAAACCAGTACAGAGAATAGTTGGAAAATCCGGCCTGATTTTCTGGAATTCCTGAGATAGCTTCACCCCGGTCATTATTGGCATTGTCATATCTGTTATAAGAAGATCAAATTTTTCAGGGTCTGCTTTAAATAATTCCAAAGCTTCTAAACTGCTGGTTTTATATTCTACATTATAGCCAAGCTTTTCTAATATTGTTGAACCAAGTTTTGCTAAATATAATTCATCATCTACAAATAAAATCCTTTCGGAACCGCCTGAAACAGGAATAGCTTTCTTTTCATCAACTTTTATATGATCAATGGTTTTGACAGGGAAATAAATATTAAAGGTTGAGCCTTCTCCAGGTTTTGAATCTGTTTCTATTTCACCATTATGACTCTTTACGATTCCATAGACCACAGCTAGTCCTAAACCAGTTCCATCTATATCATTCTTTGTTGTAAAGTAGGGCTCAAAAACACGGGCAATTGTTTCTTTATCCATACCGCAACCAGTATCGCTTATAGATAGTTGTTGATATTTACCTTGTTGAAGGTCTGGAAATGTGGAGTTTTTTGATTCAACAATATATTCTTTCAGATTTATTTCTATTACACCACCTTCATTTCCGATAGCCTGTGCAGCATTTGTACATAGATTCATTAGTACTTGGTTGATCTGAGTTGGGTTTCCCATTATTGATTCTAAATCATCTTCAATATTAGACCTTATCTCAATAGTTGTCGGAATTGAGGACCTGAGAAAGTTAATTGTTTCTTTAATAATTTCTCCAATCTTTATTGATTGCATG
The DNA here is from genome assembly GCA_965371805.1 of uncultured bacterium. Classification (GTDB taxonomy): domain Bacteria; phylum Acidobacteriota; class Aminicenantia; order UBA2199; family UBA2199; genus JAOZTV01. The sequence goes on along the minus strand of CBDUZW010000128.1, from coordinate 2,886 downwards.
GTTTGTTCACTCTTACGACTAAAAGCAAGGATTTGTTTGACCATGTTTTTTGCTCTATCTGATGCCTTCATTATATATTGCAGGTTTTTCTTTACAAATTCAGGGTCTTCCGGTTGTTCCATTGTTATATCAGAATAGCCCATAATTATACCGAGAATATTATTGAAATCGTGTGCAATACCACCAGCTAAAGTCCCAATTGCTTCCATTTTCTGTGCCTGAATAAGCTGTTCTTCAAGTTTTTTTTTTTCATGTTCGGCTTTCTTTTGTTCAGCTATATCATGATAGATAGCATATATTCCAATTTGTTTTTCATCTTTTATAATTGGGGCACAATTTAACAGAACATCTATTTCTTTTCCTTTCTTATGGGCGCGAACTGTCTCAATTTTAATTTTTTCTCCCTTTGCAGCTCTGGAACATATACTAATTGATTCCTTTTTTTTATTATTTAATGCCATAAGAGTACTTATCTTTTTTCCAATGGACTCTTCTCTCAAATAACCGAACATTTCTGTAAATCTTCTGTTAATATCAATAATTGTTCCTGTATTATCATGAGTAACAATTGCATCAGGAGTACTGTCTAATAGAGCCTTGAGATATGTTCTATGTACATCTCTGGCTTCTTCAGCCTGCTTTTTTTTTTTAATTATGTCCCATTCCCGTAAGATTCTTTTAATTATATGCGAAATGTCTAAAAATGAATTCTCTGATTTTACTATATAATCCTGTGCTCCTGCCTTAATTGCTCGAACAGCATCATCCTCATTCCCAAATGCTGTCATTACCAAAACAGGAAAAGGTGTTTTATCTGAATTATTTGATAAAATGTCAAATGCTTTTCCATCAGGCAAATTGAGATCTGCTATTACAATATCCGGTATTGAATTTTCGATTTCAGTAAAATATTCTTCCAGACTAGAAACAATTATGCAATTATAATCAGTCTTCTCTGATTTAAGAGATCTTAAAATTACTTCAGCATGAGCAGGTTCGTCTTCAACAATCAGGACTGAAATTTCTTCGTTCGTCATTTATTAAGTTGGAAATTTATTAAAGGCTAACCAATAAAAACCGAATGACTCCATTAAATCTGCAAAATTATTAAAATCAAGAGGCTTAACCAGATAACTATTTGCATTATACTTATATGCTTTTATTATATCAGATTCAGCATCTGATGTCGTTAGAATTACAACTGGTAAATTGGACAATTCTTTATCATTGCGGATTTTTTCTAAGACTTCCAAACCATCAACTTTAGGTAATCGAAGGTCGAGAAGTACAAGATGTGGGCGTGGACTGCTTTTGGGGTCAGCATATTTTCCCTGCCTGAAAAGGTAGTCGAGAGCCAATTGTCCATCTTCAACATGGACTAATTTATTTGCCAGTCTACTTTTTCCTAAGTTACGGAGAGCTATTTCCGCATGTGCGGGATCATCCTCAACAAATAATATTAAGATAGGTTCAATGTTTTTCATTATATTATCTCCTCTTTTGTTTCTAGTTTTGTATCCTCTAAGGTAAAATAAAAAATAGTTCCCTTCCCATTACCTTCAGATTCAAACCATATAGTTCCATTATGTGTCTCTACGATTCGCTTAACCAATGATAATCCTATTCCAGTTCCTTCGGTTTTTTTATCTAGTTTTTCAAATAAATCAAATATCTTATGACTGTATCGTAAATCAATGCCACTACCATTGTCTTTTACAAAGAAAACCAGGTCTTCATCTCTTTGATCAAATCCAATTTCGATAATGGGTTTTTTTTGATCGCCCATGAATTTAGAGGCATTATCTATCAGATTCTGATAGAGTTGAATTAATCGTTGCTTACTTCCATAAATTAGTATTGGCTTTTTTGTAACAATAATATTTATTTTACTATTTTCAATTCTTCCTGCAACTAATTCTAGTGCTGCATCAGTGATTTCATTAAGGGGGATCTCTGATTTAATATCATCCTTACGTCCTACCCGTGACAATTCCAGTAGCTCATCCAATAATATGCCCATTTTACTTGCAGCTTTATGAATATGGTCTATATCTTTTTCCAAAGCTTCTGTATCATTACTTGCTATATCTTCCTTAAGAAAGCCTATGAAAGATTTAATTGTAACTAGAGGACTCTTCAGATCATGAGAGACAGTGTAGACAAATCTGGCCATTTCTTCATTCTTTTGCTTAAGTTCTTCTTCTCTGTTTTTATGTTGGGTTATATCCTCAAATACGGTTGCAAAATGACCTTGCTGAGGAGAAACGACAGATATTATAAAATGCTTTTTCATTGGTGGAAAAAATGTTTCAAAACTATAGGCTTTTCTTGTTATGGCAACAGCTGCAAATTCTTCAAAATAGGGAGGTATAGCTGTACTATATATCTCTGTAGCCAGCTTTCCGGTAATTTGATCAGGATCAAGCCCTGTATGTGTCTTATAAGCAGGATTAACACCAATGACACGGTAATTAATCGGTTTTCCTGATTTATCATATATTAATTCATGTAGAGCTACTCCTTCAGTGATATTTTCAAACAGGGTTTTAAATTTTTCCTCACTTTTTGCAAGAGATACCATTACTTTCTGGTTCTCTTTTTTAGAACTTTCCAAATCATCAATCTTATTATGCAATTTTTTCAATTCTATAAGAAGGTCTTTTGATGATATTTTATCATTTTGTGTTTTAGACATTTTACCTCCTTTACATATTATAGATAACAGAATGAATTTTTATTGTCAAGAATATTATTATTTTAGATAAGGTATATTGAGTATAAATACTTAATGAAATATATGGTTTGGTCGAATTTTATCTAAAGTGAGTAACTTGTCCATAATCCACCGTCAAAAAAATAAATATTTTTTAGATGTTGACCATTAAA
>CBDUZW010000127.1:0-6096 GCA_965371805.1 uncultured bacterium | reverse complement strand
GTAACTGATAATGCTGTTCGAAAAGAAGTAATAATGCCTAAAGCTCAGGGAGAAATTGATCATTATATTGCCAAAATAGACGCAACAGATAACAAGATTTCCTATTTAAGCTATTTTGCAGGCAGAGGATGGCCTATTTCATCTATAAAGTGGACAAAACCAAACAGATTAATGGTATGTACCAGCGCTATGGAAGAAGGTATGCCAGTTACAGATAATGTTATAAGTAAAAAAGGGAAAGATGTGCGAAATTGCTTTATATCGGTATTTAATTCTGAAACTATGGCCTTAGAATACTCTACTCTGTTTGGAGGAAGCGATGTCGATAATATTATGAATGCACATTTTCTTAATAAAGATACTATTGTTATTGGAGGAATGACAAATTCTTCAGATTTTCCGCTTACTGAAAATGCCTTATATTCAGACTACCCTGCTAATGAAAAGACTTTTAATAAAACTTTTTTGGGTCGTAGAAAGTCATTTGTCTCAGTAATAGATATTAAAAATAGTAAGCTTCTTTATTCAACATATTTAGGTTCATGCTTTTTATTTTACATTCACCCGGATAAAAATGGAAATATCAGTTTTGTTGCAGAATCAGGCCAGAAAGCACAAGCAGGAATGACAGGTTTTCCAATAACTAAAAATGCAATAGAACCTCCCTCTTATACTATGGTAGGAAGATTGTTGTTAAATGCGAAACCTGAACCGAAAAAGGTGATCATAGCTGTGCCTGTTGCAGATGACATTCTTGAAAGTTATGTAGGTAAATATGAACTAATGCCGGGCTTTATCCTGACTATTAAGAAATATGCTAGTCAATTGAAAGTGCAAGCAACCGGACAAGGTGAAGGTCCCATAATCCCAATAGCGCAAAATGTATTTGTTCCAAAGGGAGTTGATGCTCAATTTACATTTAATATAAATGAAGCTGGAGAAGTCGAAAGTATGACTTTACATCAGAATGGGATGGACAATATTTGTAAAAAATTAGAAAATTAATTAAAATAAAAACGACCAACAACAACGTATAAAAGCCATTAAAACGGCTTTTATACGAGTCGATTAATGGATGGTTTTATTAATCTCATGAGTCGTTTAAATTTTGCAGGGGAACTAATGAATTATATATTGAAACGAAAACGGTGTTTATCTTGTTCAGGCTTAGTTTTTATCTCTCTATGCCTGCTTATGGCTTGTACTCAAGCTACTAATTCGCAAACAAAATCTGGCTCAAATAAAAATGAGTTGATTAAGCAAGCACTTACAGAAATAGTAAATGATGGCAAAGCACCTGGAATGATTGGGGCAATTATATCCAGTAAAGGTATTGTTGCCATTGGCTCGGCAGGTGTCCGAAAAGCTGGTTCTGATATTGCGTTTACCACTAATGATGTTGTGCATCTTGGTTCATTTGGAAAAGCAATGACAGCTACCATGCTTGCCACTTTGGTAGCAGAAGGGAAGCTTAGTTGGGACACGAAACTGATAGAAGCTATTCCTGAATTAAAAAACATGATTCATACAGATTATCATAAAATCACACTATGGCGTCTACTTACCCACCGTGCCGGGATTCCAAAAAATTGGAGAGATTCGGATACATACAAGTCCAAAGAGATTAAAAAAAGGCGACTGGCAATTTTAAAAGGTAATCTTAAGTTACCAGCTACCTATGAAATTGATAAGTTCCATTATTCAAATTTTGGATATGTAATTGCCGCTTGTATGGCAGAACAAATAACCGGATTAAGCTGGGAAGTTTTAATGAAAAAACGTTTGTTTGATCCTTTGGGGATGTCTTCTGCTGGATTTGGTAATCCAAATGTTTCAAAGTCAACTGATCAGCCTTGGGGCCACCATAAATATTTATGGAAATGGTGGCCAAGCGAAGCTTACTACGATGAAGTAATCGGGCCTGCAGGTAGGATCCATTGTAGCATAGCTGACTGGGCTAAATTTCTTTCTCTTCAATTAACAACCGAAAACCCAATTCTGGAACGCAAGTATTTAGACAAATTATTAGAATCAGTGGGATTTTACGCCGGAGGCTGGCTTGTTGCAGAACATGCTTGGGTAAAAGGAATTACCCTTAAACATGCCGGAAGCAATGAAATTTGGTTTGCTGCAGTTTTAGTCACCCCCAAATTAGATAGAGCATTTGTGGTGGCTACTAATTCGTGTAGCTTCAGTTCTACTCCTGGTATTTGTTGTACTGAGATAATGAATAAGCTGCTTAGGATGGAATTGAATTTAGGTAATAACTAAGTAAATAAAGAGACTTTTTGTAATTTAAAAACCAAAATTTAATAGGAGATAAAAATAGAATGTATTATCAATCGAAGCAAAAAAAGCGTTTGATCTGTTTAGACCGGGTCATTATCTCTCTATTCCTGTTTTTGACGTTGATCCAACCTGTTTACTCGCAAACACAGCTGGAACCGAAGAAATCCAAAGCGATTCGTCATGAACTTGAAAAAATAGTAAATGATGGTAAGGCACCTGGAATGATTGGGGCAATTATATCCAGTAAAGGTATTGTTGCCATTGGTTCGGCAGGTGTCCGAAAAGCTGGTACTGATATTGCGTTTACTACGAACGATTTTGTGCATCTTGGATCCTGTACAAAAGCGATGACCAGCACGATGATTGCGACTCTGGTATCTGAAGGTAAGCTTCTCTGGGATATGAAATTGATTGATACAATTCCAGAGCTTAAAAAAAGTATTCATTCTGATTATCATGGGATCACGCTATGGCAGCTTCTCACTCATCGTGCAGGTATTCCGAAAAATCCAGCGGATTGGGGTGCACATATGCAAAAAAAAATTAAAGCGAGACGAATTGCTATTTTGGTGGACAACCTTCAGAGACCAGCGACATATAAATATGAGGAGTTCAATTACTCTAATTTTGGATATATGATTGCAGCATGTATGGCAGAAAAGGTAACCGGCTTAAGCTGGGAGATTTTAATGAGAAAACGTTTGTTTGATCCGCTGGGAATGAGTTTAGCCGGTTTTGGCGCCCCCGGTAGAGCCAATAAAATAGACCAGCCATGGGGTCATGAGAAATTGGGAAATCTATGGAACCCATCTTATCCAGATAACCCTGAGACCCTGGGACCTGCCGGTAGGATCCATTGTTCCATAAAGGACTGGACGAAATTCCTGAAGATTTACCTGATTGGGAAAACACCTATTCTGAAAAAAAAATATCTCACTAAGTTGATCACACCGATTGGTCACTATGCAGCCGGTTGGGGGATCGTTAAACAAACATGGGCCAAGGGGATAGTGCTCACTCATAATGGCAGTAATGGAATATGGTATACGATGGTTATGGTGGCACCAAATCTGGAGAGGGCCTTTGTTGTGGTCACTAATTCAAGGGATTTCAGTAATACTAATGACATTTGCACTAAAATGATTAGCAATCTGATCAAGATGGAATTGAATATCAGGAAAAAATAATTTTAGGTCATTAAAAAACTATAAAAACTGGATTTCTATTCTATATGGAAAGGGATATGGGGTTGATCTGAGTAAAAAAAATGGAATTATAACGTGCAGAAGGAATTAGGTACATTATGGAAATTTTAAATATTCTGATTGTAGATGATGAATTCTTTGCCCGGAAGAAACTGGCTAACAGAGTATATAATTATAATGAAAATTACATAGTACATCAGGCTGATTCTGTAGATTCTGCTGTTGATATCTTGAATGCAAAAAGAATAGATCTGATTTTTCTGGATATTCAATTAATGGGAGAGACGGGATTTGATTTGCTGAAACGTATAAAAATCAAGATGGATGTAATTTTTATAACCGCCTATGAAGAGTATGCACTTCGGGCATTTGAAGTTAATGCGATTGATTATCTGCTTAAACCGGTCAGTATAAAGAGATTTAATATGGCGATGGAAAGAGTTCTTAATAAGACAAAACCGGATATTTCAGGGAACTTAACCTATAGTGATCAATTAATTGAAAAAAATTTTGACGGGATGCGAGTGATCAAATTAAAAAAAATCTCATATATCTCTGCCGAAGGTGACTATACTCGAATTTGCTGCGCTGAAGATGGTGACATGTTATTGTATCGAACGATGAAATGCTGGGAGAATATATTGCCACAAAAATATTTCCGCAGGATTCATCGCTCAACGATTATTAATATGGAGTATGTTAAAAAATTCCATAAGACTGAAAACAGCAAATATATGGTTGAACTTTCAGGTGTCAATAAAAATTTACCTGTGAGCAGAACATATCTATCAAATTTATAAGTTTTTATTCTATGGATTAAAAACAGCCATTCATCGTTGAAGATAGGTAAACAATCGTTTGCTCTTTTAAAACAAAATATAGGTAAATATAATTTTAAATTTTGAGTGCAAACTTAATAAGTCCTATATATAGATGTTGTTTTACTTCAAACAAAGATTGCAAATTATTTTTATAAATTTGGCAATATATTTGCACTACTTCTGTATGATAGCAGGAGCCTATAAACGAAGAAAGCCTGAGCAGTCAACATTATACAAAATTGTGTTTAATTATCATGAAGCTTATGAAGCTACCTATGAAGAAAGATACGAACCGGAATATGGTTATTTTAGAACTGAAATAAAGGAAAGTATTCATAAATATTTAGATTGTGGAATAATGGAACATGGAATGGCAAGGATTTACTGTAAAAAATGCGGCAAAGATTATTTTGTGGCTTTTTCCTGCAAGACTCGTTTTTTCTGTCCATCCTGCAGCCAGAAACGGACATTGATCTGGTCTGACTGGGTTATGGCAAATGTAATTAAAAATGTGCCTCACAGGCAATGGGTTTTTACAATACCCAAAATATTGAGAAAATTATTTTATAAAGACAGAACTTTGCTTGGAGGTATGGCAGATTGTGTAAGAGATACATTAAAAGAAATATTCGGTAATATATTTGAAGATGATAGTTATATGCCCGGGGTAATATTATCAACCCAAACTTTTGGAAATTTATTAGTTTGGCACCCTCATATCCATTGCCTTGTCACAGATGGTGTTTTTTCTAATGAAGGGAAATTTCATCTTGTACCAACCATAGACAAAAAAAAGGCATTAATTATATTCCGTGAAAAGATTTTTGAAATGTTACAAAAAAATAACCGTATAAGTGATAAATTAATTAAAATGATGAGAAATTGGAATCATAGTGGTTTCTCAGTTGATAATAGTGTAAAAATTGAAAAAGAGGATTATGATTCAATGTTAAGACTGGCTCAATATATTGTACATACATCATTTTCTCAAGAAAAGATTAAATATATTGAACGCAGTGGTAGTATAATATATAAATCAAAAATGCATCTTGGAAAAAAGCGAAATTTTGAAGTTTTAGACGCAATAGAGTTTTTACACAGGGTATGTTTGCACATTCCCGGACCTTATGAGGCATTGATTCGGTATTACGGATATTATTCAAATGCGGCACGTGGTAAGCGTAAAAAATTAGGTTTAGAACCTGACCTTTTAGATGGTAAAGTAGGTAATATTGATATTGTTGATGATGCACCTTCAAAAAAAACCTGTAGGAAATCCTGGGCTCAGTTAATTTATAAAGTTTATGAAGTTGATCCATTGCTTTGTCCAACCTGTGGATCACAGATGAAGTTTATTGCCTTTATACAAAACCATATTGAGATAAAAAAGATTTTAAGACATATAAAACTTTGGCCGATAGAATATCCTGAATTTAAAGGAAATGCCCGTGCATCTCCGAATAATTATTCACTAAATTTGGATCTACTTTCTAAACAGGTAAATTCAAAACATATAAATTTATAAATCTTCTTAGATTAAGAAGGGATAAGTGCGTGTTATTTTAAAGATATATTTAGAAAATTCAAAAATTTGTAGATTTTTTGTTCTTACTATGCTATTACTTTACTATGTTAATAACTTATTTCAGTTTTGAACATTTTATAAAAGTTTTTAACAGGATTTCTACACGTTTTTCACACACTTTTCCACAAAAATTAGGAGGCACGACAAATTATGGGTTTACTAAGAGCTTTATCGAAAAACGGTTGTACTATCGTGT
>CBDUZW010000126.1:0-6339 GCA_965371805.1 uncultured bacterium | reverse complement strand
TTTTTATGACGCAACCAGTAGTAGTTTAAAGTGTTTTTTTATGATTCAATTCGAAATCTTGACATAAATATATAATAAATTTAAAATATAGATTCTTATATATGAATAATCTACAATATGTAAAATTCATAAACTTGTTGATTTTTTCTACACATTTAAGGGAGGCTCAAACTTTGCAAAATACATTAGACGATCTGGGGTGGAATTCTTTCTTTAAATATCCTAAATCCAATATTTCTAAAGATTATAATGTAGCCCGTATAAGTACAATATATAAGGATATATTTTCTGTTCTTGGTGAAAATGGTGAGTTGCAGGCTAAATTAGCAGGTAAGTTTTTTAGAGGAGGGAGGGAGGGCTTCCCCGTTGTTGGAGACTGGGTTTTAATCAAAAAAATGGTCAATGATAAGAAAGTTATTATTCAGGATATAATTACCCGCAAAAATTATCTGTCCAGAAAAGTAAGCGGCAGAAGTGCAAAAGAACAGATTATTGCTTCAAATATTGATTATGCGTTTATTGTTCAGGGACTGGATGGAAATTACAACCTGAGAAGATTAGAACGATATATAGTAATGACAAGTCAAAAAGGGATAATACCGGTTATTATATTAAATAAAACAGATCTCTGTCATGACATTGAACCTATTCTTAAAGAACTTGAGACTTTATCAAAAGACTATGAGATTCATCCAATTTGTTGTAAAACTGAATCTGGGCTGGATGCTATTAAATCGTTTTTTAAAATCGGAATTACTGCCTGTTTTTTAGGTTCATCAGGCGTTGGAAAATCCTCTATTGTAAATAAACTTATGGGATCTAATAAGCAAAAAGTTGGTAAGGTAAGAGAAGCTGATTCAAAAGGAAGGCATATAACTACCAACAGACAATTATTACTCCTGCCTTCGGGTGGATTGGTTATTGATACGCCAGGAATGAGGGAATTGCAGCTATGGGAAGATCCTTCACAAATAGAGTCTTCCTTTTCTGATATTTATGAATTATCCAATTCCTGCTATTTCAAAAACTGCAAACATGAAAGTGAACCAAGATGTAATGTTAAAAAAGCAGTGGAAGAAGGAAAACTATCTTTAGATCGTTTCAATAGCTATATTAAAATTTACAAGGAGACTAAATTTGTAAAAAACCTTCCAAGCATTAGTCCTCTAAAAAAGAAAAAAAAACATTAATTATTCTTATTTAAATCTAATATAAATTTATCAACAAATTCTTCTTTTGTCGCCCATGAGGTTACGAGTCTAATTGCAGAATTTGTCTCATTAATTTTTGACCAAACATAAAATCCGTATTTTTTTTCGAGTTTTTCTATAAGTTGATTGGGAAGAATCGGGAATATTTGATTTGAGACAGGTTTCAATAAAAAGTCATATCCTGCATTTGCAATAGCGGAAGAGAGTTTTGAAGCCATAGTATTTGCATGCTTTCCAAGTTTAAAAAACAGGTCATCTTTGAACAGTTCTAGAAATTGAATTCCCAGTATTCTACCTTTTGCAAGTAAAGCACCCTTCTGTTTTAGGTGATATCTGAAATGATCTTTCAATTCATCTCTATTTATAACTATTGCTTCTCCAAGCAGGGCTCCGTTTTTTGTTCCTCCAATATAAAATATATCAACATAGCTTGCTATTTCTGCTAAATTTAAATCATTTTCTTTAGAAGTTAAGGCAGAACCAAGACGAGCTCCATCAAGGTATAAAATTAAATTGTTCTCTTTACAATATAATGATAAATCTTGGAGTTCTTTTTTTTTATAAACGGTTCCGATCTCAGTTGAGTTTGAAATAAAGACCAATTTTGGTTTTACCATATGTTCATCTTCATGAAAATCTATAACTGATTGAATCTGTTGGGGGTTCAATTTTCCGTTTTTTGAATCGACTGTATTTATCTTATGGCCTGTTGACTCAATTGCGCCTGCCTCATGAACACAAATATGTCCCGTTTTAGCAGCAATAACAGATTCATATGGCTTGAGAATAGATGAGATGGTCACTAAATTTGCCTGCGTGCCTCCAGAAACAAAGTGAATATCAGCATTTGGAGAAAGTATTTTTTTTTGAATAAGTTTTATTGCTTCACAAGAATATTTGTCCTCTCCATACCCTTCTTCCTGGTTGAGATTTGTATGAAGAAAGACTTCTATAATATTTGGATGAGCACCTTCAATATAATCGCTTTTAAAACTGTATTGTGTCATTGTTAAACTCTATAAATATATCCCTTTCCTTGATCAATTAATGATAAATATTAGCATAATATACAAAACTATTCAAACAATAATCAGTTGTTCTTTTAATTGTATTTAGCATATAGTATAAAATGTTCTCGATATTTTTTCATTTTTAGTACAGAAGAAAACAAATCTGACCTAAAAACCGTACAATTGAAGTTGTAATTAAAGTTAATTAGTGGTATTTAAATTGCATGTATTAATTAGGAGGATAAAATGAAGAAATTTTTAATTATTATAATTCTTTTTACTTTGGTTGGCCTTGGTTCACAATTTGGGAAAAACCTGTTTTTTAGGATCGGTATTCAAAATGTTGATATGAAGTCAGATCTTTGGGAAATCAATATGCAGAACCTTGCTCTTAATAAAACAGATATGCAGGGTACATCATATGGTTTAGGGTATGAGTTTTTTTTAAACAGAAATATGTCTGTTGATATTGAGGCTGGAACATATAAAAAAGTTAGAAATACAATGTATAGAGATTTTACATATAGTGATGACTCCCCGATTTTGCAGAATTTAAGCTTGAATGTGAGTTCAATTGAATTCAATTTGAATTTACTTCCACTTGGATATAGAAGAAATGTTTATCCATACTTAAGTGCAGGTGGTGGAGTATATCTCTGGACATTTGAACAATGGGGAGAATTTATTAATTTTACGGATGAATCAATTTATGAAGGTTATGCAACTTCTCAAAAAGTATCATTTGGTGCTAATGGAAAAGCAGGTATCATGGTAAGAGTAGGAAAAAATTTGGGTATCTCAATTGAAGGAAAGTACAGATATCTAAAAGGAGCTCTTGGATCAGAATTTGAAGGATTTGATAAACTTGATCTTAATGGATGGACATTTAGTTTTGGTGTGCATTACTTCCTTTGGTAAATAGAAAAATATAAATTCAGAGATCATTGGTTTTTTTATCTATTGATGTGCTAGGACCCACAATTCTACGGATTCAGAGACCCGCCAATTTTGACTTCTTTTTGTTTTATTTGATGCAGACTTTACTGATTTTTTTACTAATAACTCTTTTTTAAATCTACCACCTTTATTTATTTCCTGTTCAATAGGATTATCTATACTCATATTTGTTATTTGTGCCAAATTTGAAAATAAAAGAACCAGTTTTCCGTCAGGCTTTAGCCTTCTCTTGGCTTTTTTAAAAAAATCAGAAAATAAGCTTGAATTATAGTATATTGCTGCATCTAAACCTCTAATCTTCTTGCCTGCAGGCAACCAGGGTGGATTAAATACAATTAATTCTGTAAGACTGTCACTATTTGCAAATAAATCCCCATAAATTAAATCCAGGTTAGAGTATTTAGGGTTTTTACTAATGGCTTCATTAAGTCCAATTATTGAATTGGGATTTATATCGGTTCCAATTACTTTCTCAAATCCATGTTGCAATAATTGAAAAGAAAGAATACCACTTCCAATACCAATATCAAAGGCAGATTTTTTTTCCCCTCTGTATTTTGCTAACCACTCTTCAAATAATTCTAAATGTTCAAATCGAGTTGGGAAGTAGTTTCCAAAATAAGGATAAATTTTTTTACCTAATACAGGAATAAAAATCCCTTTTTTATACCATTGCCAGGAACTATTTAAACCCTGAACTTTTGGAAAGGAAAGTATGAAATCACTCATATCCGGATACAATGTTTTTAGCCATCCAACTTCTGGTGCTTTTTTTACGACTAATTTATTATTAGAGATCTTCAGCAATATTCTATTTGATAATTCATGATAAATCTCACGAAAATCTCTCTGTCCCTGAAAAGAATTTTTTGAATGTTTATTCTTTATATACCTCTTTAATTCATTTAATAGAGTTAGTCCAGTACTATAAAAATCTTCAACTAAAACATAGTTCCTTTTTAGAAGCTCTTTAATCGCTATTTGGGGGTCCATCTGACCCATTAAAGAGACAGGATCAATGTTCAATTTAATTGGTTCAGGCCTGTTTATATCTATATCCAAAGTGATTGTTTCCTTCTCATTTTTATATTTAAGTTTTCAATTTTCATTGTTTTAAGAACATGAAAATCATGCTGCTACTGAATATTATTTGAATAAGAAATATTATACTTCCTATCAGTAAAGCGGATTTTCCATTTTTTACTATGCTGGCAAAGGTTATCCTTAAACCTATTCCAGCCATTGCTACGATAAGCGAAAGTTTGCTGATTTTACTCACTATCTTTATATGATTTTCAGATAATAACCCAAAGGTCGGTATTAAAGAAAACAAAATAAATCCAATAATAAAAATTGGAATACCGGGTTTTTTTACATTATTGTCCCTATCCTTTCCTTTGTTTTTTTTTAGAAAAACAAAAATAAGAATTAATATAACTGGTGTCAACATCAATATTCGTGCCATTTTTACTATAGTTGCTGTTTGTCCGGCTGATTCACTAATAGAGAATCCGGATGCTACCACCTGGCCTACTGCCTGCAAAGTGTTTCCAATTAGAAGCCCTGAGTTTATATCAGAAAATTTAAAAACAAATGTATCAAGAAATGGGAGTAAAAAGATACCTATTGTTCCTAAAAAATTTATAATTGTTATAGATAAACCTACCTTTTCTTTATCTACACCAATTATCTCTTTAGTAGCAGCTATAGCGGAGCTCCCACAAATACCATTTCCTATGCCTATAAGAAGTGCGAATTTTCTGTCAAATTTAAAAATTCCTGCTAAAGCAATTGATGAAAAAATTGTTATGGTCATTGCAATAATTATTATAAAAATTGATTTATATCCAAGTTCTTTCAAAATAAGAAAATTAAGATTAACTCCCATTAAGGCAATTGCAAATGCTAATATTTGTTTTTCACTTGTTCGAATTCCTTTTTCAAAGACTTCTCCAATTTTTATAAAATTTCCAATTAAAATTCCCAGAATAATTGAGATAGTAATCGCGCCAATTGGAAGATATTGGGATAAGAATAATGCTATTATTCCAATAATAACACATAAGATTATTCCATATGATGACCTTATGATTTTTCTCATATTGTTTTAATCATACACCTCAATTAAGCAGGTTTTATATTTTAGAAAAAAAATATATCTATCAAAACTAAGTAAGAAATTTTAGTTTTTCACTTTTTTTATCTTTTTTAAAATCCAATTGAACTTTTGAATATTTGTTATTCATAGTACCGGTTTTATAATTCCTTTCAGAGCCAAATGCTGAGTGCGGAATTGAGTAAACGATTAACATTATAAGTACTGCTAGTATTACCCAGAATTTACTTTTTTTCTTCAGAAAAAATGCAATTACCCAAAAAATAAATGCAATAAGCGTTTTGTTGTCTGTAAGATCAGTTCCAAATGGAATACCTGTCCATAAATCATTAAATGCATAGTATTGAACTATAGGTCCCAGTATCATTCCACCTAAAAAAACAATTCCCAGGGTCCAGTTAACCAGGTTAAAGTAATTACCATCTTTCCTGAATGTCTCAAGCAGGGTTCTCATTGCAAAAATAAATCCTAATATCATAAATATAATGTGAGATAAAAGATAGACAAGTGGAACTGCTCCCTTAAATCTTGCGATTACAGATTTACCTTCATTTAAGTGAAATTCTTCCTTTGTATCCCTGGTAATCAATTTAATTAAATACTCAACTTTTCCAGCTATATCTTCACCCTTGATCTCTCCAGACAGAATATCCTCAGATCTTTCCATCTTTTTTATATCCCATTCATATTTATTAACCCTATCATATCTCTTAGAATATAAATAACCGTCTAAATTTTTATTTTTTACATTAATCGACACTTTAAGTGGTTTTAGCGCAGTTGAACTTCTTAAAAACTTATAAAAAACTTTTTCACCTTTAATTGTTTCGTTTGCCTTAACAGGATGAGTCGGACCAGTCATCCGTTGAAATATCATTATTAAAACAGCAAAGAATATTGCCATAATCCAGTATAAAACACTTTTTTTCCAATTTTTCATAAATACCTCACTTTCATATAAGGTATATTTTCCATTATTTTCATTTTTTAGTCAAATAATTGTACGAGTCCATAACATATTAGATTTAAAAGAATTTTTAATCAC
>CBDUZW010000125.1:0-6622 GCA_965371805.1 uncultured bacterium | reverse complement strand
TTAATTCATTTCTAGAAAAATGAGGTCTAAAAAAAATAGGCGGTGGATTATGGTAAACTTGCTACGTTGACAGGTGTTGACATTGTATTATCAGACTCATTGCTCTCAACAAAGCGATTTACATCATCTGCTACTGCCTTAAAAGTATGATTGCCTGCAACTGCAGTCCAATTTACATTGCATTGACCGGTAAAGGTTGCCCCAGCATCAAGACGACCTAGATTATTACTTGCATCATTTGGGATCAAAAAACCACCTAGATTTGTCCCATCTACAAGTACAGCAACTCCGACATATGTGTTATCTGGAGTCCTGGCAGCACCATTGTTCCGAATTGTCACTTTAATTATCGTCGGTGTCCCAACTGTTGGAGTGGCAGGTATTGTTGTTATGCTGTCCACAACTAAGTTCGGGAGTAAACTTGCTACGTTGACAGGTGTTGACATTGTATTATCAGACTCATTGCTCTCAACAAAGCGATTTACATCATCTGCTACTGCCTTAAAAGTATGATTGCCTGCAACTGCAGTCCAATTTACATTGCATTGACCGGTAAAGGTTGCCCCAGCATCAAGACGACCTAGATTATTACTTGCATCATTTTGGATCAAAAAACCACCTAAATATACATCATCAACCATTACTTTAGTGCCAACAAGAACATCTGATGGTGTAGAAGCAGTTCCGATATTTTTGATAGTAACATTAATTACCGTCGGTGTCCCAACTGTTGGAGTGGCAGGTGTTGTAGTTATGCTGGTCACAATTAAGTTCGGGAGTGAACTTTCTACATCTACAGTAAATTTCTTATTATTATCAGACTCATTACTCTCAGTAAAGCGATTTAAATCATCTGCTACTGCAGTAATAGTATGCCTGCCTGCAACCGCGGTCCAATTCACTTCTCCAGTAAAGCTAAGTCCGGCACCAAGAGGAGCATTATCTGGGATCAAAAAGCCACCCAGATATACATCATCAACCATTACTTTAGTGCCAACAGCAACATCTAATGGTGTCGGAAGATTTCCGATATTTTTGATAGTAACATTAATTACTGTTGGTGTACCAGGTGTTGTTGCTATATTTGTTACTCGTAAATTGCAACCGGATGAATTTGCTTAACTTCCAAGAGAAGTGACAGAAAATCCAGCTTGATACCATTGGCCTCCTTGAAGAACCGGTTTTCCAGATGCATTAACCCCATATGGTCCGTTACCGGCACCAATACCGTAAGAGCCATCATAGCTTTCGTTCCATGATAGAAGCGTATTCCATTTAAATTGAATGGGATTGATCTTAGTACCAGTCCCAGAATTTGGGACGCCTAAGTTTGTATATTTAATGCGTGGTACCAAGGTATTTAGCTGTTGATTTTGTCCAAATTGAATCCAGGAACCATTTACTATGTTTTCTGCCGGAATTGTTCTACATTCGGGATTAACATAAATGCCATATTGGATTGCTGCTGGAATTATAGGTAAAAAACCACTATTTCCAGCATTAACAGCTAAATTACCATCCGGATGTACCCTAATCATATCTAGTGAAGATTTGGTCCACTGTGGTTTTCCGTATGTATTTGTTGGCCAATTATCTTTTATATATCCCGGATCTCCAATAAATCTATCAGCCCACTTTCCATCTTCATCTTGTGCATAATTTGTCCAAAGATACATGAAAATACTACTGATAGTTACAGTATCATTGGCCCTGAAGCTCCAGCGACAATCAATTTCATTCGCCTTACAAATATATTCAACTTCAGCTTCTATCCAATTGCTAATTCCATTATCATCATTGCCATCACTGATATCTTTAGTTTGTGGGGCAAAAGGTACGATAGGTATGGAGAACCCTGACAATTTATCACAATGGGTTTTTAGAGTTAGATTATTACCCACAATATTGACATTTTGAAGCCCATCCCAGTTTTCCCCTTCTACTTGACTATTTACATATGATCTAGTGTACTCATCATAATATTCTTTATTATTTGAGTCTACCTTAATTTCTGTCCCTTCCACCACAAGCGTAAGATCAACAGGTGGAGCAAAATGATCCCACCAATATTTTTCTCCATCTGGAGAAGCAGAACCAATTATCAACTCATTATGAGCCCAACTATTAAAATCCGGTCCAGGGCCAAATTTAATATACATAAATGTCTTACTGGCAGCATCGAGTGTCCAATATCCAGCCAGACTTCCGGACCTGCCGTAACCTCCGTGATATTTCGTCCAGTAATTATAAAAGTCAAGGTCAGCTCCATCACCTATCGTGTAATCAAACCATGCAAGATAGTTTTCATTAACAAATATAATATCATTAGTTTTAAATAACCCCTTCCCAGGACTGTGTACGCGGTCTGAACGGGTTGAACGATCAGCTATCAAGACTAATGAAGCAACAATACTGTTCGACCAGGGGGTGCCATTGAATACCCTAATTTGAGTATTATCATCAAGAGTTACTTGAAACTCCTGTACCGTTGCAAAAAGTACAGTAAAGCTTAAAACAAAACAAAACAAAAATAATTTTAATTTCATATCTTCTCCTTTTTTTTTTATTCACGCTACCAATTAAGTTTTTTAATATGATTGATACGAATTAATTTAAATGAACGATCGGGAATGATATCTATTTTTTCACCAATAAAAACCTTCTTTATGTGATTTTTGAAAAACCATGATTCTATTAGTGATGGTTCTGTAATAACATATATCAGCCGCTTTGGTAACATCTTTAAGAAAGAATTATTCATTAGATAAATAAATTATACCTTAATTAATATTTAAATGTCAATATTGATATTGATATATTACCTATATATAGTATTATTGCGTTTAATTTGAGTCGATCAAAAGATGTGGGTAATTGAAAGCCAGCAAAGTACAACTTCCATTTATTGAACGCTTACATTTGATTCAAATTTATTTTGTAGTTGCAGGTCTTACCGGTGGTTTAGTAAAAAACCATAAGATCATACCCATCACACAGGAGACTGCTATAAAATAAAAAGCTTTGTTCCAGTCGCCCCTTTCAAGACTTTCGCCTACTAATACTTTAG
Source organism: uncultured bacterium (assembly GCA_965371805.1). GTDB lineage: Bacteria > Acidobacteriota > Aminicenantia > UBA2199 > UBA2199 > JAOZTV01. Next base: position 3,555 of record CBDUZW010000125.1, on the reverse strand, counting down.
CTACTTGTGGACCGAAATATCCCGCAGCTCCCCATCCTGTATAAACCCAGGCATAGTTTAGATCCACATTTTTTAAACCATAGTAATCTGCTGTTATTGATGGCATTGTCCTCAAAAAAACCCCATAAGAAAAACCCATTGAAGATACACCAATCGCATAAATTATATATGAATTTGCATTCGGTAAAACAAAGACTAAGGCTATAAGTTGGATTGCAAATGCGACATAAATAACATTCTTCCTGCCTATTTTATCTGACAAGGAACCACATGCAGGTCTACCTAAACCATTAAAGATCCCTTATACCATAATTACTGAACCGGTAATAACAGGTGTTAGTTCAACAATATTTTGTCCAAACGGCGATGCTTGTGAAATAACCATTAAACAGCCTCCTGTACCAATTAAAAACACCAACCATATAAGATAAAAAGAGAGAGTGCTCATCATCTCTTTCGCTGAATAATCATTAGAAACAATGTTATTTTTCATTTTATTAGTTGATTCTTTGATTTTATTTACTGAATTTGTTATTACCGGTGGTGTATATCCTTCAGGTGGATTTTTGAGAATAAGTCCACAAGCAGTGATTATGGTCCCAAAAACTAATCCAAAAACCAAAAATGTATTCCACACTCCTACTTTTTCAATTAGAATAGGTCCACCCATACCTCCAAAAATAGACCCTGCGGCCATTCCCATTACAACCAATCCACTTATAAGACCACGTTTTTCCGGATACCATTTTAATGCGGTGGCAAGTGGCGTAACATAACCTGCTCCTTACCAATACGGCGTTGGGCGAAAGATCCTTGTAGGATTTTAAGATCATTAGAATTAGATATTCAAAATTTTAAATTATATCAACTCAAATATTTTATGGAAATAGAATTTATGAAAAGAACTTTTCGAGGGGATAGACAAAAAACCCCAAGATGTTGGGGTACCCATTCAAATCTCGGATGCCTCACTAATTATATAAAACCAAACACCTTCGATAATTGGAGAACTTCCTCCGACTTTCCAAATCTTAAATTCGTAGGGTATTGAATCTGCTTTATTGGATTTAAAATTAATTATTACACCAGAATTTGAAGGAGTTGAATCGTTGTTTGGATAAAACAAACTATTTTTGTAATAAATTTGAATGGCTAGTGGTAAACGGCTGTCTTCCCATGAGAACTGAATTGCCTTTGAAAATATAGAGTCATTCATAACACAAATAGGGGAGCCACTTTTTGTGCTAATTTCAAAATCACCTTGCCCATCCACTCCTTTTGCAATAAGATGATTGAATTGTGGTAGTACTACTGGTTCAGGGTTCATACAAGAAAAAATAATGAAGCTAAAGAATATAGTATAAAAACTAACTTTTAACACATTGAAAATATTTGCTGTTTTATTCATATTTACCCCAATAGAATTTTTAATTTAGTTATAAAAATTACCATTTGACATCTAATATAAACTGATAGTAAAACCGTTTTTCGATAAAGTTCTTAGTAAACCCATAATTTGTCACACCTCCTAAACTTTGTGGAAAAATCTGCAAAAAACCTGTTGAGAATTTTAATAAAATGTTGAAAACCTAAATAAATTATTAACATAGTAAAATAGTAGCACATTATAAATAAAAAAAATAGAAATTTCTGATTTTTTATAATTTTCTTACCTATTGCAGTACAGTTAAGGAATCGTTGCCAGGCTCCTAAAGGTATTATTACAGAGAATACTAGAGACCAACAACGTAAAATAATACGATATGGTCACTTGGTTGCAAATGCTTTAATTTTTATGAATGTATATGATCAAAGTAAAATTTTAAATGAAATGATAATAGAAGGGAAAAATATAACAAAAGAGGTCGCATCAACACTTAGTCCCTATAGAACCTTGCATATCAACCGTTTTGGGAAATATTGTTTAGATGAAAGTAGAGAACGTCCTTTAATAAACTACAATTTGAACGTAATTGCAAACTGACAAAGAAGCCTATATTTCATCGTATTGAGAAGCCTAGTTCAGTACAGCGCACGAATCGTTGTCATACCCCAACTTAGAAAATGGATCAAGTTTTGGGGGGCAGGTCTAAAAAAATGAGGGGTTAGCAGCTTTTTTCTATTGCTTTTTTTTTTTAATAAAACTATCATGTTCTTTTAATGTAGTTGCAATTTGGTTTTAATTGTAGAAATTGAAAATATTTGTTAGATAATGAGTAATGTATCAAAGAGAGATAAAGAGGAGAAAAAATGAGAAAGACATACTGTATTTTAACATTTATATTTCTATCAAATTTAATATTCGGATTCTCTATAACACAAATAGAGTTTTGTACAAGAGATGTTTTTTTGGATAAAAACGACATTTATATCATTTTCCCGCTTCTTAATAAAGAGTCAATTACAAAAGAAGTCAAAAGAGCCCGGATAATTTCAAATAAAAACATACTGACAATGGGAATTCGTAATTTAAAAGATTTCATTTCAAAAATTCGGAATATAGAGAATACAAAAAATTCTTTCGTCATCATTATAACTGATGACAAACTATTAAGTCAAAAAAACACAAAATTTATAATAGACCATCTTATGAAAGTAAAAATCCCTGTAGTTTCAAACCGGACTGAAGATACTTTTTTAGGCGCTTTGTTAACAGTTTCAAAAATAAATGGTAAGGCTGAAATCCATTTAAATAAAATTACTTCAAATTTATTAAAAATAAAAATCCCTGCAAAATTTATCTCAAAATCAATATTGGACATTGAGTAATACTTTCAAAATCCTACTTGGGATAATTTTTGGTGGCAGTCCAATTTTTCCAGTAGGGGCTAACGGAAACATAGCTGCGTTTTGGGGCCACATAAGTTCCGTATTTATATAAGGAGCTGGCACATATATCCGTATTCTGCTAAAATACCTCATTATGATGGCAAAAACATCATAAAATTTAGAAAAAAGTTCCGGAACTACCGTAACTCGGAACTAATATTATTTCTGGTTTTTACTTTTAACTTTCTTTTTTGAGACAAATAATTGTTATTTTACCCGAGTTATATTAAAAACACATTAATTATTCGAATCATACAGAAGTTCTAGGTCCAAAATAAAAGAAGAATTCATATGGCACTATATTGCAGATATGTTTCCGTTACCCCAATAAAAGTATATTTGCTTTTTACAGGGAATACACTGATAATTTGCAGCCCTTGCATTAATTATTATTGGAGTTGTTATATCTGTCGCACCTGTTTTAAAAAGAAAATTCCTTATCACAAATGGATAAATATCCACAAATTAATGGGCATTTTTTATGTTATGGCAGTAATACATGGTGCAATGGTTAATAGTTTAATAAAGGAGCTTCCATTGGTAAGGACATATGTTTTTGGTATGGTAATTATTGGTGTTGGAGAATGGATTTACAAAACCTTTTTTTATGGAGTTTTTAACAAGAAATTAGACTATGTTGTTAGTTCTGTCAATAATTTAGGAAATGGCATTACCTAAATTTTTAATCAACAAAACTACAAGTTGTTTTTTTTGTTAATTAGGCCC
>CBDUZW010000124.1:0-6683 GCA_965371805.1 uncultured bacterium | reverse complement strand
CTGTTTTTACTATTTAATTTAGTAAATGCCATTGCAAAAGCAAATTTTGTAGACATATCAATACCCCTAATTAAATATCTTTTTATTCCTTCAAGAAAAATAGCAATTGTGAAATTTTGGTGACAGTCCACAAAACGACTTAAGGTATTTGACAATTTTGCTAAATTTGTGATATTCTGAAAATATATATAATCTTTTCTTTAATATAGATGATTCTATAAATAGGGAGTTTTTATGAATATAAAATATTCAAGTATAGTAAAATTTTTGTTTTTTATAATGGTGTTTACAATCACTATATTTTCACAAAAAGAAGTAAAATTACAATTATCTGAAGGAGTTTCAAGAATACCTATTGCAATTCCAAATTTTTCAATTAATGATAATTCAAAAAATAGTATTCAATTAAGAAATGAAATATACAAAACAATCTGGAATGATCTATTGTATTCAAGGGTTTTTCAGATTATTCCAAGAGAACATTACAAATATTTACCGAAATTTAATAAAAATAGTATAAACTTTAAAGATTGGAGTTCTATTAAGGCAAATATTCTTATTGTTGGTAATTTGGATATTTCAAATAATGATAGGATAACTTTATCTGTTAAAGCTTATGATTGTAGTAGTGGAAAATTCATCTTTGGAAGAACTTTTGGAGGGAAAGTTGAATTTAAATGGTTGATTGCTCATAGAGTATCAGATATGATAATGGAATATTTTGGTGAAAAAGCCTTTTTTACAACAAAGATTGTTTTTATTTCTAACAGAGATGGAAATAAAGAAGTATATATAATGGATTATGATGGGAAAAGGCAAAAAAGAATTACTTTTAATAATTATATTGAGATTCTACCAAGTTGGAGTAAAGATAACGAAAAAATCATTTATACTTCATACAGAAACAATAATCCAGATCTTTATATGTTTCATCTGTATTCTGGAAGAACTGAAATATTAGCATCAAAGGGAGCTAATTATGCTGCTGATTGGCATCCAACTGAAAATAAAATAGCATTTTCAAGTTCTATGGATGGAAATACAGAAATTTATATAAGAAATATGGACACTGGGCATATAAAAAGACTAACTTTCAATAAAATTGTAGACGTTGCGCCCTCATGGAGCTCAAATGGAAGAGAAATCGCCTTTACTTCTGAAAGAAGTGGTAATCCAAATATATATATAATGGATGCTGAAGGAGCTAATATTAGAAGAGTTACTCATGAAGGCACTTACCACGATTCTCCTGCTTGGTCTCCAGATAGTACAAGACTGGCATATGTTTCAAGAATAGAGTATAGATTTGATATTTATGTTTATAACTTTAAAAGTGATTCAACAATAAAATTAACTGAAAATTCAGGAAGAAATGAAAATCCTTCATGGTCTCCAGATGGTAAGCATTTGATTTTTTCGTCAAACAGAAATGGAAAATATCAATTGTATTCAATTGATTATGATGGAAAAAACTTAATCCAATTGACCTTTAAGGGTGAAAATGAAGCACCAAAATGGCAAAAAAAATAAAACATTTACAAAATTTCTTATTGCGGTAGTTCAATATATGTGGTGGAAAAACGCAGCTATGTTTCCGTTAGCCCTTTAAGGTTATTCACTTTTTATTTGTATGTTTTTTTTAAAATCAGTATAATTATTTTGTCAAATAAAATCTATTATAATGTGAGAGGATGTTTATGAAAAAACTGCTTATTTTAATAATTGTTTTTTTTGTTTTTTTCAGTATAGGAAAAGCAGAAAGGAGAGTTCAAAACCTTGTAAAGAAAAAAGTTATTATTAAAGGGAAAATATTAAATTGTGACCCAAAGATAAAATATATTTCAATATATGTATTTAGAATCGGATTTGATGGGCAATTAATTACTGCAAAAATTAATAAAAACAATATTTTTCATGCTGAATTTGAAAGTTATGTTCCTACAGATGTTAGTGTTTCATATGACACAAATTTTTTAGTCCTAACACATCCAGGTGATAAAATATATTTTGAGTTTGATGGAAGATATAAAAAAAGACCAGGTATCTTAAAAACTATAAAATTTAAAGGTGATTCTAAAAAAACAAATCAGGATGCAGCAGCTTTTCAATATTTATTTTATACCAATCCTTTAAACTATGATTGGATTGACAGAAAAAGAGCACAAAAAGAATATGACACAAAACAGTATTTAAATTATTTAGATTCTAGAAGAAAAAAGTGGAAAAAGGTTTATAATAATTTTGTTAAAAAGTTTTTGCCTAATGAAGAAACTAAAGTATGGGCGTCAATGTTAATTGATAATGAATATTATTTAGATCTTTTTTTTTATCCTTCAGCTCATAAAAGAAGAAATAATTTAAATTCAAAAAATTGGGATGTTCCTTTAAATTATTATTCTCGCCAATTAGAAAGATTACCAATAATCAAAATAATGTTTATTGGTGGGTATACTCTTTCAAATTTTATAAATAGATTTCACATGGGATATGTTAGGTATATGGTCTGGAATGAAAATAAGCATAAAACTGTAGATAATTGGAAAACTAATTTTTTTAAAGGAATAATTAAGTACACAGAAGACCCTATACTTCGTCAGTTAGTTTTAACTGAATTTTTGTTTCACGAGTTGAGTAAATTAGATACTGCTTGTTTTGACAAAAACTTAGATTTAGTTAATAAATATGTTAAAGAGCCTTTCCTGAAAGGTCCATTATTCAAACTTTATTCTAAAGTATCAGGCAGAGTAATTAATCCTAAAATTGCCTCTGCTGCATTAATAAAAAATACTCTAAATTCATCTGCCAATAAAATTTTTAAAAATATATTAGCTATTAATAAAGGAAAAGTAATATATGTTGATTGCTGGGCAACCTGGTGTAAACCCTGCACGCAAGAAATGCCAAAATCAAAAAAGTTGATCAAGAAATTTAAAGGTAAGAATGTTGCTTTTGTTTTTATATGTCTTGATTCAGAAAAGAAGATCTTTAAAGCCATGTTAGATGAATTGAAAATTGGAGGTCAGCATTATTTTTTAGATAAAGAGCAAAGCTCAGCCTTAAGAGAAACATTGAAAATTATTGGAATACCCCATTATTTTTTGATAAATAAAACTGGGACAATAATAGAAAAGGGGCATTTTTTACGTCCGGATATTATGACACCTAAAATTGAAAAATTATTAAAATTATAATTATTATAGCATCGGATAACCTGGATATGGTAAAAAAAGGGGGCAGGCAAGAAGTTGAACTATTGAAATGAAAAAAAAGATGTTTCACGCAGAAGGATTTCTTTACAGATTATCAATTTCTCCCTACAAAAATAATTTAATATTATTTTTAATTTTTACTGGGAATTTTATATAGCTTAAAGTAAAATATGAATATTAAAATTATTTTAATTATTTAACATTTACGTTGCTCCTGCGTTACTAAAATATGAAAAGCGTAGGAATATACGCTGTGTAAGTACTACATAGACAAATCAGAGTAAGGTCAATCAAAAGAAACAAAAACATAACCAAAATAGTATTATTTATTTATAGAATGGTATTAGGTCATAAAAATAATTGATTTGACGGGCTATTTGATTGAGGTTATAATTAATTTATGAAAAGTGCTTTTATAGGTCTGAATACACTTACTTATGCGATACAGTTCTTTTTGATAATATGGTTTTTGTACCAAGTTCATTGGATGTGTAAATGAAAATATCTATCCTTATTCCTGTCCGGAATCGCAAAGAGAGTCTCTTGACAGTCATCACTCAATTGAAACGAAACCTGAGGTTTTTTAAAGATGATCTGGAAGTAATTGTAATGGATCTGGGATCTGATGAAAATATCAGTTCTCAATTGGAAATATTTCCATTTGTCTCTTATTGCTATATCGACTATAAGGGCACATTCTGTAAATCCTGGGCATTAAACCTGGCATTTAAAAAATCCCGTTATCCATGGATATTTGCCCTGGATGTGGATTGTATTTTCTTTGAAAAACTCTTGTCAAATATCGCTACTTATATTAATGCTGAAGATAAGCAAAAGTGCTATATATTTGGTGGTATCCGGGATCTGGATCCATCACTGACTAAATCTATTCAAGAAAATAGCGTCATCACCGGGAAAGTAAAATCATTTCTGGAAGATCGATATATGTCCATCACTAATTTGTTGGGATATGGAAATATAATTCTGCACCGTGATGTGTATGAAAAACTTACCGGTTTTGATGAAAAAATGACCGGCTGGGGTCGTGAAGACAGTGATTTTTACTACCGGCTCCAATTTGAAGGGATAAAAACGATAACATTCCCGGATGATCCGCACTATGCCCTCTATCATCTGGATCACAATAGGGGTGATGTAACCTATAATAACCGTTTGATATTCTATCCTAATGATTTTACTGAATCATATAATAAAAAAAACCGTATTATTCAAGCTAATCCAATTGATCAATGGGGAGATGAAAATCTTCTCCCTTCACAATATAACTATGAGTCAATTATCGATTTTAATGTTCAAAAGTTAGAAAATCTGGATACCGGCAAAGGGGACCCAGTATTGTATGTTAATGGTATGGATTTTGATAATTATGAACAGCCAGGCGATTGGCAGGACTTATTCGAGGGGTATAGCTCTGATATTGATCTTCAAAAGCAGGTGATTATTCTGGGAGGCGGATTGAACTATGCATGTAAAGCACTAATTGAAAAAACACAAAAAGTGATAATTATAGAAAAATACAGAACTATCAGGCAACTTGCATGCAAATGGAACCACATCGATCCAATCTATTTTATGGATACAGGGTATAATAATCTCACCAATTTATTAATAAAGATAAAAGAGATTAAACCTAAAACTATTCTGGTCCATAAACCATCACTCAAGTTTGACAAGGATTGGTATCAAACCATTAGAGATTTCATACAATCGTAACTGGTATCTGCACCAAATGTTCACAGATAAAGGTTTGGTATTGCAATCTATTTCTGAATTAACTATTATATTGGTAATATGAAAAAAATTATAGTAATCCAACTGAGCCGTATGGGTGATGTGATCAATACGCTGCCCTTTCTAATGACAATGAAAGAAGAGGATCCTGATTGCCATATCACTATGATCTGCTATGCGGAGTTCACCGCTATTTTGCAGAATTCACCATTAATAGACCGTTTCCTTAGAATTCGTTCAGGGGAGATCTCAAAGCTGGCGAAATTTCTGGAAAGTCCATCAAATGGAGAATATCCAGAATTGATTGAGGAATATGACGTCGCAGTTAACCTTGCTTATGATGTCTGGCCGGCAAAATTGTGTTCTCTTTTAAAAGCTAAATCCAAATTTGGACGTACTAGCTCAAATAAAGACGAAGTCAGATTACTGGGTGATTGGATGAAGTATATATTTTCCATGATTCATAATCGGGATTATAATCTGTTCAGTATGGTTGATCTCTATACTCGAAGCGGGGGTGTGAAAAACCGGAAAGTTTCCGGGTACTTACCCTATACTCAGCAACAGACAAACCGTGGAAAGGACATTTTGAAGGGAAATGGTTATAAAGGTGGTCTATTGATAGCAATTCAATTGGGTGCCAGTGAAGCACTCCGCATGTGGGAAGTCGAAAAATTTGCACAACTTGGCGGTCGTTTAAAGAATTTTAACAAGGATATGGAACTCGTATTAATCGGTAGTAAAGCCGAAGCCGGCCTGGCTGAAACGTTTATATCTAATGCAGATTATGATGTGATAAACCTGGTAGGGAAGACTGAAATTATTGAACTACCGGCACTTCTGGCAGAGTGTGATTTATTGATCAGTAATGACACGGGCCCCTCTCATATTGCCTGTGCAGTAAATACAACTGTAATAAGTATTACTTTTGCCTCTGCTTCCTATACCGAAACGGGTCCTTATGGGATAGGACATTATGTGATACAGTCGGAACTGGATTGCCAACCCTGTATTGATAATCAAAAATGTTCCCATATGAATTGCAGAAAGCTGATCAGTGTAGAGGCAGTGTTTGCCGTGGCAAAAGAGGTAATTACCGGTTCAGGTGATTTGGAATTTAATTTTCCCAAACTATTTCTTTATCGTTCTACTTTTATTAAAAATGGGAGTCTGATTTATTATCCGGTGTTCTCTAAATCTTTGTCACCTAATTTTCAAAAAGGTTTACTCTATCGGATCTTATGGGAGAATGCCGGAGATGTAGGCTTTTATCTTGAATTTATCAAGGAACAGGTGCCGGGACTTAAAGGTTCTGCTGTCTTCAAACAATTGATTGAAACCTTTGGCATGGAATTAACAACATTAAAGGAAATCTTTAGTGTAGGACTTGCTGCATGTAATGAATTAATATCAATTTTTTCCAAACCGGGAGTTACCGAGGATGCCATTTCCAAACCTCTCAATCAGTTGAATATTATTGAAGGTTTTCTGGACAAAAGGGAAGAACCCTTAAGTCCTTTAAAACATTTCTTCAGTTTTGTGATGATGGATATGGATTATCTGCAATTTCCACAACTGGCTGAAGAAATGAAAAAAAAATACGCAAAACTCCTTTCTATGACTGATTCTTTCTTATCAAACATTCAAGTCTTAAAAAAAATATCTTAATAATGTTGAAGTTCAGAAACATATTAGACTCTGATCCCCCAAAAAACCCAAATG
>CBDUZW010000123.1:0-6819 GCA_965371805.1 uncultured bacterium | reverse complement strand
TTAATTCATTTCTAGAAAAATGAGGTCTAAAAAAAATAGGCGGTGGATTATGGTCTTCTTATTATATTTTCTTTTGCTTCTGATTATGATAATATAGAGATATGCAACAAGATAACAAATCTATTCCTCTGGTTGAAAAACTTTTTATATTAGCTCTTGATAAAAAAAGTGGAAAACTTTTTTACAGATCCCGCTTTGCGCTGAAATATGCAATTATCGCAGCCCTGCTTTTTGAACTGGAAGAGCAAGGCCGGATAAGCTTTGAATATGAAAGGCTGGTACTTAAAGATGAAACACCCACAAGAGACTATTACCAGAGTTTGATCCTGGAAAGAATCACAGGCCTTAACAAGGATAAAAAACTTAGCTGGTGGATGTCAAAACTTTCTTCAAGTTATAAAGTCATAAAACCAAAAATTTTTAAAAACCTTATAAATAAAGGATACTTGAGGAAACAAAGGGATAAAAATAGTAACGAGATTGAAAACCGCTATGAGATCTGGAAAGACACCATATACAGAAAACTCAAGTCAGATCTGGACAGAATTATATTAGATAATAAACAACCGGATAAAGCGATTGAAATACTGATAAGTCTCGTCTGGGCATGCAGAATAACTGGAAACATTTATAAAGACAAAAAAGTTAGATTAAAAGCAAAAATTCAGAGTGAAATATTTAGTGATGGTGAACATTATGCAAAAAGTGTTCGAAAAAGTATTAACGAATTTCGTTTTAATGTGGTATCTACTGTGATTTTCTTCGCTGGGCCAATCATAAGTAAAATTTTCTAAACCTGAACATAACAACATTCCTCCTCTCTCATCTTAATGTTATAAAAAAATAATATACATGTACCAGAAAAAAAAGTTGGGACGACGAATCTATTATTCTGCATTATATTTATTAATAAAAAATAAGGAGAAATAATGGTTATTAAACATGAAAAAACAAAGGATGTAATTAAATGGTTCGAAGAGATCAGTAAAATTCCAAGATGTTCTAAAAAAGAAGAAAAAATATGTCTATGGTTAATTAACTGGGCAAAAAAACATGATCTGGAAGTTAAGACAGATGACATAATGAACATACTGATTAAAGTACCCGGTACTAAAGGATATGAAAAATCTCCAGTTATAGTGTTTCAAGGTCATGTTGACATGGTTTGTGAAAAGACCCCTGAGTCAAATCATGATTTTGATAATGATCCTATAAAATTAATTTATGAAGATGGATGGTTGACTGCAGACGGAACATCACTTGGTGCAGACAACGGTATTGCCCTTGCATTGGCAATGGCTATGGCAATTGATAATGATCTACCTCACGCCCCCTTAGAACTACTTTTTACTGTAGATGAAGAAACAGGATTAAACGGAGCAAATGCTATTAAGCCTGGTTTTACTAATGGAAAGTTATTAATAAATCTTGACTCCGAAAAAGAGGGTGTTTTTACAGTTGGCTGCGCAGGAGGTACAGATACAAGTTTAACTTTTCCCATGAATTTTGAAAAAATTCCTTCTGGGTTTTCACAATATAGAATAAAAGCAGCTGGAATGAAGGGTGGACATTCAGGTATTGACATAGATATGGGCAAGGCTAACGCTATAAGGATACTTGGAAGAACTCTGGATGCTTTAAGAAAAGAAAACATTGCTCTTCAAATCGCTGATATTAATGGTGGATCCGCTCATAACGCAATCCCACGAGACTCATATGCAATTGTATATATCAACAGTTTACATTTAGATAAAGTTAAAGAGTTTCTTAAACAGAAAGAGCAAGAGTTCAGACTTGAATTTGGAGAAGTTGATCCTTCAATAACTATATCTATAGACCCATCAGGTCAAGACTATTCAAGAGTTCTAAAACAAAATAGTACAAAAAAAACTATTAACTTGATTTTAGCCTTTCTCCATGGAGTTGCATCCATGTCACTTGACATATCCAATCTAGTCGAAACTTCAAACAATTTTGCAACAATTGAAATCAAAGATGATGAAGTAAAAATATTATCCAGTCAAAGAAGTTCGGTGATTTCAAAACTCAATGAACTGACATACAGAATTGAAAGTATTGCATCAATTTCAGGTGGAAAAGCTGAGACAGGAATGGGTTACCCGCCATGGCAACCTGATATGAATTCAAAACTTCTCAAAAAGAGTAAAGAGTTATATGAAAGAATGTTTAAAAAGAAGCCAGTTGTGGATGTAATACATGCTGGGTTGGAGTGTGGGATTATCGGAAATAAATTTCCCGGGATGGATATGATTTCCATTGGAGCTGACTTGAAAAATGCGCATAGTCCTGATGAAAAAGTCAATATTGAAGCAATCGGAAAAGTCTGGGATTTTGTTGCAGAGCTTTTAAAAGAGTTAAAATAGTAAATATGAAGATAGGGGATTAATTTTATCTATTTTAATCCCCTATCTTTCAATTAATAATTCAGGTTTAGCTTGTATATCTTCAGATTTTATAGTATATTTTGGTGAAATGAAAAAAATTAATTCATGTGAAATCTGTCAAGAAAGTGTTAATTTACATGTATAGAAATAAATTTATACTGAAAATTAAGATTTTGATGGTTCTTGTTGTTTTTCTCTTTTCAATTCAACACCCAACCAATATAAACAAAGAGAAGACGAATTCATCTCTCAGTAAAGTCACTGTAAATATTGCAAATGTCAGATACAAGCCCGATTTAAAAAGTAAAATTATTGGAAGATTAAAAAAGAATCTCCTGGTACAGGTAATCAGTATAGATGGTGATTGGGCTAAAATTTCTTTAAAAGGTTTTTATTTCAGAAAAGAGAGAACTAATAGGCCATGGGGGTTTATTCATAAACCCTTGATTGAACCAACAGATATAAAACCTCTGAAAGTTCAAGGGCTTGGTTCTGTAAAAATCAGATACAATCATGTTAATATAAGAGAAAATTCAAGTGCTTCTAGTAAAATTATTGGAAGTACTAGAATGGGTGTTATCTTTGGTGTTCTAAAGAGAGACAAAAACTGGATTACAGTGATTATACCTGAATTAAAAAACAACAAAATTAAAACAGGATATATTTATTCTCCACTAACAGAAGAGTCCAAATCCAAACCTTTTTTATTTGAAAACAAAAACATTCCCATTGAAAAGATAAGCAAGGATGTTATAATCGCTGGTGATATAAGTCAGGATCTTACGCTTTTGGAAGGAGAATCATATGTTTTTACAGGAGAAGTCAAAAAACTAAAAGATGTTAAACTAATAATAGAATCAGGGGCAATAATTGATTTCAAGAACTGTCAGCTTATTTCTGAAGATAAGTTGTCATTTAAAGGATCTTTAAAAAAACCTATAATTATCAATACAACTTTAGATAAGAATAAAAAGAAACATTCAGAAATTAAATCTGACAAAATATCATTTGAGAACTGCGTTATTGAAGGAAATTTAAAAATCATATCAAAAACGAAAGATTCACTCTTGAAAATTAAAGATTCAAAAATAACAGGAAATATAGAGATTTTATCATTTAAAAATATTGAATTAAAAAGAAATAATATTACAAATTCTTTAAAGGGATTAGCTTTTATTGATTGTGAAAATATTCTTATAAATGATTCTCTATTTTTAAACAATAATGCAGCTCTTATTTTTATAAACTGTAAAAACATCAAAATCAAATTTAATACATTTCATAATAATATATCAACAATAACTACAGATATAGATACTGATCTTTCAGATAATTTCTGGGGGGGTGAGTTGTCAGAAAAAACAATGAACTCAATATCTAAAGAAAAAAACATCACTATAGAACCCCAATTACTTTATCCTTCAGAGAATGCTCCTCCTCAGATGTATGAACATGTTCTATATCCTGAAGAAACAGATCTAGGTGATATCATTGAACTCGAATTATTTTTTAACAGAGATATGGATATAACATCTGTTCCCCTGATAGAAATAAATTCAGAAAAAAACAAAAAAGTAACAATGAAAATTCAGGAACAGGATTGGATTTCCTCAAGAAGTTGGTTTGCAAGATTGAAACTTCCAAAAGGAACAAAACCGGGTCAATATAAAATATTTTATTCAAATATTGATTCAGTAAAGAGTGCCTCTCCAGTAATGATTAAATCACTTGTAATCTCAGTACTTTATCCTGCTTTAATAAATATTAAGAGTTTTAAAAAAAATGACAGAAAATTTGTTTCTCTTAATTTTTCCGGTGAAAAAAGGTTATACACTCTATAGGAAATGGAAGTACAAAAAAGATCTAAAGAAAGTGACAATACCCGTAGAATTTGATAATTCTGAAAATTGGGTTGATTTTGAGGCATTTGCAGTAAACGAAGATAGCGAAATACTTGCAAAATCACGATTCATAAGAATAAAAGCAGAATAATAATGTCAACTAATTTGTCTCAATTTTACATAAAATACAACACCATCTTTTTTTATGCCAGCAAAATTTCTCAATTTTATAGATTTTTTTTGTTTTTTATGATATTGTTTCAAAATGATAATCAATGGTTTAAATTATAAACATTATAAAAAGACTTTAACGCAAAGCGTTTTTTTAATGAGTCTAACTTAACTATGGAAAGAAACATTGAATTTTCCAGATTAAAAAGCAGCAAGATTATAAGTTTTTTTAAAGAGTATAAAAAATCTTTAAAGGATATCTCTGTTGAAGAGATGATAGATCTATTTTTTTTCAGACCGATTTCTTTTCTGCTTGTTAAAATCCTGATTAAGTTTCCGATAACTCCAAACCAAATTACCAGTGTTTCGATATTTTTGGGTATAATAAGTGGAATTATTATTTCTATCGGAACTCGCTCAAGTTTCATCATAGGTGCCATTCTATATGGGCTGACACATATCATGGATTGCTGTGACGGCATGGTTGCCCGGCTAAAGAACAATGGTACTCTTACAGGAAGGATTGTCGATGGAGTAGCTGATTACATTACCTCAATATCAGCATACATAGGACTGTACATTGCTCTTCAAAAGGGAGTATTTAACCTACCTTTTCATCCCTGGGTAATAATGCTGCTTTCTGCTATATCACTTGGGATACACTGCATGGTCGTGGACTATTACCGGCATGAGTTTTTAGCTAACGCCCTTGGAAAAGTTAATACCATAAAAAATGATCAGATCAATTTCTCTAATGAGCTTATCAGGTTAAAGACACAAAGAGGAAAATACATTGAAAAACTATTAATCACCTTATATCTAGGTTACTTGGATCTCCAGTCAAAAATTAAAATTACCCGGGTAAAAAAACAATACAATAAAGAGGAATACTATAAAGCTAATAAAACACTATTGTTTCTCTGGAACTGGATAGGTTCATCCACACATATAGCTGTTCTCCTGATTTCACTTGTTCTTTTCTCTCCTATGATTTTTTTCATTTATATTCTTATTGTTGCGAATATATGGATGATCGTAATGGGTTTTGTCCAGTACAAAATGAATCAAAAACTTATTCCAAAAGAGTGACAAACCTTTTATCATTTAACTTTTTTTAAAGCGCATAAAGGGCACAGAGTTGTTTTTTATAGTCAATTTTAGATATTTGAAATGCAAAAGAAAATATAAAACAAAATTATTTCAATTGTATTTAAGGGAGGATAAATGAAGAAATTACTATTAATTATTTTAATTATTGTATTACCACTAATAATCTCAGCAGAAAAACTGGGAACTTTGAGCAAAGTTTTAAAACCCAGTTTTCTGGCATTAAATGAGAAGGAAATTATTGTTGCCGAGGGTTCATATTTTTTTGTTTATTCAATTAAAGATCTTTCCTTTATTAAAAAATTCGGGAAAAAGGGAGCAGGTCCAGGTGAATTACTTGATGCAGGGGTAATGCCCAATCCTATCTCAACTATTAAGGGTGGGTATTTTGCCGAAGGCTTACAGAAAGTCGTTTTTTATGATAAGACAGGGAAATTTATCCGGGAATTAAAAAAACCAGGGTCATTAACTCAGACAATGCCTCTGGGGGAAAATTTTGTTGGCCAGATGATTGAACCGCCTTCCAAAAAAAATGGCAATAAAATGATGCTGGTACTTTCTTTATTTGATAAGGAGATGAAATCTAAAAAAGTTCTCATGAAAACATTGATGTCTCAGCAGGGAAATAATCCTGCTGTTCTTAATATGGTTCCGGATTCAATTAATTTTGTCGTTTATAAGGATAGGTTATATGTTGAGGAAAGTCATCGTGGATTGATAATCTCTGTATTTGATATTAATGGAGAAAAACTATATGAAATTAATAAAAAGTTCAAAAAGGTTACATTAACCAGTAATGACAGGGATAGATATTTAAAGGAATTTAAAAATGACGATCTTGTTAAAAGACAGATGAAGCAAGCCGGTGGCTGGAATAATTATAAAAAATTTCTTGTAATGAACTATCCTAAAAAATTTACAGCGATCCAGGAATTAAATGTAGCGAATGATAAACTCTATATAACCACTTATGAGAAGAAGGATCAAATGGAAAAATGTGTGATAATGGATCTGAAAGGTAATGTTTTAAAAGAAGTGTTTATTACACAAACCCCCAAATCATCTTTTTTATCCCGGATAATTGGAAGAAATGCAAAACTTTACGGGATCATAAATGACACAATCTATTACCTCTATTCAAATGAAGAAGAGGAAGAGTGGGAAATACACACATTTAAAATAAAGTAAAAAAAAGGCAGAAATCAGATCACATTGAGTTAAAAACACTCTTTATCTACCTTACTGTTGAAGTTCAGAAACATATTAGACTCTGATCCCCCAAAAAACCCAAATGA
>CBDUZW010000122.1:0-7722 GCA_965371805.1 uncultured bacterium | reverse complement strand
GTCTTTTATATAAAGGATTATGAAGGTTTTACTAAATAAACTTTTGTAATTACTGAATCTTAACTAAGGAGAAATAAAATGAAAAATAAAAGAATTTTAATCATTATATTTATACTGACTTTATCAGCATTCATATTCAGCAAAGGAATACCTGAACTAAAAGTTCAAAAACTATCAGACTCAATTTCTGTAATAAGTGGGATCGGAGGCAATATTGCTATTTTGAAAGGAAAAGATAACCTGCTGGTTATTGATACAGGAGTAATGCAGACTGGTACAATTTTGGAAAAAAAAATCAAACAAGTATTTAATATGCCTGTAAAGTTACTGATTAATACCCACTATCATGGTGACCATACAGGTGGAAATAAAGATGTTGCCGAAGGTTCTATCATTATTGCCCATAAGAACTGTCTTGCAACTTTGAAAAAAAATAATGAAAAAACTACTGCAAAGAAATCTAAAGCAACATACCTACCAAATGAAGTTTTTATAAAAAAACATAAGATTCAATTCGGTAATGAAATAATTTCGCTTTTCCATTTCGGTCCGGGTCACACAAGTGGAGATACAGTTGTTATATTTGAGAAAAACAAGGTAGTTCATACCGGAGATCTTTTTTTTCATAATATAGCTCCATATATTGATGTTGAAGATGGAAGCAACACTTTAAACTGGGTGACAACCATTAAAACGCTGGCAAAACAGTATGCTGACTTCAAGGTCATCCCGGGTCATGGTGAGATCACAGATATGAAAGCTTATTTAAAATTTGCAGATTATTTAACATATATCAATGAATCAGTTGCAAAAGCCATTAAAAATGGAAAAACTGAAAAGGAAACAGTGGATTCAATCTCATTTGAAAAATTCACACATGTCAAAGAAGTAAATAATTTTATGACAAAAGAAAATAATGTTAAGTGGATATATCAAGGATTAACCAGAAACAAAAAATAAAACCCATCAATAATTATTTTTATTAACATAGAGGCTTTCACCTAAGCCGGCTGTGAGGTTCATGCTGCACCTTATTTAGTAATTCTTCCGTAAGGATCATTGCCTGAAGGAGCCTCAGGGAGTCTGAAGTAAAGTTTTAATGACCCGAATGGGCGATTTTTAGCTGTCTGAGTTAGGAGTGGCCACTCCAACGAGTTGCAAAAATCGAGTTAAAAATTTACTGTTCCGAAGGACAGCCGGACGGGCGAAAGAGGGTAACGAGCCTGGAGGACATTTGATATTCAGGCTATCCTCTCATAAAGTCTTCGTTAAATACTGTATTTAAGCGGAGTAGCAGTTCATCTGCATTGTCTTTGTTAAAGACTATTGGAGGTTTGATTTTCAGGACATTATTATCCCTTCCATCTATACTCATGAAAACACCCAATTCCCGCATTCTGTTTGCCAGATAAGCGACCTTCTCTTTTAGCGGTTTTTTATGTTCATCTACCAGTTCAAATCCAAGAAATAATCCCTGTCCCCGGACATCTCCGATTATTGAAAATTCTTTCTGCATTTCATTCAATTTACTTTTAAGATAATTCCCTGTTGATAGAGCATTATCCTGTAATTTTTCGTTTTTAACGACGTTTAAGACTTCATGTCCGATAGCACATGAAACAGGATTTCCCCCAAAGGTATTAAAATATTCCATTCCATTTGCAAATCCAATAGCAACCTTTTTTGTACAGACAACTGCAGCTACGGGATGTCCGTTTCCGATCGGCTTTCCAATGGTTACAATATCCGGTATAACATCATGTAGTTGAAATCCCCAGAAATATTTTCCGACTCTTCCAACACCAATTTGAACCTCATCAGCAATGCAGAGTCCGCCTGCAGCTCTTACAGATTTATACGCATTTTTCAAATATCCCTCAGGGAGTTCGATCTGTCCACCACAGGAAATTATACTTTCACATATGAATCCTGCAAGTCCCCTCTCTTTAGATTTAATATATTCAATTTGCTGATCAACATGAGATGCATATTCCGGTCCACAATTCTCTCCCTGGTATAAGCCTCTAAATCTATCCGGAAGAGGGACAATATGGGTATGTTCAGGAGATCCCTTTCCCCCTTTACCTTCAAATTTATATGAACTCACCTCAATACAACCATTGCTGTTCCCATGATATCCAACTTCAACAGCGATCATATCCTTTTGCCCGGTATTGGTACGGGCCATTCTGAGTGCCAATTCAACTGCCTCACTGCCTGAATTAACAAAATGAACAACAGAGAGCTCTTCCGGGAAAGTTGCCAGCAGCTCTTCTGCAAATTTATTTATATTTTCATGGAGATATCTGGTATTGGTGTTTAAAACCCCCATTTGACCCTGTCCTGCCTTTACGACTTCAGGATGCTCATGCCCAACATGAGCAACATTATTAACTGTATCTAAAAATCTTCTACCGGATTTATCAATCAGATATACACCTGAGCCCCTTACAATATTAATTGGATGATTATAAGACAGACTCAATCCTTTCCCCAGATGTTTTTCCCGGAAATCCATAAGCTCATCTGCTGATTTATCTTTATCAATTATAAGTTTTTCTTCTTTAAAAAATATATTCGGATCCGGACAAATACTCTTCCAGACAGTTGTTTGATCTGGAAAGGTCACTCCTGGAAAATCGACTTTATTGCCTAAACGGTCTAATATCAATTGAAAATGCAGATGACTTGCCCAGTCTCCATTCTCTGACAGGTTTCCAACATAGGCAATCAATTCATTTTTCTTTACATATTGACCTATATTTAAAAGTTTTAAACTGGATCTGCTTAAATGCCCGTAGAGGGAATAAAAAATCAAGCCTTCATCTGTTTTATGTTCTAAGATCAGCGTAGGTCCATAATCTTTATTATTACCATTATCATATAAGCTGATAACTTTTCCATCTAAGGGGGCATGTATGGCAGTTTCCTGCTCTACCCAGAAATCTATCCCTAAATGAACCGATCGATACTCAGATCCATTATTCCCCTCTTTTTTATAATTTTCAGTGCCATATACAGCCCTGTTTTCAAGATAACCTCCTGCAATCAATGTATTCGGATTTTCGTATTGGAGGCGGTTAATTTTTAAGGAAAAAAGATCACTATTAGTAAATTCCGATTCCAAACCCAACCATGTACTTGATACTCCTATATCAACCGGTTTAATAGACTTAAATTTCAAACCGGGAAATAGCTCCATTAATGTCAGGGATTGACTATCTGCCCACTCTAAGAAATTTTTTTCTTTTGGATGTGGTTCTAAATCACATGCATTTCTAAAACTATAATATGCAAAATTTGGCTCAATTTTCATCCATTTTTCCAGTAATTCCCAGGCTGGTTTCTCAGAGATCCATAGATAAACATTATCCGGTTCTTTTTTCCTGTTTATAGCTGCATGTATTACAATTAATACCAGTCTTATCGCCACTAAAACATACAATAATTTAAGTTCTTCATCTTTAAGTGGAAACTGGCTATTATATCCTTTTACTATATTCAGGGAGGTAGTTAAGGGGTCAGGTTTTCTCATAACAGCATAGGCTATAGCAATTGCCAGGTCATTAATTATCTGAGTATGTGTTGCATCCCCATAATCAATAATGGCTGTCACTTCCGGATTGACAAGATCACCACTAACAACTACATTATTATCATTTACATCATTATGAACAATACTTTTACGTAAGATTTTATAAGGACCCTGGATCTCCATGAATTTTTTTTGAAAGTATTGAATTATCCTCCTCTGTTCTCCATTAAACAGATCAAGATGTTTGTAGGTCCAGTCTGCCCGGGCTGTATCCCAGTCAAATTGTTGTTTCCCGAATGGATGTTCAAATCCGGTCAAAGCCTTTGTCAGCAAAGCTGATCTTTCACCTAAATTAAACAATAAAGCATCTTTTATTGGATTAACTGATGACCATAATCGTCCATCCATCCATGACAATAACCGAACTAAACGTATATCCCCATTTCCATCTATAATTTCACTTAAAAATTCTCCGTTTTTGTCTGGAATCGCTGCAGGTGTTTGATCAGAGACTTCACTTTTGGAAAGATAAGAAAATAACTGATTTTGAAATTCCAGATATTTTTTATCTGTACCCGGCCTGCTGATCTTTAAAATATATTTTTTGGCTCCAGCTTTAACTTTAAAATTAAAATCTAAAAATCCATCCAGAGGACTAACTTCTCCCTTGATATCATATAAGTCATTTAAAATTTCTGCAGCTTGATCCGTACTTATTTTTATTTGTGAAAATTCTTTTTCCATATCATTTATTCCTCTATTTTTTGTTTACATGAAGTCCAAAAATAATGTATTTTTATATATATCATAGCGGCTTTTTGAAGTCAATATAAAAGAAATTTTTGATAAATAATAAGGCTTACCAAAATTCAAACTTTCATTATTTTTATATATCTTTAATTAATAAAAGGAGGTAGTGAGCCGCTGACCAGCTGAAGTTTTGGGCCTCCATGCCAGTTCCAGTGGCTGGATTATAGTTTTCTCTGATTGATTTTCCTTTTTCCAGAACCCCTTCTGCATTATGTAATAATTTATATATAATTGTGTCTGCTTCTTTTTTAAAATTATATTTCTGCAATCCTCTTACTCCAAAATATGCCTGATCCAGCCAGACGGGGCCTCTCCAGTATCCCCTGTTGGGTTTAAATTTTGGATGGTCAGCAGATAAGGTCTGAAAGGGGATTTTTAAATTAAAGTACTTTGGACTCATCATATTTTCTTTAACCATCTTAGCCTGACCGACTGTTGCTACTCCTGCCCATAGGGGGATCCATCCCTCACAACCCTTAACTTTAATTAAGTTTTCACCACTCAGGTTTGAGTCAAAGAACCATCCGCTCTGCTTATCAAAAAACTGATTTTGAATCTTGATCTTTAAAGCATTCGCTTCAACTTTAAGTTTATTTTTATCTATTTTTTTATTTAAGACTGCAGCCATCTTATGTAAAAATAGTTTCTCAGCATAGAGATATGAGTTAAGATCTACACTCTCCTGATCCAGGGAATATGCCCCATTATGGTTTTTTAATATTTTACTATTATCAAAGCGGACCGCATTGTCCATACCACTTTCCCATTTTGCTGCAATAAGGGTTCCGTCGGTAGAGCCATACTCGCAGAGACCATCCTTATCATTATCCCTGTTTTTATACCACCAATAATGCTGTTTTAGAATTTTTGGATACAATTCCTTTAAGAACATAATGTCCCTGTCCCTTTTATACATATTCCAGACTGCCCATCCTGAAAGGGGCGGTTTTGTATTCCGATAATTATGCTTCTCTATGCTTGTGTCTCTGTAAACACAGTCTGCAATAAAGCCTTTCTCATCCTCAAAATCAAACATAGCCCTGATCTGTTCTTTTGCAAGTTCTATATTAAACTTTGACAAGCCAACCGCATGTTTCCAACTATCCCATGCCCAGAAACCATGGAACCATTTATAATGATAACTGGGGAAGAGACCACTATGTTTTAATTCCCCGGCTGGAATTCTCCAGTTATTTTGAAGTGTGAGCAGTGCTTTGGCTAAAAGGCCCCTATAAATAGACTTAGACCATTTTTTTTCTAATTGACCAAAGAGGTTCTTTAACTGTTTTTCCTTTTCTCTAATACGGATTTTAAGAAACTTATTCTGGTTTAAAACAAGTTTCTGTAAGTTTTTTTTTTCATTCTTAAAATCATATTGAGAAAAAATAAAAGTATGGGTAAGAATTAAATCTTTAGTCTCATCTGGCTTAATATCAAAACTTTTAAGAACAATTGAATAAGATTTTTTTGTGTTAATAATTTTTTTTATAGAATCATTAAAAACCTGAATATAACCTTCTGCGTCAGTTTTATCAGATTTAATTAATATGCCATTTTCTTTATTTTCTATACTTAAACTCTTTAGAAATATTTCTCCCTCCCAGGTCCCTCTAATCCTGATAGCCTTCTTCGATATATTTTTGATCCTTGTGGTCATTATAGCAGAATGTGCCGAACTGAAAAAAAGAGTCTGGATAATATTTAGTCTATTATTTTTATAGGTCTGCTCAAGATGGCTATTATAGCTCTTTATGGAATAATTAAAACCGTCCCATTTTATCTTTTGATCTGCATCTATGTCGTATAAAGATAATTGTGATAAAACTTTACTGCACCAGACACCATTTTGCTCTGTCATCAAAAAAGGACCAGAAAATCCTCCATAATTTTTTGAGTCCGTTGGGAAACCATATGCAAACCAGGCTCCCTGATCAGAGAAAGCCAGTGAGTCTCTATCTTTTGGAGCATTTATGTCTCCGGAAAAATCGAGTATATTGACCTGTAAGGACTTATCATTTCCATAAATTTCCAGTAAATTAAAAGCTATAAAACTTATGATTATAATTATAAAAAAAATTCTTCTCTTCATTTCCACCTTCAAACCCGTATTTATACTGATGCACGGTTAATATTTTTAATATATAACACAGGGTATTTTTGAAGTCAATATCAATAATAAGCTTGAAAATTATTATTTAAATTTGTATCAAATCATTTATATGTTTCAATAGAAAACCATTTTTTTATTATTAATATTAAAAATAAACCAGAAATTATTCTCTCTCAAAAAACGGGAAGAAGAATTACAGATTTTAATTATATTTATTAAAAACATATATAGTAAGAAAAAAACATCTTTTTAGACGTTTTTTTTCTTACTCATAATTTCATTTATTTTCCTCTCAGTTTTTTCTTAGCTTCAGGTTCAGTTAAAAAATTGCCAGAAGTTGATACTTGTTTTCCTGATTCGATTTCCAAATTTTTTCGGGCATCACCGGCAATTTTTCCACCTTTGTTTGCTGTATTTTTATTTTCATCAAATCCCTGTGCATCTTTGTTTCGTGTAATTTCAGTAGTAGCAGCTTCACCAAGCATTGAAAATATTAATTCTAAATCTGTATAATGGTCTCTAAGGTTTTCTCTGTTTAACCCCTTGAAGTTTTTATATTCAGAGGGAGTCATTCCAAATGCTGCCTTAGATATTTCAGCAGTTAAAATAGAATAATCAATTTGTTCTTTAATTCCACGGTCTTTCCATTCATCTGTTAGTTCATCTCTAATGGCAATACCACGCATTCGTTTTTCAATCCAGGCATCAGAATATCCTTTAGACTTATAAAGTGCACGGGTTCGTTTAGTTGCAAGCTCTGGATCTTCAATCTCCTGTATTCTTTCATACCCAACTTTTGCAAGCCAGCGTTTGAATGGTTCAGCCTTGAGTGAAGGGATAGATTGGATAAGTCGAAAAACGCCTTCTGTATTCCAACAATACATTTTTTGTTTACCACCTGGTGTTTCAATATTTAACTTAAGGGGTGGTACAAATTGTACCCCCCCTTGTTCAGTAAGCTTTTTTAATTCTTCATCTCTCGATTTCATTCGCTTAAAATACTGGGCAGGATCTTTTGATTCAGTAAGTGTTATAATAATATCATTGATTACAAACCACCATTCATCTTTATAAATAATTTTTCTAATCTCTTTTTTTTGAAAAACAGCAATTCTCAATTTATCCATAATTATATCCCTCATACTATATTGATGCCCGGTTAATATTTTTAATATATAACACAGGGTATTTTTGAAGTCAATAAAAGAGAAGATCCATAATCCACCGCCTATTTTTTTTAGACCTCATTTTTCTAGAAATGAATTAA
>CBDUZW010000121.1:0-7923 GCA_965371805.1 uncultured bacterium | reverse complement strand
ACATTGCACTCTACTCAGATTTCAAAAATCCCTATTCCCAGCACCGCCGAAAAACTACCCTATTATACATTAGAAAATCGAATTGTCAACTGATTTTTTAAAAAAAAAATATTTTATTATTTTTTGCCTGTATTAATCAATCTATCAAGGGTAAAATCAAATAAACACCCATTACACTTGATATCTAAGCAATTTTAGTATAAAATATAAATAGATAAAAAAATTATGGATTATAAAGATAATTTAAAAAAGAAAACATATATTGCCTTGTCATTCTTTGTTCTTTTATTAGTTATATTTACATATTTAATTATCACTCAAATCAATCTGTCTCTACTAATAGAAATGATAATTTTATCAATTTTTTCATTTTTTTTATCCCTTTTTTTCTATGATTTTATCTATAATTCCATATCAACATTTTATAATACAAAAACTGATGAGTTAGAAGATGGATTAAATCAACTTTCACATGGCAACCTTTCATTCAGAATTGATGGAATAAATAATAAGAAAGAAAATCATTTAGTAAACAATTTTAATGAAATGGCTACAAGTCTGGAAATTTCTATTAAAACAATTGAGAAAAACGAAAGAGACTTGGAAATCATTATAGAAAATAGGACAAAAAAACTAAATGAAACAAATTTAAAACTACTTGAAACCATGGAAGAATTAAAAAAAACTCAAATAAACAGTCTTCAAACAGAGAAGCAAAAATCTCTTTCAGCAATTGTGTCTGGTTTTGCTCATGAGATCAATAACCCTTTAACTGGTATATTAGGACATCTTGATTTAATCGATCTTAAAAATGATATTTCAGATTATGCAAAAGACAAGCATTTAAGCATCAGAAAGCAGGCATTAAGAATAAGAACTATTATAAAAGAACTTAATTTACTAAATCCAAGTTCTGAGCAAACTAAACTTAATATAAATCTTTTAAATTTTTTTGAAAAGTTTATAAAAGTTTTTAATAAAAAAGACATATTTATAAACATAGAGTTTAAAACAACAAAAATATTCATAGACCCAACAATTACTGGTAACCACTTCTCCCTGTGGATGTGTTTTGAAGGGATCTGTGAAAACTCACTAGAAGCAATAAAAGGAAATAATATAGTAAATGGAGAAATAATAATCACATTAGATGAATCAAAAGATAAAAAGTATGCTATAATAAGTGTTTGTGATAATGGTGGTGGATTTCAGAATACTGAAAAAGTTTTTGATCCATTTTATACTACCAAAAGTAGAACACAGAAAAAAGGAATAGGTTTATCGATTGCTTATAATATGATACGAGAGCATGACGGCACCGTAGAAGTAAGTAATAACGACAAAGGGGGAACTGTTACAATAAAGCTTCCGCTTAACCCAACCTAAAAAAAGAAACGGAGGATTGATTATGCTACGCACTATGAGAAGTAATTTGAAGACATTGTCTTGGACATTATGGCTTGTAATATTAGCTTTTGTTGGATTTATTTTTGTTGAATGGGGAATGGGAACTGATGCCATTGGTGGAGACAATAAAAGTTATCTGATGTCTATAGATGGTGAAACTATAACAATGCAGGATTTTAAACATTATCAAAGTTTATTTAAATGGACAAACCCTCAAACTTTGGAAATATTAAAGCAAAATGGAATTCTGAGTTATGAAGCAAAAAAATTAAATATGATAGCTTCTGATGAAGAACTTAACTCACAAATATTTGATCTTTTTCAATATAAAGGGGTTTTTATAGGAATGGATCAATATAGAAATTTCCTAACAAGAAACAAAATGAGCATAAAATCATTTGAAAATTTCTTAAAAAGATTTTTTATCTTACCAAAAAAATATATCAATTTTGTTAATAGTGCACAAGTAATCAATGAAGATACTTTAGCAAAAAAATTCCGTAAAGCAAGAGATTTTGCAGAAATTGAATATATTAAAATTTCTCCAGAATGGATAAAAGATGAAATACAGGTAACTGATAAAGAACAAAAAGAATATTACACTAAGAATAAAAACAATTATTTCGCACCTGAAAAGAGAACTGGATTAGTAGTTTCAATAAAACTTGAAGAAATAAAAAAAAATAACCTGGTAAGTGACCAGGAGATTGAGACATACTATGAAAGAAATAAAGCACAGTTTCAAAAAAAAGAACAAATACGCGTTTCAAGAATTTTTTTAAACTATACAAAGAAAAATAGAAAAGATATTGAAACCCTTGCCAACGATATAAAACAACACCTAACTATAAAAAACTTTGAACAAAAGGCCAAAGAATTCTCTCAGGATGAAAAAAGTTCAATAGGTGGCGACTGGGGATATGATCTGGATAAACTAATAAAAAAAGAAAGAAAAATTGCCAGAACTATGGAAGTAAGCCAGATATCTGATCTTATCTATACTGGAAAGAGTATTTCAATCCTGCATGTTACAGAAAAATCTGCTGAAAAAACAAAGCCGCTGTCACTTGTTAAAAATATAATAAAAGATAAACTTGAACCAGAAAAAATAAAAGCGATAGCAAAACAGAAAATTTCTACTATAATAGAAAAACTCAAAAAAAATACTAAAATTGAGGATATAAAATCAGAAGACTTTATAATTAATGAAACAGGATTTGTAAAAAAGGATCAAGTTATACAAGGGATAGATGAATCATCTACTTTATCTAATAAGCTTTTTACTTTAAAAGAAAATGGCGTATCAGATATTCTCGAATTAATTCAGGATACAAAACAGAATTTTGGAGTTGTAAAATGCTTGAAAATTCAAAAAGCCGGCATTGTAAAACTTGAGAATGTTAAAGATAATGTTAACAAAGATGTTATTAAAACAAAAAAAGCTGATTTGTTGAAAATCAAATCACCCGCAATAACAAAAGAGTTAAATTTATTAAAAGATAAAGTCAAGATAGAAGAATACCTTAAGAATCAGAAATTACTTGTTGATACATTCAGGTATAAAAGAGGAAACAGACTTTTATATTTCCCTGAAAAAGAAGGACTTGATAAAATGGTTTTTTCATTGGAAGCAGGGATTTATTCTGCTCCTATTATTTACAGTAATACAGCTGTTGTAATAAAACTTAAATCAAAAACAATTACTAATGATGACGAATTTAAAAAAGAGAGAACATCATTCTATTCCAGTGCATTAAAATTAAAAACAAATCAATACTGGCAGAATTTTTTAATTGCTAAAACTGATTTATATCAAAAACAGGAAAAATTAAAGATGAATGCAGAACTTGTTACAAATCTGTTAAAACAAAAAACTACTAAATAGTTTTTAAGTGACAATAAAAAAAAAAATAACCAGGCAGCCAAAACCCGGATGGCTCAAGATGAAGATGCCATCCGGTTCAAAACTCTTTAAGCTAAAGAAAACTTTAGAGAAGAAAAATCTCCATACAATCTGTCAAGATGCGAAATGCCCCAATATGGGTGAATGCTGGAATAATAATAATGCAACATTTCTCATAATGGGAAATATATGCTCAAGAAATTGTTTATTCTGTTCAGTCCCAAATGGAGAATGTACACCACTCGATAAAGATGAACCTTCTAAGCTGTTAGAGATGGTAGAGATCATGAAATTACGATATGCAGTAATAACTTCAGTTACCAGAGATGATCTTCCTGACGGTGGCGCTAAGTATTTCTCGGAAATCATTAAACTATTAAAAACTGAAAAGCCTGATCTTTTAATTGAAGTATTAATACCCGATCTAAAAGGAAACACAAAAGATCTTGACACTATTCTTCAGGCAAATCCGGATGTATTAAATCATAATATTGAGACAGTTAGATCCCTATATTCAAATATTAACAGAGATCCAAAAAATTATGATATATCATTAAGTGTTCTTAGATATGCAAGTACTCAAAATTTCACAATAAAATCAGGAATTATGGTTGGTTTAGGTGAAACAAAAGAAGAACTTATTCAATTATTTGATGACTTACTGCAAAATGGAGTTCAATTGTTAACTATTGGACAATATCTACAACCAACATCAAGCAACATTGCTGTTAAAAATTATTACACACCTGAAGAATTTAGTGAATTAAAAGAAATTGGATTAAAAAAAGGATTTAAAGCTATAGAATCAGGACCATTTGTTAGAAGCTCATATAAAGCTGAGGAAATGTTTAAAAAGGCAATATAATACTATAATCACAAAACAATTTGTCATTAAAGGTAAAGTTCAAGGAGTTGCATATCGGTATTTTGCTCAAGATTCTGCAGAAAAACTTGGTATTAAAGGATGGGCAAAAAATCAGGTTGATGGAACAGTTAAATTACTAGCTCAAGCAGAAGAAGGTCCCCTATCTCTATTTGAAGCTTATCTTTATAAAGGTTCTGTTCACTCTAGGGTAGAAGAATTAGAAATAACTATTATAGATATTGCTCCTGTATTTATAGATTTTAAAATTGTTTTATAAAGAAATAAATTACTTTCTTTCTTTTGGGAACATTTTTTCTATAATACTGCGTTTTTGAGGCTCTTTTCCTAGTAAAACTCTTAAATTATTTTTTGCAGTATAATTTTCTTTCCAAAGCTCAATTGCTTTTTTATAATAAGTAATTGCCTCTTCAAATTTTCTTTGATGTCTTTTAACAATCCCTAAATTTGTATATGTAACTGAAGATCTTCTGCTGATTTCAATTAAAGCTAAGTTTATATCCTTTACTCTTTTTTGTATAATTACTTCCTTATTTTTATTTATTTCCTGAAAATCAAATGAAATAGTATTATATAATTCAATGTCTGTCAGCTTCTTATATTTCCTTTCCCATTTTTTATAATGACTTAAACTCATATTTAAGAATTTTTCTGAAGTGATTAGATTGCTTAACTTCTCAATCTTTTCAGGTGAATGATATAAAGCTAAGTTCAGATAAAGTGCTGCTTTATTTGTACATAGAACTCCAATTTCAAAAGACTCTCTATAATGAGCAATCTTCTTATATTCCAACTCCATAGAGTCCAATGTTATCAAAGCATTGTCAAAATCATTTTTTATTACAAATAAAGTATATTTTTTATACAAGTCTTTTATATGTTGAGTGCGTGGATCTTCAGCCCTGTTGATATTTCCATAATAAATTATTGCTACAATGATGGCTGTTACTGATATAATAGTCATTGTAATAATAAGTTTATATGCGTTTCGGCTTAATTTGAATATGTTTTTCATTAAAAACAGTCCTAATTCAAAAGCCAGATCTGTAAACAGATCTGACTTCTGATATATTTATTTTCTAAGATGTAGTCGTACTTGAATGAACTTTTTCGACCAGGAATTTTCTTATTTCATATGGTGTTTCCTCAGTGAGATTAGACACAATAATATTTACCAGTATTGCCAGTGGAGCACCGATCCATGCGAAATACCATGCGCCCAGCCAGTAAGAAACGAAATCCTGATATGGTAATGTAAATCCAGACTTACTAGCGATAAAATAAGTCAATGAAATTATAGTAACAAGTAAACCAGTTGCTAACCCTGCCATCGCACCTTTTTTATTTGATCCACTCCACCATATTCCAAGTAAAAATAATGGAAATATTGTAACACCGGCAAGTGAAAATGCCAGAGCAACAAGTTGAGCTATTAAGGCTAATTTTAACATTGCGAGGAACATAACGATTATTGCCATTAAAACAGTTGCCAATCTTGCCATCATCAGTTGAGTTTTAGGAGATGCTTTCGGATTAATGACCTTAAAGTAAAGATCATGTGAAAATGCTGAAGAACCTGCTACTAATAATCCTGATACAGTTGAAAATGCAGCGGAAACACCCCCGGCTGCAAGCAGCCCGACAATTAATGGATGAATATTACCTAATTGAGCTGTGTATACAACAATTGCATCCTTAGCTAAATGTCCTACTTCGGGTGATGCAGACAATATCTTTCCAAAAGCTGAAAAAACAGGAGCACTCCAGTATAGGATAGAAATAAAGAATAATCCCCATACTACAGACCATCTTGCATCTCTTGCCTTAGGAACAACGTAAAATCGTTGAATAACATGAGGAAGACCAGCAGTACCGATCATTAAAGAAAAAGCGATGGCAATCCACTGAAAAAAAGTTTTTCCTGTTGACGGATCCCAAGGCATCGCATACTCCGGACTTGGAAGTATAGCAAAACTATTACCTATTGAATTTACCAGAGAGGATGTTTCAGGAACCGGAATCCCCTTAACAATATCAGTAACCACTGCACCATATCCTATATCCGGAACAATCCAGAAATAATCAAATTTAAAAGTTAATATAAACAACGGGATTAAAAATGATGTAATAATAATAACATATTGAATCTGCATGTTTTTTGTAACACCGAGCATACCAGAAATAAGAGTATATGTAAGAACAACAGAACTTCCAATAATAACTGCCCATATATAGTCAATTCCCATAACCCATTTAAACATTAAGCCAATCCCGCCGAACTGACCAACGCAGTATGCAACTGAGATCAGTATTGCAATAATTGCAGAAATAGCTCTCAATGTAGTCGAATAATATCTGTCTCCAATGAAATCAGGAGCTGTGTATTTTCCATATTTTCTTATCTGACCAGCCATAAGAATCAATAAGAGAACATATCCTCCAGTCCATCCTACAACAAATGCCAAACCATGGTAACCATAACCATACATTAAAGCAGCCATTCCAAGAAATGAAGCTGCAGACATCCAGTTAGATGCAATGGCCATTCCAGATCCAATTCTTGAAATCCCTCTGCCTGCAGCATAAAAATCAGTTGTATTTTTTGCTCTGAAAAATATTCCAACTGCAATAAAAAGAATTAATATTGAAATTAGTATAATCGCAGGCCCAACCTTAAAACCGCCTTCTAATTTCATAGCATTACCAGCATTTAGAAATGCCGTAACAAATAATAATATCAAAAATATATATTTTTTCATTTATTTCTCCACTTATTCAACAGGTTTTTTATCAAAGGTTCCCATTTTTGTATGTAACCTATCAATGATAAAAGCATATACCCAACACAGTACAACAAATAATATCAACAGAAATATTGCAGTATAGAAGTAATGAAATGGAAATCCAAGAAATTCTGTATCTGTAAGAAAAGATCTATTGTGAATTAAATACAATTTCATCACATCTGAAATTTTTTCTTTATTAACTTTTGTGAATTCTTTCATCTCATCAGCTTTCAAAACAAAAGGGAGAAGTTTAGCTCTTAAACTATACTCTTTTAGATTGAGTACAGGTGCTACTCTAGATATTATATTTTTTTTTCCATTTATATATGTTTCATCTTTGAGAGAAGATAGTTTTTCTTTTATTTTAGAAAAATCAGAAATTGTTGTCAACAACCCGTCTCTTTGATCTTCAGGAGTTAAATCATATACAACCCAATTCAATGCATTTGTTAAAACATTTCTTTTTTCCGGGGCTGAAAGAATTGTTGATTTCCCAAGAACTGCTAACACTGAGCTGGCAAAATTTGTTTTATCATCCAATGTCGGGCTACCTTTTTCAATGTTGCTCCAAGCTTTCTCGAACACTGCCAATGCCGGTTCCGGCGTTGGTTTTTCTACTACTCTTAAAAGAATCTGAAATCCAAAAATTGCAATAGCCCAAATTATAACAAGGGTTAAAACCAGATTTCTGTTAGTTCTTGAAAAAGCAGTTGTAGGCTTAAAAAAACTCATCCTATAATCTTTTTCTTCCACATTTCCTCCTTTTTTTTTTAAAACAATTTATTAGAATATTGTTTATTAAAAATATTTAATATAGTAAGAAATTTTACGTTAAATGTCAAACAATTTATGAATAAAACTCAAATTTACTGTTATTTTTTAAAGATAAACATTACTGTCCTATAAAAACTTGAAGTAAAAGCTGACCAAATGTAGTAAAATAT
>CBDUZW010000120.1:0-8245 GCA_965371805.1 uncultured bacterium | reverse complement strand
TATACCTGAATTTGAACTGACTATATATGCAGTGTCTGCGGTAATTCCATCTCCAAATGTTTTAATGTCAAAGTTAAGTGCTTCAGTAAAATCAAAACTTTCAAATAACTCCAGATAATGGGAGAGCGGGTCACCCCATTCTGTTCCGTCTCTTTCGTTTACGATATGAGCATCCGGGGAAAAAATAGATCTGATAATTGACAGATCTTCATGATTCGCAGCCTCAGCCTCAGCCTCGATCATTCGTGTAATTGTTGCAATATCAGTATCACTTTGATACGGACATTCTTCGGGAATAGGATTATTGCATGCATACAGCAAAAAAAATGATGTAAAGAAAAGCATGACTGCAGTAAATTTCTTTAAACCCAAAACAAATTGTTTTACACTTAGATTGCTCATTTTATTCTCTCCTTAATATACTTCTTTTCTTCATTTTCTAAGCCTTTCCTGATGTCCTTTTAAATATCAAAAAAATCACCAACTTTAAAAACATTATAACACAAAGCAAAACCCAGGTCGCCCCAAATCGTAAAAATCTTAAAATTTACGATTTGGGGCCTTTCGTTTTTTTTGGAAAACCGTTGTAACGCATTGTATTGCAGGCATATCGGGTTTATTTTTGAAAAAATAATAAAACAAAAAAATGTAATTTGAAATTAAAAGAAAAAATATGAAAGAGCGCACGTTACAGGGCCAACGGAAACATAGGTATTCTTCGTCAATCTTTTGAGGTATCCCAATCAAGCGAAGAACCTATAATACTATAGTTATATTTTCTGCCAAAATATATATTTTCAAGTGGAATTAATAATTCACTTGCAATAGCGAGTAACGGAACCATTGTTGGTTTAAGATTGAACATAAATTAGTGAAAGGTCGAATTGTTGGAAATAATGTAGAATTATCTTTTGAAAAAATAAAAGGCTTGCAAATGAAAATATTACAGGAAACATAGTCAGCACTATGTTGAGGATGATTTTTTCAATTTTACGAAGCCAGGGAGAATTGCAGTAAACTGCAGTAGAATGTATTTTTGCAATTGGCTCATAAGTTTGAAATATATATAAATATATAAAATTCTAAAATGTCATATATATTTGAATTATAAAATCTACTAAATTTAGATAGGCGTTTTTTGCTCTTTTGCTCAAGGAATCCCACACTTGAAAAAAAACGTAACTTTGTTTGAATAAAATTTTCTGAAAGTATATAATTATCTGTTATATAAATTGGGGGGATAATGCAAATTTCTTTGTCTATAAATGTGGTTCTAACTATTGCTGCCAATGAGGTTGCTAATTCAGGGTACAAAGAGATTGAACCGGCACATCTTTTTATTGGTATTTTGAAGTTTTCAGAACTTGAACATGAACTTGAGGATATTGTAAAGAATTTTGGACAGTTGGGAACAAGTAATGGAATAAAAAAAGAGATTTTAGATATTAATAATCTTTTATATAAGTCAAAGATTAATTCAAGGATAATCAGGAACCAAATAAGGAAAAGGCTTGGAAATGCATTGTTTTCATTTACAAATGAGAAAATGCATCGTTCAAAAGAAACAAAAAAATACTTTCAGATGGCTGAACCCTATGCTTTTAAAAATAATGTATTTAAGATAAATGCACCTGTAATATTACAGGTTATACTTGATAATCCTTTTAAAATACTTAAAGAAATTCTTGGAAATGATAATGAAGATATTAAAGTTGAGGTATATGAAAAAGGTGAGCAAATAAAGAAAACAGAAAGTGAGTCAAAGGGAATAGGAAAATTATCCTCAGTTTTAAAAAAACTTAGAGAGAGTCTTATAAAAAATATTTTTGGTCAGGATCATGCAATTCATATTTTTGTTGAAGGGCTTTTTAATGCTGAGTTAACTGCATCATCAGACATAGAAAGAAAAAAACCAAAAGGCTTATTTATATTTACGGGGCCTCCCGGAGTTGGGAAAACTTATCTTGCAGAACAGGGGGCAAAAGCACTGGAAAGGCCATTTAAAAGGTTTGATATGAGCTCTTTTTCAGGGCATGAGAGTAGTGTGACGCTGATTGGGATGCATCCAAGCTATAAAGGAGCACATTCAGGGACATTAACTGAATTTGTTGAGAAAAACCCTAATGCAGTTCTTCTGTTTGATGAAATAGAAAAAGCTCATATAAACATTATTCACCTTTTTCTACAAATTCTTGATGCAGGAAGCCTTGAAGATAAATTCACAGAAAAAACCATTCTTTTTAAGGATACAATAATAATTTTTACATCAAATGCAGGCAAAATTCTATATGATAAACCGAATTCTTCAGGAGTACATCAGGCAAATTCAAGTTTTCACAGAAAAACGATTCTTAATGCTTTGGAAAATGAGACTGATCAAAGAACCGGAAAACCTTTTTTTCCCCAGGCAATATGTTCAAGGATGGCTACAGGTTATCCTGTGATGTTTAATCATCTTACAATTAATGATTTAAATAAAGTTGCTTCTTTAGAATTTGAAAAAACAGGAAAATTACTTGAAAAAGAATATAAATTTAGAATCACATATGATCCGTTTATACCTCTTTCCTTAATATTGAAAGAGGGAGGTAAAACAGATGCAAGAACAATCCGCTCACAAACAGAATCTTTCCTAAAAACTGAGATATTTAAATTCAGTAAATTATTCAGTCCTGAAAAATTAGACAGTATTTTTAAGAATTCCACTGAAATGAGTTTTGAAATAGATCAGGATGAACTGAAAAGAGATGAAATTAAATCACTCTTTAAATCAAATGATAAACCTGAAATACTTTTAATCTCTGATGAGATCATTGGAAAACTCTGGGGAAATGTTCTACAGGATTTTAATTGGCATTTTGCCGGAACTTCGGAAGATATTTTGAATATACTGGATTCAAAAGAGATTGACATTGTTCTGCTGGATTTATGGGTGAGTCAGTCAATCTCAGGACAATTGGCTACAATGAATCTAAATCAGACTATCCAGCAATTTGAGTTTACTCCTCCGGGAGCTAAGAGCGTTTCTCTCGGGCAGAAATTATTAATGACTGTTCATACAAAAGACCCGAATCTTCCCTGTTATCTTATCTCATTTTCGGATAATGAAGATAATGCTTCTGGAATTGACGATGAGTTGTTTCTGGCCTGTGTAAGATCAGGGGGGGCAAGAGGGTCGATTAACTGTAATTTTGTCTCAAATAATGTTGACAACTGGAAAGAATCTGCCGATATATTCCAAAAAAAATTATATGAATTATATTTAAATTTGTATATTGAAAAGAAAGTTGGTGAACTGGCGAAAGAAAAAAAATGTTTATCTTTTATGACAGCTCCAAGGATAGATATGGACAATAAAAAAATCAGAATTCGTTTAAGAGATTTATCCTTTAAAAAAATAGTTGATGCCTCTGATTATTCAGGGATAATTCAGGATGTTGATAAACCTATAACAAGATTTGATGATGTTATTGGCGGAGATTCTGCTAAAACAGAATTATCATTTATTGTTAAATGGCTGAAAAATCCAAAAAAGTACAAACAAATGGGTTTAAAACCTCCAAAAGGAATTTTGCTTTATGGAGTACCGGGAACAGGCAAGACAATGTTTGCAAGAGCACTTGCGGGTGAAAGCAATGTAGCTTTTATTGTTGAATCAGCTACAAATTTTGTCACAAAGTGGCAGGGCAGCGGACCACAAAATGTTAGAGATCTGTTTGAAAAAGCCCGAAAATATGCTCCCGCAATTTTATTTATAGATGAGATTGATGCGGTGGGAAAAAAAAGAACAGGGGGGGCCGGAGGAAATGCATCAATAGAAAATACATTAAATGCAATATTAACTGAAATGGATGGATTTGGTGAAAAAAATGATACTTCACCTGTTATTGTGATTGCTGCGACAAACTTAATTGAGGTTCTTGATGATGCATTAAGAAGGAGGTTTTCCCGGGAAATTGAAGTGGAAAGACCGGATAAAAAAGCAAGAGAAAAATATCTTAATATGAGGCTCTTTGAGAAAAAGGGAAGTTCTGTTTCAAAAGAGGTAATAAACAGGTTATCAGGACAAACATCCGGAATGACTATTGCAGATATTGAAAGAATCGTTGAGCATGCTTTAAGGATGTCTTCGGATTCAGATGGAATAGTAACTGATAAAATAATTGAAGAAGCCTTTGAAAGTAAAAGAATGGGTGAGGCTAGGAGCGGTAGAGCTGATGAAAAAACACTACTTAGAATTGCAAGACATGAAGCCGGTCACTGTCTGATAGGATGGTTGAGAGGAGAAAAGCCTGTTCAAATAAGCATAATGGCAAGAGGAAATGCCGGAGGATTTGTAGAAAGAGTCAGTGATGAAGAAAAAATGATTCATACAAAAAGTGATCTTGAAGGAATGATCTGTCAGTCAATGGGAGGCAGAGCCGCGGAGATCATTTATTATGGAGAAAATGAAGGGCTCTCTTCTGGAGTGTCCGGTGATCTTAAATCTGCAACTCATTATGCAGGTATTATGGTACAGGAATATGGTATGGGTGAAAAAACAGGGCAGATTTATCTTGGAAAAGAAAAAATGAATAATAGTCAAATCTCAATTGATGTTATTACTTCAATTGAAAAAATAATAAATAATCAATTGGAATATGGTATTAAGATTCTGACATCAAATAAAGAATATATGGATAAACTAATAAGTGAACTTTTAGAGAAAAATCGTCTGACAACAGCAGAACTTGAATTGATTCTGCCGAAGATAAGCCTGGTATCAAGCAATTCGTAAATTTGACAATAACTTTAATTCTGAAGTAAAATACCTATATGAGCAGGATAAAATTCTCGGTACGTCGGTTTTTGAGGATGATTGATGGAATGACTTGGTTTTCGATAATTATGATAATTATAATATTTTCAACTATAACTTATTTTTGGATAAGACAAAATAAAAGATCTGAGTGGTCGAAACAGTTTCTACCATATGTAGAGAGATATGCTACCCTTTCAGACCTTAAAAAGAATCAAGGAAATACTTATATAAAAGGTAAAATTATTATAATAGACAAAGGCAATAAATATATAGACAGTCTTATATTTCAAGTCAATAAAAAGCTTTTTCCTGAATCACCTGAGGAGGTGGGAACGGTTATCTGGTTGGACTGGGGTCGTAAGAAATATGGTTTTTATAGAGATGGTGCTAAAGGCTATATGATTACTTGCAAAATGACAGTTATTGACTTGAATAAGAATCTCTTAGTTGATAAGAGGAGTTTTTTTGGTTCTGCTCCACCAAGCTCAAAAAAAGGGCGTGAAGATGTGTCAGGATCAGTACCTAAAAATAAAATACTAAAATGTATAGAAGAATATCATAGAGTTCCTGCTGATGAAGTATTGTCTAATCGTTCTATGGATAAACGGGCAGAAACAAATATTAGTAAGGATTTAAGAGTGAAGAAAACGGAAGAACAAACAGGTGTACTTGATCTTGACTTTCTATTGAAGGATGAAGTAGAGCCTACGTCTATGTCTGAAACTATAAGTATCAATAATATTAATAATTACATTGGAGTAGAAGTCATTTTTACTACAGTGAATTATGAAGTTTTTACTGCAAAAGTACTCAAAGTTTATTCACATGCGATAATTGTTAAACGCCGAATTAATGGAGAAATGATGGCTCTTCAGCTCAAAAAGTCGGAAATTAAATATTTAAGTCTCCCAAAACAGTAGTGTATTTGAGCAATCATATCATTTCTAAAAGAATCAATCAGCACTGTAATTTTTTCATAAATTGTAATGATTTAAACATTGCGGCTTGGGACCTTAAAACTGGATTTATTTGTTGAAAAAGTAAGTTTAGCGGTATATAGCTTTAGATAGATAGTGATTATTAATTCTTCTTTGCTTTTTTTTTCTCTAGATTTTTTTTATTTGAAACATGAGGAATGGATATAGAAGATTTTCCAGGAGTAATCAAGTTATTCTCTGAAAATAAGATAGTGAACTTTTCATCTTTATTTCTATATGTCTTACGACCAATGCTTTCAGCAGTACGTAAAGTTATTACAAATTTTGCTTCATTTGGATCAAAGTCTTTAGATAAAAAAATATTTCTTCTAACTAGATCAGAGTAAAAAATAAGATCTAAAAGTCCTATACCTGCATTTCCACTAGAACTGTAAATAGGTTTTTCAATATTTTTATTAGGATGAAAAACAATCCAATTAAATTTATCTTTACTTTTGAAAGCAAATTTGACTGTGTCACCTTTTTTTGGATCAGTTTTCGAACACTTTATAGTAATACCATTTGACTCTATGATTGTAGATAATCCTAATGTTTGATTCCAAATATATATACTCAAATAAATATAAATAAACATAGTTATTCCTATAAAAATAATTGAAAAAAAATAAGTTATAATCCTAATAATACGATGTTTTCTAATCTCATTTAAATTTCTTAAAATGATAATTGGAGCAATCAAACCACCTATGAATAAAAATAGGGGGATAAGTCCAAAAATATATGTTAAAGGAATCCAATAATCATAAATATGTATTGTGATTATTAAACAGGGGATTCCGGAAAAAAACACTCCAATCCATTCTTTTATTGCTGCTATTGTTCTATCTTTAACATCCTGCTTTTTTTTTAACATTTCTAAATGATCTATCATAAAGTAATTGTATTCTCCCAAAAATGAAAAGTCAATGTTTTTGTTTTTCCAAATATTTTTTTAATTATCCTCATTAGCAATCTTCAAATTTTCATTTGAAAGATAAGAAATACAATATACTCTTATGCGAGCCCTTAGTATAATACTACCCCTGCATAATTGAATAATAAATCATTGCTGGAATTTATAACCTGAGAAAGAATCAAGTTCATTACGAAGTTTTTTTGACTGATCTCTATTTACAATTTCGAGTGTAAACCAGTGGGCATTTTCGTCCATAAATCTCAACATCTGCTGCATTCCATTTTTAATGTTCTGAGAAGCTCCACTATTAGAGATGACTTTAATACTCTCATCTAAGAATTCTTTTACCATTGTAAGGATTTTGCGGCAATTATTGGTAGAAAACTCCGGCATTGATTGCATTGAAAGGACAGTAGCTCTTATTTTTCTTAGAATTTCGATGTCCGTCATTGATTTTTGAGACTCAAATTCGGTTTCTTTACTTATTGATTGAGATTCACCCTTACTGAAATGTTTGTCAGCCAGCGATAAGGTTTGCTCTTGTACCTGATTTTTAGATATCTCGTTTTTTGGAGCAGGTTCTATCATTTTATCAAAAGCTGTTTCAAATGAAGACATTTTTTTCTCCGATTGTGCAGGTTGAGGTTCTTCTATTTTAATTTCAATATCAAGTTCAGAGATTTCTTCCTTTATTAAGGTTGGTTTACTTAATACTGGATTTTTTATACCTGAATTATCCTTAAATTCCAGCTCAGGAATAAATTCCCATAACCTTAAGGTGTTATCGTCACCACCGGAAAGTATAAATCTGCCGTCCGGGCTAAAAGATACTGAATAGACGGCTTTTGTATGATCTTCAAATGTATGGATGCAGTTTCCGGTTTTTATATCCCATAATTTTACTGTTTGGTCAACTCCTCCAGCTGAAATCACAAACATGGTGTCAGGGCTGAAAGATACAGATCTGACAGTGCTTTTATGACCTGTTAATGTCCGAATACACTTCCCGGTTTCTATTTTCCATAATTTTATTGTTTTATCTCTACTTCCTGAGAGTGCAAATCTTTCATCCGGGCTGAAAGATGTAGAATATACATTATCCGTATGTCCTTTAAATATACGGATACATTTTTTTTCAAACATCAGCCACAGTTTCATGTCGTTATCCTTAGTTCCTGTAAGAACGCAATTTCCTGCTGAATTAAATGATAATGAACTGACATAAGAAATTGGTAAAGACCCTGAGATACCATCAAATGTACCAACACAATTACCTGTTTTAATTTCCCACTGTTTTTGAAGTTTATCTTTTCCTGCAGAATATATAAAACACCCATCCGAACTGAAAGCAACGGATTTCACCCAGTCTGTATGTCCACTAAAGGTACAAATGCACTTACCTGTTTCAATATCCCACAGTTTAATAGTACTATCCCTGCTTCCTGAAAGAGCCAGTGAACCATCAGGGCTGAAGGCTACTGAAAGGATACTGTCAGCTGTTGAAGTTCAGAAACATATTAGACTCTGATCCCCCAAAAAACCCAAATGATA
>CBDUZW010000119.1:0-8545 GCA_965371805.1 uncultured bacterium | reverse complement strand
TCATTTGGGTTTTTTGGGGGATCAGAGTCTAATATGTTTCTGAACTTCAACATAATTTTATGATTTTTTCATTAATTTCTTAATAAAAAAAGTGGCCTGGCACCAAAATTACATAAATACTAAATTGTACCAGGGGAGCATTTTAGAAAAAAAATCATGATTGGATATAAAGTACAAATACGAGATTGTTATTGAATGGATAATAAAAAAGAACAGTCAACAATGACATTTAGTTGG
This sequence comes from uncultured bacterium, assembly GCA_965371805.1. Classification (GTDB taxonomy): domain Bacteria; phylum Acidobacteriota; class Aminicenantia; order UBA2199; family UBA2199; genus JAOZTV01. The sequence goes on along the minus strand of CBDUZW010000119.1, from coordinate 8,308 downwards.
TTTTATTGTAGATAGAACTTGACAAAAAAAATAAATCGGCAAAATTGGAAGTGCAAACTCCAAAAATGCGGCAAATATGGAGTTAGTGTTTCTGAAAGGGAGATATAAATGGATCATGTAAAAAGAAGTTTTCAAATGCCGACAAATCATTTTTTTGCAATTGAAGTAAAAAACTCCAAAAAAATTAGACCTGCAGATCTTAGACCATTAAAAACGTTTAATGAGGATTATCCTGAAAGCAGACCCATAATAATATACAGGGGAACCGAAAAATTGTTGAGAAATAATATACTAATGATTCCCTGTGAAGAATTTTTATTAAATATTAATGAAATACTCAATTGAAAAAAAATGTATTTTTAATTTTTACTGGGAATTTCATATAGCTTAGAGTAAAATATAATTTCTCTTATTTTACTTTAAGCCGTTAAAGTAAAATATGGATGTTTATGTTTTACTTTTATTAAAAAAAGGGAGCAAGCAAGAAAATCTTTATATTATATATTGAAACCAGTTCAAAAATTTAAGGTAGTGTAAAATAGTTTGGGTAAACTTTTTTTACTAATCCATAATGAAGAATTTTAAATCTTTTGATTTCTTAAAACTTTAAACAGATGCTTTGGCTTTGTTGGTGCTTTTGAATCATCATTTACTAAAGTTGTTCTATTAAGTTTTTTGTTTTATAATTTAATTATGTTTGATAGAAATAAATATTTTTTAATTGAAATAAATCAGTTTTTCTCTACCAAGAAAAATGACACATATTTCTTGGTAAAACAAATGGGTATAATTGATGAAAAGCGTTGAAAATAAAGTGATTTCAAGGATATATGGTTATGGGAGGGGTTGGGTTTTTTCCCAGATTGATTTTTCTGATTTGGGAGGACGTTCCACTATTGATTGGGTGCTTTATAAACTTAAAAATAAAGGTACTATAAATAGGGTGTTACGGGGTATATATTATTATCCGCAAGAGAGCTCTTTGCTGAAAGAACAGTTGCCGGTTGAAATACCAATGGTAGCTCAAGCACTTGCAAGAAAATTTAAATGGCAGATAGAACCTTCAGGTGAAACGGCACTTAATATTCTTGGTGTTTCTACTCAAATACCATCTAAATATATCTATGTAACAAATGGAAGAAGTAGAACTTACAAATTAGAAAAAAGAGAACTGCATTTTAAGAAAGGGATGCTGAAGGAGACAAATTTTAAATACTCGGAAAGTACACTTCTTGTTCAAGCGCTGCGGTCACTTGGTAAGGAAAATATTACAGAAAAAAATTTGTCTATTTTTCATGATGCAATAGATCCGGGAAAATATTTGCAGATTAAAAAAGATACTCGAGGTGTAACCGGTTGGATATATAAAGCAATTCAAAGAATTTGTGTTTAATAAAATGGACAAGATAGCAAAACTACCAGAAAAAGAACGGAACGAATTATTCAGACTAACAGCTGATAAAAAAGGTATTACCGAAGCTATTATTGAGAAAGATTTTTGTATACCTTTTTTATAACCAATATTTCCTTTTAAAGAATTCTAATTTAAAAATAAAGAAATTTAGATTTTATTTCCAACTGGTACTTCTTAATAAAAATGTGCTGATTACCAATATACGAATTTCTTCTTTTCGGGAGGTATCCCTATTTCCTAAAAATTATAATTACTTGCTATAAAATTTTAAATTTACTAGAATGTATGTATCAATAAAAAATAAGTATTTAAGGTGATAATTAATGAAAAATAAGTATTTATTATTATTTATTTTATTAACAGTAGCTATTCTATCTGGTAGAGAAAAAACGGAAAAGATCGGTGATTATATTTGGTTTACAGAACAGAATAGTTTTGAAAAAATTGTACAAATTTCACAAAAAGTTAATAAGCCAATTTTGGCAGTATTTTCAACTACCTGGTGTCCTCCATGCAGGTATGTAAAAAAGCATGTTTTTAAGCATCCGGATTTTTCAAAAGTAAAAGAAAAAGCGGTTCTTCTTTATATTGATGACTCAACGATAGAGGGTAGGTCTTATAATAATAATAAATTTAGTGTAAATGCGTATCCTACATTTAAAATATTTGCAAAAGACGGAGTTTTGCTTAATAGCAATTCCACTCCTAGAACAGTTCAGGAATTTCTAAACTGGATTGATCAGGTGTATTCAGGACATAACTATTTAAAATTTTTGGAGAAAATTAAAAACGATCCGAGTAATAGGGACCTGTTAATTAAAATAGTTGATAACATGAGTGATGTAGATGATGAAAAAAAAATTAAGTATCTAAAAAAAGCACTGAAGATAGAATTTGATTTTAATAATTTACGGACTCAAAAAGTAGCTGAAAAAATAATACATTTAATAATTAAACTTATTCCAGATGGGGGAGTAAAATCTAAAGATAAGTATTTAAAATCTCATAGAGATTTAGTTGAAAAAATAATTAGATTTTATTATCCGGAAAAGTTTAAATATAATATGAAGGGAGATTTTGGATTAAAACAGATACTTACCTGGTATAATAAGGGTAAGCAGTACCGGAATGTAGTTAGAGTTTTTAATGATTTTATAAAATTAAAAAAGAAAAAACTTGATATCTCTTCTGATATTATGATACTGCAAATGGCATTTGAGGCTTTATTAAATGTTGGGAAGGTCGAAACTGCGGATATGTGGCTGAATAGAATAGTTGAGTTCAGTGAAAATAGAGAAAAAGAAACAATACCTCGAAGCTTTAATTATTATTATCTTGGCTGTTATCCAAGTTTTATTAAATATTTTGCAGAACGAAATGATATAAAGAAGGCTGAAAAATATGCAAAGATTTATTATGAGCTATTAGAAAAAATGAAAAACAAACGTTCATTGGATTATCACTCTTTAAATTATGCTTTAAAATATGGGATTTTTGCAAAAAAAATAATTAGTAAAATTGAAGCCAAAAATAAAAACCTAAAAGGTGAGAGACTAGGAAGATCAATTATTTTAATATCTAAGATATTTTATAAAACGAATGAAAAAAAAAGGTCCATAAAGATACTTTTTGATCTTTATAACAATAAGAAATTCTTAAAAAGTGTTGAAGATATTGAAAGGGCAAGGATCTTAAATTCAATTGCCTGGGCTTTTGTTGAGATTAAATCGGTAAACAAAACTGCGCTAAAGATTGCCAGGGAATCAGTTGAACTAAATGCCAATAAATATAACCAAGGTACTCTAAGAACTATCCTTACGGAGTTAGGAGATCTTTAGGAGGCTAAAAACGCGAAGAAGATGACCTAATAATATAGGACCAGCGGGAGCAATTGAATGTAATCATTTAAAAGTAAGCATTCATAATCCTTAATCCAGATGCTATCAGAGTTAAAGAAAATGCACTCGCTGATCTTGATTTGTTGATGCAGGTAACAGAATTTAAAAGTAAGTTTTATAGAAGTCCAAGTGCAAGGTATGATCTTGCAAAACCAGGAACATTTAAGCTTTTACCTTCAAATCAGAAATGGAAATCTTTAAGTGACGACTATGAAAATATGAAAGAGATGATTTTTGGTGATATCCCTGACATGTCATCTATCAAAAATGCACTTGAATTACTTGAAGATGAAATTAACTTAATAAAGAAAAAATAAGATTTTAAAGATTTACGTTGCTTCTGCGTTACTAAAATATGAAAAACGTAGGAATATACGCTGTGTAAATACTACATAAGCAAATCTGATTAGGGTCAATCAAAAGAACAAAAATCTTATCAAAATAGCACTATTTCTAATTATAAATATTTTTTAATTTCTTTTGTTATTATTTTTTTATTATTGAACGAGCAGCAGCCAATAGAATGTTTGAATCCAGCCTAACTTTATAATTTGGGTTTACGTATTTAAAGTCAATTTTTATTGGTTTAGCATACTTTCATTGTTTTTCGGCAACTATTTTTTTAACATTTCCGACAAAAATTGTGGCTTAAACAGTTTAGCTATAAAATCATCCATACCAAAATCTTGAAAGCTTCTAATAATCGATATTTAGAATTTATTTCTGCAATCGAAAATAATGAAGTTGGCAGGAAAAGTCTACAAAAAATAACTGAATCAAAAGTGATAAATAACAGAAGTTTTAAAGGATTTAATTTTTTTGCTAAAAAGGATCTTTTAACTATTATGGCTATTCTCAAGGGATCATTTACTATTTTTGGATTCGAGAATAGGGATTTAAGAAATACACTCCCTTATCTAAACTCTGGACAAATTTCAAGAATTCTTAGAATTAGACGAGAATTATAAAATATATTCTATTTGATTTTCAGGATCATATTGACAGTTAAATTTTTTTATATTAAACTCTATTATTCTGAATATAGGACAGTGAAATGAATTTTTTAAATCCGGATTCAATGGAGTACCTCAATACAATTTCAATAGAAACAGCCTCAAAATGTAACCTGAAATGCAAAATGTGTTCACATCCTGGTAATAAACGTAAACTGCATTTTATGGAAATGGATGAGTTCAAAAAAATAATCAATAAATTTTTAAAAACAAAAATACGCCGTCTTTTATTTAATATGGGAGAACCATTAATGAATAAAAACCTTTTTGAAATGATCAAATATTCAAAAGAGAAAGGTTTTTTTGTTTATATCAGTTCAAACGGTCAAATGCTTAATGAAGAAATAATAAAAAAGGTACTTTCAACCGGTGTGGATGCTATTAAGATATCAATAGAAGGTTATACAAAAGAGGTATATGAAAATATTCGGATAGGAGGTGATTTTGATACTCTATTTCGAAATGTGGTTAGGTTAAATGAATTAAAGAATCGTTATCAATCATCTTTATATTTATGGATATCCACAATAATTATGAAGGGAAACGAAGACCTTGTTGAATTTATAAAATTCTGGGGTCCATATTGTGATGATATTGAATTAACGGTACTGACTGACCACATTGGACTTGTTAAGTCAAATAGAGAGATATCACTTTCCGATAAATGGACGCATCGAAAAAATTGTCCCCAGATCAAACCATACAAAGAGATAAATATTCTCAGTAATGGAGATATGGTTATTTGCTGTGTAGATTTTCATGCCCGCTGTAAATTTGGAAACCTTTTAAATCAGGACCTGGAGGATATCTGGTCAACTGAAAAAATGAGAACTGTACGTTCTAAAGCATATTCTGGAGAAATTCCTTCCATCGATCCTTGTTCAGACTGCCATATTTCAGACAATTCTGATATTCTGAAGAATAACCTCCAAAAATCCTGCAGTCAGATTCATAAAATGGTTAAAGACAAACGATGGACAACTCTTAATAAAATTAGTTCAATAAAAAATAAGAAAGAAAAATGTACTTCCTGTAATTCCCCACTACTGATCAGTTTTGACGGAGTATGCAGCAACTGTATAAAAAAAGAGCCATATAACAGCATTATAAACATTCCAAGACAGTTAAAAATAATGATAATGGGAGATAGTTTTGGAATGCCGAGACCATTTAAAATGAATAATAAAATTGAACTGCTTTATCAACAATGTTATCCACAACTATTAGATGAAATAATGAGAAAACAATTTCTGGATGGAACAGTAATGGTTATAAACAATTGTAAGCGTGCAAACACGTCACTAGGCATTTTACATGACCTAAAAAACCCGCGTTTTGGAGAAATATATCTAAATCAACCGGATTATCTTATTATTCAGGTCGGCAATGTTGACTGTTTTGAAAGGACCAGACATCATGATGAGTTTGCCCCAATCGCTGAATTACGAGGCAAAAATCCATGGATTTCCTGCATTGATTTTATTCGAATACAAGCTGAAATAATTAAAGAAACACTCTTTAAAGTATCGGGTTTGAAAGGAATACTAATTGTAAATATCCCACCGATAAAAAAGGAAAACAGTAAAAAAAATGCAGCTACTCAAAAAAGGATATCCCAATATAACGCTAAATTGAAGATGTTTAATTTACACTCCATCATTCATATCCTTGATATATATAAATTATTTTACTTATCACAAAAAGATCCTTATTCCTCAGATGGGATTCATCCTAATTCCCACGGTAGCAGAATGTTAGCTGAATTAATTTTTAATAAAATAAAAGAACTTGAAACAAAATAAAGTGACTTTCTAAATGAAATTTTGGTGCCAGGCCAAAAAATCTTGTATTGGAAAATTTTTCATAATATTCTCATACTTTATTTTATGATTAAGTTTATAGACTAAACTAGAAAGAAATAAAATAATTACAACCAATACTCCAAAATACAGTTTATTCATAATTTTATGCTGAATTTATTAAGGATAAAATCTTGATCAAAATCTTCTTTAATACTTGTATCCAAAATATAAAGAGTACTTTTTGATTTTTGAAAATAGCTTGTTATTCCTTCAGAAAAGAAAGATTTTGCGTGCAATAAAAGTTCTTCATTAATAAATTTCCCTGATGTATTGTAAAATTGTATATATACGTCCGTACTATCACTTTTTTTTATATATTTTGTAAATAACACCCCCAAAGTTTTTTTATTTACAACAAAAATCCCTTTTAGCAATGACATGTCTTGATGTAATATTTTTAATTTTTTGTCATCTCTTACGCTCAATGCTTTTAACAATTCAGAGTTTGCAACTGGCTCAATATAATTTTTTGTTTTATTTCCAAAAAAGATTTTTTTATTTGTTTTTCTGTTAATTCTAAATATTTTTAATTCCGATTCTTTTACATAAAAAATATAATCATCTGAAGAGTCAATATATCCTCCCATAGGTAACGCAAATATTCTTTCAGATACACTTTTTTTATAAAGCTCTCCAGGTTTAAAGTCATTGCAATAAGCTAAAGAAAATAAATAATTATATTTTTTTGTATTTATATCATAGATACATGATGTGTAAAAGGTTGGTTTTAAAAACTTTACCCTGTTTTTTTTTACAAAAATTCCTGCCATTAGTAAGTTATTACCAATAAATTTTAAATCAACTATATGGTTGAAAAATTTTTCTTTTTTAATAAGTTCAATTTCATTATTTTTTTTTATTTTATAATTAATTAGCTTCTTTGTTCGACTATCATAAACAGTAAATTCCCCTTTTTTGTAAGCACTTGAACGTAAATGAACAAATTCTCCTGGTCCTAAACCTTTTCTGCCAATATTTTTTAAAAACTTTCCTTTGCTATTAAAAACTTTTAAATTTCCTGCTTTAAAATCAAGAATATACACATTGTTTTCATCTGAAACAAAAAATGACATTAATTGTTGAATGAAATTATTTTCTTTTGTTTCTAAAACAACTTGCTCATTTTTTATAAATCCAGTATTACTAGAAAAAACAAAAGCACTACTAATTATTAATAAGTATATATATAAAAAACTTTTCTTCATCATAAAATATATCTCCTTTGTACTAAAAAATCATCTTTTATTATTTGTAACATTTCTTGATTTAGTCCATTTAGGGAAAATCTGTCGTAGGATTTATTGGTTTTTAGGATATTAGATTTTTCAAAACCTCAATGTCCATATCTAAAAATTCAGAGCACTCTTCTAGCTTTGTTGAAGCAAAATAATTGGTGAATTCAGGTTTCATTTTTTCAATAAATATATTGGCCATATTTTGATGCCCTTTATCTTTACAATATAAACAAGCTTTTGCTTTAGATTTATATCCTCTGAATCTTTTTAATGCAGAAGCAGTAGTCTTTATTTCAGCATATGTAAATTTTGTTGAATCAATCTTAGAAAAATTAGCAAATCTTTTATATTCTGATGTGTCTACTTTATACACTTCTGACTGAGCAATATATTTGAAAATGGATTCTAATGTAAGAATATCATCAGGCTCAAAATAAATAAGTTTCAGTTCATCAATAATTTTAAGATTTTCCATTACATATCTTATTAAATTAAGAAAAAAAATGCAATAGTTGAACTTGTAAATTATTTATTGACTCTTAGACCTCGTATTTTTGCTAAAAGTATAATTCTGTAGATATAACAGGATTTTTTGTTCTTTTATGATTTGTAGAATTATTCTTTTTTTGCTAGACATACAAAGTAATGCAAATTAGAAGCCCTAATCACACTTGCCTTTTGAAGAGAGATTTTTCTTTAGAGGGCAAAAAAAGGGGGCAGGCAAGATTTTTCTAACAACTAATTCTCCCAAAGATCCTATTTAAGCTCCGTCAAGATGCAGGAAAATTTTCTTGGCTGTCCCCTTTTTTACTTTTTGCAAAAGATTGTTAGAGGCGTGTTGCATCATAAAAAAAACACTATAAACGATAGGTCGTTGCTTCATAAA
>CBDUZW010000118.1:0-8614 GCA_965371805.1 uncultured bacterium | reverse complement strand
TATCATTTGGGTTTTTTGACGGAATCAGAGTCCAGTATGTTTCTGAACTTCAACATTAAGCAAGTCCATATTTCTCTTATAATGGTTCGGTTTTTTTTATCTCTATTCTCTAAATCTAAACTTAACTTTGTCAATTCAATGCATTTTGGCTTTTACATTTAACATAAAAAAGTGATATAATTTTGATTATAAGGACATAGGAGAATTATGGATAATAAAATTGCATTTGATAATGACAAATATTTAACTGATCAGTCAGCAGCTATTCTTAAGAGAGTTGAAAGTGGAAAAGAAAAATTATATCTGGAATTTGGTGGAAAAATTTTATATGATTATCATGCTGCGAGAGTACTGCCTGGTTTTATTCCAAATGTAAAAATGCACCTGCTGCATAAACTAAAAGATAAGGTTGAGGTTATTCTTTGTATATTTGCCGGCGATATAGAAAAGAAGAAGATCCGTGCAGATTTTGGTATCACATATGATTCTGATGCATTAAGAACAATTGATGACTTCAATGAGTGGGATATTAAAATCCGGGCAGTTGTAATAACCAGATTTGAAAATCAGCCATCTGCTGTTGCCTTTAAAAACAAGCTGGAGAGGCGTGACATTAAAGTGTATACTCATAAGTTCACAAAAGGATATCCGACAGATGTTGACCTTATAGTTAGTGAAGAGGGATATGGAGCTAATGACTATATTGAAACAGATAAACCCATTATTGTTGTAACGGGACCGGGACCCGGGAGTGGAAAACTTGCTACCTGTCTTTCCCAATTATTTCATGAATATCAAAGAGGTGTTCAGGCTACCTATGCAAAATTTGAAACTTTTCCTATCTGGAATCTACCATTAAAACATGAAGTTAATATAGCATATGAAGCTGCGACAGCTGAGTTAAAGGATGTAAATATGATAGATCATTTTCATCTGGAAGAGTATAATGAATCCGTTGTTAATTATAATCGTGATATAGAAGCTTTTCCTCTCGTAAGCAGGATTATTGAAAAGATCACTAAAGCACCTTCCCACTACAAATCTCCAACAGATATGGGGGTTAACTGTGCAGGCTATGGGATAATAGATGATGATGCTGCAAAACAGGCCGGGCGGCAGGAAATTATCAGGAGATTTTTCAGATATTCCTGTGAATATGCAATGGGCTTAGCACAAAAGGACACTGTAGAGAGGGTAGAACTATTATTACATAACCTTGGGCTCTCTGTTAATGATAGAAATGTTGTAGAGCCAGCAAGAAATGCTTCTATTGAATCAGAAAAGCAAAACAGAGGAAATAAAGGGATTTTTTGCGGAGCGTCTATAGAGTTAAAGGATGGCACAATAATCACAGGTAAGAATTCACCAACCATGCATGCAGCTTCAAGCTTAATCCTAAATGCATTAAAACATCTGGCAAAAATTCCTGATAATATAGATCTTCTTCCTAAAGGTATTATCGAATCCTTAAATCATTTTAAAAAAGAAATTTTAAAAGGCCGGTTAATCAGCTTAAATCTTGATGAAACATTGATCGCTCTAAGTATAAGTACTGCAACTAGTCCTGTTGCTGAAATAGCAATAGAAAAACTCAAGGAACTGGAGAATTGCGAGGCACATATTACGCATATGCCGACACCTGGAGATGAAGCAGGATTACGCAAATTAGGAATAAACCTGACAAGTGAACCAAATTTTTCTACAAAAGAATTGTTTATAAGTTAATCACTATAATGTAAGGCTTCAGTTTTTCTGTTTTGGACAAGATCCTGTTCCCGTTGTATAATACCACCTAATATGGAATTTATAATGAAAACAATTTTACAGTTAAAACACATTGATTATAAAAAACTCTGGTCTGATATAAAAGAGTCAGTAAAAGGAACAGAACAGGACTTTACTGAGGGGAATCTTTACCGGGCAATAATTTTATTGTCAATTCCGATGGTTCTGGAAATGGTCGGCGAGTCCATTTTTGCAGTAGTTGATATACTTTTTGTATCCAAAATAGGTTCTGATGCAGTTGCAACAGTTGGAATAACAGAAGCTTTGATGACTATTATTTATGCAATTGGAATAGGACTTGCGATGGCTGCAACTGCAGTAGTATCGAGGCGGATAGGAGAGAAAAAGCCCGAAAAAGCAGCTAATGCGGCTACACAGGCTATATTTATAAGTATTTTTATTTCGCTAATTGTTGGAACAATTGGTGTATTATTCAGTAAAGACCTATTACGACTCATGGGTGGCTCAACTGAGATCGTAGAAAATGGATATATTTATACCTCAATAATTTTAGGGACAAATATTGTCATTATTCTACTTTTTGTAATAAATGGAATTTTGCGCAGCTCAGGAGATGCAGCCGTTTCGATGAAGGTACTCTGGCTTGCAAATATTATAAATATTATTCTGGATCCCTGCCTTATTTTTGGAATTGGACCTATACCAGCTCTTGGTTTAAAGGGAGCTGCTATTGCCACTTCAATTGGAAGGGGAACAGCTGTCTTATTTCAGATTTATATTCTTCTAAAAGGGAATGGCAGGATAAAGATTGTATTTTCTCAAATAAAATTAGATTTTAAAGTAATTAAGAAGATTCTGATTATTTCAAGAGGAAGTATTGGTCAGTTTCTGATCTCTACAACAAGTTGGATCGGACTTGTCAGGATTATTGCTGTATTTGGAAGTGAAGTTCTTGCAGGTTATACTATTGCAATCAGGATCATCATATTCTCAATTCTGCCATCATGGGGATTTAGCAATGCAGCTGCAACTCTAGTTGGTCAGAATCTTGGAGCAAAAAAAATAGAAAGGGCAGAAAAATCTGTATGGATGACTGGATTTGTAAATATGGCTTTTTTGAGTTGTGTTGGTATCTTATTTATTTTTCAAGCGGAATTTTTTATGAGTTTACTCACATCCGATCCTGTTATTATCGGATATGGCGCTGTTTGTCTGCAGATCGTTGGTTTCGGGTTTGTCCCATATTCACTTGCAATGGTATTAACACAGGCATTTAATGGAGCAGGAGATACATCAACACCCATGAAGATCAACTTTTTCTGTTTCTGGATGTTCGAAGTACCTGTGGCATGGTTAATGGCAATTGAATTTGGAATTGGCGTTAAGGGAGCTTATATCGCAATAGTCCTGGCAGATACATTGATGGTGATCATTGGAATAATACTATTTAGAAAGGGGAAATGGAAAACTAAAATAGTATAAAAACAGCAGCTTGTTTTAGAATTAATTACATCTGTAACGGCTGTACTATCTCTCTTAATTTAGTTCAGCATTATTACTGTAACAAGTCCTGCAAAGAGGCAATAGTATGCAAAATAGTGGAATTTTTTTTTCAACATAATTTTTTTTAGTATTTTCAGGGCCAATAATCCAAAAATTGCAGAGAAAAAAAGTCCGATCAGCATATAGATTATATCCCCGTTCAACTGAATGTCTTTTAATTGTAAGAGAAGAGCTCCAAAAATTGCCGGTATTGATAAAATAAATGAAAATTTAAATGAAAACTCATATCCCATCAGAAGAATCAATGCAATAGAAATAGTCAAACCGGATCTGGATAAACCGGGAATGATAGCTATACCCTGGACGGTTCCTATGATTAGGGCTGTTATGTAGATGTTTATTTTTTTTAATCTAATATATTTTGATAGTAATAATACAATTCCCGTAATAATTAAAGCAAAACCTGCAAGTTGAGGTTTGTCAAATAGTTCCTCTAATTGATCCTTAAAAAAAAATCCAATTAAAGCCGTTGGAACAGACGCAATAATTATAAGACTGATAAAGTTCAGGTTTTCTTTTTTATAAAAATGAATTGTTAATTCTTTAAGGTCTTTAAAAAAGAAAATTATTACTGAAAGGAGAGTTCCAAGATGAAGAAAAATATCATATAGAAGTATTTCTTTTATTAACTTATCCATGCCAAGAATATTTTGAAATATTACTAAATGTCCGGATGAACTAATAGGAAAAAATTCACTTATTCCCTGTATCAATGACAAAAAAATAATCTTTAGTAAAAATAATAAGTCCATTTTCTATATACTATTTTTCAATGTTTTTTTTTACTTCTTCAAGCACAGGATAGAAGATGTCTTTTATCTCTTCTAAATGTTCTTCTGTATCTGCTTCAAATCTAATAACCATTGCAGGTTGCGTGTTTGATGCTCTAATTAATGCCCATCCATTTGAATTTGGAAATTTAACTCTTGCTCCATCTATTTCTATAACATCATAATCTTTTTTGAAATGTTCTCTTACACCATCTACGATTTTAAATTTTGCTTCCTCGGTTGTATCCATTCTAATTTCAGGCGTATTTACAATTGAAGGCAATGACTGAATCATTTCAGTTAATGATTTGTCTGAATTTGAAAGAATTTCAATAAGCCTTGCTCCAGTATAAACTGCATCATCAAAGCCAAACCATCTGTCATTAAAAAACATATGTCCACTAACTTCTCCAGCGAGAACTGCTCCTGTCTCAACGATTTTTTTCTTAATTAATGAATGACCGGTTTTCCACATGATAGGGTTTCCACCCATCTTTTTTATCTCACTATACATGACCTCTGAGGCTTTGACTTCCGAAATAAAAGTGCTGTTTGGCATAGATTTTAGTATTTCCTTTGCGAAGATAATCATCATCATGTCTCCCCAGAGAATGTTCCCCTCTTTGTCAACAACTCCAATTCTATCTGCATCTCCATCAAATCCAATTCCAATATCTGCATCGGTCTCTTTTACTTTCTTTATCAGATCCTGCAAATTCTTTACTTTTGTAGGGTCAGGATGGTGGTTTGGGAAAGTCCCGTCAACTTCAGTAAAAATATCTATTAATTCAACACCAAGTTTTTTATATAGAGGAACTGCTGTTATTCCACCTGTACCGTTTCCGCTGTCAATAACAACTTTGATTTTTTTTCCAACCTTTAAGTCTTTGCTGATATAATCAATATAGTCGGTGATTATCTCTTTTTTTACAATTGAGCCTTTGCCTTTTTCTGCAAATTTGCCGCTTACACCAATTTCATATATTTCTTCTACCTGTTTACCTGAAGTTGCCTGTTTTCCAAGCATTGCTTTAAATCCATTATACTCTCCCGGATTATGAGACGCGGTAACTATCATCCCTCCATCAAAACCAAACCTGAAAACTGCATAATACATTAATGGAGTGGGGACCAATCCAATGTCAATTACATCCAGACCAAAGGAAGCAAGTGTTTCTGCTGTCAGTTTTTTTATCCATTCAGAGCTCTCTCTTCCATCCATTCCGAGAGCAATTTTTTTTTTACTTTCTCTTTTAAATACAGTTGCATATGCTGAGGCAATGGCAATTACTTCCTGTTCCTGAAGTTGTGTCTCTACGATTCCACGGATATCGTATTCTCTGAAAATTGATTTATCTAGCATTGTTTTCTCCTGTTATTTAATAATAGTGGACTATGATTTTAAACTTTAAAAATGATCTCTCGTTGTTTTTTCATTATATATTTCATAATGATCGACAGGTTTTTTTTATATAGAAATTTATTTGGTTTGTTTTCAAAAAAGTCTATACCAAAAATGGTTTTCTTCCCTTCATATAATTCCCGTTTACTTTCTACAGATCCTTCCATTTGAATTGAATTTCCTTCAATAGAGATGTCCATGATAATGTGATTGCCCTTTTCCAGTCTCAATTTGTCTTTTATCTGTTTGTTTTCCGATAAAGCAATCCCACTCCGTGATATGTCATCACAAAAGCATGCGACAGAGATCTCTTCGACTTTATCCGTTTTGGAAATTTGTTCATCATCTGAATATGTTACTATAACTTCCAATTGAGGAGTTGTGGGTATTCTGAAATCCCTTCGCCTTTGCAGGTCTTGACCCTCTGCTGGCTTTGCAATTACTATTGCAGGTACGACGTCATTACTTAAGAGTTTGAACTCAGAAAAACGTTTTACAGTTGAAAAAAAACCAAGTCTGAGACCTTGTGAGACAAAAAAAATTTCGATTTTATCGTTTTTTTTTAAAATCCCATCATTATCTGATGAAGAAGGGAGATCAATAAGTATTTCATTTTGCTCTTTATTGAATGCGAAAAACCTTGAAGACAAGTGGAACAACTCATCTTTGTCATCGGATCTATTAATAGAAATATTATTCCCACTTTCTATTGCTTCAAATAGTATTTTAAAAAAGAAATCCTTGTCCATATTTATTAATACCTTAATTTTATAAATTAGTCAAGAGTTTTTTGGGTAACTATTCAGTTTTTAAAAGTAGATTTAGTTTAATGTCGCTTCTGGTGATATCTCTGTTGCTAACGCTCAAAATTGTGCTCAATTTTGAGCTCCGGTCCTCATTCGCCCGGGCATTCCGGGCTCACTCCGGGGCACGCTACAGAGAAAGTCACCTCACGCTTAAATAATACATTGCAACTTCGAAAAACTGAATAGTTACTTTTTTGGATGAATAGAATTGTATTTCATTTATAAATTATCCAATTATAATTTGAATGGATCTATACAAATATGATATCATTGGGGTTTAATAAAGAGGTGGATGTATGATATCGATTGAAGATGCAAGATTTGAAATGGATAAAGTTTTATTCAGTCCTGATGTGGAATTAGTTCCTATTTTTGATTCTTATGGCAGGATCCTGGCTCAGGATGTTTGTTCTAAAATTAATATGCCGCCTTTTAATAAATCTGCAATGGATGGATATGCAATTTCCTCAATGGATAAATCTAAAAAATTCAGGATTATTGAAACAATTGCTGCAGGAAAACTTCCAACTAAAGAAATAAATATTGGTGAATGTTCAAAAATAATGACAGGTGCCCCCATTCCTGATGGAGCTGACAAAGTATTGAAAATTGAACTTACAAATGAATCTGATGGATTCATGATTCCTGTTGGTGATAATGAACTCAAGAATATCTGTTATCTTGGTGAGGATATTAAAAAAGGTGATACTGTACTTAGTAGAGGATTAAAGTTAAATGCTTCTTCTATTGGGCTTATTGCATCAATGGGGCTGGATAAAATACAGGTTTATAAGAGGCCGGTAATAGGATTAATTACGACTGGAGCTGAAATTGTTGAACCAGGAGTACCGCTAATGGATGGCCAAATTTATAATAGTAATGCATACTCTTTATATATGCAGTTAATAGAGACAGGTGCTGTCGTTAACTATATAGGTATTGTTGGTGATAATATAGAAAACACAAAGAAAGTAATTGCAGATACTATAGAAATTTCTGATATGGTTGTCATCTCAGGAGGGGTTTCTATGGGAGAATTTGATTTTGTCCCCCATGTTCTTAAGGAACTTGGTGTAAAGATACATTTTGACAGAGTTGCAATAAAACCCGGGAAGCCAACAACATTTGGGTCAATTAAAAATAAAATTGTTTTTGGGCTTCCGGGGAATCCCGTTTCTACATTTGTGATAACTGAAGTTTTTGTAAAAGAAACACTGTATCGCATGATGGGTTACAAGTATAATCCATTTATGATTAATGGTATATTAGAGAAGAATTATAAGAGGAAAAAAAGTGATAGAGATTCATTTATACCAGTTATTTATAAAAATGGAATAATCTCTTTTCCTGAATATCATGGCTCTGCACATTTAGGAGCTCTAACTGAAGCCAATGGATTACTTCTTGTTAAGAAAGGTATAAACGAAATTATCAAAGGAACAAATATAAATGTTAGACAAATTTAATAGAAGTATAACTTATCTGAGAATATCTCTTACAAATAATTGTAATTTGAGATGTTCTTATTGTATGCCTGATGGCTTTATTCCGCAAAATTCTGAAAGTAAACTGCTCTCACTTGAAAATATTATCAAGATAGTTGAAATAGGAACAGAGATCGGGATAAAAAAAATACGATTAACCGGGGGCGAACCTCTTTTAAGAAAGGGTGTTGTCGGGCTTATTAAGAGTATTAAGGGAATTCCGGGGATTGATGAAGTGACATTGACGACCAATGCTGTTTTATTAAAAAAGATGGCAAAACCACTTATGGATGCAGGATTAGATAGAATTAATATTTCAATAGATACTCTTGATCCAAAAAAATATAAAGAAATTACCAGGGGCGGTAATCTTTTAAAGGTATTTGAAGCAATAGATGCCATTAATGAGATCGGTTTTAAAAACACCAAACTGAATACAGTTGTGATGCCTGAGTTTAATGGAGATGAAATAGAATCCATAAAGAAGTTTTGTGATGATAAAGGGCTCAAGCTTCAACGTATAAATCATTACTCTCTTTCGGATATAAATAGTATTGATAAAAGTTATAATGCAGAAAGACCTCTATCATGTGGTGTATGTAACCGAATTAGATTAACTGCAGACGGGAAGATAAAATCCTGTCTTTTTTCAGATACAGAAATATCACTCGATCTTAATAATATAAAAGAGAGCTTAATCTCTGCAATAAATACAAAGCCTGAAAATGGCACAAAAAATTCAACAAGAGAAAATTGGCAGATAGGTGGATAAAGCCTAATTTAAGTAGTTCTGTTGAAGTTCAGAAACATATTAGACTCTGATCCCCCAAAAAACCCAAATGA
>CBDUZW010000117.1:0-8714 GCA_965371805.1 uncultured bacterium | reverse complement strand
TTCAACCCCCAATGATGGTAGTTATAGCTGGACAATACCTGGTACTATTTCCAATGACACAAATTATATAGTTAGAGTAAAGACAGTAGATAACCAAGTATATGATGATAGCGATGAACTTACAATAAGGAATGCAGGTAGTTCTATAATAGTGACCTCCCCTGGATCCAGTGTAACCTGGACTAGAGGATCTCAGTATACAATAATCTGGAATAAGACAGGGACCCAAAATGCAAATGTGAAAATACGATTATACCAGAATGGTTCAAAGATATTAGGCATAACAGATTCTACCCTCAATGATGGTAGTTATAGTTGGACAATCCCAGGCGCTCTTTCCACTGCATCAAATTATATCATTAGAGTAAAAACAATAGACAATTTAGTATATGATGATAGTAATAAACTTATAATTAATTAGATAAAAAATAAAATAGTTTTAGAAAATTTTTTTTTGATATATGAGGTCCACATATATGCAATTATGTGGACTATCTTATGGGTTTTTCAAGCTAATGTATAAATATGTTCGAATGATTCAAGTGAGACAATTAAAATTTCAACTCAGCACTTTAATTTATGAATATTGATTATTTTAAGAATAGAATAATAGTCCATTAAAATAATAGTTATAAAAAATCATAAAATAGTGAGATATTTTTAGAAGAATTATATATAATAATATTAATAAAAAATATGATTTTTAAAAGGGGGAAACAATGAAAAAATTATTATTATTAATGTTAGTTGTTATTGTAACAATGGGAATGCTATCAGCCGGGACAATTACAGTGACTAAACCGGCATCGGGAGAAACAGTATCAAAAGGGAGTCCATATACAATACTTTGGACAAAATCTGGAGCTCAAGATTCATTAGTAAAGATTCGTTTGTATAATCCAGCAGGGACAACAAAAATTCTGGATATTACAAATAGTACCGCAAATAATGGGAGTTTTTCTTGGCCGGTTCCAAATAGTGTAGCGAATGGAAGTTATGTTGTTCGAGTAAAGACTCTTGATAATGCAACTTGGGATGATGGTGGTGTTTTTACAATTTCTAGTTTATCTATAACAGTTACAAAACCGGCATCAGGTGAAACTGTAAAAAAAGGGAGCTCTTATACAATACAATGGACAAAATCAGGTTCTCAAGATGCAACAGTAAAGATTCGTTTGTATAATCCAGCAGGGACAACAAAGATTTTGGATATTACAAATAGTACGGCAAATGATGGAAGTTTTAGCTGGCCGGTTCCAAATAGTGTAGCTAATGGCAGCTATATTGTTAGAGTAAAGACTCTCGATAATGTAGTTTGGGATAATAGTAATTCTTTTACAATTTCTACAGTATTAACACCTGCATATCAGTTTGAAGTTTATGAACCAGCTTATAATAGCTATAAGTGTCTTAATAAAAAACTTGTAATTAAGTGGAGAAAAAAACTTCAAATTCTTAAGAAAGTTCCTGTATATCCATTATTTAAAAAGTATGAGTTAAAACGTGAATTGTTAAAATTGAAAACATATGTTAAAATTGAAATTATTAGTGCTAAATGTCCAAAACTAAACCTGATAGACTTAAAAGAATTTTATAAATTACATTATAATGCAAAAAACTTAGTTCCATTACAAAAAATGATAGGTGTGCCATTTAAGTTCTGGTTCCCACAATGGAAAATAGTTACACTGAAAACTCTTGATGACGGGTCTTTTTCCTGGACCATTCCTAATTCTTATAAAAAAGGTTGTTATAAGGTTAGAGTTACAAAACTTCCACTTCTTCAATATATGCCACCTGTACCTGTAAAGAAACTTATCAGAGCCACATCAAAAGTATTTCACTTAGTGCCATGTTATATTTTTAAGCCGGCAATAATGCAGGAATTACAAGTTGTCAAAAGAGTTGTTGAAGCAAAACGTAAAAAATAAATAAGTTTATCACAAATAGTACGGCAAATGATGGAAATTTCAGCTGGCCGGTACCAAATAGTGTTGCAAATGGGAGTTATGTTGTTAGAGTAAAAACCATTGATAATGCAGTTTCTGATGATAGTAGTGTTTTTACAATTGCTTCAGCATCAACACCAACTTATGAATTTGAAGTATACAAACCTTCATATAATAGTTCACATTTAACTACTGAAAATTTGGTTATAAAATGGAGAAAAAAGCCTCAAATATTATCAGTATATGCTTATCCATTAAAAGCAAAATACCAGAAAATTCTTATTGCTAAAAAAGTATTAATTGCCCGCCACAGAAATTAGAAATACTTAGAAAGTTCTTAGTGTTGAAAAAAGTAACTGCTAAAAACATTGAACTAATACTTGCAAAGCCATGGATATAAAATAGGTTGTTATCAGATCAAAGTTACTAAACTTCCTTCAATGCCGTATATGATAGAAACAAAAAGATTGGTTGAAAAACAATAATAGAAAATTAGTCTAATTATATTGATAGAATCTCAATTTTTTGGGGTTCTATTAATATAAATCTAAAATAGAGATTTAAAAGAAAATAACAAATCACAAAGATATATTTTTCAGACCAGTATTCAAAGAACAAAATTAAATTCAGTTTATTTTCATAATAGATAATAGAATAATATTGCAATGAGATATTTATCAATATAATGTATATAATAAGATTGAAAGGAGGAATAATGAAGAAAGTGTTTTTATTAATGTTAGTTATGACAGTAGCGATTGGTGTTTTATCTGCCGGGACAATGACTGTGACAAATCCAGTTAGTAGCGAAACTGTAGCAAAAGGTAGCTCGTACAGAATAATGTGGAGAAAATCAGGGGATCAGCATGCCAGCGTAAAGATCCGCTTGTATAATTCTACCGGGACAACAAAAATTCTGGAAATTACAAATAATACTGCAAATAGTGGAAGCTTTAATTGGAGAGTGCCAAATAGTGTAACTAATGGAAACTATGTGGTTAGAGTTAAAACTATTGACAATATAACAACTGATGATAGTGCAGTATTTAGTATTTCAAATCCAAATAATCAGGCTGGTAGTATTAACTACAGCGATGCACCTAATACAAAACCAGGTAGTATAAATTCCGGCACAAGACCAAGCTTACAGAATGTGCCTGTAGTCGATTTATATGATCTGCAAATAAAGGATCTCTTTTATAGAAATGGCAGAATGTTTGTAATAATTAAGAGTAATCATATCGCTTTTAATGGGAAAGTTGATTTTACCATGAAAATTCCCGAAGGGTTCGAATTTAAAGGACGTAAAAACCTTATTATAGGTAAAGGAAAAGAAAAAGAGGTTTTTTTATTTGCTGTTAGAGCTGATATTATAACTGCTAATGGAAGATGGGTTAAGGTTTTTATGGATGGAGAAGATAAAATACCGGAAACAAATAATAATAATAACCACATAGAAAGATTTATTAAGGTGTTAGATATAGAGTTTAAAAGTCTTCCTGGTGAATCTTTGACAAAGAGAATAGACCAATTTGGTAAATGGGAAGTTAAATTTAATATTAATGTAAAGCAAAATATTAAAAAAAAATTAGTGCGATATCTTTATGTCTCTTATAAAATAAATAAAATTGGAGAGGAATCTGGAAAGTGGACGTCTGCTAAATTAGACTATGCAAATGGAGTAGACTTTTTCTCCCACCAGGTAGTGCGATTATTTAATGTTCCTGAAAGAGGAAAATCACAAGAATATAGAGTGAATGTTAAAATTGATCCGGATAACAAAATTCCTGAGATCAATGAAAAAAATAATCAAAGGACTTTTGTTTTTACACTTTCTCATGAGTAGAAAAGTAGAAAAAAGATATATAATGCTATGATTTAAAAAATTCTTAAAAATAGGAGAAATAATGAAAAAAGTATTTTTATTAATGCTAGTTTTGATAGTCACTATCGGTATGCTGTTTGCCGGGACAATTAGAGTTACAAAACCGGCATCAGGTGAAACTCTAGTAAAATGGAGTCCCTATACTATACAATGGACAAAATCCGGAGCTCAGGATGCATCGGTAAAGATCCGATTGTATAATCCTGCCGGGACAACAAAAATTTTGGATATCACAAATAGTACTGCAAACGATGGAAGGTTCAGCTGGCCGGTACCAAATAGTGTAGCAAATGGAAATTATATTATAAGAGTAAAAACTATAGATAATAAGGTTTTTGATGATAGTGGAGTTTTTACAATAAAAAATATTTCAAAAACTGCATCATCTATAATTATCAGCAGGCCAAATTTGAGCAATGTGTGGTATAAAGGTAATAAAGTCAATACAATCACATGGAGCAAGAAAGGGCCTATGAATGGTAGTGTTAAGATACGTTTATATGATCAAAGTGGTCAAAGTAAAATACTGGATATTACAAGTAGTACTCCAAATGACGGAGATTTTGGCCCATGGTCAATACCAAAGCATATTTCTGATAGTAAGTATATTATAAGAGTAAAAACCTTGGATAATAAAGTATGGGATGACAGTGATGTTTTCAATATTGCAACAGCAAAAAACGCAAAACCGTATATTAATATTCTAAAACCAAATGGAGGTGTTTTTAAAAAAAACCATAATGATATAATTTATATAAAATGGGAACATGGTCACATAGTTGGACTTATCAGTGTTGTTTTAAGAAAAGTTGACAGCTCCTGGAGAAAGGTCATTAAGGACAGGCTGGATCCAAATACTGTATATGGTTTGCGTTGGAAAATCTCCTCAGATATTAAGGCGGGGAAATACTATATTATAGTTAAAGGGGATACTGTTGAGAAAAGATCAGCTGTTTTTTCAATATTGGATGTTTCAAATTCCAATAATATTGGTAGAGGCGAAGCATTACGTCCAAATACTGTAATAAATGATAATACACTTCAATTTCAGCCCCAGGTATCAATTCAGATTACTGCAGATAAACCGGAGATTTTTTATGCCCGGCCGGTTAATGATCCAATTATGAGAGATTACCTTAAAATTAAAGTAAAGTATAAGAATGCTGATAAAATCTATTTGATCAATAAAAAAACAGGTAAAAAAGTGCCTGATAGTTTCTATCGTCCGGTTTTTCCTGATTTTGAAGGTATTATTACCCATAGAATTATACAAGATTACAAGTATGCTTTTATTGCTGAAAATAAATTTGGAAAAGCTGTAAAAGATCTATCTTTTAAGATCTATCCTTCAGGAACCCTGTTTTTCAAAAATAGTGGTTTTAGTAAAGAAGGATTCCGTTATAATGAAAAAGTAAAATTTGAATATGAGTATATCTTTGCTACACGTGCAGTAATAGTAGATGATTGGAGTGATTGGAAATTACCATTGCGAATTGTTCAAAGTGATTCTATGAGGAAATCAGGTATTTTTGAATTGAACGTCAAACGACCTATGAAGTTGACTCTTGTATTAGAGTCCATATATGGATTAAAAAAGACAAACTTGAGGAAATATTTAGAATTTACAATCTTTAAAGAGAATGGCTATAGAAAACCGGAAGTAGTTAATTTTATGGCTGGTAGAGGATATTGGGATTGGGATAAAAACAAAATGTTTGTTGAATGGGAGGCTTATAGTTTAAAAGGAATAAAGATTTATTATAAGGGAAAGCTTTTGAAGTCAGAATTCGGGAAAGAAAAATATAATGGACGCATTGAACAAAAAACACCAGGTGAGATTCCAAGTCATACTGATTTTAAAATGGAAGTTTTTTATTATAAGGATAATTTAAAAACAACCATAAAAGCAGTAAAATGGAATAAAAAATAAGAAAAAAGTTAATAAATGGCAATAGCCTTTTATATAAAGGGTTTTAGAAGTTTTACCTTAAAAACTTTTGGAAATAATAAATATAAGAGAAGGAGGAAAGTATGAAAAAAGTATTATTATTTATGATAGTTACATTAGTATCTATGAGCATGCTGTCTGCTGCGACGATTACAGTCACTAAACCGGCATCAGGTAAATATGTAGGAAAGGGGAGTCCATATACAATACAATGGACAAAATCCGGAGCTCAGGATGCATCAGTAAAGATCCGATTGTATAATCCAGCCGGGACAACAAAGATTCTGGATATTACAAATAGTACTGCAAACGATGGAAGTTTCAGCTGGCCGGTACCAAATACTGTTGCAATTGGGACTTATGTTGTCAGGGTAAAAACTATTGATAATTCAGTTTTTGATGATAGTGGTGTTTTTACAATTGGCAATACTCTAACGCCAGTTGCAGCTATTACAGTCACAAAACCGGCAACAGGTGAAACTCTGGCAAAAGGGAGTTCATATAATATAAAATGGACAAAATCCGGAGCTCAAGATGCATTGGTTAAGATCCGATTGTATAATCCAGCCGGGACTACAAAGATTCTGGATATTATAAATAGTACTGCAAATGATGGAAGTTTCAACTGGCCGGTGCCAAATAGTGTTGCAAATGGGAGTTATGTTGTTAGAGTAAAGACTCTTGATAATGCAGATTATGATGATAGTGGCGTTTTTACAATTGCTTCAGCATCAACACCTGAACCGGAAGCACCATCATATACATTAGTTGTTTATAAACCTTCTCAAAACAGTTTACATAGTTATCCAGGCAGTATGGATATAAGATGGAAAAGATTGGGAAAGATAGCTTTTCCTAGAAGGAGTAATAGAACTAATGCTGCTCTAAAGAGTTCTTTCTTTTTGCAGAAAAGAAATGTGAAAATTGAAATTATAAGTGCAAAATGTCCGGTAAACAAACCAGAATTATTAAATTTTTATAAATTACGGTTTCCTAAATCAAATTTTTCTATTAGACAATTAAAGTTATTAGTAAATTTACCATGGAAATTTTATTTTCCAAGATGGAAAACTATTATAGCAAAAACTCCAGATGACGGGTTTTATACCTGGAATATTCCATCTAATTATAACAAGGGTTGTTACAAAGTCAGAGTTACTGAGCTTCCTGTTTTACATAAATTAAAGCAGCCTTTAAAGCCCGTTAGAGGTACTTCTGGAATTTTTCGTATAATACCCTCACCATCAGTAGAAATTTTAAAAGAAATAGATGTAGCGTCTGGTAGATAAAGATCAGATCTGATTAAACTAATAGGATCCCATACTTGGAGGTCCTATTAGTTTAATAAAATTCTAAAAAAAGGCATGATGGTTTTAAAAAAAATTGGAAGTAATGATATTATAGATTGTTTTGTTTTTTAAAATAACCCTCTATCTTATTTCCAACAGTATGGATATATGGGTCATCTCCAATATCAAAGCCGTAAGAGTCAATTAAAGTAGCATTATCCCATGAGTGTTTTCCCTGAAAATGTGTTTTTCCGTATTTCTCTTTTTTTGTGATCCCGGCCTTAAGATCGAAACCATTATTTCCCAATAACACCATATCAGGAGCTTTGTCTGTATATTTTCCGGAATAGAGTTCGTCCTTATAGTAAACTTTTTTAATAACCTGTTCTCCATCAATCATGATTTCCATAAATCTTTGTTCAAGTTCCGAGCACAACTTTTCTTTCTCTTTTGGAGACACGCAGCCCTTTTTGTATTTATCTTTCAGATGTATATACACTCTTGTCGGATCCAGGACAAAGGCCTTTGAGTCCTCAGAAATAAACTTCAGGTTTTTGGGATTTTCTGTATTTATTTTTAAAAACTTCCAGTCTTTAAGGTATTGATTTAAATAAACCTCATATTTTATCTTTTCAAAACCGTGATCAGATAAAATTAAATATGGGATACCCTCTTTATCCATATCGTTAATTATATTTCCAATTATTTCATCTACTAATTTATAATACTCAACAAAATCAGAATAATGTTCGCTGTCCGGGTTATCCCATGAGTTAAAGAAAAAATGGTGCAATCTGTCTGTGCCGGTTATTATAAAAAAGAAAAGATCCCAAACATTGTTTTTAAATTTTTTATATAGCTCAAATCTTAATTGCAAAATATCTTTAAGCTCATTAAAAAAAAGTTTTTTCTCTTTCAAGGCATAAGAAGTATCAACATCAACACGGTAATCAATTTTTTCCAGGTATGGATAGAGCGAATCAGGATATACCGATTGCTTAAGATCAAGTGAAAAGAAGCCTGATACTAAAATTCCGTTTATTGGTCTTACTGGATATGTATTTGGGAGATTTATAATAATTGATCTTTTACCGGATTCTTCCAATCTCTCCCATATTGGTTTTTCCGGAAAAGATTTAAATGACGGAAACCTATATGAGTAGGTCTTATTATTTAACTCCATAAAACCATATACTCCATGTCCTCCAGGATTACTGCCAGTCATAAAAGATGTCCATGAGACAGAAGATATTTCAGGCAGAGGTACTTTCATTTTTTTCAAACCAAATTTCTCAACGGCTTTTTTTAAATTAGGCATGATTTTTTCTTTTGTATAAAGGTCAATTAACTCATAAGGTACACCATCGATACCAATTACCATAAATTTATTATTTTTCATCCTTTTATTTTCCTTATCTCTATTAATAAAAATCATTTTAACAAAAAAAACAATTATCGGCAATCTCAAAATTATATTGATATTTCTAATTATGCGATATGTGTTTTTTTAACAAAATAAATTTTAAATTAAAAAATTTGAGATATTTTTCAAAAAAATGTATATTATAATATTAATTAATACTATAAAATGGTAACACCAAAAGTTCCATGAAAGAATATGATGGAATTAAGGAGCGTTAAAG
>CBDUZW010000116.1:0-8940 GCA_965371805.1 uncultured bacterium | reverse complement strand
TATCATTTGGGTTTTTTGGGGGATCAGAGTCTAATATGTTTCTGAACTTCAACAGGTATAAAGAAGCAAATCTATTTCTAAAAATATAAAGTAATATCAATATTATAACATTAATTAATATTAAATTAATTTGTGATATGATTTTTCTTATTTGACACATGTCCCTTAATTACTGGATTTATTTTTTTTTATAATTTATAATTGTTTGCAGAGGTGATGATGGTAAAAAGAAAACTTCCATCTATAATAGTTACAGGTGCATCTGGAATAGTAGGAAGAGGATTTCTTGAAGGAGTAAAAGAAAAATTTCTCATTTATGCTATGGCAAGAAGGTCGCAAAAGGATGCAGGTGTTGAAAATCATCCGAATATTAAATGGATACAGGTTGATATAGGTGACTGGCTCTCATTAAGATGGGTAATGCATAATATCAAAAGGGAGGGTGGAGCAGATTTTATACTTCATCTTGCAGGTTATTATGATTTTGAATACACTCCTAATCCTGAATATGAAAGAACTAATATTAACGGTACAAAATATATTCTTGAACAGGCAAAAATTCTTCGAATCAAAAGATTTATATTTGCAAGTTCTTCAGCTGCCTCAAATTTCCCCAAAGAAGGCGAAGTTCTAAATGAGAAGAGTATATTAGATGCTGACTATGATTATGCGCAATCAAAAAAAATAGGAGAAAAGATAGTAAAAGAGTTCTCACAGTGGTTTCCATGTTCAATTGTAAGGCTGGCAGCTGTTTTTTCTGATTATTGTGAATATGGTCCTCTGTATATTTTCTTGTCAACATGGCTTTCAAAAAAATGGAACGCAAATATTCTTGGGGGTAAGGGGGAATCAGCTGTTCCGTTTATTCATACAAGTGACGTTAATAAACTTATTCTGTCAATCTTGTCAAAAACCAGAAAATTACAAAGTTTTGATATCTACCTTGCAAGTCCAAATGTAACAACCTCGCATAAAGAACTATTCACTGTAGTCACAGAGTTTTATTTTGGCGAAGAGATAAAACCATTTTTTTTGCCGAAAATGATTGCATGGCCAGGAGTAATTATAAGAGATATTATTGGGAAATTAATTGGGACAAGGCCATTTGAAAGACCATGGATGATGAAGTATATAGACCTTAAGCTAACTACAAATTCTGATTATACTCAAAAAGAACTTGAATGGAAGCCTTCTGCAAGATTTCACATTTTAAGGCGATTATTATATCTAATTGAGAAAATGAAAAATGATCCTCATGAATGGGAAATAAAAAATGCTATGGCCTTGAAAAAAGATGTTTTAAGGCCGAACTTACTTATTTACACATTAATGGTTAGTAAAAGAAAGGAAATTATTAAAACCATTTTAGATCTAATCGAAAATGCAGAAGACGATGGAGATTTTGCAAAATACAAACAGATGCAGAGAGATAATCTTGATAGGGAATTTACTATGTTTCTTCAGCTTTTATCTGCTTCTGTAAGAAGTAGTGATAGAATGCTTATATTAGATTATGCAAGAGAGCACGCATCATATAGGTATAAAATGGGATTTAAGGCAAATGAAGTTTGCTTTGTGATACTTGAATTCGGAAAATTGATAATTACAGAACTTTTAAAAGAGGAAAGCTTAAAAGAAATGAGCTTACTGATTCATGAAAAAATCACAATTACGATACAGATGATAATCGATGAAACTGAAGATTCCTTTGAAAATTTATCTTTACATATAGAAGATTTTAAAATCCCGGATAGAAGTGAAATTGAGAGAAGAATTAGAGAGATGGAAACTTTCTATAAATCTCCTGAAGAAAAATAATATTTTTTGTTAAAAAAATAAAAATCTCTTGATTTCCTTTGGTCAATATGATAAAAATTATAAATGGACAAATTGTTAGATATAAATCCTATTGAAATTCTTTTTGTACTCGCCATTATATCAATTTTAATTTTTTTTTTAAATAAGATATTTTTCAAGCCAATTGGGGGGATAATTAAAGAAAGGGAAATAAAGGTTAAATCTGATTCTGATATTCTTCAGAATATGGTTGATCAAATCAATGACAAAACTGCTCTAATTGAAACTGAACTCAAAAAAGCAAGACGTGAGGCTGGAAAGCTTAAAGAGGAATTGATTAAAGAAGGGGAGTCTGTTAAAGATATGATCATTGAGGAAACAAGGGAGAAAACAAAGACTCTCATGTTGAAAAAGATGTCTGAGCTTGAGAACACTTTAATAGATGCAGAAAAAGCATTGGGAAAAGAGATAAATACTTTTTCTGAGAAAATAAAAGAGAAATTTCTATGAAAATAAAAAGACAAATACTATTTATATCTTTTCTTCTTATTTCAATTACGTTATTTGGATCAGAAGACGCTCACTCTACTGTACATCATGGGTTTGATTGGCTTGGTTTTTTTGGAAAAGTATTTAACTCCACTGTATTATTCGGAGGTCTATATTTTTTGCTTCGAAAGCCAATATCATCTTTTCTTGGGCAAAAAGCATCAGATGTAAAAACAGATATAATTGAACGTGAAAAAAAGATTGAAGAAGCAAAAAATAATCTTTCAGATATTTTAAAAAGATTAGAGTTAATAGAAGAAGACATCAAAACCCTGAATGATGAAGCTGTTAAAAGTGGGAATGCTGAAAAAAGTAAATTAAAGAAGACAGGTGAGCTGGAATCCAAAAGAATTATGGAACAGTCAGAAGAGGAAATAAATTTTAAGATCGAATCCTCAATTAAAGGTCTAAAAATAAGAATAGCTCAGTTAACTGTTGATCAGTTTAAGAAATCTTTTAAAAATGATTTAAATAAATCGATTCATGAAAAAGTTATTGTAGAAAATATTAAAATTTGTGGCGATATTATTGGAACTAAAAAAAATAATGAGGCTGGAAAATGAGAGAAAATAGTCTTGCAAAAAGATATGCAAAAGCTATAGTTGGAATTATTAAAAACGAAAAAGAATATAAAGTATTAAAAGAAGACTTGGAAAACTTCAATAATTTACTGGATATTAACCAGGAGTTCAAGGCTGGTATGGAAACCTCTCTTTTCTCTAAACAGCAGAAAATTGATTTGTTTGATTCAATCAAACCTAAAATGAAATTTAATCAAAAAACTGTGAAATTTTTAATGGAAATTATTGAAGCAAACAGAGTGTCTGTTGTTGAAAGCATAATAGAGACAATGGAACATCTCTGGTTTGAAAAAACAGGTGTTGAAAAATTCAAGGTCTATTCAGCTGTAAAACTTGATAAAAAACTTGAAGAGAAATTAATATTAAATTTAGAGGCAAGCTTGAATAAGAAGATTGTCCTGGAAAAAGAGATAGAACCCTCTTTAATCGCCGGTATTAAACTAAAGAAAGGTTCAATTTTTTATGATTTTTCTATTGAAGGGAATCTAAAGAAATTATATGAAACACTAACAGAGGGATCTGATAAGGATTCTGAAATTCAGGAGAACTAGATGCAAATTAAAGTAGAAGAAATTAGTGAATTAATCAAACAGAAGATCGAAGGTTTTAAACTTGATTTTAAAAAAGATGAAACAGGCATAGTGATCTCTATTGGTGATGGAATTGCTCAAATTTATGGGCTTGAGAATGTTATGTATAATGAGTTGATTGAATTCACAACGAATGATAAAGATATTATTGCCGGGATCGCATTGAATCTTGAAGAGGGAAATGTTGGTGCTGTTGTTCTGGGAGAGGCGCATAAGATTATGGAGGGAGATATTGTTAGAAGAACAAAAAGAATTATCTCTGTTCCCGCCGGGAAGGCGCTTGTAGGTAGAGTTGTAAATGCATTAGGAGAACCTCTTGATGGTAAAGGTCCCATTGAAACCGATATATATATGCCAATTGAAGCAATTGCTCCAGGTGTTATTGACAGGATGCCGGTTAAAGAGCCCCTTCAGACAGGATTAAAAGCTATAGATGCAATGATCCCTATTGGAAGAGGTCAGAGAGAACTTATAATTGGAGATAGACAGACAGGTAAAACTGCTATTGCACTTGATACAATTGTAAACCAGAAAGGGCAGGATATGATCTGTATTTATGTTGCTGTTGGACAAAAACAATCAACTGTTGCCCAGGTTGTAAAAAAGCTTGAAGAGTCCGGCGCAATGGAATATTCAATAGTTGTTGTTGCAGGTGCTTCAGATCCTGCATCAATGCAGTATATTGCTCCATACTCCGGATGTGCAATGGGTGAGTATTTTATGAATAATAAGGGACATTCACTATTGATATATGATGATCTTTCAAAACATGCTGCCGCATATCGTGAAATTTCTCTTTTATTAAGAAGACCTCCAGGCAGAGAGGCATATCCAGGAGATGTTTTTTACCTTCATTCACGTTTATTGGAAAGAGCTTCTAAACTCAGTATTGAAAAAGGAGAAGGTTCTTTAACAGCATTACCTATAATTGAAACTCAGGCTTCGGATGTATCAGCATATATTCCAACAAATGTTATTTCAATTACTGATGGACAGATTTATCTTGTTCCGGAGTTGTTTAATGCAGGTCAGAGACCCGCTATTGATGTTGGTGTTTCAGTGTCAAGGGTTGGAGGAAGTGCGCAGATAAAAGCTATGAAACAGGTAGCAGGATCCCTAAAGCTTGAGCTTGCACAGTATAGAGAGCTTGCTGCATTCACGCAATTTGGATCTGATCTGGATAAAGCTACGGTTGCTCAATTAGAAAGAGGTAAAAGGCTTTCAGAATTATTAAAACAGAATGAAGGCGAACCAATAAAGGTTGAATCCCAGATAATTACAATATTTGCAGGTACAAATGGTTTTCTTGACTCAATTCCTATTGATTTAATTGGAAAATATGAAAAAGAAATAATTGGATTTGTAAATAATAATAATCCTGAAATATTGAGAGAGATAAGAGAAAAGAAAAAACTCAGTGATGAATTAATTGGAAAAATTAAGGAAATGTTAACTGAGTTTGGAAAAGAGTTTAAAGAAAAAACTGAAGAAATATTAAACGAAGAAAAATAGAAAAATGGCTGAAAATTTAATTGATTTAAGAAGACGGATTGTTTCTGTAAAAAATACTCAGAAGATTACAAAAGCAATGAAGACCGTTTCAGCTGTAAAATTAAGAAAAAGTGCACTTGAATTAAAAAAGTCAGGTCCAATGATGGATAAAATTGAGTATCTATTGGGTAGGGTTGGCGTTGTTGACGGCAAGACTCTAAGCCCTTTTTTAGAGAGCAGAGATGAAGGTGATACTCTTGTTATAGCTCTTTCAGCTGATAAAGGGTTGTGTGGTGCCTTTAATTCAAATATAATTTCAAGATCAGAGAAATATATCAATGAGTTGAAAGAATCCGGTGAAAATGTTTCTTTAATTACTGCCGGGAAAAAAAGTTTTAAATATTTCGATAAAAGAGGACTAAATATTAAGAAAAATTTTGTTGATTTTATTCCAAATATGTCTTTTAAATTATCTCTGGAATTTTCTGAATATGTACAGAATTTATTTTTAAATGAGACAATTAAAAAAGTTGTCGTAGTCTATTATGATTTTATTTCTGCAGCAAGACAGGAGATAGTTGTTAAACAGTTATTTCCAATTAAGAGTGATTGGGACAGCGAGGAAGATGAAATTCCAGTTGAATATATATTTGAACCTGCCCCGGAGAAAATTTTTGATGCATTACTGCCAAAATATATTAATTCTGTTATTTATCGGATTCTAATGGGAAATGTTGCATCAGAACATGCATCAAGAATGGTTGCAATGGATCTTGCGACAAGAAATGCAAATGATATGATAAGAAGCCTTACCCTGACAATGAATAAGATCAGGCAGGGTGCAATTACAAAAGAATTACTTGAAATTATAACTGCAACTGAAGCGTTGTCAAAATAGGAGGAAGAGTGGCTGAAAAAAAAAGAAATGTAGGGAAGGTCATAGAAATAATAGGACCTGTAGTTGATATAGAATTTAATAAGGGTGAATTGCCGGAAATTTATAATGCAATAGAAATAGTGTCAGATGGCTTTGAAGTAAATAGACCAATAAAAATCATTACCGAAGTCCAGTTCCATCTTGGAGAAAACAGAGTGCGTACAATTTCAATGCATGCTACGGACGGATTAATAAGAGGTATGAAATCCTATGATAATGGAGAACCTATTTCAGTTCCTGTTGGAAAGGAAGTTCTTGGAAGGGTATTAAATGTTATAGGAGAGCCGGTTGATAATAAAGGACCTGTAAAAACAAAAAAAAGATATCCAATTCACAGACCTTCTCCGAGTCTTATAGATCAGGACACAACAATGGAAATGTTTGAAACAGGAATTAAGGTTATTGATTTACTGGAACCATACCTTAAAGGTGGAAAGATCGGTCTATTTGGTGGTGCCGGTGTTGGAAAAACAGTTCTTATAATGGAATTAATAAATAATGTGGCTAAAAAACATGGTGGTTTTTCAGTATTTGCCGGTGTTGGCGAAAGAACAAGAGAAGGAAATGATCTCCTATTAGAAATGAGAGAATCTGGTGTTATTGATAAAACTGCTCTTATTTATGGACAGATGACCGAACCTCCAGGCGCTAGATTGAGGGTTGCTTTAACCGGCCTGACTGTTGCTGAATATTTTAGAGATGAGGAAGGATTGGATACTCTATTATTTATTGATAATATTTTCAGATTTACACAGGCAGGTTCAGAAGTTTCTGCAACTTTAGGGCGAATGCCATCAGCCGTTGGATATCAGCCGAATCTTGCAACTGAAATGGGTGAAATGCAGGAAAGAATCACATCAACTAAAAAAGGTTCAATTACATCTGTGCAGGCAATTTATGTTCCTGCTGATGACTATACAGATCCGGCTCCTGCGACAACATTTACTCATCTTGATGCTACAACAAACCTTTCCCGTGCACTAACTGAAATTGGTATTTATCCCGCAGTTGATCCACTTGCATCATATTCAAGGATTTTAGATGCAAAGATTATTGGCGCTGAACATTATGATGTTGCAAGAAAAGTAAAAGAATTATTGCAGCGTTATAAAGATCTACAGGATATAATTGCAATTCTCGGAATGGAAGAATTATCAGATGAGGATAAAATAATTGTAAACAGAGCTAGAAAAATTCAGAAATTTTTATCACAACCTTTCTTTGTTGCTGCTGAGTTTACAGGAATGGAAGGTAAGTATGTTGAGATCAAAGATACAATAAAAGGATTTGAAGAAATTGTTGAAGGTAAACATGATGATCTTCCGGAGCAGGCTTTTTATATGTGTGGAAGTATTGAGGATGTTTTAGAAAAAGCTAAGAAGATGAGGGAGTAATGTCTGAAAATATACAGCTTAATATTATTTCAACGGAAGATTCTTCAATAAATACAGAAATAAGTGAATTATACATTCCTGCTTATTATGGCGAAGCGGGTATATTGGAAAACCATTTACCTTTTATAACTATGCTCGGAGCTGGAGAGGTTTCGTATAAAGATACAGGTGGAAAAAAGCACTATTTATTTGTAAATGGCGGTTTTCTTGAAAATCGTGATAATAAGATTTTTCTTATTGCAGATGAACTTGTGCAAGCAGAGGATTTAAATATTGATCAAATTGAAAAGAGTTTAACTGAAGTTGACAAACTAATTAAATCATCTTTAAAGGGAGAGATAAGCCCTGAGGAACTTGAATTAAAAATAAATGAACAAAAAGCTTTAAGGACTAAGATCGATATAATTGAAAAATTAAAAGAGTAATTTATACTCAATAGTCTTTACTGTTTATGAAAAAAAAGGAGAGATCTGACAAAGGTCTGGATAGTGAGAAAATTTAATTCAAATAAATCTGATCTGCATATACATACTGTCGCATCAGATGGAGACTTATTCCCCCTTCAGATTATAGAACTAGCTGTTGAGCTGGGGATGAAACATATCTCAATTACTGATCATGATTCAATAAAAAGCTATAAAGATACCAATAATAATTACTTTGAAATAGCAGAGAAAAATGGAATATCACTAATACCGGGTATTGAGTTGGACAGTATGTATAAAGGCAATGAAATACATATTCTAGGATATAATATTGATATTAATAATAATGGATTAAATGAGTATCTTAATAAAGTTGCTGACCAGAGAAAAAATAGAATATTCGAACAGATAGATGCAATTAATAATAAAATAGGTAAAGAGATAATAACAAGAGAAGATATTATTAAAGAGCATAGAGATATTTATATGAAACCTCATTTGATCCTGACCTTGATGGAAACAAAAGAATTTAAAGATTTTAAGTATAAAAATATTAATAAATGGCTTTCAGAAAATATTAAAACTAAAACTAATGTTTATAAACCTGACTCTAAGGAAATTGTAAAAATGATAAAAGAATCAGGTGGGAGTGCATTTCTTGCTCATCCTGGATATTATATCTATTATAATAAGCTGGATATAGATGAGCTTATAAATGAACTCAAAGTATTTGGACTTGAAGGGGTTGAGGCGGACTATCCCTATGCTGGAACAGGATCTGAAATAGATACAGAAAAAGAAAAAGAATTATTAGAAATTATAAATATGAAAGCAGAAGAACATAATTTACTTTTAAGTAGGGGCAGTGATGCTCACGAAGAAAAGCGGTTTAAAGATTTCAATAAAAATAAATATTAAGGGTTCGCGTATAAATAAGTCGGGTAATTAGACGATGATAGTGGATTGATATTCAAGGCAACTAACCTTAAGCATATTGGGGATATGTATATGGTTCGTTAACGAAGAAGATCTGTCCAATATCAAGTATAAAATCCAAGTTATTTATACGCGAGCCCTAAGATCAGGTTTTAAAAATCAGAAATACTGATTTTATATTATTGACTGTTGAAGTTCAGAAACATATTAGACTCTGATCCCCCAAAAAACCCAAATGAT
>CBDUZW010000115.1:0-8997 GCA_965371805.1 uncultured bacterium | reverse complement strand
AGGTTTTTTTTGTGTTGCATTTTTTACTTTTATTCGCTTTCATACTTTATAAATATAAAACATTTTCTTCAGATGATTTTGGATTACTAATTAGATTTAGATCTAAATTCTGACTTATTCGTTCGAATTCGGAAAAATGAATGTCTCTTTTAAATTTAAAATCACCATATAAATTTACATGTCTCCAACCAATCGGAGATATACTTTTTAGCAAATGTGCGTCATCGCTATTCTTATTTTCTTCTATTTGGAGTAATTTTTTAGATAATATATACGAATTAAAGTAAATTATTGAGTTTGCAATTAGTCTTGTACAGGCTGATACAATTTGTTGTTCGAGTTCCGATTTAACTCTAAATTTTCCAAGAAATGCAAAGAATATTGCTCGTTTTAGTTTATGATAAGATTCTCCTCGATTTATAGCTTTTTGTACATTCTGTCTTAATTCTTTGCGATCAATCCAATCCAAAAAATATATTGATTGTATTATATTATTTAACTCACATAAAGCTTTTCTTGTTTTATTTTTTCTCAAATATGAACTCAATTTTCTAACTATAGTACTCTGTGTAGCAGTTTTTAACGCCAAAGAGATTATTATTTTTTGAATATTTTCCCATTCTTTCTTTATTAATGAAGTATTAATTTTACTTGTTGGTTTTATTAACAAATCATCATATAACGTTGGATTATCAAAAGCAGTAAGCTGTTTTGTTTTATTTGTAAAATCACGATATCTTGGAGCAAACATATATCCAAATGCATCTAAAATAAAAAAATTAACTGCATTTGCGCCATGTGTATCAGTAGAAAAAATATTTGGCAATATCTCAGATGTATTATTGTATATTAAATCAAATACATAATGACTTTCATGTTCATTCGCTCCAATAATTTTAGCATTTATCGGAATATGATTTGCTACGAGCGTATAATCCACTATTCCTTTTTCTAAGCCGAAATATTTAGGAGAATACCTTGAATTAACCGTATTAAACTGAGTATTCCACTTTTGACCATCAAGACTTGAATGAATTATGTTTTCTTCGATATTGTAATATTCAAATATTGGCAAATTTGCCATACTGTTGCTTATTTTATCATTTGCGTTTTTTAATGTTTCTAATCTTAAATAATTATTGGTGGTTGTAGAAAGTTTTTTAAAGCTTATATCGGAAATAGAACCCATTTTAAATAATCCTATATTTGTGCCTAAAGCAATAATGCTGGCAATTATTCTAGAATTATCTATTTCGGTTTTGGTGCTTTTATTTAAAATATGTGTAAAAGAATCAATGAAATTACATTTTTTGTTTACAAAATTTAAAAGGTCTATAACAGAAACTTGCGGAAACTGATTGTAGATAGGATTATTGACTTCATCATCCTTTTTAGAATATGGCAAAGTCCAACTTATTTTTTCTCCACTTTGTTTAATTTTTATGTTTTTATTTTCTCCATTTGTTATCCTTTGATTTACAATTTTATATTTATCTTCTAATGTTTTCTGGAATGTATTTAAAATATTTTCAATAGGCTCATTTAAATATGGTAATTCTAAATCCTTAATTATTCTGTCTTTTTCAAGCAATAATTCATCACTTATTAAATCTTCTTTAAAACTTTTATAATTAACGCTTTCTTGAATACTAACTTCTCCGGATTCGATAGCATTATTTAGAACTGAATATAAATAGAATTCGTATTTATCTCCATTTAATCTTTGTATTACCTTTTTCTTGTTTTTTATAAGTATTTCTTCTCTATCAAATAAATACTTTTTGAATTTAGAGGGGACAAAATCAAGAGGAAAATCTTTTTTTAGAAACTTTGATAATGGAGTATTGTTTAATACCGCTTCCTGGAGAAAATTTATTGCCTCAAATAAAGGCAAATTTTTTGAATTTATTTTAAACTCTAAATTTTTAAAAATATATCTAGTATTCCTTTTTACTTGATTCGAAATTCTTTTATAATACTCCCACTCAAAATTCAATTCTAAATTTTCTGTCATGTAAATATATTCAGTAAGGATTTCGAATTCTTCTTTTTTTAGAACAGAAAATGCCATCTCTTTAACCCTACTAAATTCCATATTGTCTGGTATTGATTCATCTAAAAAAAGTTTTAATACCTTCCCAGCTCCTTTTAATTTTTTCTTTCCATCAAATTTAAATTCATAAAATTCTTTTTTTGCGGTTGTTTTTGCTTCACTCCTATATTTATTTACCAAAAATCTGAATGAATTTATCAGATTATCATTTATTCTTTGATATCTATTATATATAAAACAAATTATATAAATATAAGCTGTTTTTCTTTCAAATCTTTTTAATTTATATATAGTATAAAATCCAATTAAGGCTGCATAATATTTTATATTTTCATTAGAAATATTAAGCTGCCTGATAAAAGGATTAATTGATAAGTAAATATTTTTAAGTGATTCTCTTCTATTTACTTCCTTCCTGATTTCTTTTAAAGAGAAGTCTTTGGGTTCTTTTCTTATGAATGTAAGCTCGTGTATCCCTTTTTCAGCTAAAAACAATTGATCTATTTCAGTTAATACGTTATGCGGTACTTTTTTTAATACTTCTTTTTCCAATCGTCTCTTTTCTTCTAATAACGCATTTCCAATGGTGTCTTGAATAAAGCTGTAAGAAGGATAAACTATTCTGTGATTGTCTAGAAATGTAATTAGTTCTCTAAATATATAAATAGGTTTTGTATCTATTATGGCTTGTTTTATAGCTTTACTATTTAGCATTTTCTTTATATCTGAAGTACACTCTCTAAATCCGGTCAGATTTAGAATTATTTTTTTTTGCTTATTTTTTGTTGGTTTTGTTATTTCCAAATCTCTTATTTTTTGTTTAATATCAAAATACTCAGTCAATATATAATTAATATCCTCATTTACTTCGTCCAGATCAAAAGAAAATAATATTTTTTTTGCTTTAAAATATCCTAATTGTATAATAAAATGAACTTTTGATTTAATAGACTTCAATCCTGATAAAATTAGCTTTTCGTTTTTCTTTAATGAAAAATAATAAATTCTTTCCTCTAAATTAAATTTTTGAAATTGGAATAACTGCTGTCTTTCATTTTTAGTTAGAATCCTTAATCTTCTTGAACGTTTATCTTGAATATTATGCTCTAATAAATATAAAGATTCCTGTTCATCAAAATTTTCTGTTTTATTTTTTTTTATATGCACTAATTTTCACTCCTCGATGTCTCAGATATGAATATAAAGTACTTTTACTAATCCTTAATTTATCAGCAATCTGCTGTACACTTAGTTTTTCCTCTCGGTAGAGAACTTCAGCTGCATAAGAGATAGCTTCTCCTTTCTCAGATAACCCCTTAGGTCTGCCACCTATTCTACCTCTGGCTCTTGCCGCTTTGAGACCAGCTTGAGTCCTTTCTCTTATAAGCTCTCTCTCAAACTCTGCAAGCGATGCAAAAATATTAAAAATCAACCTACCTTGAGCAGTTGTTGTGTCTATCGGATCGTTCAAGCTAATCAATCCAATATTTTTTTCACTCAGTTCGTTTACCAAATCGATCAAGTGTTTTATCGATCGGCCCAATCTATCCAGTTTCCAAATGACTAAAGAGTCTCCAGGGCGAAGGTTTTTCAACATATCATTCAATGCCGGTCTTTCCGTTTTGCTACCACTCGCGATTTCCTCATAAATTTTTTCACATTTTGCTGCATGTAATGCATCTTTCTGAAGATAAATATTCTGATCTTTAGTACTTACTCTGGCATATCCAATTTTCATAAAAACTCCTTAGTTTAAGAGTTCATTATACTCATTCATGTTTTTATAATCAAACTTTGTTTATGCGAACGTGTTTTGTGTACTTCTTCTATATTTAATTATTATAGATATACAGACAGTTTTCAGACATTTTAATTTAACCAGGAAGTATTCAGAATAAAGTTTGATTAAACGCGGGTTTTATTGAACTATAATTAAAAAGGTTAATAAAAAAATTATAAGTAATATGAGTGATAATATATCAAATTATTTTTGTTATTATATTTGATTATTTTTTGTTTTTCATGTAGGATTAAAAATATAATAATAAAAATAAAAGGAATTTTTGGCTTTAAGGAGGTTTGATATGAAAGCTGTGGCATTTTTAGTATTATTTGCTATTATTGGGTTAATTGTAGGTTATGTTATTTATGGAAAGATCAATGATGAATATGTTGACCCAACCCAGATTTTTGTCCCTAGGAAGGGTGTAGTCGGTTTTGGAATTAAAAAATTATATAACTTAGAGGAAAAACGAAAAGGGATACTTATAGCAGGTGCTATTGGTGGTATTATTGGGCTATTTTTAGGAATTGCAACAAGAAAAAGGGAAAACTAGAAAGCGAAAATATGGATAAACAAACCATAGCATGTAAATATTGTGGTGAAGAAATATTATCAGTAGCAATTAAATGCAAACATTGTGAAAGTATTTTAATTGAAAAAACAAAATTGTTATGTCCAGGATGTAATAAAGATATTCCAAAAAGCACAAAACTATGCCCAAATTGTAACATAGACATTGAAAAAATCTTAAAAAATTGCAAAAATTGTGATACGTTATATTTTTTAGGTGCTATTAAATGTTCAAAATGTGAATATCCACTAATAACGCAAGAATTATATGATGCCAAAAAATTATATGAGAAATGTTCAAAATGGGAGGTTAATGATTATTTATTACAGTCTTATCAAGCACTTGAAAAGATTGAAAACCTTTCAGAACTAGTTAAGCAATATCGAAGCGAATTAAATTGGATTTATAGTTTAATACAAGATATTGTCTTTAATCGTATAGTTATAGAATCTTTTATATATCAAGTAATAAAAACAGAAAAATATCATGGGATAAAAACAGAATATTCTTCTTATATAAAATCTTTCAAAACTTTTCTTATAGAAAAGATGAATTTTATGAAAGAAAGCAATATTGTAAAATATGTGGATTTATATAGTATCCAAAACAACTTTTTTAATCAATATTTTTTTACAAATAAAAATCCAAGTTTTGAACAAAAAACTAATCAGAAAAAACATTTTATTGACACAATAAATAAAATTGATAATGCATTGGGTAAAAGATTAGAACCAACCATCACACATTATTCACCCGAAAATAAAATGCTATCAAAGAGTTTAGGTTTTATTATTGCTATTGTTGCGATAGTACCATTATTTTTATTAGGGAATATTTTATTTAACATGGATAAAAGTGCTGAAATTTTGACTGATTTTTTTCAGGCATCTGAACAATCTTCAAATCGAACTATTTCTTTCTTGGTAATTATAGGTGTTTTTATTATAGGTTTTTTTGTAAATTTCCCAAATTATAAAAAACGGAAAAAACAAAAAAAATTAATTCTTTTAAATATTAGAAAAAAACTAAAACAATTAGAAGTTTTGAGTGAAAAAGAAATTTTAAATAAAAAAAAATGAGAAAAGGGATATAATGGAAAAAAAGAATTGTCCGTTTTGCGGTGAAGAAATTTTGGTTGTTGCGATTAAATGTAAGCATTGTGAAAGTATTTTGATTGAAGATACAAAACTATCTTGTCCCGGATGTGGCGATACCATTTCAGAAGATACAAAAAATTGTCCAAATTGTAATATAGATATTGAAAATATCTTAAAAAATTGCAAAAATTGTGATACGTTATATTTTTTGGGTGCTATTAAATGTTCAAAATGTGAATATCCACTAATAACGCAAGAATTGATAGAGGCAGAAATAGAATATAGTAAAGCCAATTATGGCATGATTAAGGATCATCTACTAGAATCATATTCAATTCTTGCAAGTATAGAAAATCTTTCTGAATTACTTAAACTTTATCCTGAGAAACTAAAATGGATTTATAATTTAATTGAAGATATTGTTTTTAATAGAAAAAACAATAAACATTCTTTTTTATATCAAGAAGTCGAAACAGAAAAAATGTTTGGAGCTGTCAAAGAATACAACACATATACTGAAATATTTAAAAGTTTTCTAATAGAAAAAATAAATTTAGATAAGAACAAAAAAATTTTTGAATATATTGATTTATATTATAGTCAAAGAAATTTTTTTTATTTGCTTTTTGAAAAAAACTTAGACAAAGATAACCTTAAAAAAGGCATGTCAAATAGGCTGAATAAGAAAATCAAACCGGAAGTTTTAAAATTGTTGACTAAAAAGCCAAACTTTAAAAAAAACAAAAGAAATATTAGATTACTTAAAAGTGAATTAATAAATAAAATTGAAATAATAGATAATAATTTATCTAAAGATTTAGAAAACGAGATTATTATTTTGAAAACAGATAGTCCTGTTAAAAAAGCTGGTTTTCAATTATTAGGCTTCTATTTTATTGTTATTCCATTGATGGCTTTAGTTTTTAGTATGCTTAGCATTAACACAAGAAACATCCCTAATATTATTAAGATGGTTTCCTTATTTGGTCCAGCTATTACAATTTTATCCATAGCATTTTACTCTTCCTTTATATTAAATAAAGATGACAATTCTATTTTATCCAAAATTGAAAAGAAACTAAATGAACTGCAAATCATAATTAAAAAAGATTTTAAAAATAAAGTTAGTTAGGAGAAATAATGGAAAATAAAAATTGTCCATTCTGTGGAGAAGAAATTTTAGCTGTTGCAATTAAATGTAAGCATTGTAAAAGTGATATTATTAAAAAAAACATTAATAATGAGGTGCCTATAATTGATCAGGTTGAAAAAAATATAAACAAAATAGAGAAATTGAGAAAATGCCAGAAATGTAATGAAATGATTCCAGTAATTGCAATAAGATGCCGAAACTGTGGACATGAAACAAGAAAAGAAAGTGAATTGTTACCTAAAAATGATTTTTTTGGACCTTTATTAGGAATCATTTTAATTGTTGCTTTTTTTTTAGATTGGCTTGTGCAAAAATCCGGCTATAAACCATCTCATTATAATGGTATAGATTTTTTTGGATCTAAAATTGAGCATCCTGTTCTTATTCCAATATTAGCAATTGTATTTATTGGATTTATGATATTAATTTTTTTGGTAAACTTAAAAGGTGAAAATGAATTCTATCTTATAAGGGGAATATTTGCAGTTTTTGCAGGAATAATTCCAACATTATATTGTACAGTAATTCTATTATTATTAGATATGTCTAGATATAAATCGTGGGAATATGGAATAGGTTTTTATTTAACACTTATTTGCGGTGGATTACTTTTCTATACTGGAATCAAAACTTCATTTGTAAATTTCCCATTGTTCAAAAAGGAGATTAAGAAAATATATGGAATTGTGATTAAATATTAATGAAAGACAAATAATATATTAATTTAAATAGGAGAAGAAATGAAAAAACTTTACTTTTTAATTGTTTTATTACTAGTATTAATTATGGGATCAAGCTTTTTAACAGCTGAGTATATTAAGGCCTTTGCAAAATCTGGTACATTATATTTCACTGATGGGACGAAGCAACCTTTTTTTGGTATTGATTATTGGGGGGGAGTGTGGGAATATGATCACAAGGATAGTTATAGGATTAGAATTGAAAGACTAGGAAAAGATTTATTTTTAAATATTAATGAAGTAAAAGAAGTTGTACTTGAAAATGGAAGGTTAACTAGTGGAAATCCTGGGACTTACATTTTAGGAAGTGTTATTTTAAAAGTTACAACTAAAAATGGAAAAACATACAGGTCTAGACTTGTTAATTCTAATAAAGGAGTAATATCTCCTATTTATTTATATTTAACTGAGAATGATTTTAATAAAGAAAGAATGACTGATTATAAATCAAACAAGAATAGAAGGAAATATCTAGATAAAGTTATATTTCATAAATGGAAAAATTCTAAAACGGAATTAAATAATAATACTAAAATAATTGCTGAAACTTTTAGTTCATTTTTTGAGAAATTTAAGACTGAAAAAAGCTTTCAGATATCAAGAACAAAATTCCCTTTAAAATATAATAGTGAATATTTATATAAAAATAAATGGAAAGCCCTTAATTTTAAAAATGGGCTAGGAACTCCTAAAATTAAAATTAAATCTAAAAGTCATAGAATTGTTATTTTTAATTTTAATGCTCCTGTTGACAGTACTTTACATTTTAAGAAAGTGAAGAATAATTGGTTCTTTGTTTGGATGGAGTTTTATTATAATTAAAATGCTTTTGACTTTTACAATTATTTCCCATACTATTTTAAATTGAATTTACAAAGGAGGGGTTATGAGGAAAGTTATTGTTAGTATTATTTTATTGTTATTTGTTTCTTTTTTGCATGTCTTTGGTACAATCGACCAGAAATATTTTAAAGAGGATAAGTCAGGAGTTTTTGAAAAGTTAATAGGCAAGTGGGAAGGAATAAATAACCAAGTGATTGCTATTTATGAATTTAAAAACAAATTTTTGAAAGAAAATGGCGGTTTTAAGTGTTATGAAATAATTAGAACAATTAAAAAACGTAAAAGAAAAAAAACTTCTACATATATCGGTTTCTTTAGTGTAGTGACTCTAAAAAAAGATATTGACCCCGAAGAGATAACATATGGGAAACCCTACGTTGCAATGAATAGACCAGATGGGAATCGTTTAAGAGATCTCATGTTAGTTGAATTCTTGAACAAAAATGAATTTCGTGCAAAAAGTACTCATTATAGGGATACTTGGACGATATTTAAAAAAAGATAACATTAATTGGTATGCATGTATTTCGCTGTACGCTTACTTTCATTTCATTAATGTTTTGTGTTCTAAACTGAACAACCATTCGGTTGTGATTATATGTTAATAATCGATGCATATGGTCTATATGAGTGAGTTTTAAATTAAGGCATCTGTGATACCCCACCGTGTGGGGTCGGATATTATTTATTTATGTCTACCGGTCCCACAGGGGTCTTATTCAGGCACAGCCTGCTTTTAAAATCAGCTATATTATAC
>CBDUZW010000114.1:0-9463 GCA_965371805.1 uncultured bacterium | reverse complement strand
TTAGAATGAAAACTTTACAAAAAACTGGCTATCTTATGAATTATCTTAAATGGGACTTTTAAATGGCATCAATTTTGCTACCCATAGTTTTTGGCCGAGAACCATTTTTTATTATATCTTATAAACAAGTACTTCATTCAAGCTAATATATAAGGCTTAATAGACTTTTTTTTATTAAATCGAAAATTGATCTTATAAATTCTTATTTGACAAGTAATGAATAATTATTTAATATTTAAGATGAAAAAGATATTTTGCCTTCAATTTAATCTTTTATTATCAGAATCAAATGAATCTTAAAAAACTGTTTTCAATTGAGCTCTTTCTACTTTTAATTACCCCAATCATATATATATATTCCTGGAAATCTTTTATTTTCTCAACTATCCTTGCATTATCAGCAGTTATAATTGCCTTCATATTATTTCATAAATTTCAAGATATCATATACTTTATTCTTGGAATAATCCTTGGAAGTATTGGTGAGATCTGTTGTGTTTATTTTGGAGTATGGGAGTACAGTAAACCTCTCTTTCTTGGCATTCCCCTTTGGCTTTCACTTTTTTGGGGATATGTTTTTTTATTAATAAGAAGGTTGGGGATAAAAATTCTTGATAATCAAAATGAAAAAACCAAAAGTTCTAAAACAAATATGAAAAACTATACACATCTTTTTATAACCTATCCCTTATTAATGTTAATCCCTTCCCTCTTAGTTAGTTCAAATATTATCGTATTTTTTGGACTCTCTGCTATATCTATTTCACTTCTTTATAAAGCCGATAATCAGGACATTTTTTTTGCTTTTACATTTGCGATCCTTGGTGCTCTTTTAGAAATAATATGTGTTCACTTTGGCATTTGGAAATATTCAAATCCTGATATTCTGGGAATTCCATTATGGCTAATACTATTATATTCAGGTTTTGCATTATTTATAA
This sequence comes from uncultured bacterium, assembly GCA_965371805.1. Lineage (GTDB taxonomy): Bacteria > Acidobacteriota > Aminicenantia > UBA2199 > UBA2199 > JAOZTV01. Next base: position 8,522 of record CBDUZW010000114.1, on the reverse strand, counting down.
AGAAAACTGCAGAAATTATAATAGAACTGATGGGTAGAAAACTCAAAATGGACAATTAAATAAAATTGACGTCTAGTTTGACTTATAGCAAATGATATATTATATTTCACTATTATTTTATTAAATTAATGGAGGAAAATTTGATCAATACTAATGTAATATCAAAAAACGACAACAATCTTATGAATTCAAAGAGCAATTATACCTCTGCTTTAACTGTGTTAACTTCACTGTTTTTTATGTGGGGATTTATTACCGTCTTAAATGACATTCTCATTCCTCATCTTAAAGCCGCTTTCTCCTTAAATTATACTGAAGTGATGCTCATACAATTCTGCTTTTTCGGGGCATATTTCATCATGTCCATCCCGGCAGCATATATAATAAAAAAAATTGGATATAAGGGGGGAATAATAGTTGGTCTAATCATAACCGGAATAGGATGTATTGCATTTTATCCTGCAGCTATATATAGGTTTTACCCTTTCTTTTTAGCAGCACTTTTTATTCTTGCCTCTGGTATTACTGTCCTTCAGGTATCTGCAAATCCCTATGTCGCGATATTAGGCAAACCTGAAACCGCATCAAGTAGATTAAACCTGAGTCAGGCATTCAATTCTCTGGGCACTACCCTTGCTCCATTTTTTGGTTCACTCTTAATACTCTCTTTTGTTGCAAAAACAGCTGATGAACTTGCTAAAATGTTACCTGCTGAACTGGAGGCATATAAGATTGCACAGGCATCAGTTGTCAAAGTCCCATATTTAGGTATTGCAGCAGTGCTATTTATTCTGGCTGCATTAATTGCCTTTTTCAAACTCCCCAAAATTGACAGCAGGAGCATAGAAGAAAAGCAGGTGGATGAGGGATCGGCACTTCCTGTCGGAAAAAGCATTTGGTCATATCCTCATCTGGTTTTTGGTGCAATTGCAATTTTTGTTTATGTAGGAGCAGAGGTATCAATAGGTAGTTTTCTAGTAAATTTTCTAGGAGAGCCAGATATTGCCGGTCTTCCAGAAGTACAGGCAGGAAAATTTGTTTCCTTCTACTGGGGTGGCGCCATGATAGGCAGATTTATAGGGTCCGGCTTACTAAGAAAGATCAAGTCTGGTAAACTTTTAGCCTTTAATTCAGTTTTTGCTGCTCTCTTAATCCTGATTGCAATTTTCTTCTCTGGAAATATTGCAATGTGGTCAGTACTGTCTATCGGTCTGTTTAATTCAATAATGTTCCCAAATATTTTCACAATGGCAATTGAAGGATTGGGACGATTTACAAGTCAGGGGTCAGGAATCCTGATAATGGCAATAGTTGGAGGGGCTATCCTACCTGTAATACAGGGAATCCTTGCAGATAATATAGGTATTTTATATGCATATTTTCTACCATTTATCTGCTATATATATATATCCTCTGGTACGGGTTAGTGGGATCAAAACCAAGAGTAAAGGAATAGGAAGAGATAAAAAATGAAAAAATCAAAAGTAATCGTAGGTATAGATATAGGCGGTACAAATACTGTTTATGGTTTCATTGATAATTCCGGGGAAATACTTTTAACAGGTTCACTCGATACAAATCCTGAAAAACCTGCTGAAGACCTTATTAACAGAATCGCCAATGCATTAAAAGATGATATAAAAAGGTTAGGTAAGGAGATAGCCGGGATTGGCATTGGAGCTCCCAATGCAAATTATTATAGAGGTACAGTTGAATATCCTCCAAATTTGAGTTGGGATGTTGTAAAATTTGTTGACATAATGAAAACGATTTTCCCAATTCCAATAGTAATAACAAATGATGCGAACGCGGCTGCAATTGGTGAGCTTAAATATGGCGCAGCAAAGGGAATGAAAGATTTCATCCTTATTACTTTAGGAACTGGAGTGGGAAGCGGGATAGTCGTAAATGGTGATCTGGTATATGGTTATGACGGGTTTGCCGGGGAGCTGGGTCATTCAGTAGTTATAGAGAACGGTAGAAAATGCGGATGTGGGAAAAGAGGTTGCCTGGAAGCTTATACATCTGCTTCAGGTCTTTGCAGAACAGCTCAGATTTTCCTGGCTGAAGAGAGAGAGAAGAGTCTCTTAGCTTTCTACTCCAGTAATGAATTAAGTTCAAAATTAATTGCTGAATTCGCAGAGAAGGGTGATATAATTGCAAAAAAAGTATTTGATTTTTCTGGAAAGATACTTGGTATGAAACTGGCGGATGTAGTAAGCGTTACCTCTCCTGAAGCCATTTTTCTCTTTGGGGGCGTTGTAAATGCAGGAAAACTCATATTTGAACCTACAAAACACTATCTTGAAGAATACATGCCGAAAATACACCGGGGACATATAAAACTCCTGCCTTCAGGCCTGCAGGACAAAAATATAGCAGTTTTAGGAGCTGGAGCTTTAATTGCTCATGAGATGGAGAAAATTTAATCAGTCTATCTATGACTATTATCCTCCAATATTAAGATTAACCCTCTATTTTTCTCTATTTTTATAGATAGTTCAGGATTAAATTTTTCTTTTTTCTGAAGTCCCGAAATTTGTGGACTGAACAGGCTTGTTTTCTTTTTATCAAAACCAAGCATTTTCCAGTCAATCTCAAGCTTTATATTTTTATCTTCATCTGACCAGGATCCAATAGCAATTAAGATACGATTGGAGTGTACATAAATAGTAGACCGGATCTCTTTTTCTGGTATTTTAACAGGAGAATTATCCAGCCAATATCCAAACATTTTACTGTTTTTTATATCAAATGAATCAAATAAATCCCATAATGCTCCAGGGTTGTCTTTCCCATAAACCCTGTTTGTCATCCCAAATACCATTCCTCTATATGGATGACCTCCCTTCTCAAGCATTTCACCTGTAAGCCCGAAAGGAATCCCTGAGACTTCGGTTAACCAGTAATCGGGATCTTCATTATAATCAAAATACTCTCCAAACCATAGTCTTGAAACATAGGGAATATGTTCCATGTAGAGAAAAATACTGTTAATAAATCCATCTCTTTTATTATACTGATTGGCTGAATGAAGATCGATGATAATCTCATCCCTGTGTTTACTTAAAACAGAAATAATTCTCTTTATGGTATCTCGATCAAATGCAATGTCATCCAGATAAATTCCATCTATTTTCTGATTTTTTGCAAGCCAGTTAAGTCCTTCAATATAATAATTTGTCCATCTTGAAGTCCCTTTATTAAGAATTGCTGCATCGTTGACGTTTGTAGCATGCCAGGCTGAGTGATAGCCTGATCTCAAATGCTCCTGCAGCCAACTATGTCCACCACCTTTCCCATCATTAAAGATTTCATCCCCCAGGCTTCTCATTGCAAAAAGTTCATAGGCCTTATATGATAACTCCCTTATTGTATTATAGAGTTTAACCTTAATGTCTCTTTTATGAGCCTTCTGAATATATTCAGTCTGTTTATTAAGATTATAAAAAGGATAATTGATATAGGGATTAATAACGTTGGCATGATGAACATTAATTACACTGCCACCTAATTCTTCTGCTTCCTCAACCGGGACATATTTATGAACAAAGCGCGTGGAGAAATGCTTTTTAATATCAATTACTTTAAAAGGTGTAATAAGAAGACGTATATTAAAATGCAGCACTTTCCCCTTTTTTATTATTCGTCTACCACTAAAATTTTCAGCTATGACTAAATTATCTTTTTTACTAATACGTATACCGCCTTTTCCATTATTCCCCCATGATTCAGGAAGGATTAATGGCTTATTATGATAGAAATTAGTATTCAAGGGACGTTCATATTTATTATCTCTTAAAACATATTGAAGGCCTTTATTTACATTCCCCATCCAGGCACCTTCCTGATGATAATTAACATCCCATTTCCATAAAAACTTATCAGGACGTTTTCCTCCTTTTCTACCAAGTCCAACCATCATTTCGGCTGCATCCTGGTCCATAGGGATCTCAAGTAATATATCAGAAACTTCCTGGTCTTTTTTTGAAGTAAGTTCAATTTTATAATTGAGGGTGCCATCATATTCAAGAGATCCATTGATCTTTAAATTAAAATTATCTGACTCGTTCAAAACATTCCAGTGAGCTTCACTTTTGTACGACTGTTCAATTTTGTAAGCTTTGGTTCTCCATTCTTCTTTTTCCTTGTTTTTCCCAAGGACCTTGAATTCAAATGGGGAATCTACAATCGGTTCCGGATTAGTTTTTAAATATGTCATTTCAGGTGCAAAAAATGATTTCATTTTTTCAGGTAATCCGTTAGCTCCAAGGATAATCTCTCTACCTAATATTTTTAGAGAATTTCCATTTATAATGACAGGCGTAAAAGGTTTGGCAATAAAAGCTTTATCAGATCCGATTCTGGAATTAAGCCATCTTAAACGTGTCATGTTTTCAGGTTTATCATCACCATGATTAGATATAACTTCGTCTGAAATATTTAGTTCAATATGTATAGTTTTAGGATCATTATCATTAGCATTAATAATAATTCGCCCTTTATATTTCCCCTTTTTGATTTTTTCCGGAATATCAATACCAAACCAAAGAGGCTGAACTCTACTTTTTTTTATATTTACAGTTTTCGAAAAAGGTCTTCCCTTTAGATCTATTCCCTCACTATTAAGGCTATGAATGTTTGACTTAGGAATAAAGCCACCTCCTTCCGAGTTAAAATCTGTATTAGAGATCTTTAGATCTTTTATTTGTTTATGTGGTGAATAAATTCCAATTTGAAAAGTGTAGAATTCACCTTTTTTTGCATTATCAGAAATCCCATTTTTTCTTCCCCTATCTATCCAGTATTTAGGTAAATAATTGACCATTCGTATTGGGTATTCCCTGTATTCCGGGAAAAGATAAAATTCCTTTTTATCAGTAAGCAACATTTTATTTATCTCTTCATTTGTTGCAATGATCTCCATAGGGAAAAAAGAGTGAAAATCATCAATGGATTGTGCTGCAATAATTTCTGCCTTTGGTAATTTTTTAAGTTCATCTGGAGTATACTTTTTATATTTTTGCTGCCAGACAGAATCTTGAGATTTAGATTGAGGAGTATAGTTTAATTTTGGATAATAACTCCCGGTTGACTCGTGCGGTAGATAGTACACATAATATAAGTCTGAGTCTTTTTGGGATTTAAATAAAACTGTCCCGGATTCATTAGTAATTTTTTTTATTAAAATATCTCTTACAGCAAGTTTACTTTTTGCATTTATAATAACTACATTTTTTTTAGAAGGATCTATATCTGCCCTTCTCCATGGTATATCAGCAAGACAAGTTTCGCCTGTTCCCTTAAATCGAATAATAAACCTGTGATTTCCTAAGGATTTAAATGGTTTTGAATAATCCGGATGGGACCAGTTCCCGGACTCATATTTAATCCCATCAACCATATTTGAGATGGATTTATCTGAAACTCTTAAATAATTGATATTCTTTTGTTTACACTCAAATATTGGAGATAAAATCAAAAGTAAAAGGCTGATTGATAAAATGTTTTTCTTCATAATGACTCCTGTATATAATTTATTTCCATAGTTGCATCCTGAACTGCCTGAATGTTTATAAAGAAACTGTTCAATAAAATAAAAGCAAAAAGACTTTTTATTGATTTCTCCTATATATAAAAATATACCATATAAGGATTCATCATACAATCTGAATTTAAATAAATATATTTAGTGTATTATTTTAAAATTTTATATAAATATGTAATTTACTTTGACTGTCACCTAATTTATAAAACAGATTAATAATCCTAAAATAACTTCGCTTGAATTCAGTTAAAGATTGTTCTTTGCAAACCAATTAATGTATTCTTTTAATTTCCCTGCAAAGCAGAGTGGAAGGTTTAATAGTTTATATGTTTTACCTGATGAAGTTTTTATATCTTCAATAGACATTTCCCCATCATATAGCCTGACTGCAAATTTATGATTTACCTTATCCATATACTCATGTAAAGAACGAAGTGTTCCTGTTTTACCTGATTTAACTTCAACAGGTATAAATAATTCATTATACTGAATTAAAAAATCCAATTCAGCATTTGACTGCTTTTTTTCTTTTACCCAAAACAGAAAGCTATTCCAAGTAAGTAAATCACCGGCAATTAATTCCTGTCCTACAATATGTTCAGCAAGTTTTCCTTTATAAATTGCCTGTAAATCTTTATATTTGAAAAAGTATGAATGTAATCCAACAGAATAATTAAGTAATCCGGTATCAATATATTGGAGACGGGGTGATTTTTTCTTGTCAATAAGTGCGGGTGGCTTTTGTGCAGTAACTGGATATATTAGGTATAAAAGCATCGCTCTCTGCAAACTTCTTAATGCCTCCCCTATCTCTCTGCTTTTATAGTTTGAATTTCCAAAGCCCTGAAATTTTATTCTACTACCTGCTTCAAAAGGAGTAGTCTCTAGTGAATGTTTTATAATCTCTGCCATAGAACGATTTCTTGCATATTTTTTGACATCATCTATATAAGAGGTTATCAGGGATTGATAGATGATCTTAAGATCTGAAACATTTCCTGTATCAACATATTTAGCAACAATCTCAGGCATACCTCCGATCATTGTATATACATGAAAAAGCTTTTTTATTTCTAAAGTGGCAAAACTCTGTGAAGGAATATGTCTATAATGTTTTAAAACATCTTCCCGGTTCATAGCAATCAGAAATTCTTCAAATATTAATGGGTACATAAATCTATATTCAATTCTCCCTACCGGAAAACTTATACTATTTTCTTTCATCATAATTTCAAGAAGAGAGCCTGCAGCAATTACAAAATATTCAGGCATAGATTCATAAAAGTATCTAAGCAATGATACAGCCTGTGGACTATTTTGTATCTCATCAATAAAAATAAGTGTTTTACCTTTTTTAAGTGAAACATTTTTTGTTAACAAAATATAATCTATGGTGTCTTTTACAGAAAGATTTTGAGAAAATATATTTTTATCATCCGTATGCTCAAGATTAAGATAAATATAATTATTAAATTCTTTAGCAAAAAGGTTAACAGCTGTTGTCTTTCCAACCTGCCTTGCACCCCTTAGAACTAATGGTTTTCTATCTTTATTATCTCTCCATTTCTCTAATTCCCTGATAATATTCCTGAAAAACATATCTCACCTCCTCAGTGCCGTAACAAAGTCAACCCAATATTTACATTATTTTGTAACAAAGTCAACCCTATTATGATGTTTTCCTGTAACATAGTCAGCCATGTTTGTATTTATCCCCCTACATTAGAAGAACAGTTCTTCTGGTGCCGGCCGATCAAGAGATTTTAAGGTCAGACAAAAATAAAAAAATATTAATCCTGAGGATAAACTTTATTCTTTGAACAATATTTGTCCTCATCTATCTTGTAAATAAATTCTCTTACATCGCTAAACAGATTGATAATATTGTTTTTACTACCATACTGCTTACCTATAAGTTTTTCTGAGAATTTTTCAAAATCTGCATAGGTAAAACATTTTACATCTCTATTTACAAAACATTTAATTATATATTTGAAAGTATGTTTTTTTTTGTTATTTTTGTCTTTTGATATATGAGGTCTATAAAAACTATACTCTTCATTTAAAAAATAATTCATTAATGCAAAGAGGGAAAAATGATTAGGGATACTTCTTGATATAAAGTATTCTTTATCAAGATTAAAAACCAGATTTGAATTTGTATAAGCATCCAGTTCAGGTAAAAATTTCTTATTTTTTTCAATTGATACTTCAATTAAATCTCTTAGTCTATTCGTAAAACTATTAATATCAGGGATATCATTTAAAACATTATCAATATGTATAAAATATTTATAATCGTCCCATGAAATTATATTTTTATTCCATGAAACATAGTTTGAGATCATAAAAGTTTTCATATTAAGATCATGTTTTATTTGACTACGACGTGCGCGTTGCATCAAAAAAAAACGCTATAAAACATAGGTCATTGCATCATAAAAAAAACACTATGAAATTACTAGTATTAAAAAATTCTTTGTTGATGTATTTTTTCATCAATGGAGGTTTTTTAAATGGGGTTAAAAATGCGTGAGAAACAGTCAGTAATTAGAGAGTATGCGAATCGTTATCAACGTAGCAATAAAAAAAACAAGTCTCTTCTGTTAAATGAATTTATAAAATTAACCGGCTATAATTTACTTTTATTTACTTTGACTGGCACCAAATTTAAAAACAGTGATCAATACAGAATGCTTATTTTTGGGGGAATTGGGATTTGAGAGAATTTTTATAAAATTTTAGAGATTTTCAGAAAAAGAAAACGGAGAGCAATGATATATATTCTCCGTTCCTTTATAGTTTTTTAACCTATTTTTTATTACCCATCATTGCAAAAATATCTACATCTGTGTTCCATATTTCAGCCTTGATCTTCCATGATCCGTCCGACTGTTTTTGCCATACATCCATGTATTTCTGTAAAAGTCAAGTACTTTTACCAGTCCTTCGGTAATTACTTTTACTACTAACT
>CBDUZW010000113.1:0-9734 GCA_965371805.1 uncultured bacterium | reverse complement strand
ATTTTACTACATTTGGTCAGCTTTTACTTCAAGTTTTTATAGGACAGTAATGATAAAATATTACAAAAAAAGGAGTATTTTATAATGAAAAAAACATGTTAGGTAAAATTCAAAACTGGACTAAAATTGACAATTTAAGATTCAAAAGTGGACTCCTTTAAACTCAGAGTTTTGTATTTTTTGAACATCAACTAATTTATTTTTAACCCAGAATCGAATTTCAGAGATATTATAATCTAATGGATAAATTCTCAAAGTCACTTCATCTCTTGGATTTACAGTTTTAATTCTAAAAGATATATTATTTATTGAAATTCTTCTGTATGCATTAGCCATCCTAGTAATTTTAACAGAAAACAAATCCTTTACAGATTCCAAAGGTTTGGGTATATGAAAATCTCTAAAAAGAGTTTTACCACTGTTTGTTGCATAATCAAATCTAGATGAAGGTATTTCTTTTGTTGTAGAATGAACCTGTTTGTAATTATAGAGATTAATTTCATTATTTAAGATATCTTGAGCATCCTTAATATTATCTATGTTTTCTCTAACACAAGTTCTTACTATATTGTCTTGCAGCCATCTATAAGGTCTTTCGATTTTTCCTTTTGCTTGAGGAGATAATGCATAAATGAGCTTAATATTACATTCATTTAAACTATTTTCCATTGTGGATCAACATCGTCAGTAAGTTTGTGATGTTTGTTTATATAGCTGTCTCTACCTCTGACAAATATAAATATTGAATGAGAATCTACATAATATGAAAAAGGGATTCCGTATTTTAAAACGACAGTTTCCAAAGCTTTAATATGTTTAAATGTTGTTTCTTTTTGAACAAATTTTCCAAATAAAATAAGCCTGCTATAATCATCCAGAGAAGTAATAAGATGCCATTTTTTTTTGGCATCAGGTGCCCATAAATGATAAGAGGAATCGTGTTGTATCAACTCTCCCGGATAATTTGTTAGTACTTCTCTGTCGTGCACTTTTTTCTTTTTTTTGTTTTTTATATAGAAGCCATTTTTTTTTGCCCTATCAATTATAGTGGGAAGTGAAACTGTCTGATTAAATTTATTTTCAATCCTTTTTTTGATATAACTGTAATTATAGTTTCTGATTGGAACATCTTTGTTATTAATAATACTTTTGTCTAATGACAACTCCTCAAAAATATGTTCTTCAATTTCTGGATTAATTCTTTTTGGCTGATTTTTTTTATATTCAATTGAAAATCTTTCTGGGTTTTCTTTATATTTTTTCAGAACACTGAAAAATCTACTTCTTTTGATTTCTAGTAATTCTTGAATATATTCTCTGTCAATTTCTTCGTTTAGGTATTTCTTGAGCATACCTACAACCATATCTGTATTAAATTTTTTGTGAATTTGTGACATAACTAAACCCTCCCTATTTCTATTATTTGGTCTAAATTATACCTTCATTACATTTTGATTTATCAGAATAAAAAACATAAAGAGTTCAAAAGAGTAAGGTTCATGGAAATGCCAGGATTGCATTAAATATTGAAATCGAAAACATGATTCCAACATTTATTTGAAAACTTAAAAAACAAGTTTTTCACAATCCTTTGGAAAAGTGGAGTTCAACTTTTCCACATTACCACAAACGATATTATTGTTTTTATAAATATTTTAAAAATAAAAAAATACAAGAGTCCACTTTTGAACTTTAAATATAACTAAAAGAGTCCACTTTTGAATCTTAAATGACAAAATTAAATTGTTCTCTTGACAAACAAATATTAATAAATTAATATCTCATTTTGATTAAAAAAAAAATATTTAAGTATCTATACTTTTAATACAAGGAGGTATCATGAACAGAAAAACAATTTTTTTATTAATATTTGTTTTAATTTCATTTCAACTTTTTTCTAGTATTTTTCAAAACGAAAAAAAAGATACTTTTTTTCTTCAAAAGAAAATAAACATCATATTTTCAATTGAAAGTTATTTAAAAAAAAACAAATGGACTCCGATTCTTATATCAATTAGAGATTTAAACTTTTTTCTCTGGATGGACGAAAATGGTCGGGTAAATGAATATCCAGAAATAGTAAATCTAAAAAAAAAACCAATTTTTACGATTGATTTTTTATCTAAAACTATTTTTATAGATAAGCAATACTTCTCTTTTGATATTTATGAACAAAATCATATTCGAACCAGAATAAAATTAATAAGGGAAAACGAACCAGTGATTTTAAAAATTCATCCTTATAACAGACAGGTTGATTTCTATATAGGGCAGAGCAAATTAAACATTGACACTATTAAAGCTGATTTTATGGAGACTTTTCCTGGATTTTATGAAATAAAATTTATTGGTCGATCAGTTTTTTCATATTCTGATTTTATATTAGAAAGGGAAAATGGAATTATCTATTCAACTAACTACAAAAAAATTGCAAATAAATTTAATAAAAATGTTTGGGCCAAAAAAAGAGTAGATCTTGGAGAGCAAAAATGAAAAAAACAGGAATCTTACTAATAACGCTTTTTATTTTTTTCGCCATTACTAATATAATATATGGAGATATAACACCTACGGAAAGAGCAGCTCTTATAGCTTTGTATACTAGTACAAATGGAGCAGGATGGAATGACGATACTAATTGGTTGGGACCTGTTGGTTCTGAAAATACATGGTATGGTGTAACCTGTGATGCAGGAAATACAACTGTTTTAAGTATTGATTTAAGCTCTAACGTTCTTATTGGTCCTCTTCCAATAGAACTGGGAAATTTAACTAACCTAACCGTCTTAAGATTAAATGATAACCAATTGAACGGAAGTATACCTGAACAACTGGGAAATTTAACTAACTTAACCACTTTAAGTTTACGTGATAACCAATTGATCGGAAATATACCTGGACAACTTGAAAACTTATCAAGTATTTCTCTGCTAAACTTGTCAATAAATCAGCTCACAGGAAATATTCCTACAGAACTTGGTAATCTTAGTACGATAGTGTATCTTTATTTAAATAGTAATCAGCTTACCGGAAATATTCCTCCAGAACTTGGTAATCTTTCAGAGCTTTTAAGGATGTATCTTGATCATAATTACCTGTCCGGTACAATTCCTTTAGAACTTGAAAACCTTAGTAATATTCAATATCTTCGTCTTGGAGCCAATTTACTAACTGGAAGTATTCCTTCTCAATTGGGAAATATATTAAGCATGACCTATTTAAATCTCCACCAGAACTACATATCTGGGACTATTCCTCCAGAGCTTGGGAACCTCTCCAACCTGACTCTTTTATTGATGCCCGGCAATCAGATAACGGGAGACATTCCTTCTTCAATTACTAACCTTACTAACTTAACAGATAACATAAATGATTTTAGATGGAATGGCATATATACATCAGATTCTTCAGTAGAGACTTTTTTAAATTCGAAACAGGATGGAGGAGACTGGGAGAGTACTCAAACAATTCCCCCCGAAAATGTTGCTGCTGGATCTGTTGGATTTAACTCAATAGAAATAACCTGGTCAGCAATTACATACACAGGAGAGACTGGAGGATATAGAGTTCATTATAGCGAAAATTCTGGAGGTCCTTATACTTTATTTGGTATTACAGCAGACAAAACCATTGAGCAGATGAACATAACCGGATTAAACGAAGGTACAACTTATTATTTTGTTGTGCAAACTCGAACTAACTCACATCTCAATAATATCAACATACTTGACAGTGAATACAGTGAAGAAGTATCGGAAACAACCTTGAGTGTTTCAGTCTCAGGATCTGTCACTAACTCAGGAAGTCAAGGGATTGAAAATGTGATCTTAACTTTCTCTAATGGAGGAGGTAGTGCAAGTACCGATTCATCAGGAAACTATACTCATACAGTTGCAAATGGCTGGTCAGGCACAGTCACGCCATCAATAGCTGGATATAATACATTTACACCTCCCAGTAGAACCTATTCAAATGTAACAGTAGATCAAACATCCCAAAATTATACTGCAGCGCCCATAACCTATATTGTTTCCGGCCGAATAACAGATAGTGGTGGGAGTGGTCTTTCAAATGCTCAACTTTCATTTTCCAACGGAGGCTGGACTACAACCACAAATTCTAATGGAGATTATTCACAGGTTGTAACATATAACTGGTCCGGCACAGTCACTCCAACAAAAGCAGGATATTATTTTACTCCTACCTATAGAACCTATTCAAATGTATTGTCAAACCAGACATCTCAAAACTATACAACTGCCGGTATAGCTAATACTATTTCGGGCCGCATAACCGATGGAAGTGGAAGTGGGCTTTCTAATGTTGAACTTACATTTTCAAACAGTGGTGGAACAGTAGTGACAAATTCAAATGGCGAGTATTCACATAGTGTGGCTGATAATTGGTCTGGAGACGTAATACCTTCAAAAAAAAGCTATTTATTCAGTCCTTCCTCTAAATCTTATACAAAAGTTAAATCCAATTTTTCTAATCAAGATTACAGAGCAGAAGCAATCACCCCATCAATTTCAGGCATGATAACTGATATTGAGGGAAACGTAATAGAAAATGTAGTTATATCTTTTTCAAATATTAATAAAACTGTGATCACTGATTATAATGGAAAATATTCTCAAGCAGTTCCTTTTAACTGGACCGGCACCATAACTCCAATAAAACAAGGTTTCTCATTTTCGCCTGATTCCTATTCATATTCAAATACTGTTTTAAACCAGACTAACCAGGATTTTATTATACTTCAGGACATCACCCTATCTATTAATGCAATGCGTAAAACAGATTCCGCCTGGATTGTTCAAATCCAATATGGAGAATTGGAATTAATAATTAAGAAGAAACATGATGATATTCAGGTTTCAAAATATGTAATATACAGAAAAATATCTGGATTTGATTATGAGATTATTAAAGAGTTGTCTGATTCGAGTATTCAGGATGATAAGATTGTCTATTTAGACAAAAATTTAGAAGAAAACTTAAATTATACATATAAAGTAGTTGCATTAAATTCAAATGGAGATATAATTGGATCATCAAATGAGTCTACAATATAGGAGTTATAGAAATATGAAAAAAAATATACTGATATTAATATTTATTACTATATTATTCATTCCATTATTATCATTAAAACATGGTGTTATCGGGCTATCTTTAAGGTCACTTAGCCCTGCTGACTCAGATTACCAAAAGATCTATGGAAAGGGAGTGTTCTATCCAGAGCTCAAATTAAGTTATTTTATTTATAAAGATTATTATCTGTGGGCAGGATACTTTTCATTTTCAGAAAAAGGATTGACTCCCGTTCTAGAATCTGAGGCCACATCTAACCAGAACTACCTTTTTCTTGGAGGAGGCTATAAGGGAATCATTTCAAAAAAGTTTGAATATTCAATTGAGTTGGGCTTTTTTAATGTTAATTTTACTGAAAGTGTAATGGGAAAAAGTATTGAAGAATCTGCCCTTGGACTTACAATTAATGGATCCATAGACTTTAAGATAAATGATTCATTCAGTCCATTTTATTCGATGGGATACTGTTCAGCCTCCACCAATAAAGTTGGCAATAAATCAATTAAACTAGGAGGATTAAATTTTGGTCTTGGATTAAAATTTAATTTTAAATTATAAAATGAAAAACAAATTAATTCAAAAGATAAAAGATAGAGAAATAACCATTGGAATTATTGGTCTAGGATATGTCGGACTTCCACTAGCAAAAGAGTTGCTCAAATCAGGTTTTACAGTTATTGGTTTTGACATTGATGAAAGAAAGGTTGATAAAATAAATCAGGGGATCAGCTATATCAAACATATTGATAATAGTTTTTTAAAAGAATTTGTAAAGGAAAAAAAAACAATGTCTGCTACCTGTGATTTTTCAAAATCAGATCAAATTGATATTATTCTCATTTGTGTTCCAACACCACTTGATGAGCATTATACACCTGATCTGTCCTATGTATTTGATACAACTGAGATGATTTCAAAATACCTGCGAAAAGGACAGGTTATCGTATTGGAAAGTACTACCTATCCAGGGACTACTGATGAGAAGTTGTTGCCAATCCTTGAAAAAAGTGGATTAAAGCTGGGGAAAGATTTTTATCTCGGTTATTCACCTGAACGGGAAGATCCCGGTCGAAAAGACTTTACTACAGGCAATACACCTAAAGTTGTAAGTGCAATGACTAAAGATGGTTTAGATATTATAACATTATTCTATAGTCAAATCGTAAAGGCTGTCCCAGTTGCTTCTACCAGGGTTGCTGAGTCTTCTAAGATCCTTGAAAACACATTTAGAGCAGTAAATATTGCTCTTGTAAATGAGTTAAAAAAAGTCTTTGATAAAATGGATATAAATATTTGGGAAGTTATTGATGCTGCAAAAACAAAACCCTTTGGTTTCATGCCCTTTTATCCAGGTCCCGGACTTGGAGGTCATTGTATTCCAATTGACCCCTTTTATTTAACCTGGAAAGCAAGGGAATATGGCATTCACACACAATTTATTGAATTGGCAGGTGAAGTTAATAATTCTATGCCTGACTTTGTTGTAAAAAAGACAATTAAAGCTATTAACTCTGTGGGGAGATCGATCGTTGGATCAAAAATACTTGTTATTGGCGTGGCATATAAACCAAATATAGATGATCTCAGAGAGAGCCCATCTTTAAAGATCATTGAACTTTTAAAAAATGAAGGCGCAGATATAGACTATTTTGATCCCCTAATTCCTAAGATCCCAACAACAAGAAAATATAATATGAATATGGAATCAGTTGATATTGATTCAATTGAACAGGATTATTATGATGCTTCTGTGATTGTCACAGATCATTCAATAGTTGATTATAAGAAAGTATTAAATATTTCCAAAACAATAATTGATACCCGGAATGCAATAAAAAACAGCGTAAATAAACCGGTGTTTAAAGCGTAAAGAATGTTGACTAATTTATGGAGTGAGAACAATGGATAAAATAAAATTTGCAATTGTCGGTTGTGGGCATATTGGAAAACGCCATGCAGAGATGATCACTAGAAATCCGGAAGCAGTACTGGTTGCTTTATGTGATATAAAGAAAAAAGAAAAATTAGGAATAGCAATGTATGATCTTCCTTTTTTCAAGGATATTGATGAATTATTATTTTCCAATATTGATCTTGATGTTGTTATCATCTCTACTCCAAGTGGACTTCACACGGAGCATTCAAATAAGGCATTAAAATGTTTTAAACATATTATATGTGAGAAACCACTTGGGCTTTCAAAGGTCAGTGTTGAATCTGTGTTACATAATGCATTACAGGTATCAAAACGAGTTTTTGCAGTCATGCAGAACAGGTATTCTCCTCCCTCAGTATGGATCAAGAATATTATTGACAAAAAGTTGCTCGGGAAGATATTTATGGTTCAGATAAATTGTTTTTGGAACCGGGATAGCCGGTATTATAAAAAAAACAGTTGGAAAGGAACAGAAAAGTATGACGGAGGTACACTTTTTACCCAATTTTCCCATTTTATAGATATAATGTACTGGTTATTTGGGGATATTAAAAACATAAAAGGGGAATTTAAGGATTTTTCCCATAAAAATTTAACCGAATTTGAAGATTCCGGGTTTGTTTGTTTTGACTTTGAAAAAGAAGGCATGGGGAGTCTTGGTTATTCAACATCTGTCTGGGATTCTAACCTTGAGAGCAGTATGACAATTATTGGAGAAAAGGGCACGATAAAGATCGGTGGACAATATATGAATGAAGTGGTTTTATGCAATATAAAAGATTATAAAATGCCTGTTCTTAAAAAATCAAATCCAGCAAATGATTATGGAACTTATAAAGGGTCTGCGGCAAACCATCACTATATAATAGAAAATGTAGTAGACACTTTAAAAGGAAGGTCAACTATAACAACTAATGCATTAGAAGGATTAAAAGTTGTTGAAATAATTGAGAGAATATATAATTTACGAGATAAAACCTTTAAAAAAAAACAAAGTCTTTAATAATCAATAGGAGACCAGATGGAAGAAAGAATTTTTTTTGTCCACGAAAGCGGTTATGTTGATGAGAATGTTGATGTCGGGAATAACACAAAAATATGGCATTTTTCTCATATCCAAAAGGGCTCAATAATTGGAAAAAATTTTTCAATTGGGCAAAACGTTAATATTGGCAATAATGTAAAAATCGGAGATTTTGTTAAAATATAGGAGAAAAGTTTTGGAAGAAGTAAATATAAAAAAAAAAATAAGAGATTTTTTATTTGAAACATTCTTACTTGGAGATACGACAACTCAATTTGCAGATAGAGATTCTTTTCTTGAAAATGGGATAATCGATTCAACCGGGATTCTTGAGTTAATAACTTTTGTTGAGGAAAACTTTAATATCTCAATTGAAGAGGATGAAATGGTTCCAAATAACCTGGATTCTCTTGAAAATATCCACCGTTTTATTGTTTCTAAATTTAAAAATTTATCACTTGTTTAAATTTATTTTGTAAAATGTTAAATACCAATTTATAAAGCCATTAATTCCTTCTTTTATAGAAGTTTGTGGTTTGTAATTTAAATCATTAACAAGATCTGTCACATCAGCATGGGATTCTGGAACATCACCCAGTTGAAGCGAGAGCATGTTTTTATGAGCTTTTTTTCCTAAAGAATCTTCAATAGCTTCTATAAAATCAGACAAATTAACAGGAGAGTTGTTTCCAATATTATAAATTTTGTATGGAGCTTTTGAAGAACCGGGATCAGGTTTTTTCCCATCCCAGGAAAGATTTGGTCTTGCAGGGTGATCAACAACTCTTGTTATTCCTTCAACGATATCATCTATATAAGTAAAATCTCTTCTCATGTTCCCATGATTATAGACATCAATTGGTTTATTCTCAATAATATTTTTTGTAAAAAGAAATAATGCCATATCCGGTCTACCCCAGGGCCCATATACTGTAAAGAATCTTAATCCTGTTGTGGGTATATTATATAAAGCACTATATGAATGTGCTATTAATTCATTCGATTTTTTACTTGCTGCATATAAACTAATTGGATGATCTACATTATCTGATGTCGAAAATGGCAGTTTTTCATTCCAACCGTAAACACTGGAACTACTTGCATAAACAAGATGTTTTATTTTATTATGACGACAAGCTTCAAGAACATTATAAAAGCCAATGATATTATTTAATATGTATGTATCAGGATTTGTAATACTGAAACGAACTCCAGCTTGAGCTGCAAGATTTACGACTATATCAAAATTTTCCGTTTTAAAAAGATTATTTAGACTTTCTTGATCAGAAATATCTAATTTTATAAATCGATAATTTTTAAATTTTGTACTTTGAACAAAAATATTATGCTTAATATATTGAATATGAATCCCGCAATTATCAAGGCGTCCATACTTAACTCTTAAATCATAATAATCATTTATTATATCTAACCCAACAATTTCATTTTCTGTTTGAACTAGTTTTTTTACTAAATGATACCCAATAAAACCAGCTGTTCCTGTTATTAATATTTTCATTTATACTCCATTTTAATTATCAGATTTTAGTTTTATAACGATTTCACTATATAAAAGTATATAAAAAATAGATATTATTGTCAATTATATGTTCTAAAACTGAGTAAATAATGTTGAAGTTCAGAAACATATTAGACTCTGATCCCCCAAAAAACCCAAAT
>CBDUZW010000112.1:0-9886 GCA_965371805.1 uncultured bacterium | reverse complement strand
TTTTTATGACGCAACCAGTAGTAGTTTAAAGTGTTTTTTTATGATTCAATTCGTTATCTGTACATTTTTTTTCTATTTTGCTAAAATCCGAAAGGAGGTATAGATAAATTTCAAATATCTTTAAAAAAAGAACACTTCTAAAGATTATATATTGCAATATTTTTGCTATTTTTTTATCAACTTTTCTTATTTTTGCTAAAGTTGATTTTCCTAGAAAACCGCAGGCAAGACTTATTTTAAAAATTCTCACTTTGGATGAAAACTTTTCACGATATGGAAATCAGATAATAGTTGGTGTTAGTTCAGAAAAAATGTTAAAAGTTTTTGATTCTATACCTGCATCATTGAAAGTAAGAGGTAAAAACTTTTTTGCTAAAAAAATTTCATCAAAAGATGATATTTATAGATATAAAGTTGTTTATATAGATTCAAACTGGAGAAAGTATTATTCAGATATCATAAAAAATAATGATAATAAAACGCCACCATTAATTTTTTGCTTTGATGACAGTTTTTTATATAATAATAGCGGCAGTATTAGTTTTAAAATTATTAATGGAAAACCCAAAATACTTTATAATTCTAAAAACATAAAGACTCAGGGTTCTGTTTTTAATAATAAATTTTTGAAGATTGCAATAAAAATCGAGCATATCAAAAAATGAATATAAAAAACAGAACAATTCTTATAATTATGCTTATAACAACCGTTGTGGTTATTCTATTTTTACTAACCAGTACAAATCTATATCAAAAGACAATTCGTAATAAAATAGAGAGAAAGGCCACTTTGGTAAATTCAATAATTGAAGAAAAAGTAACAAAAACTATACAGTTTTATAAAATAAGAATTTTGAGTATTATAGAGGAAAATGACAAACTACTTGCAGCCTTTTATAAAAAAGATAGAGATGAACTTTATAAAGAGTTGCTACCACTATACAAATTACTGAAACAGGAAAATTCTAATTTTTATATAATCCATTGTCATCAGGCTGATGGTCATTCTTTTTTAAGAATTCATAAACCAAATCAATATGGGGATAATTCTCATACTTTGAGGCCTATGATAAAGTATGTTAATACAACTCAGAACTCTACTGCAGGTTATGAGATAGGAAAAAATGGTTTATTTTTAAGAATTGCAGAGCCATTTTTTTTCAATCTGGAATATATAGGAGTTATTGAATTTGGAATTAAAGTTGATGAGCTTGCAAATGAAATTGAAAAATTACTAAACCTAAAGGTAGCAAGGTTTATTGAAAAATCTGGAATTAATTATAGCCTTTACTCAGAATGGCCAAATGAACTTACTTCACATAATTTTTCATTAAATACATTTGGCAATACTACACTTTTTGAACAACTTATAAATACGATCCCATTGGAAGAAAACTCAATCATATCATCAATTAAAATTGCAGACAATTATTACTCGATGTTTTTTAAAGGAAAATTATTAAATCCGAAAGGAAAGAAAGTTGCTAGATTTATTTTACTGGATAACAACACAAAAGAAATTGAAGAGTTCAACTTATTTAAAACAAAAATTGTCCTATTCTCATTAGCTTTAATCATAATAGTGTTTTTTATACTTCATTTTAGTTTCGGATCTATGATGAACCGCATTATAGAATTGAATCAAAGTCTTGAAATAAAGGTTCAGATTCGAACTGCTGAATTGCAGAAAGAACGGTTAATAGCAGAAAAGCAGAAGGATGTTGCCGATAAGGCAAATAAAACAAAAAGTGAGTTTTTAGCTCGAATGAGCCATGAGTTGCGAACTCCTATGAACGGAATAATAGGTTTCCTCGACATATTAAAAGATACAGAGCTTACAGAAGAGCAGAGGGATTTCATACTTACAATAAATAAAAGCAGCCAATCATTAATATCAATTATTAATGACATTCTTGACCTATCAAAGATTGAAGCAGAAGAATTAACTTTTGAAATAGTGGATTTTGATCTTGAAACCTCAGCATACGAGATATGCGATCTTATTCATCCAAGACTGGGAACAAAGGATGTAATCATACTATGCAAGATTGCAGAAAATATCCCTGATTTTGTTGTAGGAGATCCAGGTAGGTTCCGGCAAATCATTATCAATTTAATGGGAAATGCCGCAAAATTTACTGAAAAAGGCACCATTGTATTAAATGTAGAAATCGAGAGTGAGACAGAAAAGAAACTTAAAATCCATGTGAAGGTTTCGGACACGGGGATCGGAATTCCTGAAGATAAACTGAAAACAATTTTTGAATCATTTCAGCAGGCAGATGGATCAACAACCCGGAAATATGGAGGAACTGGATTAGGATTAACAATTTGCAAGCAGATATCCAAAATAATGGATGGTGATATATGGGTGGAGAGCAAAGTTGGAGAAGGTAGTGTATTTCATTTTACCAGTCATCTGCTTAAATCAGATAAAAAAGATAAAAGTCTTAAAACAGTTCCATGCTTAAAAAATAAAAAAGTTTTAATTGTTGATGATAACCAAATAAACCTGGATATTTTAATATATATATTCTCATCTGCAGGATTAGAGGTTATTGCTTTACAAAATCCAAAAGAAGTCATTTCTACTATTATAAATCATAATAAGACAGGGAATCCAATTGATATTTGTATCATTGACATACTAATGCCCGATTATAGTGGTTTTGATCTGGCTAAAGATATCAGAAAGCTGCCACCCCCCATGGCAAATATTCCATTAATAGCATTTTCATCTTCTTTTCAGGAAAATCTTTCTGATTTTGAAAATGCAGGTTTTAATGGATTTTTACCAAAGCCAATCCATAAAAAAAAGATGATTATGATGGTTGAACATATTCTTGGTTATCAAATAAATGTAAAGGAATTGGGACATAGTGAAGGAATTGTCACTCAGAAACAATTGATAAAAAAACAGAATAGAACCGTTAATATTCTCCTGGCAGAGGATAATCCAGTTAATATCAAATTATCAGAGTTTATTTTTAAAAAATCAGGTTTTAATTTAACAGTTGCTAAAGATGGAGAGGAATTGATCAAAACATTTATGTTATCACCAGAAAAATACCATTTGATATTTATGGACATCCAAATGCCAAAAATGAATGGTCGGGAGACAACCAGAATACTTAGAGAAAAAGGATTTGTTGACATTCCAATTATTGCAATAACTGCAGATGCAATGAAAGGAGATCGGGAAAAATGTTTTGAAGCAGGGATGAATGACTATATTGCAAAACCAATAAAAAAAGAGATACTACTTTCAAAAGTGAACGAATGGTATTTTAACCGTCTACAATAATTTAAAAGACTCTTCAGATAAAATATCATATGCAAATTTAATATTACAATTTAGATTTTTATAATAAATTTCATTTCAACAATCCTATATCAGCTTCCTTATATGTCCCGAGGATCTTAAACATAGGGCACTGTTTTCGAATTATTTCCAATGTTTTTTCAACTTTTTTGTTATCATTATCGAAAGTAAAATCTATAAAAAAAGCATAGTTAAGTCCCTTATCGATCATTGATACTGATTCGATCCTGGTTAAATTAATATTTGCCTCGGCAAAGGTTTTTAATACTGAAAAGAGAGAACCCGGAGTATGGGCTGTTTGTATAACTATTGAGGTCTTATTGCCTTCAAATTCGGGTTTCTCTTTTGAGAATACTACAAATCTTGTGATATTTGAATTATCATCCTGCACATTTTCTTTAATTATATTAAGATTATATAGATATGCACACAGATCATTTGCTATAACTGCTGATGTCCTGAGATCACTTTCTGAAAGCATTTTTGCTGAACCGGCGGTATCATAAAAGGGTTTACTTTCAAACCCCTCTTTTTTTAAAAAGTTTCTACACTGACTTAAAGCCTGTGGATGAGAATATACATCTTTTATATCTTTGTATTCTACTCCCGGTAATGTGAGTAGACAATGGCCTATTTTTAATTTAACTTCAGCAACAATATTTAATTCAGTCTTTATTAAAAGGTCATTTACCTGTGTCACAGCACCCCCGAGAGAATTTTCAACCGGAACAATACCAAAATCTATACTACCCTTCTCTACTCCGTCCAATACATCCTTAAATTCCCGGTGGGGAATATATATTTGCTCCTTATTAAACCTTCTGGCAGCAATTTCGGAATAGGCCCCGTGCTCTCCCTGAAAACCAACCAATTTTTGTTTCCGGTGTTGGACTCTTTTACTCTCCTTCATAATTTCATCAAGAATTTTTCCACTAAATTCCTTACTGAAAAGTGTATTCGGAAAGCTTTTGAAATGTTCAATAACCTCATCTTCTCTTGTTTTATCCAGGATATTTTTTTTATATCTTTTTAACCTTAATGCAATTTCCATTCTCTTATCAAGCATCTTTAGAAGCTGGAAATCTATAACGTCAATTTTGTCTCTTAATTTTTTTAAGTCCATTTTATTCCATCCTCTCTTTATTCTGCAGCAGATGAAAATCACAGAGTACAATAGCTGCTGCTGCTTCAATTATAACCGGCACTCTCAATGCAATACATGTATCATGCCGCCCTTCTATTTTTAGATCTTCAATTTTATTTGTTTTCATATTCATTGTTCTCTGGGGTTTTGATATGCTTGAAGTAGGTTTAACTACAACTCTGAAAAATAAGTCGTTACCATTGGTAATTCCCCCATTAATACCACCTGAATTATTTGACTCTGTTTTTCCATTTTTATCAATTATCAGATCATTTATTTCACTTCCCCATTTATCTGCAGATGAAAAACCTGCCCCGAACTCTATTCCCTTAATTGCAGGGATAGAAAAAATCATATGGCTTAAATTAGATTCAACCGAGTCGAAGAATGGTTCCCCCAGTCCTCTCTTAAGACCAGAGATACTGCATTCGATCACAGCACCTACAGAGTCTCCTTTCATCTGAGCCTCTTTTATCTTTTCCGTCAATGGTTCAAGTTTATTCTCTGGTATACAAGCATTTATCTTTACATCTGATAAGATTTTTTTTGCAATTACACCGGCTGCAACAAGACCAAGAGTTATACGACCTGAAAAATGTCCTCCACCTCTAATATCATTATATCCATTATATTTTTCCGCAGCAGTGAAATCACTATGACCAGGCCTTGGAGTATCAATTAGATTATTATAATCATGAGATTTTTTATTATTATTTTTAAATTGAATCAAAATTGGAGCACCCGATGTAAATCCATTAAAAACACCCGATTTAATTTCAGGTGTATCACTTTCAATTCTCGGAGTCGTTCCGAAAGCACCTGGTTTTCTCCTATTGAGATCAACGCTAAAATCGTCTTCACTCAATTTAATTCCACTTGGAGTCCCATCGACAATGACCCCTATAGCATCTCCATGTGATTCACCAAAAATTGATATTCCAAATACTCTTCCAAAACTATTCATTCTACCCTACCCCCGACTTCCTGTAGATCCTCAAAAAAATTTTTATATGATTTTGTTATTGCTTCCCATCCATTAATTTTGACTCCATTTTCAGAACATATACCCATTAGTGCAAGAGCCATTGATATTCTATGATCATTATTTGCAGAGACTTCCCCACCTTCTACAAAGCTTCCATAAATCTCAATTCTATCATCAAATATTTCAGTCCTGATCCCAAGTAATTTAAACTCTTTTTTTATAACCTCGCCCCTGCTGCTCTCCTTATATTTCAATCTCTCTGTACCATGTATTATACTTTTTCCTGTACAAAAAGCAGCAAGAGCTGCGATTGGTGGAAAGAGATCAGGTGATTCTGAAATATCAAATTCAAAAGGATCTAAGCTTCTTTTTTTTATACTGATCATATCAGCATCAGTTTCAATTTCAGCTCCTGCCAATTTTAAAACTTCAAGTATAGCCTTATCAGCCTGAAGTGAACTCAACTGTAAGTTCCTCACATTTACCTGCCCTCTCAAGGCCCCGGCAGTAAGTAAAAAAGAGGCTCCGGACCAATCACCCTCTACAATAACTTCTATTGGCTTATATTTTTGTCTTCCTTTTATTCTAAATACATTCTTTTCTTCCTCTATTATGACTCCAGCATCATCTATCATTTTAAGTGTAAGATCTACATATGGTCTACTTTTCAGGTTCTCAACCCTGAGGAGAGAATCTTCATTACAAAGAGGAAGCGCTATTAATAATCCAGACAGAAATTGTGAACTTACTGATCCGTCAATTGTTATCTCACCACCTTTTATTGGTCCCTGAATCTCAAGAGGAGGATATCCTCCCTTGCTCTTACATCTGGCACCGAGCCTGTTAAGATCTCTTTCAATCATCTCAACAGTTCTTTCATTTAATGACCCCTCTCCATTGAGTACAAATTTATTTTTGAATAGAGAAAGAATTGGTGAGAACATCCTCATGCATAAGCCTGATTCTCCACTGCTCAATTCAAAATCCTCATCATTTTTGATAATACCATTACTTTCCAGAACTAAAGTCTTATCCGAAATTTCTTTTATTACTCCAAGCTGATTAACAAGGGTTATGGCTGCTAAACCATCATCTGAATAACTTGGATTTTTGATGATGGACCTTCCTTTTGTAAGCATTGCTAAAGCTACAGCCCTCTGCATCACACTTTTTGACGATGGTGCATAAACAGTTCCGTTGATATGGGATCTAAATACTTTTTTCATTCCCATTGCCACTCCTCCTTGATTCTTCCTGCCAAAGACTCAAGGTCTTTCATATTCGCAAAAACAATATCAGCCGCCTCTCCATAATATTCAATTCTCTCTGAAAAGATCTTCTCAATATCTGCAGGCTTCTTTATCAGTGGACGCGGGCTCTTTTTCAACCGCTCTTCAGTATATTTCTGAGGACTCCATAACCAGACATTCAGCGCATGTTTTTTCAGCATGTTCAGGTTCCGCCTTTCTAAAACAGCACCACCACCGATTGAAAAAATAGAATACTTTTCATCATTCAGTATTTTTCTTAAAACCTGACTTTCAATCTTTCTAAATACCTTTTCGCCATCCTTAGCAAAAATTTCTTCAATGGTATTTCCAAATTCATTCTCAATCTGTTTATCCAGATCAACACATAACTTCCCGGAAATTTCACCCAGTTTTTTTCCAATTGAAGATTTTCCAGATCCCATAAAACCGATCAGGGCAATCCGCTCCGGATCCTTATTTTCCAGAGAGCTCAATAATGATTCCGACATCTTGGAAATATCAACCTCTTTTTTAAAAAAGATCCGGTATGATGCAATTCCCTGGAAAAGGAGCCAGAAGAATCCATCGATCAGAATAGGTCCTTCTTTTATAGTTAATGGATTTCTATAATCAGCATTCAATAGCGTCTGACTGGAGGTCAAATCTGCCAGATAGTTTTTAACGGAATTCGTTGGGGCTGTATTAACAATGATATCTGATTTTTTGATCTGTTCTTCCAAATCACAATTATAGATATGCTTACATCCGATCACCTCTGAATACTTCTCCAGATTTTTGCCGGATCTATTGGTAATAAAAACATCAGCTCCGCTATCTACGAGCGTACAGGCAGCAGCTCTCCCTGCCCCCCCGCTTCCGATCACCAATGCAAGTTTCCCTGCCGGTTTAGTCCCGGCAAGACTTAAAGATTCTTTGACACCAATAAGATCCGTATTATAACCATATAGTTTCCCGTCTTTATACAAAATTGTATTGACAGCATTGGTTCTAACCACTTCATATGATTTATAATCAAGATAGTCTACCATTTTCTCCTTTAAGGGAGTCGTAATATTTAATCCGGAAATATTCAGCTCTTTTATCATGGCAATCAGCTCTTCCGGTTTATCAGTCGAAAATCGTGTATAAATGCATTTATTCTTTTTTAAAAATGGTCTGAACAGATCAGGACTCTTACTGTGAAGGATCGGGCTTCCTGCAACCCCATATATTTTTTTATTTTTCATGATATATCCTCAATTATTTTCTTCATTTTCAGGTACTCAATTTGACCATCAGCTGTATTCTTATCTTCCGATAATGAGGCAAAGGTAAAGGGACTGCCAAGAATAACAGACATTATTCGTGAAATTTTCCCCATATTCCCCATTCCTATTATAATAGTACCCTGCTCCTTTTCCAACACTCTTATAAGCTTAAAATTATCCTCTTTCTCATTTACATATGTTGCAATTTTCACGAGACTGGCACCTAGTTTTTTTGCCTTTTCCACAATCTTTAATAAATCATCTAATGGAGGAGTCTCTTTATAATTATGATAGGAAACAATAAGCTTTGTATTAAATTTTTCAGCTTTTTCATTCAGACTTTTTATAGTTTTTTCTTCTGATTCAATCTCTATGTCCAGATAATTCACACCCAATTCTATTGCTCTGGAAAGATATTGTATTCTCAAAGATTCATCAATATTGCCTGGTCTGAATGTAATTAGAAGTCTTTTATTCATATTTATAATCTCTTTTAGTCCTTCCATAGTAAGATCTTTTATTTTATCAAGCCGAATCTCAGCAAAATTAACATCTTTTAATGCTGTTAAACAGCTCTCTATTGTACTTTCGCCAATACTAACGCAGATCATTAAGCATTTCCTCCAATTTTTTGAAACTAATTTTCTCTATCAAAGAGTTTCCTAAAGACTTCAATAATACAAAATCCACTTCATTATTCTGTTTTTTTTTATCTTTCCAAATCTTATCAACCAATTTTACAACAGGTGTATTAAATTCTATTGGCAATCCATAGATTGTAAGAAGCTCTATTATCATCTCATATAATTTTTTATCTATATAATCATACTTAAGAGAAATTAATGATGCAATAACTATCCCTATACTTACTGATTTACCATGTGACAAACCTTCAGACAGTTCAACAGCATGTCCAATGGTGTGACCAAAATTCAATTTTTTCCTCTCATTTTTCTCAATTTCATCTCTTTTTACAATATCCAGTTTAACATTGACTGATCTATTCACCATACTTTCAATTATTGAAAGGTCATAATTGAGAATTTCTCTTGATTTGGAGAGAAGCATTTGAGCCAATTCAGGATCCCCTATTAATGCATGCTTAATTGATTCAGCAATCCCATTTTTAAATTCTTCAGGATCCAGTGTTTTTAAGAGGGAGAAGTCTGTAAGTATAAATTCCGGTTGGTTGAATGTGCCTACCATATTTTTATACTCTCCAAAATTTACACCGTTTTTCCCTCCAATAGAAGCATCAACCTGAGCAAGTAAAGTTGTGGGTACAAAACCAAATTCAATACCTCTCATATAAGTTGAAGCGGCAAACCCTGCAATATCACAAACAACTCCACCTCCAATTCCCAAAATAAAAGAAGACCTGTCAAATCCATGATCAAGAAGTTCAGCATATATGGCATTAACAGTTTCATATGTTTTTATTCCTTCACCCATTCCGATTGAAAAAACCCGCCCTTCAGGAAATCTGCTTCCATAAATACGATTTATATTTTTATCAGTAATAATAAAAAGTTTTCTATTCCTGGTATAAGTTAAGATATTATCAATAGATTCACCTAAAAGAATTGTTGACTTTTTTGTTCTACCTTCTAATTCAAGTACATTCACTGTCTCACTCCAAATTATCTTTATTTAATTGATTTTACAATTGAAAAATATTTTTTTCAAGAGATTTATCCCTTTTTAAAATTTAGGGGTTTTTTGTTGTGATATATTATTTGGCGGAGGGAACCGCCCAAAAAAAATAGAAAAAATTAACAAAATAAAAAACTTTTTTTTCTAACACACAACATTTCATAAAAACATTTTATAATACATACAAATTTATGTCAAACAATTTGTAATACCTAAATTTTTAATCAACAAAACTACAAGTTGTTTTTTTTGTTAATTAGGCCC
>CBDUZW010000111.1:0-10189 GCA_965371805.1 uncultured bacterium | reverse complement strand
GGCCTAATTAACAAAAAAAACAACTTGTAGTTTTGTTGATTAAAAATTTAGGTTTATATAATAATTTGCTTTTTTAAAAAATATCAATTAGAATCAGTAAATGTTAAAAATTGGATTTGCAGGAATTCCTGGTTGTGGAAAAACTTCATTAATGGAGGAATTAAAAAAAGTACTCGGTATTAAATATAATCTTGAAATACTTGAAGATATTTCAAACAGGAGTCCTTTCGATGGTGATCAAGAAACGAATTTTATTAGTCAGTTTTATTATTTTTCTACTCAAATAAATGAAGAGAACAAAAAATCTATAAATACTCCTGATATTTTACTATGTGATAAAACAATCTTTGACCAATGGATATATTGGAAAAAATATCTATTAAGAGTCGGAGATAATAAGCAGTTGTCTGAAAAAAATGAAGTTCTACGTACAATATATGACTATTGGATAAAATCCTATGATATTGTGTTTTTTATTCGTGTTGATCCCTCAGTTCTTGAAACAAGAAAAAGTACATCTATAAGAAATGATTTTTTAAAAATTGCTGATAATATTGAAGCTCTATATTTAAAAACGATAAAAAAAGAGGAACTAAAAGTTATTGAAATATGGAATAACAAAGATATTGAAGAGACCCTCTATAAACTTGCTGAAAAAATTTCGGAAAAACTGGAAAAACAATAAATGGAAATTAATTTAGCCGGATATAATATTGATCTTGACATATTAAATTCTTTGAATATCAAAAATCCCGAACTGCTGACTCCGGAGATTTTCAGCGCTGCATATGCACGAATAAGCCGTAGTAAAAAAAGTGTAACTGAATTAAGAAAACAGGCAAGAGAAGATGTAAAAAAAGCAAGAAAATCGAATTCAAACATAATTTTTGGGATGGGACACCATTCAGTAGCAGAACATGCTGTTTTTAATTTTGATTTAATTGGTGTATCAAGACTTGCACTTGAAGAGATAGAAAAATTTCGTTTAGTATCCTATACAGAAAAGTCTCAACGTTATGTAACCCTGGATGGTGACTATATAATTCCAGAAGAAATTATTGAAGAAGAATTGTTAAATCAATTTAAAGAAAATATCATGGAACAGAATTCCTTTTATAACAAAGCTTATAAGATTCTTAAAGATGATATTTTTAAGAAAAATCCTGATATAAATAGTAAAGCTGAGAAAAGAACATTAGAAGGTTGGGCAAAAGAGGATGCAAGATACATTCTATCTCTTTCAACAAAAGGACAGGTCGGATTAACAATAAATGCCAGGAATCTGGAACATTTGTTTAGAAAATTTGCACTGAGCAAATACTCTGAAGTAAGAGAAATCGGCAGGAAGATATATTCACTTGTTTGCGAAATAGCACCTTCAATCATTCTATTTCCCAATCCATCTGAATTTGAGAAAAAAACATCTCTCAAATTTGAAGATATTCTCTCTGAAATTGAAGTTATACCTTCAAAGAAAAAAAACATCCATGAAATTGAAATCATAAATCACACACCGGATGGAGATGACTTAATTCTTATATCAATGTTGGCATTGAAAGGAAACATATCCTATTCAGATGCAGTAGAAAAAATTAAAGGTTTAAGTTTTAAGAAAAAGGAAGAAATATTTAAAAACATTTTTGAATCTCTAGAGTTTTTTGACACACTTCCAAGGGAATTTGAGCTCCCTGAAATCACATTTAAAGCGACTATCAGTGCCTCAAATTTTGCTCAATTAAAGAGACATAGAATAGCAACTCTGCTTATATCTGATTATGATCCAAATATGATGAATACAATTCCGGAAAGAATAATAAAAAACGGTTTAAAAGATGAATTTGAAATGATCATAAACAAAACAAATAGTACTTATTTTAAACTAAAAAATAAATATCCAAATAGCGCAGATTATATTTTGACAAATTCTCATAAGAGAACTGTGATCATGAAAATAAATCTTAGATCACTATACCATTTCATTAGACTCCGTGAAGATAAGCATACTCAATGGGATATCAGAAATATGGCCGCTCTCCTCTCAATAAAAGTCAAAAAGATTTTTCCTTTATCGACAATGTTACTCTGTGGCAAAAGCGATTACACTGAACAATATAAAAAAATATTCTCAAAAGAACCTAAAGTTCAATATTGACATAAATTTTATTTTTTGTTAATATTTTAGAGAATATGATATATAAAGGAGTATTATAGAATGGATAAAGGAAAATATTTATTTACATCAGAATCTGTAACTGAAGGACATCCTGATAAAATATGTGATCAGATTTCTGACGCGGTATTGGATGCATGTTTAGAGAAAGATCCTAATTCAAGGGTTGCAGTTGAATGTCTGACAAAAACAGGAATGGTAATTGTTGCCGGTGAACTAACAACAAATGCTTATGTAAACATCCCGGAAATCACAAGAAATACACTCAAAGAAATAGGATATACAAAATCTCAATATGGAATAGATGCTGATACTTGTGCCGTACTAGTGCATCTTGAAGAACAATCAAAAGATATATCTCAAGGAGTTACAGCTGGAGAGGGAGAATATAAAGAACAGGGTGCTGGAGATCAAGGTATGATGTTTGGATATGCAACAAACGAAACTCCCGAGTTTATGCCACTTCCGATATCAATGGCACATAAGCTTACAATGAAACTTGCAGAAGTAAGAAAAAATAAAACAATCCCATATTTCGGACCAGATGGAAAATCTCAGGTAACAGTTGAGTATGAAAATGGAAAACCAAAAAGCATTACAACTGTTGTTATCTCAAATCAACATGATGCAGGAATAACACATAAAACTATTAAACAGGATGTTATTGAAAAAGTTATCAAACCGGTATGTGGAGAATGGCTGACAGAAGATACGAAATTCTATGTAAACCCAACAGGACAATTTGTATTAGGAGGTCCTTATGCAGATTCCGGACTTACTGGAAGAAAAATAATAGTTGATACATATGGAGGAATGGGAAGACATGGAGGAGGAGCATTTTCAGGTAAAGATCCTTCAAAAGTTGACAGATCCGGAGCATATATAGCAAGATATATAGCAAAAAACATTGTTGCAGCAGACTTGGCAGAAAAGTGTGAAGTTCAACTCGCATATGCAATAGGAGTTGCAGAACCAGTTTCAATAAATGTAAATCTTTTTGGAACAGGGAAACATTCAGAAGAAAAGATCACTGACTTAATAAGAGAATTCTTCCCGTTAAAGCCGGAAGCAATACTTGCCGCATTGGATTTAAAAAAGCCTATATATCAAAATACAGCTTCATATGGTCATTTTGGAAGAAATGAATTCAGCTGGGAAAAACTTGATAAAGTTGATATTTTAAAAAAAGCGGTTAGCTAAAAACAAAAAATTGAAAATGGATAAAGGAACTATACTTATAGCAGATGATGAGAGGGATATAAGAGAACTACTCGGAGATTTTATGGAAGCAGAAGGGTATAAATGCTTCCTTGCTGAAGATGCGTTCAAGGCTCAGGAAATCCTTGATATAGAAGACAATAATATAGATATTATTATGTCAGATATTAGAATGCCGGGAAAAAGTGGGTTGGAGTTCCTCGAATATATAAAAAATAAAGATGAAGATTTAATTGTCATTATGATATCAGCTGTAAAAGACATTGAGTCTGCAATTGCTGCTATTTCCAAAGGGGCTCATGATTATATATCCAAGCCCTTTAGACTAAACGAAGTAGTTCTGATAGTAAATAAGGCTATGGAAAAAAGACGATTAATTCTTGAAAACAGAGCATATCAGATAGAACTGGAACATAAAGTAGCTGAAAGAACCGTAGAGCTTGAAAATGCTTTAAATGAATTAGATAACACCTATAAATTCACATTGAGAGCTCTTGTTACAGCATTGGATACCAGAGATGAAGAAACCCAGGGACATTCTCTCAGAGTCGTCAGATACACTATGAAACTAGCCGAGATAATGAATGTCAAAGATGAAGCAGAATTAAAAAACATTGAATTTGGAGCACTTCTCCATGATATAGGAAAAATAGGAATCCCGGATGCTATTTTAAGAAAACCTGGAAAACTTACAGCAGATGAATGGAGAATAATGGAAACCCACCCTATAATGGGAAGTCAAATTTTACAACGAATAAAATTCCTTGAAGGACCTCTAAACATTGTATTATATCATCATGAAAAGTATAATGGCACTGGATATCCGGATAAACTTAAGGAAGACAAAATACCTCTAAGTGCAAGGATATTTTGTGTAGCAGACACAGTTGATGCAATGACCTCAGACAGACCATATAGGAAAGCTTTATCTTTTGAAATTGCAAAAGAAGAACTTGCAAAATTCTCTGGAATACAATTTGACCCTGCTGTAGTAGATGCATTTAATCAAGTGTCATTAGATGAGTGGAAAAAAGAGCGAGTACATTTAGATAAAAAAATTGATTCTACTAAATACTTTTTTTAATAACCTACTAAATCTATTAATTTTTGGAATAAAAGGATATATTTATTCAATCAAACTCTTTCTAAAAACAAGAGCATCTTCCGGAGGGCTTTTATAATAGTTTTTTCTTCTATTTATCTCTTTAAATTCAAGTTTTTTATATAAATTTATAGCAGGGATATTCGAAGCTCTTACTTCAAGAAAAATCTCTTTTATATATTTTTTTTTTAAAAGCTCAAACATATTATTTATCAGTGACAATCCATTTCCAGATCTCTTGTACATATCTGAGATTGCAATACTATGCAACTCAGCAATATCATCAATAATCCAAAATATTATAAAACCAATTATTTCATTGGAAATATAATTTTCCATTACAAAAAAATAAGAAAGATCATTCGAAATTTCGTCTATAAAATGTTCTTTTTTCCATGGGCTTGATGATTGAGCTAGTTCTATTTTATATATATCTGTAATATCAGTTAATCTTGTCTTTCTTATAATTTCTGTCATAATTTTCTTCTGCATCTGTCCTTTTTAAATATAGTGGGTTTATCCTTTCAATATCAGACTCACCCCTACCTGATATATATTCAGAATAAGTAATATTCGCTATTTCTGATGCTAAGAAATTTGATCTGCTCAAATCAATTGAACTTGAATATTTATCTTCCAAAAATTCTTTATAAACTAATGAACCGCTTCCAACAAATTTATACTTTTTTTGATTTTCTAGAATAGTATCTAATTTTGAGATTTCAATTAATGCAGGTGCATGGAATTCATCTAATATATAACCATTAAATTCGTATCCAGCAATATATACCTGATCTCTTTTTGCATCAATCAAAGGTACTATATATTCATCTGATTGAATATGTTTTAACGCTATTGCTCTTAATATATTTACAGGAACTATTTTTTTACTACTATCAAATACCAAACCTTTAACAGTAGCCATACCAACCCTGATACCAGTAAAAATACCGGGACCTGATCCAATTCCAAAAACATCTATATCAGTTATTTTTAGATTTACTTTTTTTAATAAAAAATCGATTATTTGGATTATTATTGAGGAAAGATCATTATTACTTAAGAAATTATATTCAGATATTATTTTATTATTACGTGTTATACAGATAGAACAATCTTTAGCTGTTGTATCCATTCCAAGAACAATAGTTTCATCTTTTATATTTTTCTCAATAATACCTGAGGTCATAATTTCTTTTCCATAATGATCTCAGTTCCTTTCCCTGTGGAATTAAATTTAACTTTATCCATATAATTTTTCATAATTAGAATTCCTCGACCACTAAAAGATAAGATATCCTGAGTTTCGATTTTTTCTCCAATTTTATCGAAATCAACTTTTTCAGTATTTTCATCCTTAACACTTATATATAAATATTTTTTCTTCCATTTAAACTTAACAAAAACCTTTCTATTGGGTTCTTGTTTATTCCCATGAAGGATAGCATTATTAATAACTTCCCTTAGAGCTATTTCAATTTTAAATGCAATATCATCATTGATCCCAAGATATTTTTCAAGATATGCAAAAACAACCGCACAAAATTCTGTGTATTTCAAATTACTACTGAACTCAAGGGTTAATTGATCCATGTTTTACTCCATATATAATGATATCTCAAAAGGAAATAAAAGTCCAACTTACTTTATAACCTAAATTTTTCATCAAAATCTACTACAATGCCCGATATGCCCATTCTAACTATGTAAAATCCAATCGTCTTCATTACAAAATAGTGAAACTATTCCTCATTCGACTCAATCATTTTACTTGTTATAAAGGACATCTCGAGCATTTCGCTACAATTTTGATGAAAATTTCAGGTTATAAGAATAGCTTTTCTATGCTGTACTTTTTTTATATCCTTCTCTACCGATATTTTTTTATTGTCTAAAGACAGCTCTGAAACATAAAGTGCTGTTGCCACCGTTCCAGGTGTAGGGGTAAATATTTGCGCATCAGTGGTTTGAAGTTTTAAACTTCTTAACTTCTTTTTCATTTCCAATACATCTTTGATTTTTTCTCCTGGGAAACCTACTATTAAATAAGGGAATAGTTCTATTTTTCTTTTTAGGTTTTTGTTAATAGAGTTAAATAATTTATAAAATTCAATAAACTTATCCCAGGAAGGTTTTCTCATTAGGGATAGAACAGAATCTTCTGTATGTTCTGGTGCAACTCTTAAGAACTTGCCAGTATGATGAAGCAGTATATCTTCTAAAAGCTGAGGATGGTCCACTAATAGGTCATACCTGAGACCTGAGCCTATAGAAACTTTTTTTATATCTTTCAAATCCCTTATAGTCTTTAAAAGATCTCTGTAGTTATTTATCCCCTTTAGTTGAGAACATTTTTGGGGAAACATACATGAATTTTTATTACATAATCCAACTTTGCAGTCTGTCCCAAAAGATTCTGCACTTGCTCCTCCTACATCTGAGATTGTACCTTTCCATTTTGGGTGTTTTTTTAAAGATTCAATTTCATTCAAAATGGACTCTACAGATCTAGAAATAACTTTTTTACCTTCATGACTTGAAATTGAACAAAATGAGCATCCTCCTCCACATCCCCTATGACTTGTAATTGAAAACAGATTCATATTTAATGCATGAGAGAAGCCTTTCTCATTTAAATGAGTACGCTTATATTTCAAACCATATATCAGATCAATGTCTTCTCTATTATATTTTTCCCCTGGATATTTAATAACATACCTGTTATCAACTTTTTGTACTGCAATTTTATTTGTATTTTTTGCTTCAATGAGTTTTTTTTCTAGTAGAATTAATTTTTCCGGATATTTTTCTACATCTAGATGACCAGGTAAAACAACCAATTTCTCAAGTTCTGAGATATCACTTGTTATTTTTGATGTCCCGGGGATTTCCATTAATGAAATGTTTTTCCCAGAACTAACTCCTCTTGCAATTTTCAGTATTTGCTTTTCACCCATTCCGTTAACAAGGATATCCGCTCTTGAATCAAACAAAATTGACCTCTTAATTTTTTCTTTTTGAAAATCAAAATGAGAAAATGTTCTCTGTGAAGCTTCTATTCCACCAATAACTACATGAGTATCTTTAAAGACTTGACGTATTTTATTTGAAAAAACAACACTAACAAGATCAGGTCTTTTTTTATACTTAATTGAAGGAGGATAATCTTTAAAAAACGTTTCATTATTTAATTGATACAAGTCTTCATTTCTACGTTTTTTCGTGGAAGTATAATTTAGGACAACTGAATCAACCGGTCCAGAGATAATTGCAAAAAAGAGTTTAGGTTTGCCAAGGACAGCAAATGATTCTGTTTTTTGCCAAAAAGGTGTGTCAATTACCCCAACTGAAAATCCATGTAATTCCAGATACCTCTTAAGTATCCCTTCAGGAAAAGAGGGATGATCAGAAAATGGATATGGTAATAAGAATATTATATCAAAATCACCAGCCACCTGAAGAACCGCCTCCTCCGAATCCACCACCACCGCCAGAGAATCCACCAAAACCACCACTGCCGCCGCCAAAGCCGCTACTGCCCCCGCCACCAATAAAAAATCCGCCGCCTCTACCACCTTTCTTAGTCATATTTATCAGAATAATTATAATAAATACGATTATTCCAAAAGGAAAACCACCACCTTTTTTTCTTTTTTTGGATTTTCTATATTTTGCAAGTTCCTCAGGTGTAATATCATTCTCTTTAGATATAATTCCCCCTATCTTCGCCAAACCATTTTTAATACCACTAAAATAATTGCCGCTTCTAAATCCGGGAACAATTATATTTCTTATTATATATCCACATTTCCCATCATTTAAAATAGCTTCCAAACCGTATCCAACCTCTATCCTCAGCTTTTTGTCAGCGATAGATATTAGAAGTAAAACACCGTTATCTCTATCTTTTTGCCCTAACCCTTTCTTCTTTCCCCAGTTTTCTGCGACTTTTAAAGAATAATCTTCAAGATTTTTTCCCTTCAAGGACGGGATAATTAATAATGCTACTTGAGCAGAAGTTTTAT
This sequence comes from uncultured bacterium, assembly GCA_965371805.1. GTDB lineage: Bacteria > Acidobacteriota > Aminicenantia > UBA2199 > UBA2199 > JAOZTV01. The sequence continues at coordinate 1,674 of CBDUZW010000111.1, read as the reverse complement.
TTTCAATACTTTCAAGTAAAGTAGTTAATTCATTTATTTCGCTTGAAGACAAAATTCCATCCAGATCATTAACTCTCTTATTATAATTAATGCCATCTGAGGATAATAAAAATACATTAATAAATACAAAAACAAGTAATAAAGCTAATATTTTTTTCATCATTATTTCTCCAACATTACTATTTCATCTCTTAACTCGTTTTTATCATCCGCTTGGATTGGAAAATGTTTTTCCAATAAATCACCACAGTGAATTATTGATTCGGAAAGATTTTTCACCCAGTCTCCACTCTTTACTCCGGAAACAATATTTGTAACAATGCTATCCCATTCATTTTGATCAATCTTTTTGTTTATACCTTTATCAGAAATCAATTCCACTCTCTGTTCAAGCAATGAAATAAAAATAAGAATTCCTGTTTTATCTTTTGTATCGTAAGTGCCAGACTCAGCAAAATATCTTAAAGCTCTTTCATATACTTTTCTCTCTCTTATCTTTTTGGGAATGATCAACCTGTCAATTGATGGAATATTAGATAATAAATAGAAAAGAGCGATAATAAGAAATGTTGAAAATCCAATAAAAGCTGTTAAATAACCTACTTGATAATCCCAGAACATTCCTTTTATTATTTGTTCAAGCTGATTGGAAAACGCCATCATTATTGAAAAATATATAAAACCCATTACCAGTCCAAATGAGAGCTCATAAAAAGCATAGCTGTCACTTTCTCTTATAAATGCTGTTGATATTTCACCTGAGGTTTTCAGTTCTGCTGTTTTTACTGCATCTGAAATATCTTTTAATTTTTCTTTATTAACCTTTATTTTTGACATGATATAGATCTCCTTCCTATGTAACATTTATGGTCCATGTTTATTTAATAACAAACAAGGGCTGGCACGGTGGCACTGCCACTACATATTCAATCCATTATTTTGAAAAATCGACTTTTGGCGCTGTTTTCGCACCTTCTGATGCTGTAAAATATGGCCTTGAATTGAAACCAAAAACATTTGCTATAATGTTTTTAGGAAATTTCCTAATATAAGTATTAAACTCTCTTGCTGTCTCATTAAATCTTTTTCTTTCAACTGATATTCTATTTTCTGTACCGGCTAATTCATCCTGAAGCTTCATAAAATTTTCATTTGCCTTCAATTCCGGATATTTTTCCATGACTACCATCAATCTTGACATTGCACCACCAAGGGAGTTTTGAGCTGCTTGAAATTTTTGAAATGCAGCTGGATCATTAAGTGCCTGTCCTGAGATATTAAGAGTTCCCCCAGCTTTAGATCTTGCTTCTGTAACAGCAGTAAAAGTCTCCTTTTCATGAGCAGCATATCCTTTAACAGTATTAACTAGATTCGGGATAAGATCAAGTCTTCGCTGATATACATTTTCTACCTGACTCCATTTTTCTTTTACAGCCTCATCCTTAGTAACCATTGTATTATAAGGTCCAATAACACATGCGCCTGTTAAAATAACAAAAAACAGTAAAACTCCAATACCTATCATAATTCCTTTTCCCATATTTCCTCCTGTGTCAGTTCTATTTTCTAAAAAAGTTTATTTCATATTCTAATATATCCAAACTTTTTTGTAAAGGTACTGTACGAGTCCATAACATATTGGATTTAGCCGTATTTTTAATAACCATATTAATA
>CBDUZW010000110.1:0-10563 GCA_965371805.1 uncultured bacterium | reverse complement strand
TTTTTATGAAGCAACGACCTATCGTTTATAGTGTTTTTTTTATGATGCAACACGGTCAATAGAAAAATAATTTTTTTACAAATTTAATTCAACAAAGAACTTAACAACACTCTCCCGGGTGATTACATAATTCGGGAGCTTGGCTGCTGAGAGTGTAATAGCGCAATTCCCCTTCTTCTTTTTACCAATCTCAATCCAGTTTATCACTATCTGCTCAGTCTTATCTACAATTGAAGCAAAGCTTGATAATGTGTATTCTTCAGCTTGAAATTTCTTTTCTAAGTACATTCTTAATTCATCATTCGACATATATTCACCTACCCTTTTTTATTAGTGTCCGATTTAAACAAAAAAGGTACCAGGCCATTTATCACGCAACAAAATATATTCACAATTTTATAGCCCAAGATTTTTGGACTATCACCAAATAAAAATTCTACTTTTTCTTTTATAATTTTAGCATTACGACACAATTTGTCTTTCTCTAAAAAAACTTTTAATCTAAATTATTTCCATGACACATTATAAAATAAGATCAACCAAAGAAAGCTTAGAAAGAATATTTGAAAAACATTTAGACCACATCTGCTTTAGTATAAAGAATGAAAATGAGGTTTCAGGAATTTGCGATGTTTTAGTTATCCCGGAAAATTATGAAGTCGAAAAAATTATTCAAAATCATTTCATTCATATTAAAATTGGATGTGATGATATGGAATATAATGAATAAACACCTAAATATTTTTTTTTAAGATTTTTAAAAACAAAGGATTGTTGTAATCTTTTTTTGTTTTATGTAAAATTAATTTTCAATATATAGGAGCTCCAATGAATAAAAATGCCGAAAATTCAAATAAAAAAAAGATAATTTCTCTGAGACTTTTATTTTTAATTGTAATTTTTCTCTGGTTACTTTCTTGGTTTTTAATTGAAATTTTTATAAACTCAAATAAAATTGGTTCCTTTGGTGATATGTTCGGTGCAATAAATGCTCTATTTTCAGGATTGGCATTTGTGGGAGTAATATATGCAATTTTTCTTCAAATGGATGAATTGGAATTACAAAGAAATGAATTAGAATTAACAAGGAAAGACATAAAAGATCAGACAGTTCAATTTGAAGCTCAGGAAAAACAATTAGGTTTGCAAAGAGAAGAATTAGAAATCCAAAACAAAACAAATAATCTTCAAAGATTTGAAAATACTTTTTTCCAGTTATTAAAAAAAATTGATTTAATTAACAATGATTTGAGAAGTCATTATTTTGCAGAAGAATCTTGGAATATAGGCAAAGAAGTTCTAAGAAAATATAAATTTTTACATTTCAATGACATGTCATCAGATATAATAACAGATAGTATAGAGCTAGAAGAATTATATAATGGATTTAAAACATTAATTGATGATATAGGAGAATATATTACCCAATCAGAAAATTATATTATTTTTATATCAGAATATATCATGAATTCAAACATTGAAGACAAAAATATGTATAGAATATTATTAAGAGATTCATTTGACCCGTTAGTTCATAGAATACATTATTGTCAGAGAATTAGATTGACTTCTATAAGTGAAAAAACGAATAGAGTAAATGATTTTTTACAAATTGAAGAGTACTTACACAAATATCTTTTGAATAATGAAGAAAAAATAATGTTTAAATCATTATAATTTTTAAGATTAATGTAAAGATGGATAAGAGAACTGTATTTTACCTTCTAAAACCCACACGATTTATACCTCCCCTGAACCATTAATATTATTTTAATATAAAAACAATACCAACTATCGTTATTGCCGATACAATAATAGTTCTCTTATTCCTTTTTTTTAACTTCTTTATATCATTTAAATATTCAATTTGAATCAATTCATTCTTTATATTTAACTGCTTATAATCAAAAATCATTTTATCAGTTACTTTTTTCTCTTCCAGATCCGTTTCAACATACTTGACCTTTTCTACTTCTTCTAATGCTAGAGTGCTTTCATCTTTTTTTAATATGTTTGTTCCATAGGTTTGCCTCTGTGAGTTGTGTAAAGAAATTCACTAAATATTTTAGAGGTGTTGTTTTTTGATTGATTCAATATTATATTCATTGTGAATTACTCGTTTGCACCAATGTTTGATTCAATGTGTTGCACACCTTTTTCATGACGGTGGTAGCATGTTTCCAATTGTTAATTATTTTTTTTAGTGATAGAATGAGTTTATGAGTGATACAATTCTTGGTGTTTTGATTGGTGCTGCTATTGGCATGCTTGCAAGCATTATTACAACAGTAATATCGCATCACTATCTTTCTAAAAGACAAAAGGAACAATTTATCAAAGAGAGTGAGGAGAATAAAAAAAGATTTGTTCATGAAAGAGATGAAAGTCAAAAGCAATATCTGAGAGAAATTGCTAAAGATAAAATAGTAGCGTATAAATATATTCTTAATGAACTTCAAAATTTTCACGATGGATATTTTGAGATTCAACATGCTACTAATCCTGAATCTTGTGGAAAAAAAATTGAAAGCACTACAGAAAAAATAAACGATTTCACTCCTAATTTTGCTCCACATAGACTGTTTCTCTCTGAAGAAGTAGAAGGATTTCTACTTAAACAATGGTCTCAAGTTATTAATATTTCTGAAAAAAAGCCATTTATTAGAAATGTGCATATTCCTGAAATCATTAAATTACTTTCAGATACAATCAATGCTATTTTAATTTTAATGAAAGCTGAGATTCCTTTTGCTGACCAATCCTTATTGAATCCAGCTATATTCAAAAATAATACAGAAAATAAAATTGAATAAATTTCCTTCCTGGCACCAAAATTGGTTAATAGTTTAATAGATAATTCGATTTTTTCTTTGTGAAATTTGATAATCCATAGAAATTTGAACGATTCAAGAAGATTTTGAAAATTTGAGTAATTCAAAATATTTTAATATAAGTTGACACATTATTAAAATTAAACTATATTATATTATTCATATTTGATGAATAGAATTAATAGTTTTTTTGATTTAGGAGAGCGTTTTGTCTCTGGTGCAGCTTATTTGAATTGGCGTTATCTTTCTTTACCTTTATTAAAAGTTTTAAAAAAAAAAGAAGGAGGTGTTTTATGAAAACTAAAAACATCAATAGTTCAAATTTAAGCCCCTTAAAGGCTTACCTAAAACTAATTTATAAGCTAGCATTAGTGCTGGCAACAGTAGCTTGTTTAGTAGGTGACGTCAACGGGACGCTGCCCTAAGTCAAAAAACATTGAACCATTCAACTCTTAAAAAGCCATTATTATTATTTAATATAATTTGAATGATTATTAGACCATCAATAAGAGTAAATTTTTCATGCCTGGCACCAAAATTGGTATTGCCAAAATATATGCTTGTATTTTCTCATCCTCACTGATATAATCCCTGTTTCCCTGGCAGTAAAGTTCACAACATTTGTGAATCTAGCTGCCTTTAATAGCACCTTCTTCATTAAAGAAGGAGGTTTCATATATAAGCCCTATGGCTAACCGGAGGGAGGTTTCTATCTCCCTTCGTGTACCTAGTCTCAGGATTAAAAACCAGATCAGTTTGTTTCCCTGAATCCTGCTGTGAAAAACCGACTCCCTTCATATAGTTCTTCCTGGTTAAGCAATTCTTTCAACAGTATAAGTTTATGCAAATCTGAGCATTAGATTCAGTATTTCTTGACATTATACTCTCAATTCATTATAGTTTAATTTACACAATAAAATGCAGGAAAAACAAATTAAAATTTTTCTATATGAAAACTACACAGATCTGAAAGCTGAATTCACCCTACCGGATTCTGATAAGAGTCATAATACACTAATAAAGCTTAAAACCGAATGGGAGAAAAAGACCCCGAACAATATCGCAAAGATCCAGTCAGTGGAGAAGTAAAAAAGCTAAACCCCATCCCCGACTTTCTTTTTATTACGACACAATTTGTCTTTCTCTAAAAAAACTTTTAATCTAAAATTATTTCCATGACACATTATAAAATAAGATCAACCAAATAAAGCTTAGAAAGAATATTTAAAAAACATCTAGACCATGTCTGCTTTAGTATAAAGAATTAAAATGAGGTTTCAGGGATTTGTGATGTTTTAGTTATCCCGGATAATTATGAAGTCGAAAAAATTATTCAAAATCATTTCATTCATATTAAAATTGAATGTGATGATATGGAATATAATGAATAAAAACCTGAATATTATTTTTTTGAAACTATGGGTTAATATTTTTCTGCCTGGCAACAAAATTGAATTCAGCTTTTCCCATCATTCAAATTTTGAATCTATATGAAAATTTTAACATAAAAATATTATCTCCGGGCGCATTTATCATATCTGAAAAATTACGACTAAAATCAAAACTACCTGGATTTGTCCAATCGGTTCTGTTTTGTGTCCAAACCAGGAAAAGTGTGGATCCACTCATGTATTCCCATCTTAGTACAATGGTTCCCCGTAAAGATTTATAATTAAAATCCGGATTATCAATCATAAAAGATTCACCCCCGTCTCCGGGAAGGATGTGATAACCTGTATCCGTTTCTGATATGTTGGAGTTACCCTGCCCATAAATATTAAAATCATAAGATTTTGGAAATGCCAGTTCTTTGATATGATGATATGACCCAATTGAAATATATGGCTGGACATAAGCCTGTAAACTAAGTTTCGGGGAAAATAACCAATTAAATCTTATTGATAATGAGATTGTTTTTTGATCCAGTTCAGCAAATATATACCTCTTGCCGTAAGTGTCAATTTTAACTGAATCTTCAAGATTTTTAATCCATTGAGAATTTTTTTTAATATCCTTATATTGCGAATTGATGGAAATATTAAGTTTTGATCCCGGCTTCCACTTAATACCCGCATTTAGAACATCGGCATTATTCCCCCAATTTGATCTGTATTGATAACCCCCGAATGAAAATTCCAGTTTTTTTCTGCTGTCACTGTTGATGTTCCATTCATACCAGGTAAATCCCTGCAGCTTTATCATTGGGCCTCCTCTTGATCTGTCATTATCCAAATGTTCGGGGTTGAAACTCAGGTGACCGGTAACAGACCAATAATTTGTAAATGTAAGGTCTGCTGTGAATCTTAACTGCTGATTGCCAATAAGATTCCATCCAAAATCATAACTTTTTTGTGTAACCGCCAATAAACTCCATTTTTTTATGACTCCCCATTTTGTAAATGACTGATAACCTACGAGTATATGCCAGTTAATAAAATCTGCATTTGTCTGAAATCCAATATCTCCTGTATCAAATCCGGGAGAGGTAAGTCCAAAAGCCGCATTAAAGAGAAAATTACCATTTTGTTTGTTAATCACAACTCTTCCTGAATATCCGGACAATGATGTTGCTGATTCATCTACGCCAAGATGCGTTGCATCGGGTCTTTGCTGATAATGGGGATATGAATTTTGCAGATCTGTAATCTTGTCTTTCGTCCCTGATACCTGTGTCGTTCCAAGCCACCCGCTCATTACCCAATCTTTATTTTTATCGATAAATAACCATCCGTCCAATCCGAAAGAAAATGCGTTTTTATTTAGACTCTCACTAAGCAGGTCGGTTTTAAGGTCCCGTACCACTGAAGTTAAAATAAAACCAAGCCCCTGAGCCCCCTCATTGAACTCTCTTTTAATTCTCAATACAGAGTAGTTTGAAAAGGGTTCAACTTCTATTTCGGACTTTTCACCATTTAGATCCAAAGAAGCATATTCTTTACTGGTCATCGCCGTAAGAAAGCCAAGTTCCCATCCTCTGCCGATCTTCCCACTCACTTTTGCTGCACCTATAATTTTTGACACGAGAGGGTATTGAATATATCCATCTGTATCCACCTGTCCTGACGGTGCTCTTCCGATTCTCCTTGAATAAAAAAACCGGGGAGAGTGCCATCCAAATCTGAAGTTGCTGGAAACTCCCCCTAAACCGAATGTAAATATATTTGCACCTTCAATAAAAAAAGGTCTTTTTTCCGAGTAAAAATTTTCACCGGCACTTAGATTAATTCTAGCAGGATCAACTTCAACCTGGCCGAAATCGGGATTTATCGACAGATCAAGCGTTAACCCGTTATTAATACCATATTTAAAATCTACGCCAAAATCCGACATATAATGTTTACCGGTTTTAAAAGGATTGTTTTGCTCCTTTGGCGTAAATTCTGCCTTACCCAGTGTATATGGAATGACTTCAAACAGCTTCTTGGGGTTGATGTTTTTGATCCCTTCGAGTTTTGCAAATCTGGAAACTTTCCCGCTTTCTGTTTTTGGTATCCATGAATAGCTGACAACTTCATTTTTTCTTTTAATAATTCTTTTAAAATTAATCCCCCAGACATAGTCTTTTTCATTTTTTTTAAATCTGAGCTGATCGAATGGGATTTTTATCTCACAAGTCCAGCCTGAAGTATCTATCTTTGTTTTTGCTTCCCAGACCCCATCCCAGGTTTGGTCCTCCCATCCATCATTATGCAAAGCCCAGTCAACAATGGAACCTGCAGGACTTACAGCAAATTTAAATCCAGTTCTCCTGTCATAATAGGGATCCAGATATAGTAAAAAATAATCGCTATCGACAAATTCATCCCGTCTGGACAATAAACCCATAATTTTATCCGGCTCGGAATCATACAGTCTGGCCGCAATATAAATTGCATCATTATCATACGTAAACCATACCTCTGTTTTTTCAGTCGGAGTCTTTCCATCATCGGGATCGCTCTGTGTAAAGTCGCTGACTCCCTCCATTTTCCAACTTTTTTCATCCAGGATTCCATCTATCCGTATTTTCTCCGTCAGTCTCATAGTTTTAACCCTTTTCTGTTTCCATTCCCATTTTTTCTCATTTCCATATTGTGTTAGGACAATAAGATTTATGGCAATCGTAAATAACATCATTTTTTTTAGAAACAATCCAATTTTAAATTTTATCATTTTTCACTTCTCCTTTTTCTAATGTTTCCGGATTAAAATATTAGTATGAATAAACACATTTTGAAATCGGACTTTGGTATGAAATGATCTAGATGGAAGATTTCAGTCCAAAGTCTTAGTATATTGACATAAATTATGAAAGGTGGTAAAAACATAGTTAATGAAAATATTGTCAGTTCTAGGATATATCTTATTAGTTTCTATTGCAGTGACTGCAATTACCCTCTCTTTCAGACTGTATCAGAAATACAGATTAAAATATTTGCTTTACTTCTTTTTATCACTCTTGTTCGGATATGCTTTCTCTTTTCTTGACGTGGTTGCCAGTTACCTTGCTCAGGGCATATTGCTCAATAGCATCTCCCCTCAATCTACAATAAATACAGTGCGGCTGATATTCTCCATGCTGGCCACCCCTTTTATCATCATGTCCTGGTTTTTCTTTATTCTAATGATTATGGAATGGTTGGAAAAAAAACTCTCCTTCAAACTTAAAACGGGATATTTTATTCTGCAGATTATATTAATTTTTACCTTTGCATTAACTGTCAATAAATATTCCCTTATGCCCGATGCCAATATTGCCGGATTTTCTTCAATGGCGATTATCATATTTAATGTTGTCAATTTGTCTATTTTATGTCTCATTATCATTATCGGATTTATAAACAGTAGAAATATCCCCAATAGCGATAAACAAAAGGCCGTTAAAATTTTTGTTTCCATCTACCTTGTTATATTTATATTACATTTTCTGTTATTTATGTTTTTCAGGAACAGTATTCTTTTATGTTATATACATCTGTATTTTGAATTTTTCATGCATATTCCTGCATTAATTTATTTACTGGTCTTCTTAAAAAACTTTTACAAAAATAATGCACTTCATACAATTCCAGAACATGAGATGGCGATCCGTTTTGCAAAGTACAAAATTTCCGAAAGGGAACTTGAAATTATCCGCCTTATCCTGGAAGGAAAAAGCAATCATGACATTGAAAATGAACTCTATATTTCAATAAAAACCGTGAAAACCCATATTTATAATATATACCGGAAAGTGGGTGTAAAAAGTCGCTGGCAGTTGATTAATATGGTACAAAATATTCAATCCAGCTAAGAAAAACCCATATAAAAATAGAATCATTTTATAAAAAGAAATTTTTGCCTGGCACCTTTTTAGCTTATAAATTCAGATTGGTTGTATGAATTTTCCATACCTCATCTTCATCATCTTCAACAAGTGTGTAAATCTTCCCCTTAAAAACAGTGTAGAATAAAGGATAAAAGGATAATGGTTCCAGGTCATTTAGCGGGATATATAGTTTCTTTTTCTCATTACCCTTCAGATCAAAAAGAATACATTCGGATAGATCTCCTTTTTTTTTATAGGTTACCACAAAGATAATATCATCAACTACCTTAATATCCTTTATGACAGGAAAATGGGTCCTGAATTTTATTCTTTTTAGGATATATTCATATAGGCTTTTAAACCGGTGATCGGTTTTAAAAAATGTCAATGTATTTCTCTCGTAATCTTTTCCTATGGGAATCTTTTTGTAGTCTTTTTTTATTGATGTAATTTTTTTACCGGAATAATCAAATATATTAATCAGAAATTCGGATGCACTTGAATTGATAAATATTTTATCTTTATATAAAGGATTATAAGTCCAGGTCATTACCGGTAATAATATTTCCCCCGGATTTCTCACTTCAAAATCAGATTTATAGAGAATCTTTTTGCCTTTGAAATTTTGATCAAATAATCTGAAGCCGATATATGATTTTTTATTTTCACCAATGATTGGTCCCACACCAAGGTAATTTTTATTCAGTGGTATTAGGAGTGAACCAATTGGTAGTTTAATCTCTTTTTTAAACTCACCATCTTTTGAAAAAAATGAAATCTTATTCTGGCTGTTTATTACAATATCGCCATTTAAAAAAAACATACTCATTGGCCTGTCATTCGGAACAACTCTTAGCTCACCCGGTCCTTCACCTGCTTTTCCAAATTTTTTTAATAATTTAAAATCTTTTATTGAGTATATGTAAACGAATGTTTTTTCAAGGATATAAATCCTGTCATATTTGGCAATTATAATTGAGGGCCTGGACAGGTTTTCTATAGATACAGGTATTTCTGCATAACTATAAATGTTCATAACAAATATACATACAAATAGTATTAATATTTTTTTCATATTACCCTCCTAAAATTTATATTACGAAAAACAATGAATATAGTTTTGAATTCAGATTTTTTTTTACGCAAGCGGTACAAAATTGTTGATTAATTCTAACCATTTTATATTAGCAATTTACATGTTTGACTTTTATAAATATCGGATTTATAATATTATTGTGTTTAATAATTTTCTTAAAAAAATCAATATAATAACTAATGTTAGAACAAAAATAACTGATAATGAAAAAGGCTTTGCCTAAAGCAATTCTAAAAAAAGATACATCAAAAATATTAATTGCATTCCAACCGTTAGTGTTTTTACTCATTGGGCAGAATGTACCAAAAGAATCTATAGGAAGCGCATCATCTCTTTATATTTTATTTTGCATCGGAGGCGGAAGCCTTTCTTCTGTTTTTTTAGGTCCTGTCTGGCTCTCCCATGGCTGGTCCGGCATTACCATAATTTGTACAATATCCGTATTGATTTCTCTATTAATAATATCAATTATCATGTTAAAAGAAAAGGATATGGAAGGCAGACATTAATAGTTGCTACATCAAAATTTGTTAATGTATCAGGCCCTAACCAATCTGTGCACTTGTATGAGCAGTAAAAGAAGGAGACGAGCAGCCTCGCCCTTTACCTTTGGTGTCAGTCCGGTTTTTCGTACAGATAAAAAAGTTAAAAAAAAGATTTTGTTATTATTTAACTATTGACTTTCTTATATAAATTATTTATCATCAATTTATTATGAAAAAAAAAATATTATTACTAATTGGTATATTTTTACTTGTTTCCTTGGTTATGCAAAGCAGATCCGTAATAAAAGGATCTGCAGAACTTAAGAGCAGTGGTGATTTTAAAATAGATATTCCGCTGGCTAAGGTATATATGAATTATATGAAACGGATTAATATATGGCATATCTGGATTCATACCCCCACTAAAGATTATAAAAAAAATGGTAAAAAGGGGACTGTACATCTATTTTTCAGCAAGAATTTTAACATCAAAAAAGGAAAATTTCCTATTGCATTCAGTTACCTCAATAAAAAAGACACAATGGGTGCTACTTTCTTTTCTCGAGAACTCCCAAAAAAAACAATGAAGTTTACCTATGACACAAAAGGTGAAATAAATTTTACAAAAGTAGGAGATTTAATAGAGGGAGAGTTTTTGTTTTCTGTTTTTTCAGATAAAGAAAATAAAATGTCAGTTAAAATATCTGGTAAATTTTCAGTACCCAGAAAAAACGGTTTTCCAGGTATTCCTAAAGCAAAATAGGAAAATTAGAAATTCAGCAAACTAAAATTTTTTTAGATATAATATCGTAAACTGGTGAGTCGACCAGGGATTTTCACCCCAGCCTCTCTTAGAACGGTACG
>CBDUZW010000109.1:0-10879 GCA_965371805.1 uncultured bacterium | reverse complement strand
TTACACATCCAATTCTGTTTACCGTTATACATCCGTTTCTATTTACCATTTCCACATACGCAATAAGTTTAAATTCAGCTCCGGTTGCTTCTCTTAATTCCATCTCATTTTCAAGATCTTTTTTAGGGACAAGGCCAACTACAAAGAAAGGTTGTGATAAAGTATTTAGAACATCAATTACCCTTAAACAATCATGACAATTTGTTTTTGTAAATACAATATATAAAAAAAGTGGTGCATTCTCTGCGTTTTTCAAAGAAGTATTATTCTCTGTTATTGGGAAGTTTTTCAAGACTCTATCATACGTTAAATTATAATTAAGTTTGTAAACAAAACTAGATAATAATAAAATAATTACAAGAAGAACTCCGATGAATATTTTTTTCATAATTTTATACCAAATTTATGCATTCTAAATACCTGGTCAAAATCTTCTGTGGTTTCTGTATCTAAAATATGAAGTGTATTTGTTTTCTTTTGAAAATAACTAAATATTCCTTCAGAATAGAAAGATTTTGCGTGTAACAAAAGCTTTTCAGAAATAAAATTCCCTGACATATCATAAATTTGTAAATATAAATCTGTACTATCTTTCTGTTTTATATATTTTGTATATAATATACCTAAGTTTTTGTTCTTTAATACAAAAGTACCAATAATAAACGACATATTTTGAAGTAGCAATTTGTATTTTCGATCATTTCTAGTTTGAAGTGCTTTTGTCAATTCAGAATTTGCTACAGGCTCTATGTAGTTTTTTGTTTTATTTCCAAAAATTATTTTTTTATTAGTTTTCCGGTCTATTCTAATTATTCTTAATTTTGATTTTTTAACATAAAAAATATATTCGTTTGAAGAATCAATATATCCTCCCATAGGTAACGCAAATAGTCTTTCAGCTACGCCATTTTTGTAAAGTCCTCCTGGCGGAAAGTTATTGCAATAAGCTAAAGTCAATAAATAATTATATTTATTGTTTTTTATATCATATATACATGAAGTGTAATAAATTGGCTTTGTAAACTTTCCATGTGATTTTACAAAATTCCCTGCCATTAATAGTTTGTCTCCAATAAATTTTAAATCTATTATATTATTGAAAAATTTTTTTTTAATAATTAGTTCAATTTTATTATTCTTTTTTAAATTATAACCAAATATTTTTTTAATTCTACTATCAAAAATAAAAAATTTTTTATTTTTATAAGCACTTGCAAATAAATGACTATATTCACCTGGTCCTAATCCTTTTTTTCCAATATTTTTTATGAATTTACCATCATCATTAAAAACCTTCATGTTTCCTGCTTTAAAATCCAGAATATAAATATAGTTTTCATTGGTAATAAAAAAAGACCATAGTGCTTGAATAAAGTTATCTCCATTTCTTTTTAAAACAATTTGTTTTTCCTTTTTAAAACTAATACCGGCAGAAAAAACAAAAGTACTGAATATCATTAATAAACAAATACAATAAAAAAAATTTTTCATTTTTTAATTTATCTCCTTCTTAAAATAATTTATAACTTATAAACAATTATCATTTTATCCTTTATTACTTCTCCATCTGTTATTTAAAAATTATATCAAAAAAGACAACAGGTCTTTTATAAAAATTAAAGACCCATTGCTTTTTTTAAATAATGTTAACTACCAAGACACAACATCACAATCCCATGGCATTGGCCAGCAATCCCAATTATTACCAGGATAACGTTGTTGTGGGTCAGTTGGAAGTACAATAATATCCTTTGCCTCCAAATCAACTGATGTAAAATTAGCAATTGAAATCCCTATTCCAATAACCATACATGCAACTAATACAAAACTAAAAACTTTTTTCATTTAAATCTCCTTTTTTTAATTTAAGAAGTTATAACTCATATACTAGCGATATTAACATATCTTTTTTTTAGAAACAAGACCCTATTTGTTGCATTTTTTCAGTTTCCTGTATTGACATGGAGTTATGCAATAAAATTTTATGAAATGCTTTCTAAATACATCAATTTTTTTAAATCCAAATTGTTGAGCAATATGCTTTATATGTATACTATCACTGCTTTCTATAACTTTTGTAATCCTCATAATTTTTTCTTTTACAATATAATCTTTAAGCAACAAATTAGTATCTTTATTAAATTCTTTTGACAAAGTACATCTGTTTCTACCCAATTTCCTAGCCAATGCTTCTACATTTAAAAGAGAAAGTTCACTATCGCTACAAGAAATAACAAATTGAACTACTTCTCTTACAACTTTCTTTTTATACATATTGCCCTCCATTTTTTAGTTTTTCTGCATTTTTTTATTGACTTGCTTATTTAAAGATAAGCTCCCGCCCATAGGGTATTGCAGAGCATTAAAATTAAATGTGTTTAACTTATTTTTCATAAAAAAAACTATTAAAATTATTATATATTCATACTGCAATTTCTGTGCCATCATTTCGCAAAAGATCAAATAACATATATATATACGACAGAAAGAAAATTTAAAAAAATAATCTCGGAACATATTTCAGGTTTATTTGAAACATGCGTGTTCAAATTCTGAACACTATTTTTTGCTAAAAACAGTAAGCGTAAGTATATAGGGAGTTTTAGAAATACCGGAGAGTGTTCAAATTTTGAACACTGCCTGTCTTTATTTTTATAGGGGGAAAAAGTAAGCAATAAAGATATAATGAAGGAAATAGAAAAGGCAAACTTTGGAATAACAAAAGTTCTAAATAAACTTGACTCCCATAATGATTATTTAGTAAATCTACCAAATAACTCTAATTTGAGGTAATGATTATTAACTGAAATAAACAAACTAAATAAAAAACCCCATATTCTAAGCCCTAGGGATTTTTATGGCTTTGGGTAGGTTAGCATTCAAAGAATTTTTACTTCTAAGCTCATACCGAGAATTAGAGGAAAGAAAGTAAGATAAAAAATATTGTTTTACTGCTTCTTTGTCTTCTGTCAATATCTCAGTCAATTCTAAAAAATCAGAAATTCGAATGTTTTTTTGATATTTTTCTTTCTTTTTAGATAATTAACCATATAATACATTTCATCTGTATTTGGAATATATCTATAATCATTTAATAAGGTATTCACTGTTTCCCAATACCAATAAGGAGTATTTTTTGAATCAAATAAGAGCAATGAACTTGTTAATTGATTTTTTTTGCAGAAATTAATAAAATTTTTTGGCCAATTAATAAACAATGGATATACTTTTTGTATTAGAGAATAACGTAAATTGGTATTATACAATTCAAAATATCTGTTTCTTTTATGATTATAGATTGTTTTTGGGGAATAATATTTTTTAATAAAAACATCCAATAGTTTATAGAAAACTGGAAAGAATAATTGAGTATACATTTCATTCATTTCATAAAGTTTAATTAAGTTACTTGAAAATGAATTGTAGATTGAAGTTTGGAAATTTCTTAATTCAATATCCCGGTTTAATGTAATGTCGGATTGTGATAGATCAAATGAGCAATAATGACATTCTGTAATCATTGTTTCATTGTTTGAGCTAGGTAGTTTAACTTTATTTTTTGTAAATAATACCGGGGAACGACAATTGGGGCATCTATCGAGTAAAATACAATCATGCTTTTCACATATTGTTATAAGGGAAAGTCTCCAATGTATCTTATAGTATGGGTGATTTTCTTCATCCAAACATAATGGACAATATTGTTGTTATTTACATTACTTAATGATAATGAACAATACTTTTTGATAGTATCACAGAAGTTTTTGAACATAATAATAGACAATATATTGTTACATCACGGCATGTAGTTAAAGATGTGTTGGAGGAAGATATTGTTGAACTATTTCATAACAATTGCTGGAAAAAAATCAACGTTTAATTATAGAACATTTAAATAAATTGTAACTATTTTCTGGATATTTAGTCTAACCAATATTAAAACAACTCTGGAGAAAAATATGAAAATTATGTTAACAAGTAGCTTAATAGTTTTATTAGTAATTCTATGTTCATGCAATCAAAATAAAAGAGATAAGTCACAAGCTCATATTGATTTTATTGACTCAGTTGAAATTGTATTAAGCAAGAAAGTACCCGAATTGATAAAGGAATATAATGTACCTTGTTTAGGAATTGGACTAATTGAAGAAGGAAAAATAAAATATGTAAAAGTATTCGGAGAGAACCAGTTAGGCAAAAAAGCTCCGATAAATACAATATTTGATATTGCATCGATTACAAAACCAATAACAGCAATTACAACATTAAAACTCATTAATGATGGAAGGTGGAGTTTAGATGAACCTCTTTATCCTTTCTGGGTCGACCCTGATATTGCAGAAGACGAACGTCATAAGAATATTACTACCAGATATGTTTTAAGCCATTCAGCCGGATTTAAAAACTGGAGAAGAGGAAAAAAATTAACTATCGATTTTGAACCCGGCACAAAATTTAGTTATTCCGGAGAAGGTTTTATGTATTTACAAAGAGCCTTAGAAAAGAAGTTTCAAAAACCATTGAATACTATTGTTGATTCTGTGCTGTTTCTTCCACAAAATATGAATGATGCTTCAATGGCGTGGCATGATAAAATAGATGAATCAAGATTTGCCTACTTTTATGATGGCAAAGGAGATAGATACTCAAATCGAAATCATAAAAAATATAACCCAAATGCAGCCGGTGGTGCTAAAATTACTGTGAAAGACTTAACCAATTTTGGAATACATGTAATGAAAGGGGCTGGCATCTCTAAAAAACTATTCAATGAAATGGTTAGCCCACAAGAAAAGATTCATAATAATGCATCTCAAAGTCTAGGTTGGGAACTGGTTGAAAATCTCCCTAATGATGAATATTTTATAAGTCATGATGGAGAAGATCCTGGTATAAATACAACTATAATTCTATTTCCTAAAACTCAGAAAGGAATTATTGTCCTTACAAACGGAGATAATGGCAGAATAGTAAGTAATAAAATAATAAAATCAGTTTTTACTAACGGTGATCTGATAATTAACAAATTATATTGGGGACGAGAAATTCCAAAGAAAATTATTGTTTCAGATTCTGAATTATGCAAGATCGAAGGTTATTATTATATAAATGGTGGAGGATCATTTGAATTCACAAAAAAGGGTAATTCAATTTTTGCAGAAGGTGGATGGGGAATTCCGCAATATGAATTTTTCCCTCAATCTGAGACAAAATTTTTCACAACAGAAAAGGACCTAGTTTTTGAATTCATTAAAGATAAACATCAAAATGTGAATTCATTTAAACTATATTGGAATGAAAATCAATTTTCTTCAGGGATAAAAACCCCCACAGAAATTCAGCTTAGTGAGGAAATAAAGGAAAAGTATACAGGAGTGTACGAACTTAATCCCAATTTTGATGTCTCAATCACTTTGGAGGATGGGAAGTTAATGTTTCATGGAACAGGTCTAGATAAAGATGAGATTTTTGCAGAGTCGCAAACGAAGTTCTTTTTTAAAGTAGCGGACATTCAAATCGAGTTTTTTGAAAACAACAATGGGAAGTTTGAATCTTTTATTCTATATCAAGGAGGTCAAGAGAGCTCTGGGAAAAAGAAAAATTAAACGGCATAGGATTAATAGGACTATGTATCAAAAAAGGTGCCAGGCCGATTTTTTTCTGATAAATTATAAACTTGCATTATTCTTTAATTTTCCTTAAAATATGCATCAAATATAAAGGATATAAAAATGAAACAAAAAATAAAAGTTGCAGGTATACAATTAAAACATGTCGATGGAGATCGAGATGGCAACTTATCTAAAGCATCTCAATTGGTTACACAAAATCCAGGTTTTGACATCTATGTGCTACCGGAACTAAGCAGTTCCGGTTATGGAGATACCTGCTTTAACTCCCTGTCTCATTTGAGCGAAAAAGATAAAGGTCCCAGCTATATCCATTTTTCTAATTTAGCGATAAAACAAAATGCATTTATCTGCTACAGCTTTCCCCGTAAACTGCAAGGGGGAAAATATACAATTGCAGCAGTAGTTGATCCAAAAGGAGATTTACTTGGCATTTATGAAAAATTGCATATCTGCCAATTCGGCCAATGCCATGAAAAGGATTTTTTCTCCAGAGGTAGAGATTTATCACCGGTTTTTACAGTAAAAGGAGTTAAGGTTGGATTATCAATCTGTTATGATATCCGTTTCCCGGAAGCCACACGTAAACTGGTTCTGGAACAGGGTATTCACCTACTCCTTCATCCTGGAGGCTGGCCCAGAGATGAGGCATTTGCCACCTGGCATCCATTTGTTATTACCCGGGCAATGGAAAATTCTATCTATATTATGAGTATCAATAGTGCCGGTGACAATAACGGAGGTTCAATATATTCTCCACCATTTATAGACTATAAACAATCCTGCCCCACTATCCTTAACACCGCAGAGGGTATTTTAGAAGGTATTGTGGACCTTGATTACCTTGAAGAGATCAGAACAACCTATAGCTTCCTCAATGACCGTAGAGCTGACCTGTATTAGAACTGACTTTTTGACTGGCATATAAATTATAAATTACATACATAAATTACATATTCAACTGGCACATAAATTACATAGTTTTGCAAAAATTAATAAAAATTTTTGGCCAGTTAATAAATAATGGATATACTTTTTGTATTAGAGAATAACGTACATTGATATTATACAATTCAAAATGTTTAAATTTTTTATAATTATCGTTTATTTGTCATTTATAATATAATATAAAATGATCAAGGAAAATTTTGCTAAATCTATTCTTCGCCGTCATAAAAAAATAGACTCCTGGTTTATGACACATTACGGGATTAATCTATATCGCGGCTGCTCTCATAATTGTATTTATTGTGATGGAAGATCTGAAAAATACCAGGTGGATGGGGAATTCGGTAAAGATGTAACTGTAAAAGTAAATGCAATTAAATTACTCGATAGAGAATTGGATCCCAGTAGAAAACGAAAACCAATGCCTCGAAGTTTTGTGATGCTGTGCGGAGGAGTTAGTGATGCATATCAATCGGCAGAAATAGAATATAAACTGGCAAGACAGACATTGGAACTGCTTTATAAGTATAAGTATCCTGTTCATATTCTAACAAAATCCACTCTGATTGAAAGGGATCTTGATCTTTTACAAAAAATAAATAATCAAAATAAGGTTCTTATTAGTTTCAGCTTCTCTTCTGTAAATGATGAGATCAGCAATATCTTTGAACCTGGAGTTCCGAGTCCAAGTCAGAAATTGGAAACTATAAAAAAAATAAAAAAAGCTGGAATTTCAACAGGAATGTTTTTAATGCCAGTGATTCCTTTTATTACTGACACTCCAGAAATGATAGATCAGACTATAAAAAAAGGTAAGGATGCGGGAATTGATTATGTTATTTTTGGGTCAATGACATTAAAGGATGGGAAACAAAAAGATTTTTTTATGAATGTTTTGAAAAATTCTTACCCTGGATTAGTTCATTTATATGAAATGATTTATTCAAAGGGAGATCAATGGGGAGGTGCCAGCAGAGAATATAATCAATCTGTTCATGAACTATTTAATTTAATTGCAACTAAATACAAGATACCAAAACGGATACCACCCAGAATTTATCAAAACATAGTTGATAAAAATAATCTGATTATTATTATTCTTGAACATCTTGATTATTTATTAAAACTAAAAAACCAGAAAAGTCCTTATGGATATGCAGCCTTTATGTTATCAAAGATAAAAGAACCAATAGAGAGTCTATCTATATCAGAAATATCAAAAATAAATGGAGTTGGTCCTGTAACATTGAAAATTATTAAGGAAATTATTAGTACCGGTACATGTTCATACTATGAAAAGTTATTATAATTTTTAAATATTTCCTTTTTGGAGAATAAATTTTTATCTCTCTATCTCTCCGGTATAGACTACTTCAAAGTTTTTTCCTTTTATCCTTTTTAACTCAGATAAATCATCATCATTCCATTTGTTATTTGGAGATCCTGAGATAAACCAATCCCCTCCGTTATCTGCAACAATCATTCCATATTTTTTTAAACATTTTAAAATTATTTGATTAGTATTAGAAAAACCTGAGATATCAAAACTTGCTATAAGTCTTAATCTCAAACCCATAGGAGGTAAATTTGCATCTGTATTGCTTGAAGCAAAATGTCTTGCTGGATAAACAAATCCTCTCTGAGTTCTTGAGACTGTAAAACGTAAAGCATGTCCAATCTCTCCAGATTCAATTTCATCATATCTGACAAGTCCAGGAAAAATAGGTAATCCGGCGGCATCAGCAGAAGTCCAGTATTTTGGTCTCAATTCATTTGAAGTAAGATCCCATTTTGCTCCACTCTCTGCCTCCCATCCTCCAGATATAATAAATGCCCTGTAAAGTTCATAAAGAATTTTATTCGTATTATCAATTACTATGACATGTCTGTCTCCATCACTTCCATTTCCACCCTCTACGACAAAATCATCTGGTATTGGAAATGGACCGGGATCACTTTCATCTCCATAAGCTGTATAAATGATCTTAACTTTTTTCTGATCTCCATTAACAACCCGGTATGGTATTCCATTTGGAGCGCCATCCCAATAAGTACCAAAATCAGGATGGAGGCCTGTTTCACTTCCGATACTATTTATAAAATTTGTAGAATTAGAGTGAATGGGATAAGATGAAATATCAAGGTTCCAGGAATTATCTAATGGAAATACTGGAAAGTCCAATCCAATCAATGTCTCAGGCTGATTATTTTCTTCATTTGTATTATTCTCAGACCCAATGTTACATGAACTAATAAAAATTATTAACAAAAAAAAGGCACAATTTAATATGTTTTTGATTTTATCCTCCTTAAAACTTAAGTACAATATTGAATTTCAAATATCCTCAACAATAAATAAATAGAAGAAGAAAAAAAATATCTCATTCTTTTGTGCTGAATCTTCCCTGTTTGTATCTATTATATTGTGAAAATTGGACCTCTTGACCGAATAATAGCTTACTTAACTTAAGATGAGATTATTGAAGGCTATCTGCAAATGCATTTTCGACATCTGATACTATTTTGAAAAATTCCTCATGAGATTTTATTTTAAAATGGTCTAATATCTGAGGAGGTAAATAAGACGAAAATTCTCTAAGATTTTTAATGTTTGCAATATAATTTCCCATGAATACAGGGTATAGAATTAATTCTTCTCTATTATTCAGGTCTTTTAAACTATGGTGTTTTTTCACACAAGAGACAATATGAGGAGGGAAGTCCCATTTTTCAAGTATTCTACCACCAAGATCTGCATGGTGAATACCGGCAGAAACTTCTTCTAAAACTTCAGTTGTGACTCCCTTTATACTGCAAATTAATCTAATTTTGGAGGTCATTTGAGGGCTGACCGCATTATAAACAACCTTACCAATATCATGTAAAATTGAAGTTAGATATATATCATCTAATAATTCAATGCTTAACTTTAATGATCTACCTAAGTATTTAGCATAAAAGGATGCCTTATGGGAATGATCCCATAAATCTTTTTGGAAAGTATATCTACTATTAATTCTTTTCTGAGTTCCATAGGAGTATATCATAATCTTCAATCTCTCAAATCCCAAAAGATTTACCGCTGAGAATATACTTGTGATCTTAGTCGACAGCATGAATAAAGGAGAATTAATTGTTCGAAGCAGGTCTGCGGTTAGTACTGGATCTTTGCTTATATAATCTGAAACAGTTTTACATGTAGTTGATGGAAATAACATTAATCTCTGCAATTCAATAAGATTTTCAGGAAAAGGAGGAAGCTGATTTACTTCATTTATAAGATCATTATAAATAATATTTAAATCTTTTCTTGATTGTGGTTTATAAGGAACTGAAAATCTAGCAACGGTTAAATCATCAAAGTTATTGATTGATAATCCTGAATGATCTAATCCTAACTTTTTTATAGCAAGTTCAATTGTTAAAATACCCAATCCGGCACCTTCAGTATTATCTGAGAAATTTGTATATGCTTCAACTAAATTATTAATTGAACCTGCATTTTTTACCCTTGAATTAATCCTTTTAACCTCTTCTGAGTTTATTTTTGAATTGTTTATTACTGAAATATTTAGAACATTTCCTTTTCGTTCAAACATAATTTGCACATATTTATCCGCATTTCTTAGTTTGGATATATATTGCTTTCTAAATTTGAGTTCTTTTATGAAATTTTTTATTCCCTGAATATAGTCAGAATTATTATTAATATCAAGCTCTTTTTCTTGAAATATAAGCCTCTTTATATTTGCTTTTTCCGCATTACTTATCAATTCCTTTGTACAATAAAAAACTACATTAATTGCAGAAGGATTATAAAATTTATCTAAGAATATTGAAAGTATTTTAAATATCTGCTCTTCTATATCATGATCAAGTAAATTGAATTTGATCTCTAATGGTAATGAGCCTGCAAATGCTTTTTTAATATAGTCAGAACTGAAATTTAGTTTTTTCAATAAATTTTCCTCTTAAAATAAATTGTACCATAATTTCATTTTTTATTTACTCTACCTCTTCTTCAAGTTTAAGTAAGTCACCCATAAAATAACTTGAATTTTTTACAAAAAAGACTGTTCTCAGATACATTATTGCACTCAGAATAGTTGGAATTGTCGGAGTAAATACACCTGAAAATGTTCCTGATTTTCTATCTCCTTTCATAGATAAATAATAACACTAACATTTATTTAATTCAAATGAATGTACGAGTCCAATATGTTTATAAATTTCACCAGCTTAAATATTACCCTGATTTTTCATCAAAATTATAAAAAAACTTTAAATAAATAGTTATATAG
>CBDUZW010000108.1:0-10966 GCA_965371805.1 uncultured bacterium | reverse complement strand
GCAGACACTGCATATATAGTCAGTTCAAACTCAGGTATATATACAATGAATGGAGAAGAACCGGTTGCCTATAATAATACTGATCCAAAAGATACCTGGATACTTAAAAAAAACGAAGACGGCTGCTGGGTAATTACTGAGTACAGGTATTATTAATTCTGGCTCTCTGCAATAAGCTATATGTATTAAAATTTTCCCGAATATGCCTTTGTTTTCTCATCTTTATAACTCCTTGTTAATAATTTTGAGTCTTTTAAAAGTTCATTTACACTATATCCTGTTATTCGTTCACAATGTAAAAAATAATAATTTATCAATTTACAGACCAGACATGAACGACTGCCTGGTCGTCTGCATTATATATTGGAAGACTTTTTTCAATAATATAAAGCCTTTTATTAGTTGGGTCAAATGCCATACCTCCAAGTTCACTACAGGATTGACCATTATTATCAATATTATAAAAAACAGTTGGACGCCAAATTCTATAAGGGGTTACATTCCATGGATCAGAATTCCCAAGTGCCACTTCACCCAATTCTTCAATATCATAAAATATTATCTGCCTCTCATAAGGATCACAGTGATATCCCTTATACATACTGCAATCACCTGATCTTGGAGTTCCATAATGGTTCACACCGAGCCCTTTTCTCCCGGATAGAATAATCGCCCCTTTAGTACCGCTCTCTATAAAACTTGCACCATCCCACTTATCACACATTGTAAATTCAGGATAATCACACAAAGCTTTATTTGTAATATTTGTAGAACCACAGTCAATATTGAACCTGTAATAAAGCATGAACACAGCATCAAGATCTCCACTCGGGTTTTCTGAATCCCAGGGTTTAAATGCCAGCAAAGAAGGTCCCATGGATCCTGTACTTGTTCCCCTCGCCTTCCCTGTTACCAACCATCGGCCGCCAAGATATTTATCCCCATACCATTTTGGAACAGTAAAAAGAAAATCACCTGCTTTATTTATATGATAGGGCAATTGCCTATTACCGACATGGAACATCCCACGGGGATTTGATCCATCAAGTTCAGAGAAAAAAACTGAAGGAAAAGATTGATCATCCACACAATACCAGCAATCAATCGATCCATAAAGTTTTGGACTTGTCTGAGTTCCCTGAGCAGGAATAATTTCAATGCCACTTGCAAAGGAGTACTCGGAATAAATACCCATATCTCTTTCAATAAGATTCCCGTCAAAACTACGGATCTGACCAATGAGACCAGCTGAAGGGAGTTGTTCCCAATCCAGGTTTACTGTTGGAGCAGGGATATTTACTTCACCAAACTCTGCTGGCCTTGGACCAAAACCTGTAATATACAAAGAACCGGACCCATTATTTCCATCTGAATAATAAGTCAGTCCTAGAGCTCCCCAGGAAAATTCCTCAGGCAATCGAAATGCCCCGAGATAAGTAAAATCTGTCTCGGTCAATTGAGTCGTAATAGTATTATTCTCTCCATTGCCCTCATTTTCATTTCCATTATTATCTGAAACAAGTTCTCCCTTTTTACAATTAAAAAGAATTCCATTAAAAATAATAACCATCAAAAACAGCATAAATATGCATCTATTAATATTTTTCCTTCTCATAGTTTAATTATAATAAATTAGAATAATTAAATCAAAATAAAGTTTCTAAAAAAAATTTTTTTTAATTGTCGACATAATAGATTTTTAAACACATAACATGAATGGAGGAAACGATTTTATGTTAAAAATGAAATTATCAATTTACAGAAAAGAGGATCAAGCTTACGGTGAATTTAATAAGGGTGAAATTGTTGAAAATAAACCCATTGGTTTTCCACAGGATGAAGGTCCGCTTCGCCCTTTTTCATCTCTTATATATTGGGCTCATGCAAAAGCAAATGTTGAATCAACAATTCACCTGCATCCCCACAGCGGTTTTGAAATAACAACCTTTGTTTTAAAGGGGAGAATTCATCATTTTGATACAAAGAAGAACAGTTGGAATGAGCTTAACAAAGGAGACGTACAAATAATACAATCAGGAAATGGGATCAGTCATGCAGAAAAAATGGAAAAAAATGCTGAAATCTTCCAGATCTGGTTTGACCCTAATTTGGAAAAATCTTTAAAACTTGATGCGACTTACACTGATTATTCTAAAAAATTATTCAAAATTGACAAATCTAATAAAGTGGGAATATTACACTATAATAAAAAATTGAATTTTTTGACTGAGGATATAAAAATTAAGAAAGTATTTCTTGAAGACACAATTTTTAAATTACAAATAGGCTGGGATCGAATCATAGGTTTATATGTTTTAGAAGGCGAAGTAACCATTGAGGGAAACACTCTTCAACAATATTCCTTTGCGAAGATAAGTGATACAGAAACAGTCCAGATATCCAGTAAGTCCAAAAGCAGTATTTTTATAATTAATGGGCCGGAGGAACCTGAGTATAAAACTTACGGGTCATAGTAAAAATACCTTATGAATAACATAGGATATAAATGTCATATATTAGTTTGTGTGAATGACCGAAATGGAGAACGCCAGTCATGTGCTGATGAAAAAAGTAAGGATATTCATAAAGTTATTAAAAAAAAAATCAAAGCGAAGAACTGGTTCAAAGAGGATGTCCGGGTTTCCCAAACCCTCTGTCTTGGTCTGTGCAGTTCTGGACCAAACGTATTGATCTACCCGCAAAACATTCATTACTCCAGAGTCAGCTTAGATGATGTTCCGGTCATTATAGATAAAGTCAGTGATATTCTGAAATAAACAATATATAGGCAAGAACGTTTTATTTACTTAATTGATTAATGTTTTTGTCAATTTTTTTAATATCATATTTTAATTTCAACTGTCATTCACCACGGTTAGATACATCAAGTTTTAAACTGTTAATAAGAAGATTGCAAATGATGCCAGCCAATGCTCTCCAGAGTAATCTCCACTTTTAATACTTTTCAGTCCAGTTTTTGAGTGAATTATAACCAGATTTTTTATTTTTTTTATTAGAATTCTATTTTTTTTTAGTTTTTTGGCTATCCTTTTAAAACACCATGCCCTACTTATATTTAACCCGTCAAGATGAACCAGCTTACCATCAGTTCTATCTAACACAGAAGCCGTTTTTTTCAACTGAGAGGATATTTCTCCTTTTTCATTTAGTAAAAATTCCTTCAACCATGGCTCAAAATCATTCTCCTCTAATACCCGGCTCATTAGATCCGCTTCCATTAGACAGGGTGAAAAAAAATCCTCCCCTCCGGGTTCCCATTCTGAGGGACAATTCCTATCATTCAAATAATACTCTTTTGCCTTATCAATCAGTAATTTCTCAAATTCAATATTACTTACTTTCCTTGCATAATCCATGGCAAATGCAATCCCGAAAGCTGTATTTGGATGAACACCGGTCCGGATGGGATACACCTGCTTTGGAAGAAAATCAATATATCTTTTAACGATCCTCTCTTCAAGAGGTCTTAAATTCTTCTCCCAGACTTTGCCATCTTTATCATCCCAACCTTTTAGTTCTTCGATCAGTTTTAGAAGCCATGCCCAACCATAAGTTCTTTCAAAAGATTTCCTACTCTTCTGATCAAGATATGCAGCTTCCTTTTTAATATTCAGTTCTGTAAGATTACGGTTTACTGCTTTCCTTATCCTCTCTCCATTTTTTATTTCCGGAAACAGCTTAAGTAAACGTATTAACATCCAATGCCCGTGAACCGATGAATGCCAGTCAAAACATCCATAGAAAGCCGGGTGAAGATCCTTTGGAGAAAGCACTTCATTTTCACTATTCATCACATGTGATAACTTATTAGGATATTGCCGTTCAATACATTTCAGAGCCATTTCAGAAAAACTCACAGCTTCATTTTCTGAAAACTTAATCCCTTCTATTCCTGTATCTAATGAAGAAAACAGAGATAAAGAAACTAAGATTACACAAGCAACACCAGATATCATTTTTTTATACATATCAATCTCTCCTGACAAACTACTAACCAACAAGCAGAGTAAAGATATCCTCTCAAACTTCAGCTTGAATATATATAATATCACTTGTGTTTATTTATTGCATCCAAATCACAAAATTTTTCAAAGAGATTATTACCTGACAATTTTTCAGTTGCTTAAGAATCGACACAGACTTTGTTAATAATAGAATTGAGAATCATCAGAGTTTTGCTCTATGCAGCTCCCATTCTTCTGTTTTCTCATTATCATAGAGATAGTAAATAAAATTATTTTTAATTGTAAAAGGAAATGGTTCAGTAAGCGAAATATGAGGAACAGAAACCATCTTCTTTTCTAAAAATTCTCCATCTAAATTAAAAACAATAAATTCATGCCTTCCTCTTACTTCCTTATAAGTTAATACATATATCTTGTCATCAACAATATCATACTGTTTCATAATTGGGAAAAAATCTGGAAATTTTAATCTCTTAACAACTTCTAAAGGTGAGCGAAATAAAAACTTTACTCTCAAGTCGATTTGATATGCCTTAATTGTTTCCTTTTGTATTGCTTTTGTGACTCTAACTTTATCATATTTATACTTGACCAGTTTAAAAAGGCTGCCATCGCTATTAAATATTTTTATATCTCCATTATTAACATCATTAATATAGAGTCTATTTTTATAAGATTTTGGGATTGGTTTTTTATAGGTGTAGGGGTTGAATTGCCTTTGACTGATCCATTCCTCATATCTAATTAACTCTTTTAATTTATTAAAGTTTTTATCATATAGATTTACGACGCCCATTGAAATCCCTTTGTATCTAGTAATTGAATAAGCAGTATATTTATCTTTAAATTTTCTATAAACAAACCCTGTACCTTGATTTGTTCTTACTTCATGTAAATATTCTCCTGTTAGACTATAGTCTGTCACCTTTCCTCTACTTGTAATTATTATCTTATCATTTAATAAAGTTGTCCAGATAAAACCGGCATCCCAACCTAAAAACTCATCTGGCCCTGCTCCCTGTTTACCAAATTTTTTTATTAAATTAAAATTTTTCGCAGAATATAAAAATATGTTAAACGCATCAGTAACAACAATCAGATCATTATTTACAGAAATTGGATAATAGATCGAATTTGGATTCTTGATTTCAGGTAGGATTAAAAGTTTTTCACCCGATATAAAACTTACAAATATTACACTTAGAACAAAAAATAATAGCATTTTTTTCATTGACAAATCTCCTTTTAAATTTTAATTTTCTTTCCAGTGTTAAATAATATGCAATTATTAACATCTAAATATTAAATCCAAAGTAATTAATAGTAAATGAGAAAATACTCCTAAAAAAATTAAGATGACATATGTCATCTTTGCTTTATCACTACAAATTGGTATAAATAAAGGAAGAAATTAAGGTGATTTATATATTCAGTTCTACCTTGAGATGGATAAATTGCAGGAACAATTCGACCTTAAAATTTTCGGAGGTTGCTGTGGAACTGATGATACATTTAATTATGGCGATCCACAACTTTATTTATACAAAAACCATGCTGTCTTTTTTTTATAAATTTAAATTTCTCAACTTCCTACTAAAAAAAAAGGATTTTTATAAACGCCAGAGATAAGAAATCTTAAAGAAAACTCCCTTTTCAGTGTTAAGATATTTCCCTTCATTATAATTCCATTGATTATTAAACCAACTTTTTTTCTCATAAAGCCCACCATATCCAAGCTGGACAACAGTACCCGGAATCAGTGTAAAGGAAGCCAGGAAATCGGTTAAGATTTTTTTTTCATAATTATTATATCTGACCGCCATCCTAAGAAAAAAATGTCTATTGAATTGATAAGTTGCTAGAATATTAAAAATATCCACCTTATATATATTACTATTTAGTGTATTATCCCGTAGTTTATTTTGCATCCATTCCATATCCAACTTCATTTTTATATGAGGCTGAATTGTGCATCTGAATTTATAAGAATATCCTGTTCCCATAAATGGAGATATTGGATCATAATAGATCTGATCTCCTAATTTTATATAACTTTCAAAATAGAGCCAATTATAAAGCTGCATCCTGTAATAGACAAAAAAGAAATCTGGACTAAACATATGACCCGCCCAGGCTTCTTTTTCCCATTGATATTTTATCCTTAAAAACCCGTTATGAGTAAAGTAAAGGTCAACACCCAGTTCTGAAATTGAATCAGTTTTCCTGTTTCCAAGATCGAGGATATTTGAAAAAGCCAGATATGGTTTCAATGTCTGTAAAAAACCTGTTTTACTGCCCTTTGTGACATTTATATTTCCATTGAAATAAGCCTGGTATCTACTTATTCCGGTTCTGGTTAAAAAAGCAGAGTGCATGATAAAATCTTTATCATATCTCTCAAATGACAATCTAGTATTAAACGTGTTTGTCTGATACTGGAGCATCGCATTAAGTCCGTTTCCTTTGATAGTTTCTTCGTTTCTTGAGATTTTGGTGCCACTGGCCATTACTGAACCGTTAAACCTGAAGTTTTTTTTAAACCTATACTGAATATCTGCTCCTAAAACATTATTATTGTTATATGAACTATTTTTTCCACTATATAAAAGACCAATTGAGTTGTCACTTCCAAGATTGAGTTTTGCTCTTCCAATACCCCAAATAAAATTTTCCTTAGATTTTTGATTTGAAGTATACGAGGAATTGTCATTTGCAACAAGGAAAGCGAATAATACTTTGCCAATAGAGCCATTTAATTTTGAGGCCCAGCCTGGATCTGCAATTCCTCTTGTATAAACAGCGGAATGCATCATGCCATTGGTTACAAGTCCAAGATCAAAGGTTTCCATGCCTTCCATAAAAAACGGTCTTTTTTCTGAATAGAAAACCGGATATCTCTGATTTACTTCAAGCTGAAATGCATCACTCTCAACCTGGCTGAAATCCGGATTAACTGTCGCCTCCAGAGTAACTGAAGATGTAATTCCATATTTAACAGAAACACCAAGATTTTTATTTGTCTCTGCGGGTTTCCAATCATAATTTTCCCCTTTTTGATTTATTGAACTATAAGTAATATTAGGTAAGATTTCAAAATTTCTTCTGGATATCAGATCTTTATAGTAAACATCAACCATAAAGTTGAACTGTGACTGTCCAGCTTCCAGATAGGGCCAGGATCCCATTCTACCAAGATGATTAATGTTTCGCATAAAAATTATTCCCATTTTTACGATCTTCCCACCTCTAAATTTAATTGATTTTAAAGGTATTGAAATTTCCACCTGGTATCCACTTTCTGTTATTTTTGCCGCACTTTTCCAAAGAAAATCAGGTGATTTATCCATATTTGCATCATTTACAGCAGAAGCTATACCGTCCTCCTGAATACCATTCGGGTTTACATAAAATTCGTTGCTTGATTGCCTGTTACCAGTAGTATCTAGAATAACTCCAACCCAGTCATCATTGCCTATATTGTCCCTTTTTGAGATTGACGTTTTTATTTTTTGCGGATTTGAGCCAAAACATTTAAAAGCAAAATAAAGACTGTTGCTATCATAAGACATCCACACTCTGGTTCTCTCGCCCATCGATTTTCCATAACTAGGTAAAAATGTTTTAAAGCTGCCTGATATGGATTTAGATCTCCATATTTTCTCATCAAGAATTCCATCAATTTTAATTTTCTCATTAGTCCTTTCCGGGATTATATTACTTGTATCTTTTGCAATAATTGAAACTGAATTTATTAAAAGAAATGCAATCAGATATAATAAATATGTCTCAAAGTTTTTCAACTTCTTTTTTTTTGTCACTTGGCTAATGTTATTTTTCATTTTTTCCTCCATTTTCAATCTATAATAATTGAAGATGAAAACTTTTTCGTAATTTATCAGGAAGTATCTCTAATTTATTTTGAAATAGAACACAGGAGCGGGTTTGCATAAAGAAACTTTTCACAAAAAGTTTCTTTATATTTAAAATAATTGTTAAAATTAGAAAAAAAAGTGTTTTTTATTTATCTTTGTTTTCTTCTTTTCTGAATTGAGACGGAGTAATTCCAGTAAACTTTTTAAAGACTCTGTTAAATACCTCTTTTGAATTATATCCTGTATCGTATGCAATATCCAGTATTGATCTTTCATCTTCAAGTATCAACAACTCTTTTGCCCTTTGAATTCTGTAACTGTTTATTAACTCCCTGAAAGTCATTTTCAACTCTTCATTAATAACATATGAAAGTAATTTTGGAGAGACTCCAATTTTACCGGCTATATTATTAAGCGAAACGTTGTTCTGAAGATAAATATTATCTCTTTTTAGCAGAACCCTCAAAGAATCTTTACATCTCTGCAGATCCTCATTTTCTTTATAATACTGTTTTGATTTTTTTTTATCTATTTTAATGAAGATCTGTTTTAAGATAAAATAGCCTGATATCCCCACAAAAACAAAAAGAAATATTATCATTATTTTAAAAGTAATAGTTTCCACAAAAGTCTTTTTGATAGAAAACTCAAATGTGGTCTCTTTTCTGTTCCATATATTATCCCGATTGGCCGCCTTAATAATGAATTTATATTTACCTGATTTAAGTTTTTGAAATATCACATGTCTCTCTGTCTCACCCGGTTGAACAAAAACCCGTTTATTATCATAGCCCTTCAGTATATATTGGTATTTCACTTTGCTTGGAGCAATTGATGTGGGAGCCGTATATTTAAACATAATTGTTGATCCATTCTCAAATATATTATTAAAATTTTCTTTTATATAAGTTTTACCATTGACCGATATTTCATCAATGATTACTGTCAGTGTTCTCTTATTAATAGTGACTGAAGACGGATCGAATGCTGCAATACCTTTTTGAGTTGCAAACCATAGTTCTCCTGTACCGGTTTTAATCCCATTATAAGAAGAAAACCAACTGAAATCTGTACTTTTTATACCATCAGATCTATCATAAATCTTACAATTTATCCTGTTCTTATTTTTTAACACAAAGTCATGAATATCCTTTTTACGGATATTCATAAGACCAGCATCACAACTCAACCAGAAATTCCCCAGATCATCTTCTATAACCTGATAAAGAACATTGCTAAAAAGTCCATGTTTCATTGACAATCTTTTAGTAATTCCTTCTTTTTTTATTATCAAACCCGAATCAATTGAAATAATATAAAGGAAATTATTTTTGTCCTGATAAAAATTTACAATTTCAGTTCCAATAAAGGACGCCTGAAGATTTTTTTTCTCTGTTACACCTTTTTTAAAAAAATTGATCCCATTATCAGTCCCTATCCAGATGTTCTGCTGATGATCTTCATACAATGCATATACTTTATTGCTTAATAATCCATATCCTTTATCAAAATGGAGAAGCTTATTATTATCATATCTGAAAACACCGTTATTGGAAGTACCTATCCAGATACCTCCATGTAAATTTTTAATTAGTGAAATAACATATGCCGCTTTTAAATCTTTTTGATGGAGAACAGGAGAAAAAGTATCATTTTCTAATTTGAACAAACCATGTCCAAGATTTCCTACCAATAGATTCCCATCACTGTCATCATTGATAGCACTAAGGACAGATTTTTTAAATGGTTCTTTAATTTTTATGATA
This sequence comes from uncultured bacterium, assembly GCA_965371805.1. Classification (GTDB taxonomy): domain Bacteria; phylum Acidobacteriota; class Aminicenantia; order UBA2199; family UBA2199; genus JAOZTV01. The sequence goes on along the minus strand of CBDUZW010000108.1, from coordinate 1,342 downwards.
TCTTGAAGAGAACCGGATTTTAATTTAAACAGAGTACCTAACTCAGTTCCTATCCATATATCATTTAAAGTATTTTTGTATATTATTGATGTCAGGTCCGGAATACCGGATTTGGTGAGTGGATATGTAAAAAATGAATTGCTTAATCTTTTTAAACCTTCTCCTGAAGCTCCCATCCAGATCTTTCCTTCTGAATCTTGATACATGCAAGAAGCTTTAAAATCAAGATTATACTTTTCCACTTTCAATTTGGCCATATCAATACGGTAAATTCCTCTTGTATTTGATATCCAAATATTTCCGTCTCTGTCCTCTATTATATCATTAATTGAATTATTCCCAATACTTCCTTCAGAATCAAAAAAGGTAGCAGTTTTATCAGTAATAAGTATTAATCCATTTACTGTCCCAAGCCAGAGCCTGTTTTTTTTATCAAACTTCATTTTTCTTATAAATATATTATCTAATAAACCTGAAATTTCAGGTTTTATAAATGTATTATCCATATATTTCAAAATTCCGTTCCCATAGGTGCCAAGCCATAGATCTCCTTTATTATCCTCGGCTAGCGAATAAATGCTGTTCGATTTTAAACCCTCTTTCGGTCCAAAATGGTTAAAGATTCCATCCTTAAAACTATTCAGATAATGATCTAGAGTTGCAAGCCAAAGCCGGCCATTTACATCCTCATGTATATCCATTATATAATTGCCAACAAAACCTTCATTATTTGAATAGAATTTGAATTTTTTATTCTGATATTTGATCAGCCCATGGTCGACACTTAACCATAACCTTCCAAGTCTGTCCACATATAGATCAGATATGTAATTTACATTGTCTTTTACTTTTAAGATCTGCTGTAAATTAAAGTACTTGAATTCTACTCCGTCAAAATGCAATAATCCCCGATTCGTTCCAATCCATAAAAAATTATCAGGCGTTTGAACAATTGAATTTATAGTTCTTAATGAAGGTCCATGAGGATATGACCATTGATCAAGAAGAAAACTATTTAACTGTTTTTCACTTTTATTTCCTTCTATAAACAGGCAGAATTGGAAGATCAAAAGAATAAGAAAAAAGAGTTTAAATCTGATGAAGTATAAAGTCATAATATATATTTTATCATAAAAAAATTTATTTCCCATTGATATACCATAAAGATATATTACAAAAAAGGCTGTGATATGTCAATATGTTCCATATTCTGTAAGCCTCTAAAAGCTCAAACTAGATTATTAATGAGCTTGCAAAAATATAAATTGACTCACGAAGAGAAAAATCTGCCTTGTATAATGTTTTTTAAGGTTTTAAGTATTTAATATGTATATATTAAATG
>CBDUZW010000107.1:0-11005 GCA_965371805.1 uncultured bacterium | reverse complement strand
TCACGTACCGTTCTAAGAGAGGCTGGGGTGAAAATCCCTGGTCGACTCACCAGTATTCTTAAAAATAGATTTTCCTAGAGTACCATATCCGAAAGATACAGAAACATTTTGGAAATTAGTTGAGAAAGGATCTCAAATAAGAGCTTTACATTTAATGGAATCACCTCTTATGGGAAACCTTATTACAACCTTTCCGGTTGCCGGAGAGCATACAGTCGAAAAGATTAAATTTGAAGGTGAAGAGATCGGGAGAGTTTTTATTAATGAAGAACAATATTTTGATCAAGTTCCCAAAATAGCCTGGGAGTTTTATATTGGTGGATATCAGCCTGCTCAAAAATGGTTAAAGGATCGAAAGGGGAGAGAGCTGTCTTCAGATGATGTTTTACATTATCAGAAAATAATTGTTGCCCTGGTTAATACAGATCGGTTAATGAAAGAAATAGATTTTATGGGGTAGAAGAAAGAAAGTTAAAAAGGAGAAGTTATGAAAAAAAATATTATTTTAAAAATTTTGGTTGTATTCATTTTTTTATTCAATATTTCATTTCTATTTTCTAATAATGAAACATTAGTAAATAAAAAAGAATATTTTACGTCCAATTGGCAAAGGACTACTGATAGTAATCTAGCTAGTTATTATAGAATAATTAATTATAACTCGAAGAACATTCCAGTTGGTATTATAAAAGATTATTACATAACTGGGGAATTACAAGGTGAATTCTATTTTTCATATTTTGATCCCAATAATGAAAAAAACTGTAAATATGAGGGTAAATATCTTTCTTATTATAAAAACGGGAATATAAAAAATATTATAACTTTTGAAAATAATATCCCGAAGGGTTCTTTTATTTATTGTGATGAGAATAATAATTGTGAAAAAATATTTCGAGATCAATTTGATAATAATTATAATAATTGGTATATAGGTAGTAAAGCAGGATTCGGATCTTCGCAAATTTGGATAAAAGAAATGGTTGTATCGTGTCCAAATAAAAAAAATTCTTGGGCTACTTCAATGAAACATAAAATTGATACATCTAAAGATTTCACAATAGAAGTATATATGAAAAAATTATCTGGTCAAAAGAATAAAGGTGGTGGATTAATGTTTGGAGCAAATGGGCCTAGTAATAATCAATTCTTTTTGATATCTAATAATGGATATTTTATTATAACCAAAAAGATAGATGGCTTGATAATAAATATTAAAGATTGGACTCGATGTAATTTTATTAAAAAAAAAATAAATCATCTAAAAATAAAAAAGGTTGGAAATGTTGTCTATTATGCTATTAATGGACAAATTGTTCATCAGGCAAATTTTAGTGAATTTATTGGTAATAATGTAGGATTCAACGTTGCTGGTAAACAAAAAATTAGTTTTGATAATTTAATGATTAAGGAATCTATTCCAAAACCCATTATAAAAGAACCTATAAAAGATTCTTGGAAAGGTAATGGATCAGGAATAATTATCACTAAAAATGGGCTTATTGTTACAAATCACCATGTTATCAATAAGGCTAAAGATATTGTAGTAGACTTTTATACAGGTAATATAAAGCATTCTTATAATGCAAAAATAAAAATTGTTGATAAACAAAATGATCTTGCTATATTAGAAATAGATGATGAAAATTTTAAACCTTTTAAACAAATTGCATATAATATAAAATTTCAAACTGTTGATGTTGGATCTAAAATTTTTGTTCTTGGATATCCTATGGCTTTATCTGTTATGGGAGAAGAAATGAAATTTACAGATGGAACTGTTAGTTCTAAAACTGGATATAAAGGAAACATATCAACATATCAAATATCTGCACCTATTCAACCAGGTAATAGCGGTGGTCCTCTTTTTGATTATAAAGGAAATCTAGTTGGAATTGTGAACGCTAAAATTCCAGGAGCTGAGAACGTAGGATATGCAATAAAATCAAATTATTTAAGAAATTTAATTGATGTTTTACCTAATAAACTAATTTTGCCGAATTCAAATATGCTGAAGAACAAAAATATTCCAGAGCAAATAAAAGTATTAAGAGAATTTGTAGTTTTAATAAAAATTAGATAGACAAAAACAATCTATATATAGAGAGGATAAGAGATGATATGGGAATCTAGCTTTTGGAAATCTGATATAATAAAACTTGCTAAACAGTTAGAGAAAAGAAGAAAACAAAAAAAATGGTTCGATACATCTTTTGCAAATGCAGAAAAAGAGATAATGGTATCAGCTTTTATGATAAGGAAACTATTTGATTCACATAAAATAAAGGAAAATATTGAAAAAAAAGAAATTGATATTATATATTATAAAAGTTCTGAAAACAAAATTAATATATTAAAAAGACTTTCCCCGGAAAAGTATTTCAAATTAGAAGAACAATACGAAAAAAAAATAAGTATAAGAAAAATTTGCGATCAAATAATCCATAGTTATATATTTACTCTTTTGAGAAATGAAGAAAAAAAACTTCAAGCATTTTGGGTTTCAAGTGATTATATAAAGTTCAACGAATTATTTGAAATAAATATTGATGATTATATTGAAATATTATTTTTTATTGGAAACTATTGGCCAACAAGTGCACATTATGTTTTTAATACAACAAAAAGTGATTATATTGTTAAATACGACAAAAAATAGGGGTGGGGGAAACATCGAGGATATAAATCATTATCAGAAAATAATTGTTGCCCTGGTTAATACAGATCGGCTAATGAAAGAAATAGATGAAATAGATTTTATGGGGTAGGGGAAGAATGGATAACGTTGCATATTTAGGGCAAAATAAAAGGAGGTTAAAATGAATGAATTAAAATTTGAATTGAGAATTAATTCTCCACGTTGGGGACGTGAGGACACATACGAATTTACACTTACAGAAGAAGCATTAGAAATTAGAAACCAAGAAAACATGAAAACTTCAAAATGTCTTTGGGTTGAAAATAGAGATCCAAAGTGGAGTGCAGAGTCGTTAGTAAAAACACTGACCAATGATTCTATATGTTCTCCATATAACATTAATGATCTACTGGAGCATGCTTGGCTAGAATGGAGAAATTGTAATTTAAACGATGAAGCGGTCCAAGAAGAAATTAAAGCTATCTGGAATTGGCTATCAAAAATTACACAACAAAAACCAGAAACAGAATTTTGGAGAAAATATTTCTAAGAACAATCTTGGGAGTGAGACAATGAAAAATATTTTAAATGACGAGACAATAGACATACCATGTGATTGTGGTTTAAAACATAAATAGTTTTTAGTGCCAGGCAAGAAGTTGAAAAAAATGGTTTTTTATAACATAGTTCTTTTAGAGATGAGAGGGGGTAGAATTGGGGAGACCTTTTAGGTGGTTTGGTGATACTGAGCATAGTTCTTATCATGTTATATCCAGGACAAGTCGGGGTGAGTTTTTACTTGACAGTGAGAGTAAAGAGTATTTTATGCAATTGATGTTTAAGCTTTCTAAAGCTTTTTTTGTTGATATTACTTCCTTTGCAATTATGTCTAATCATTTTCATGTTTTATTGTCCAATAGAAGAGATGAGGCACAGAGTGCGACTAAAAAAGAACTTTTTGGTAGATATAAAGACGCTTTTGGCGATAATGCAGAGCCTCCAGAAGGCTCTTTTATAAAGAATTCTTTTGAAATAGATTATGATGATGATGGAGGTGTGGAAAGACTCAGGAAGCGACTTGGCTCTGTATCCAGATTTGTTCAGGAACTCAAGCAGGGGTTTTCCAAATGGTATAATAATAAATATGAATGCAAGGGGGCTTTCTGGGGAGACAGATTTAAGGGAATCGCAATAAGTAAGGGAGACGCAGAGCTTATCTGCAGTGCCTATATAGACTTGAATTCAGTTAGAGCCGGCATTGTTAAAAAGCCTGAAGATTACAGATGGAGCAGTATTGGTTTAAGAATCAGGAATCCAAAAAAAGGCAGGAAGTTATTAAAAACAATACATATCGTAAAAGAGGAAATTAAGACTTTTAAAAATCCGGAAACAGGCAGGTTTAAACAGGAAGTGTCACGGACTAAAAAAGAAATTACCTTTCCGGTTTATAGAGAGTTTATATATGAATCAGGTAAGGTAAAGAGAGAAAATACAGCCAAAATCTCGGATCAGGCTTATAAAGATTCAAAGTTACTATTTCAAAGGCTTGGGATTGGTGATATACTTGCATATAGGTTTAGGAATATAACGGAAGGTATTGCATTTGGATCTAATAAATTTGTTTCGGAATTTCAAGAGAAATTTAAAAGGAAACATATCAACCCTCGAAAAGTAATAATAAATGCAGACAATCAGCAGGTTTTCTATTCTACAAGAAAATTAAAACCTCTATAATAAGAATTAATAGGGACCGGGGGCTTTACTAATCATCAAGTCTAGTTCGAATTTCTAAATGTAGATGGCTTGCACTAAAACGGGAATTTTTTAATTCGCTCGAATTGAATAATCTTGCCAGACAGGTCTTATTATCTACTTTATGTCCAATTTTTACACGGATATTTTCAATATGAAAAAAAAGAGTGATCAACGACATTATCCTTTCAGGTCTGACGACAATTAGAATTAGGTATTAAAAATAACCGAGTATTTTCTATAAGGAAAACTCTCACAAGACAGAATGATGGAGAACCTTCTTCATCATTCTTCTTGACAATCATTTTTTTATCCCTTATTATCGATTATGGATAATAACCAATTTCAGTCTCAGTCATATTCTCTAAAAGGATTTAATTTTACCATTTCTAACAATAGAAGAAATAATAGAATTTATATAATAGTCTTGTTGTTTCTTTTTCAGATTTTTGTTTTTGAAGGTGTATTTGCAAATGGGAATGAAGTTAAAGAAATAGACAGGCTGCTTAAGCAGGCATCCAGTATTATGAAAACTGATATTGAGAAATCTTTAAAATATGCTGATTCAGCTTTAAAAATCTCTATAAAATTGAATGATAGCAAGAATCAGATCAGGTCTCTGAAAGTTCTTATGGAAATCTATTATGAAAAAAAAGACCATAAGAATGGATTAGATTCAGGCATAAAACTTCTTAATGCTGAAAAGAAATTGAATATTTCCAATCCTACTACTGTGAGTTATCTGGGAGAAATCTGTTTAGATATGGGTTTGTTTGCCAAATCATTGAGTTATTATAAACAGGCATTGGTTGGATTAAAATCAAAAGAAAAAGAGAGTGAAAAGGCAGATGTTCTTATCAATGTAGGTATAGTTTATGGGCACCTGGGGGATTATAAAAATGAACTCAAATCTTACCTTGACAGTTATAAGGTCTTAAAATTTACTAATAGTAATGAACAGCTTTCAACACTTTTGAATAATATTGGAACTGTATATGGAGCCCTTAAAGATATAAACCGGTCTTTAGAGTTTTATAATAAAGCGTATTCTTTATCGAAAGATGTCAAGGACAAATCTGGTGAAGCGGTTGCATTAGCAAATATAGCTGGAACCTATCTTGAGAGAAAAAATTATAAAGATGCGTTAAAATCATTTAAACAATCCTTAGAGATAAGTAAATCTATTAATGATAAAGCTGGGATTTCATATAGTTTAAGTGGATTAAGTGAATGTTATATGGGAATGAAGTCTTTTAAACAGGCAGTTAAATACGCCAATGATGCCTTGGTAATAAGTATTGATGCAGGGGAAAAAATGGAGATTGCGGAGAACTATTTAGTCTTAAGTGAAGTTTATCTTAAAATTGGAAAACCAGAGGAGAGTTTAAAAAGTTTGAAAAATGCTGAAAAGATTGGAAATGAGTTAAAAACCCTCCCGCTTTTACTGACTATTTATGAATCTTTTGCTGATTATTATAAAGAGGTTAAGGATTATAAAATGGCAATGGGATTTTTACAAAAATTTATAAAATTTAATGAAAAGATCTATAATAAAGATAGTAGAAATAAAACGATTGCAATGCAGACTATGTATGAGACCTTACAGAAGGATCATCAAATTAAATTACTAAATAAAGACAAATATCTCCGGGAAATTGAATTAAACAGGCAGCAATTAATAAAAAATGGTTTTATATCAGCAATAATAATTATAATTATATTTTCATTTTTAATCTATAATAGGTACAGATTAAAAAAGAAAGCTCATATGGTGTTGGAAATGGCACATAATGGACTCGAAGCTGCTAACCAGATAATTATAGAAAAAAATAAGCATATAACAGACAGTATAAACTATGCTAAAAACATTCAGTTAGCCATACTTCCTTTAGAGACAAAGATAACTAATTTTATTAAAGAATACTTTATTTTTTACAAACCAAAGGATATTGTTTCGGGCGACTTTTACTGGTTTAATGAAGTTGATGATAAAGTATATCTGGCAGTTGTAGACTGTACTGGACATGGTGTTCCAGGTGCATTCATGTCAATGATTGGATATTCTTTACTAAATCAGATTTTGCTCGAAACGAAAATATATGATCCTGCAGGGATATTAGATGCTCTCTCTTCTGCAGTAAGAGATATCCTTAGACAGGATCAAGATGGGATTAAAACGAATGATGGAATGGATGTTTGTTTATGTTGTCTTAATATTAAAGAAAAAACTCTGACTTATGCAGGGGCTAGAAGACCTATCTTTTACATAAAAAAAGAAGATATAGATACGGCTAATCCCTCAATCATAGAGATCAAGGGGACCAGAAGATCGGTAGGAGGATCAAGGGTCCCTGAAAGAAGAAAATTCATGAATAATGAGATAAAAATTGAACCTGGTGATGTGTTCTATCTTACCTCAGATGGGTATGCTGATCAATCTTCTCCTGAAGGTGTCAAATTCAGTTCATCCTCTCTTCGTACGCTTCTTGCAAAGATATCTTCTTATGATATGGCTGAACAGGAGGGGAAAATATCCTCTTCTTTGAAATTACATCAGAAGAGTGAGGAACAGAGGGATGATATAACAATCTTTGGTTTCAAGGTCAGTTAGGGTTTTATTTGATATTACTTAAGTATTTTCTTTTTCATAACATTTTCATTTATGTATTTCCAGTGTGTCCATTATTGCTGCAATCTCTTTAATTGATGAAGATGAATTGTTTTTATAATTATAGAAGTAATACTTTGTAAGTGCTAACCTTGAGAGTACAAAAAAATTGCTGCTCTGTTTTATACCTTTAAAGTAGTCTATTGGGTCAGGTTTTCCAATTTGTACAAATGAATATTTAATTCCCTTACAAAAATTAATCAGATCTTCATATTTAGAACTCGTTGGAATGTCATCAAGTATTTTTGATATTCCATACCAGTCATCACTTGTAAACAATTTTTCAATTTTTATTTTTAGTGAATGATATCCAATTTTACTTGAACCAATGTCTTTACTTCCTCTTATTTTTTGGAGACTGGATGTATTACTGTAAACGTCTCCAAATATTAGAATAAAGAATATAATTCCCGGAATTAGAAGCTTCAATAGAAGCATATTGTTTTTAGTATGCTCTTCTTTTAATTGACGATAATTCCAACTTTTTTGCAGTATTGCTTTTTTCCTAAGTTGTCTTCTTTGTTTAAAAATCATTTTAACCTCCATTGAGTATTTTGAGGTAAAATCGACAAAATTCCAAGACAAAAAGTGTCGCAATTAAAGATTCGTAATTATATATTATACTTAATTGACATTTTTTTTATTGAATTTTTAACTTCATTTATAAGCTCTTCCGGCTTGATAACTTCAATATTTTCTCCATAGGACAAAATATCATTTTTTATTTCTCGATAATCAGCAACAAAGAATTTAACCAATATATTCCCATTTTTCTCGATCATTGTCTGATCAGGGGTCCAAATTAAATTTTCTACTATTCCTTTTACCTTTGTATCAAATTTTAGTTCAATTTCCTGTTTTTTGTCACTTATAAAAATACCATAGGATTCATTTATTCTTTCTTTTACCTTATATTTGTCATTCAATTCAGTCCAATTAAATGAGATTTTGTTTAATGAAGTTATATCAGAAATTCTTGCTAAATTAAAGAATCTTAACCCTTTTCTTTTTTCACAAAAAGCTATCAACTGCCAATTACCTGAATATAGTAAAAGGTGAAGCGGGCATATGCTTCGTTCGGATTGATCTGTCTTAGTGATTGCCTGATATTTAATTTTGAGCTTATATGATAGTTTTAATGCATTTAATATTGCTAAAAAAAACTTTGGATCCGGTCTTGAATACTTAGTGTTTTTTAATGAAATTTTTCCTTCTAATTCTACTGGATCCCAATTTATAGATTTATATAATCCATTTATAGTTTTTTTTATGGTTTTTTTTATGGTCGTATCTGGAATTGCTGTTGAAATCCTCTCTGAAAGTATTAAGGCCATGATAACTTCATCATCATAAGATTCGTCCTTCCAGAGAGGTTTGCCGGAATATCTCTCAATTAAATAATATCCTTGATTATATTGTGATTGAATCTTTATGTTATATTCGGTTATAAAAGTATTAATATATCTTTCAATAGTCCTGATATCTACATCTAATGTTTCTGCAAGGTATTCCTTACTTAAATATTGATCCTCTGCTTTGCAGCTTTTTTTATATTTTATATGACTCTCTTCAAATAGAGTATATAATCTTTTTAAATTTTCACGTTTTTTATATTTGATTTTACTTACAGTAATGGTATTTTTCATATGTATTTCCTATTTTTATTCGCTTCCTTGTCACTAAAAACCCTCAACTTGGGATTATATGCTATAATCAATTATAACATTTTTAGAGGATAAATAATGAAAATACAAAAACTTTTTATTGTACTAATTATACTTTTATCGATGTCTGCTTTTTCTGATTTGAAATTTGAAAAAAACTGGAAGAGTTCCTTGGAGACAGCCAGGCAGGAAGGCAGAAGAGTTTTTATTGATTTTTATACTGATTGGTGTCCTCCCTGCAAAAAGCTTGTAAAAACCACTTTTAAAGATGAAAAGATGTCCGAATATTTTGCTAAAGAAAATTTCATTCTTTTGAAGGTTAATCCTGAAAAAGATAGAGTAGCAGAGAAACACTTTAAGGTATATTCATATCCCACAATGGTTATTTTTGATAATAAAGGGATTGAAGTAGACAGAATTCTTGGATACAGAAGTGCTGTTGATCTGATAGCTGAACTTGAAAATATAAAAAAAGGTATAGGTACATTAACCGACCTTCTTTCAAAATATACAAAGAATAAGAATGATTATAATCTAATCTTTAAAATTGTTGACAAGTATATCGCTAGAGCAGATTATACTGATGCAATAAGTTTACTTGATAGAGTTATACTCATGGATTCGAGTAATAAAGATGAAAAAGCATCATTGGCTGTCTATAAAAAAGGCTATATATACTTTAAATGGAAAAAATATAAAAAGGCAATAGAAGCTCTTCTAAGCGTCCATAAAATATATCCAAAATCCAAAGAGGCAGTTGAAGGTTTTTTTGGAGCATATTATTATGCAAAAAAGTTTGGTGATAAGGTACAGGCAATTAAGATCTTAAAGGATTTTACTAAAGCTTATCCAAATAATAAATACTATAAAAAATATAAAAAAGAACTGGAATAAAAATAATCTTAGAGATGTAATCGATTAATTTTTGATTTGTAGTATTATATTCTTATTAATAGAAAAAATTTCTGTAAACTATATTTTGTATTATTCCGTTTAATTATATTAAGACAATTTGTTTTTTTGTGGAGGAAAAATGAAAAATAGTTTATTTATTGGTGTAATTATTTTTGTAGGATTTGTTTTTGGAATTCAATCTTTTACAGTTGCGGCAGTGATTGAAAATTCAAAGAAACCTTTAGATCAAACATACAAATTTCCAATGGAAAAATTGTGGAGTGTTGATGGTGGTGAAAAAGAGGATCTGTTTGGACTTGTTGTGGAGATAACTGTCACTGATTCAGGCAATCTCTTCTGCAGAGATATGAGAAATAAAAAGTACTATGCATTTGATAAGGATGGGAAGTTTATAAACCATTTTGGAAAAGCAGGAGAGGGTCCAAGTGAAGTTCTGAATACAGGTGGTGCTGGCATAAACTCTTATAAGAATACCGTAATGATACAGGATACAGGTAAGATCCTCTATTATAATGACAGCGGTGTATTTCAAAAGACAATTCGTCATATTGGTTCTATAAGTCTTTTTCTAAATAATGATGAGGTTATTGTTGCACCCAGTAACATACAAAATCTTCCCAATGATAAGGCCTTGATGAAACATGTGAATCTGAAAACAAAGAAGGAAAGGGTTATTTCTGATTTCAAGCTGTTCAAGGGAGGGGCAATCAATCAGAATGGTGTAAATGCGTCTGTTACAATACCGACAATAACGCCTGTTATGGTAATTGGAGAAAATAATGGCAAAGTGTATTATGGGATGAATGACTCTTATGTAATTCATATTTCGGACCTGAACGGCAATAATTCTGGCAGTTTTACTATGGAAAGTGTAGTTTCGAAGGTAACGCTCAAAGAACGGGAAGATGTTTTATGGAAAATAGCCAGAGGTTTAGCGCCTAAGCCAGTGGTAATTAGATTGGCAAAAACGATGCCGGATAAAGAGACACATTTTAATAATATTCAATTTTATAATAATATGGTATATGTCTATAAATCGCATTTTGTTCCAAAAAATTACCAGATAATTGATATATTTACTGAAGCCGGTAAACACTTGAAAAGAGCAAAGGTGGAGATAGAAGAGGGAAGTTCAATAATCTCAGGTCCAATCTTTCACAAGAATTTTATATATCTAGGATTAATGGATGAAGATGATGAAATTCAACTCAGAAAATATAAAACAGCACTTCCAGAGTGATGTTCCAGAGCAATAGTCAAAATAGGTGTTAAATTATATTATATAAAATGAGACAGGGGAAATCCCTGTCTCTGCCTAAATTTTTAATCAACAAAACTACAAGTTGTTTTTTTTGTTAATTAGGCCCG
>CBDUZW010000106.1:0-11010 GCA_965371805.1 uncultured bacterium | reverse complement strand
GGGCCTAATTAACAAAAAAAACAACTTGTAGTTTTGTTGATTAAAAATTTAGGCTCTTTTAGAAACTTGACCGCTTCAGAATGCTTTGAGAAGTTTTTTGAAATTAAAACTTTTTTCCACTCTTCTAATGATTTGCCTGTTTTTTCCGGCATATTTTCGATCATAGTTTTCAGTGCCTTATCCATAATTAATCTCCTTTCATTTAATTGATTATAACTAATCTAAAATAAAAACTCCATACTGGTTTTTTATACTCCTATTTCAAGCCACATTGGTTTTTGCTGGATTATCTGATTGAAAACAGGACAGGTTTCGATATGTGCACCTTTCAAATAACCTGCACTTAACAAAAATTCATTGGTTATTTCTCCCCCGGTAAACTTGAATGTTTTCTTAAATAGCATAACCCACTCTTCTCTTGACAGGGGATGATTCTTCTCCAGCCAGTTCTTGAATGACCCATACTCATTCTGGATTTCTACAATTTTTTGAGCATTGCTTATCGCAGCATTTACTTTAAGCTTATTTCTAATGATACCTGCATCACTTAACAGTCTTTCTCTGTCTGTTTCTGTATAATTTGCAACTTTTTGAATATCAAACTCTTCATAGGCTTTCCGGAAATTATCCTGTTTATTCAAAATAGTCGTCCATGAGAGTCCGGCCTGATTAATTTCAAGTATCAACCTGCCGAATAACTCATTGTCTGAGTCTATGGGAAATCCGTACATTGTGTCATGATAAATACAGTTTACATCAGATTTTTCCAAACGTTCAACAAACTCACAGTACGATTTTGGTTTTTCCATTATTTATTCTCCTTTTTTAACTGTGATTCTTTTTGCGTATTTCAATGTTTTTATCAATATAATCATATGCCGCTGAACAAATTTTTTGTGCTAGGGATTCAATTATTGTCACACCTTTCTCTTTATATTCGGCTGTTGTTAAGCTGTCTAAAATTACATTTATCTCAAATAAAGCAACATTTCCGCAAATTACTGACAGCAGAAAATTTCCGTTAACTTCAAAAAGTGTATATTTTCCTTCCTGCCTTGCAATCTCTGTAAGCTTAGGCTCCCATAGCGATTCGTTTATAACATTTTCCTGCTCTAAATTAATAAAGCCATTCTCAATACAAAGTATATAATTATTATAATTCCAGTTTTTTATCAAATAATTGGCAAGATAATCTTTTGTAGTCCAGTATTTTTTTGAACTCCACCCATGATTTCCCAAATCATATACAAATCTATCATCTAATCTATAGGCAGAGACATAGGCCCCGGGATCAGAAATTGTATGATGATAATTATCAAAGAAGGATACATATAAACCAAAAGGCAACTCATCAAACAACCTCCTTATTATTCCAGGATCCGCAGGTTCCGATGTGTCAATATGACAAATAATATGATCTCTCTCACTCTTTCTGGTTTTCAATCCTTCAATATTAAAAGGATAATTCTTGTTGCTATTTTGTTTTTCTAAATAATTCATTTAATTTATTCCTGACATCGGACTTGTACTATATCACAAATCCGTCCCCTTTGTCCTTAATCTCGTAGATTTTCCTTATGAACCTTTCGCTCCCAGTATCAGGAAATTGTTGGGAAAATCCTTATAGATCCGAATGTTTTCGAAACCGGCAGTTTGCAGTTGCCTTTTGACTGTTTCTTCTTCATAACGAATCTCAATCGAAGGCCCCATCTCTGTCTCTTCCTTTCGCCAATCGGATATGGCAATACTACCATCCGGTTTTAATAATCTGTAACTCTCCCTCAAAATGGCCTCAGGATCATCCAGTTCATGATGAAGGTTGACCATGAACAATAAGTCAGCGGTCTCCTCCTCCAATGGGACCTGGGTCTCACTCATTTTCATCGGAATGATATTCCGATTCTCCGGAACAATATTTGAGTTCATCCAATCAATCATGAAATCTAGGATATCGCAGGCATAGATGTGGCAGTTTTTAAAGATCCGGGCAAAGGGAATGCTGAAAAACGCAGTTCCTGCTCCCAGATCAATAATCACTCCGGGGTTTGAAATCTTTGTTTCTTTTAATATCAATTCCACTGGAAAATCTTTTGTCCGTTTGGGATTGTTTAATTTATTCAGTTTTTTAGGATCAAATTTTTTTTCATCCATTCTTGTACTCCTTTTAAAAATTTTTGGTTTTTGCCCTTATAACTTGTTATAAATTGCTTCCGGCAAAAGTGTTAATAACATTGCAATAAATCGCCAGCGTTTTGTAATATAAACAACTTTTTTTTGCTTTTTTATAGCTTTAAAAATCTGCCGGGATGCTTTGGCAACACCTGCAACCCAAAAAACCCCTTCTCCTTTTGCCATAGCAGTGTCAACGAAACCCGGCCTGATGTCTGTTATTATAACCTTTTTTTCACTTCTGGATGCTTTTTGTCTAAGCCCTTCCAAATAATTTATCTGATACGCTTTAGTTGCATTATAAGCAGGTGCGTACCTACTACCTCTAAGGCCTCCGATTGAGCTGATAGCAGCCAGATGTCCGAATCCCTGTTTTTTAAAAAAATTAAAAGTCCAGTCCGCAATACAGGTAAATCCAATTACATTTGTATCGATAGCTCTTTTCTCTATTTTGAAATCCAAAGGTTCGTTTCGATTGCCGGTACCCGAACTGATGATAAGCAAATCAAGCCCGCCAAGTTCTAAGATGAGTTCTTCCAATTTACCGGGAATAACTTCTGTGTCAGTAATATCAAAATCTTTTATAACGTATGAATCCGGATTTTCAGATTTCAATTCTTTAAGCAGATTTTCCCGCCTTCCTGTTATACCAACTTTGTAATTATTTTCCACAAGTTGTCTGGCAAGACCTTTACCTATTCCTGAAGTTGCACCTATTATTATCGCTTTTTTCATTATTCTACACATTTATCCACCCGGATGACAGACCGTTTTGGGTCTCAATTGTCTGTTTACCTGTGTGTTTTTTATAATAGATGAGCCATATTTCTTTCTCGTTGAGGTGGTTCCTTTGTAACCAATCCCGCCAATCCTTACAGTTTTTTGCTTGAAATGATTTCATCTTATTTTACTTAAGTTGAGAAAAGACTTTCATGGAGCGATCATTGACAAAATCCTTCATCTTTTTTTGCATATCAGACTTAGAAGCTTTTGTGACTTTAGAATTCTTTTTGATATTGCTAAGAGCTTTAACCAGATTATCAACATCTCCTTCATTGTTTTCAATCCCCAGACTTACCCTTGTAAGACCCGGTAGATTTAACTTAGGGAAAAGACTTACAATAAGCCACTGGAATTTCTCAAGCTTTGGCCCAATCTTAAGCAGATGCTTAACTATAATATGAGCACAGTGACAACCAAAACGCACTCCTATTCCACTTTGAGCAGCCAGCTCTTTCCCAATTTTAGGGGCCATCATCCCCTTAAGTTCAAACACAAAAACACCGAGTTTATACTTAAATTCAGGTAATTTAGGATCTTTCATCCCATAAACATTAAGTCCGGGTATTTGTAACAGTCCAGTCAAAACCCGTTTGGTTAGGTCCAGCTCTTCAGACTGGACGACATCCATCCCTATCCGCTGCAAAATCACAAAAGCCTTACCCATTGCTGCAATCCCCGCTACATTTTCCTCTCCTGATGATTGGATCTTTTCCAGTTCAGAAGAACTAAAATTAAGCAATCCCTTTTTAGCCACCAATAAACC
Source organism: uncultured bacterium (assembly GCA_965371805.1). Taxonomy (GTDB): domain Bacteria; phylum Acidobacteriota; class Aminicenantia; order UBA2199; family UBA2199; genus JAOZTV01. Next base: position 7,295 of record CBDUZW010000106.1, on the reverse strand, counting down.
ACAGCCAAATGGTGCGTAAACTTTATGAGCAGAGAATGCAAGGTAGTCTATTCCCCATCCTTCAATATCCACCTTGCGGTGAGCAATTAATTGTGCCCCGTCCACCAGTAACTTCGCTCCATACTTATGAACAATCCGGCTTATCGCTGATATATCATTGCAGACACCCAGAACATTGGAAGCACCAGTCACAGCGACAAGCTTGATCCTTTTTTTCCCATGTTGGTTATACTTATTATATGAACTTAATTTTGTTTCCAATTCCGCAGAATCCAGAAAGCCATCAGCATCCACTGAAAGCCGGATAACTGAACCGCCAGTAACACTACGCCAGGGCAGGTCATTTGAGGAATGTTCAAGGAGTGTATTGAGCACAACCGGCTCAGTATCCGATTCACTTTCTTGATTTAAACTTTCGGCAGCCAGGTTGATTGCCTCAGTAGTATTAGATGTAAAGACCAGATCATAGGCAGTTAGGGGTGCCCCCAGCATTTCAGCGGAGATTGACCTTACTTCTTTAACTATTTCACTTTGTGTTTCTGCAGCCTGATTTAATGTCTGGCGAAACGCATTCCAAATTGGCAAAAATGTTGGCGTGCTTGCACTATTATCCAGATTTATATAAGGTCTAAGCCCTTCCATTGTAGGGACTTGCACACTCCGGCCTATCAGTGTATCTTTTAGTTTATCCAATAGTTCCCGACCTTTGTATTCCATTAATTCATCCTGGTATAGTATCTCGTCTTTTGTCAATTTCTCCATTGAGGAATTTGCAAAAATATCTTTACCAAATTTCCGGATCAAAAGCAATGCCTTTGCAAAGGCTATAACATTAATTATAGCGGGAGTACCGGCCTCAAACTTGTCAGGAGCTTTTGCCCAAACCACCCAATCTTGAGCAACTAGTCTTGCCGTCCCTCCACCGGTTTGAAAAGTAATCCCTTTTGGCAGGACCTTTTTATTTATAGCTATTGCCTTTATACCTATGGACAAGCCAATGTCCCTGCTTGAAACAACCTTATAAGTTCCTTGATTCAGTTGTTCTATGAGACCCTCTGCCCTTCTGGGAGTACAAAAGACTACTATATATCCGCCTTTTTTAAGTTCCAGATATTCCAGAATTATATCCCTGGCCTGCTCAAATAGATGGGTAGATACCATCGAGTTATGCCCACTGCCACGATGGACATTGGAATAGGTCTCAAGAGCAGCATATACTCCTGCCTCTAACTCTTCAAATGCTTCTTTTATTTCATCCTTCTCAAGATTTTTTTTATTCATAGTTTTACCTCTAGTTGAATTCATATAATATCATTAAAAAAATTATTATTTTATACTTGAAATAAGCTACCGCCGTTGAGGGGTGATATGTAATACTCTGATAAGTTAAAAAAATCCCAGTTGTTTCCTATCTCTCTCTATTATTCAACATTCAATGCCATTATTAATAAATATAATTAGAGCATATCCTGAAAAAATAGTAAAGCAATAATTATATATCCATGACATTATTCTAATCTATTTTTATAGTGGGAAAGATGAATTAATTTAAAACCCTTATGGTGCAACAAGCTTTGATCTATTCACCGAAAGAATCGCTCAATTTAGGTTAAAATATCTTAGAAAACTTTACAATATTAAAAGCCGGATTGGCTTTATTTTATTAGATTGTTCTTTTATTTCATCATTTTAACGCTGTAATCTTTAATTCAAAAATTTCTTCATCTGTTTCAATTGTCTGATAAAGATGGTTGTTTTTTATGTCATAGGGGTAAAATAATCTGACATTCTGCTCTTTAATCGGCAAATAAACAGTTCTTATAAAAACCCCATTTGTATTAAAGATCAATACTTCGGATTTATCTTCCTTTATTTTATATGTGACAACATATATTTTATTATCAGATACCCGCATATCTCTAATAGCAGGAAAATAGTCTGGCAGAGATATTGGAGAGAGGTAGTTGTAAAACTGCTTTAAGAACGGGTCTGTCTTATAATGATTAATTATTTTTTTTTTAAAATCAGTACTAATTTTCAGGTTTTTATACTTTTTTGAGATAGTACGAATTTGTTTCCCCTGTTTATCAAAAACCTTTATTGACATATCCTTACTCACAGAAGTATAAATATGAATATTATCAGAAGCGTAAGATGTGTATAAATGCTGCGGAATAGCTAGAAAATTTAAACCTTGGCCCGACTGCTTTTCATCTAATGTGAAATCCAGATCCTTGATTTTTTTAAACTGATTATTAACCAGTATTATTTTCATATAACGCTTCTTTTCAATATTGCCATAAGAGAGACCAATAAAGTTATTCCCCACCGGCTTTACAGAGGCCATAAATTGTCCCTGTACTTTTTGTTCTTTAATATACTTACCTCTCTTATCATAGTAGTAGATGCTGCCGCCTGTTGCTGCAATCAGTTTTTTATTGATTAAGCTCAACATTATAGGAGTACCGGGATGTACACGAAATTCTTTTGGGCCTTCTCCTAATTTCCCAAAAGTACTGATTTTTTTAAAGGGTTTAATTGAATAAATATGGATTCTTTCCTTTTCAACTATATAGATTCTTTCAGAATCTGCTTTAATTAATTGTGGAAAGATTAAATCGTCTAAATTTTCTGTTTCTGAAAAACCTACAATTTGACAAATAAATAATAAAATTAATAATGAAATGATTTTCTCCATTTTTTCTCCTTTACAATTTAGTAAAAATTATATAGAAATTTGTTCCACAAAAGATCTATATGTTTTAGACGCCACTTAGTAAAAAAAAGATTACAATAAAGTAAATCTTTTGGTGCCGGACTATATTTTGGCCTTTTGGGGCAGATTAATATGGATTGTTGAAGTTCAGAAACATATTTGATTATTTTTTTTTCATGTGCTATATTGAATTTTAAGGTTAAAATAAATTTAGTTTTATAAATAATAAAACTAATATCATCAGTTAGAAGTTATCGAAAACCTATAGTAGGTTTTGATATAAATTGAAAAATGAATAACTCCTCACAAATATGGGCTATCGCTGGTGGAAAAGGTGGGACTGGTAAAAGCTTTGTAACAAGTTCCTTAGGTATTCTGCTTGCTAAAATGGGACACAAGACAATCTTAGTAGACTCTGACCTGGGAGGAGCGAACCTTCATTCTTTTCTTGGAATAGAAAAACCATCATGTTCTCTTTCTGATTTTTTTGATAAAAACAGAAAACTGGAAGATCTCCTCTTGAGCACAAACATGGATAATCTCAGTATGATATCCGGGGATATCAATTCTTTCTCCCCATACAGCATGAAATTCTTTCAAAAAATGAAACTCTTCAGACAAATAAGAAATTTAAATTCTGAGTTTGTGCTTATCGATCTTGGAGCGGGTTCATCCCTGAACATAATAGACACTTTATTATTATCGGATAAAATGATCGTAGTCGTTACTCCCCAAATCACATCATATGAAAATTTGTACCAACTGGTAACAAAAATTATTTTCAGAAAAATAGGAAATACTCTTAAAGAACGGGATTTAAAAAAATCAATTTATTCTATATGGAAAGAGAGAGAGTCTGTAAATATAATGACTTTTAATGATTTTATAAACCATCTAAAGTCCAGCTCAAATAATGTTTGGGAAGCAGTTGAGGAAAGTCTTTCAACAGTGGATATTAATATTATTTTTAATCAGGTTAGAGATTTAGAGGATATCAGAATAGGACTATCCCTAAAAAGTTTATTAATAAAACAATTTGGAATTTCATCAAAATATTCAGGATTTATAAATTACAATGATACTTTATGGAAATCTATCCATCAAGCTTTCTCAATACTATATTCAAAATCATCTACATCTTCTGAGCTCTATGAAATAATTAATAACTTGATTAAAAATAAACATATAAAGCTGACATCTTTAATTCAGACAATTGGAAAAAAGTAAATGGAAGATAAAGAAAACCTGAAACAGTATTTTGATATACTTGAGATCAACTATGACTCATCTCTGGAAGAAGTACAAATAGCTTACAACCATTTAATAAAACTATATTCAACTGAACAAGATGCATTTGGAGCAATTTCCCATAATTTCACATCAATTAACCGGGAAAATATCATTGAGAAAATTGATACTGCTTACAATCATCTAGTCTCCCAATTAAAAAGCGGAGATGAATTAAAAAAGCAATCAAAAATTCCCCAGGTTATTTTCACTGCAAATTCAGAGAAGGCTCTTCAGCTAATGGATGGAAAAAATTCTATAAATATAAACAAGTTTCCATTTAAAATTGGCCGAAAGCCCAACAGTATAATTGACTCAATTTCACAAAAAAACAACTTCAATCTAATAGATCTCCCTCCATTCTCAATTTCCAGGACCCATTTTGCAATTGTCACACATAATAACAAATTCTATTTTGAAGATATTGGAAGCAAACTTGGAACATTCGTAAATGGTACAAAAATTGGTGGAAAGTATAATAATACTGACAACATACTTTTAAAAAGAGGATGTAATAAGATAGTGTTTGGAACGTCAGCCGGAAAACTTACTTTCTCTATTCTTATAAATGTAAATTAAGCTCTGTATAATTTATATTATACCAGGCAAGTTTTTTTGCCATAAATCACGTCTCTACCGATATATAAAATTGTCCGTTTTTGGTCAATTGCTGTTCAAAATCGAGCAACTGTTCATTCATTGATTTAAACAGGGGGAGTAAGACATTTTTGCAAATGCCTTACTGGAAGACTCTATCGGTATACTCCGATTGCCAGAACCATTTAGAAATTGGAAAAAACATTTGAATAATTATATGTCAATTAATGGCAGTTTTTATTCTATTGATTGCATGTATAAACTATATAAATCTTGCTGTTACCCGGTTAACTGGCAGAATTAAGGAAGTTGCAATAAGAAAAGTATCCGGTGCGAAAAAAACACAATTAATTGGGCAATTTCTATGTGAATCAATTACTTTTGCTCTAATATCATTAATTTTTTCCCTTTTCATGGTATGGACATTTCTACCTCTGCTGAATAGTCTTACAGATAAGAGTCTGTCTTTTAATATTCTAATAAACCAGTCAACTATATTTTATTTATTTATCTTGACTTTTTTCATTGGAATTATTTCTGGAATTTATCCTGCTTTATATATAACCAAACAAAAACCAGTAAATGCCTTGAAAGGATCTGGGGCTTTTTCCAGTCATCGATCCCTATTTCGAATTATTTCTGTGGTCGGTCAGTTTACCATTTCAATTCTCTTGATAATAGGTAGAACTGTCATATTTAAACAAATAAATTTTATCCAGAATAAGCCTTTGGGGCTTTCAGCAGATCAGGTAATTAAAATCCCAATAAATCGAAAGATCCTTTTGGGATTTGATAATTATAAAAACGAAATATCGAAAGACCCACATATATTGAATGTATCTGCAGGTCAATCGGTCCCCTTTAATGAGGATTATAAAACAGGTGGCTTAAATTGGGAAGGAAAGGATCCCAGCAGGATGACCATGATCAGATATTCCATTGCTCATTATGATTATCTGAGAACTTTTGGGATAGGTTTGGCAGCCGGGAGAAGTTTTCAAAAAAATATTGGAAATGATTTTAACAATTTTATGATTAATGAAAAAGCAGTGGACTATATGAAAATGAAAAATCTCATTGGAAAGTCAATTACTTTCTGGGGCAGAAAAGGACAGATAATTGGAGTGGTAAAAAATTACCACCATGTTTCCCTGCACAGGGAAATTATGCCTCAAATTTTCACTGTTAATCCCCGATACCATTCTGCTTTAAAGTACATTTTTATTAAAATTGCCAATAAAAACATTCCAGAAACTCTTAAATTTATAAAGGAAAAAACCAAGTTTTTTTCTCCAGGATTACCCTTTTCTTATTCGTTTTTAGATAGTGAGGTCCAGAGTATGTATAACTCTGAAATGAAGACGGGAAAGCTTATTGGATATTTTTCTTTTTTTGCTATTTTTATATCTTGTTTGGGAATCTTTGGTTTAGCTTCTTTTATGGCAAAGAAAAGGACCAAAGAAATTGGGATTAGAAAGGTGGTTGGAGCTTCAGTTCCAGGAATTGTCTACTTATTAAATAAACAATTTGCCCAATGGGTTTTTCTGGCAAACATAATGGCCTGGCCTTTGGCATATTATGTAATGTCCAAATGGTTAAGCAATTTTGCTTATCGGACCAATATTGATATATGGATATTTTTATTTGCAGGATTACTGGCTGTTGTAATAGCCATCGGTACAGCCACTTTCCAATCAGTGAAGGTTGCCTGCTTAAACCCGGTATCCTCACTCAGGTGTGAGTAAGTAAGGATCTTTTTTATATACGTTGTTAAATGTTAGCTATTTGTTTTTTTTTTCTTTTCAAATTGTGAAAAATGTTCATGAGTAATTTTCCAATTACCTTTTACTTTCACAAATACAAGAGTAACATTAGCCCAAATTTGAGGAACTTGATCTTTAATAGTAGGTCTGAAATCTGCTTCAAAAGTGACAACTGCAACATCACCAAAAACATCAATTTTTAAACCGCCAAGGTTATAATCGAAAGCTGAAATTGCACCGACAAAACCTCTTTCATACTGCTCGTTCCCTTTTGATCCAAAACGAGGTTCATTGTTTCTAAATTCAGTGAATTTTGGACCATAAATATGATAAGAGATTAACTTATCTGCATCTTTGTCCTGGAAACTTTTAAATATTCCATCAACCACTTTTTTAATTTCTGCTTTTGCTTCAGGAAATTCATCGTTTACAATGTCAATTTTGGCTTTACAGCCAGTAATTAAAACCATAAAAATAATAACTAAAATAAATGTAATTTTTTTTCTCATAAAAAACTCTCCTTTTATAAATAATTTTTTGTATCTAAACCCAAATAGTTGAAGATGAGATATTGTTTCATATCTCACTGCTTCCAATTAAACATGTTTTGCCAAATGGAATTTACTTTAGACAGAAACATTGAATCAATATTCCAAAGGATACAGTTTCAATATAAAGATTGTTTTTCAAACCGTACCTTTCCGTTCAAATAGACTCGCTGGTCCAACATTTAACCTCTTTTTATTGGACTTGAAGTCCAATCGCGTTTTGTCTATTTTCATAATTATTATTCCTCCTGAATTATATTTTTACATACACGCGTCTACTACATTGTCGGACAGTTACATAAATAACAGATAAAAAAATATTTGTCAAGAAAATGTACGAGTCCATAACATATTAGATTTAAAAGAATTTTTAATCACCATATT
>CBDUZW010000105.1:0-11211 GCA_965371805.1 uncultured bacterium | reverse complement strand
TCATTTGGGTTTTTTGGGGGATCAGAGTCTAATATGTTTCTGAACTTCAACATGATAGCAATAAATCAACACTTTTTACACCATAATGGGTTTAATTTTTACCTCTCTGCCCACATGTTTACACTAGCTTTCATCGATTTTTCCCATATTAAGTTAAGTAAAACCAAATTCCTGTAAATTATAACTTTACAATTTTTTTTATATATGTTCTAATAAAAAATGAACAAAATAATCATACAGGGTATTTCGTTTGACGAAAAATCTTCTTATCAAAAAGGCCCAAAACTTGCTCCACCATTAATAAGAGAAGCATTGAATTGTGATTCATCGAATATGTTTGCAGAAAATTTAACCTCTATCGAAAGTTTCAGGATTGACGATAAAGGTGATTTTGAAATATCTGAATATTTTGATATCGAGAAATTAACTGAAACCCATCTTAATTCAGGTGCAAAAGTTTTTACATTAGGTGGGGACCATTCCATAACATTTCCAATAATTAAGGCACATAGCAAAAAATACCCCAAATTAGACATTCTTCATATTGATGCTCATTGTGATTTATATGATAATTTTGAAGGAGACAAATTCTCTCACGCCTGCCCTTTTGCAAGAATTATGGAAAATAAGCTTGCTATTAAGCTGGTTCAAGTGGGGATTAGAACATTAAACAAGCACCAGGCAAAACAAGCTGATAAATTTAATGTTGAAATACATCAAATGAAAGATTTAGATTTAACCAGGATTCCGAAATTTGAAAACCCATTGTACATTTCACTGGATATCGATGGGTTTGACCCTGCGTTTGCCCCCGGAGTTTCACATAACGAACCTGGAGGGTTAACCTCTAGACAAGTAATCGATTTAATTCAGAACATAGATTCCGAAATCATAGGTGCTGATATTGTAGAATATAATCCAAATAAAGACTTTCAAAATATGACCGCTTTTCTTGCCGCAAAAATGATGAAAGAAATATTAAGCAAAATGATATAAAAAACCACAACAAAAACATGAACAGTTACAAAATGATAATGGTGAATATAATGAAGATATGGGCACCCACCAGGGATGCCCCTACGTATGAAATTTAATCCTGTTATTAATCATAGACGATCCATAAGGTTGAGTTATAATTCCTATAATTTATATCTTTACATTCTTTTTTATATATGTTCTAATAAAAATTCTTAATAAAGCATAAATACTGAAACAGGAAGTTGCCGGCAGGTATTAAGATTGCTGGTTTTTATTTATGAGTTTAACAAACTTATTCCGGTCTGGTCAGGCAAATAGGACCTGCGGTAGCCTGTCTGAAACTATTTTATGTAATAATGGATTTAACTTGAGAATTGAATGAGACAATACAGACAAAGAACTAAATATTTACACGCCTTTTTAGGACTTGTGATATGACAAAAAAAGATAGCATAAAAATATTTGAAGACAGCACTATTCGTACTGTTTGGGATAGCGATAATGAAAAATGGTATATCTCAATTGTTGATGTAATTTCTGTTTTAACAGAAAGTGTAGATCCATTAGCATATTGGAGAAAATTAAAACAGAGACTTAAGGCGGAGGGAAACCAAACCGTGACAAATTGTCACGGTTTGAAAATGGTTGCTGCTGATGGAAAAATGCGTATGACAGATGTGGCTGATACAGAAGAGCTTTTCAGGTTAATACAATCAATACCATCGCCAAAGGCAGAGCCTTTTAAACTATGGCTGGCTCAAATTGCATCAGAACGATTAGACGAGATGCAGGACCCTGAATTAACTATCGACAGGGCATTGAAAGAATATTTAGATTTGGGATATTCTGAAAAGTGGATTAACCAACGTCTTAAAAGCATTGAAGTACGCAAAGAGTTAACCGATGAATGGAAAAAAAGAGGATTGAAAGAAGGTATGCAGTTTGCTGCTCTAACCAATATTATTACCAAAGCCTGGGCAGATAAAACTACCAAAGAATACAAAGTTCTTAAAGGCTTAAAAAATGAAAACCTGCGAGACAACATGACCAACACCGAACTAATTTTGAATATGCTTGCCGAAGCCTCTACAAAAGATATTTCAGAAGCCGTAGAACCTAAAAACTTTGTCGAAAGTAAGAAAGTAGCCAAGCAAGGTGGGAATGTTGCCAAAGTAGCCAGAAAAGAACTGGAAGCAAAAACAGGCAAAAAAGTGGTAAGCCCCATAAATGCAAAAACTATTTCAGGAGAAAAGACAAAAGAACTAAATTCCAAAAAGAAGAAATAGTTAATGGAGAAATTAAATAACCTCGACTTTAAACAGGTCGATTTCGACCTGCTTAGAAACGAAGCCGGGTATAATCACTTTGGTACATTTGGTGTCAGACCATTTTTTTACTCTAATAAATATCAACAATAGTTGTTATCCAACCAAATTGGAGGTATAACAGCAATGGGTTATACACAAATGTTACATGAAAGCTTTAAAAACATCCTGCAAACATGAAACTGATTGAAAAACAAATAGAAGAAATTGCTGATAACTTGGATTGTGGAATAAGATGTTTTTATAATATCAAGACTGGCGAGATTAAGACATTACTCAATTTTGATAATTGGATTGGAGCTGACGAGGAATCTTGGGAAGATGAATCTAAGGAGATTGATGAAAATTGGGATGATTATTTCGAATTTGAAGGATTTGATTCAAATGATTCCTTCAAAATAATGGTTGATTTTGCTGAGAAAATTGATGACACAAGATTACAGAACGAACTAATAAATGCATTAAACAGACCTAAACCTTTTAGAAACTTTAAGTGGCAAATTGATAATTCCGGGAAATATCGACAACAATGGTTTGATTTCAAAAAAATGCGTTATATTGAGTGGATAAAAGAGCAGATAGATTTAAACAAAGAAGATTTCAATGAATAATTAACTTCGTAGGTCTCCACTTTGTTCCGGCTCAAATTTGGATAAAGAGGTAAAAAAACTTTTACATTTGGTATCAGTCCAGATTTTTTAAATTTTATTACCTTTTCTGAAGGTTTCTTTCGGAAAAAATCCCTTTGGGGAGCTTTATATCAAAATCAATTTTTTTTATGACCATTGTGGTTGAGGAGTTTTTTCTAAGCTTATCCTCCATCTCCATGATCATGGGGTAGTTCCGGCCATTTATCATTTCAACTTTTGTGACCTTCATTGTCTTGAGAAGTTTTCCTCCTTTCGAGTATAATTCTTCTTTTACGCCTACAAAACGGTTCTTATCAATCCATATTTTACGTTTAAAATAAGTCTGTTTTTTTTTTTTTGAAATAAGTTCCATAACATAGATTTCCCTGCCGTTAAGGTGTTCAGGTTCAAGCATTTTTGCACTATAGTCTTCTCTTAATTTCCTGGATCTTTCAGTCATATCTTCATATGAAAAATCAGATCCCATCATGCTCTGCCTCAGCATATGCCCCGATAATCTCATTATTCGTTCAGCAGAAGGATAATATATTTTTATAATATTGTCACTTCTTAACATTTTTGTCCCTTTATCACGTGCCGGACTTAAAAACTCAATAAAGGACTTTTCATTCCCTTCTGAATAACTAATTAAAGATTTTGTTATTGTACGGTTCTTTATCTTTATTATCATATCCATCTCTACATAAGCAGTTTTATAGTTCATGTTTTTATCAATTTTTTCAAGAATTTCAAATGGTGATATTTTTTCATTTGAATACAAAAAACTAATGCAAATAATTGTACTTATCATTAAAACAATATTTATTTTCTTCATGGTTCCTCCTAAATACTCAACTTTGACCGAAATGCATCAACCGGCAGCATTTTTGAAGATTTATATGCCGGGTAGACAACAGCCAGAAGCGTAATAAATATACCAAAAATTATAGATGATATCAATATATTAAAATTAAAATCCGGATAAACTACCTGTCCATAGAATGGAAGAGGCATATCTATTTTATCCCAGATTTCAGGTCCTACCATTTTTGCAATTGGTATACCTGTTTTTTCAAGTACAGCAGATATCCCCCCCCCGATCAATCCTCCTATTACAGAGCCAATAGTACCGATACAAAATGCTTCAACAAATATCATTGAGATAATATTATGGTTCTTAAATCCCAGAGCTTTCAACACTCCGATCTCATGAAACCTTTCCATAACAGCCATTAACATCGTATTTAATATAACCAAACCCACTATAAACATAATAATCCATAATACTTTCCCAAATACTGTTTCCAACATTGGTAAGAAGGATTCAATCAGATCTGTTTCTCTCCAGGAAATTACCTGATACTGATTGCCAGGGAATTGTGTGTCAAGAATTTTCCTTATTTTTTGCCCAATAATTTTAGCTTCATCCGGATTTTTTAAGAAGATAAGGATCTCATGTGCAGAATCTGGACTATCTAACATTTCCCTTCCCATTTGAATTGGGATATATAAGAGATGCTTATCAAACATAGAAAATCCAGTTTCAAAAATTCCATTGATTTTAGAGGGCAAAGCATATGTTGAATAGTTTATATCTGTTGTAACTAATAGAAGCTCTTTATCTACCTGAACATTTAAGATTTTTGCCAATCCCTTTCCAATAATCATATTCTTCTCGGAGTTTGAAATATATTTCCCATTTATTAATGTTCCTTCCAGGTCCATACTTTTATTTATTGCAATCGGGTCCACAGCAATGGCAATTCCCGGTTCATTTATATCATCCTGACTCAAAAGTATAGGGAATTTAATTCTCTCATCAATATGCCCGATCCCTTCTATGGATGTAAGAGAGGATCTGATTTTACTCAAATCAGTAATCATATATTCCTTTGGAAAAATTCTTTCCAATCTTATATATTCCTTATGGGCAATTTTTATATGTCCAATCTGGGTTTTGATCATAGTATCAACGGCACTATCCATAACGCCATTTATATAAGAGTTTGAAATAATAAGACTCATAACACCTACTATGATTGCAAAAGTAGTAAACAGCGTTCTTCTCCTGTTTCTCAAAATATTTCTCCAGGCAAATTTAAATATATTTTTTATCATCTTTCATCTCCTAGATATGTCTCAGGGCTTCAGTTGGATTTAGACGAGTTGCCTTGATTGCTGGATAGAGACTTGCAATAATTGAAATAAGGACACCAAAGATAAAGGTCATTAAAATAATATCAAATGTTAGATCTCCATAAAATGCATCTTTGATAGGATAGGCGGACTGCGAAAGTTTTTCATAAGTTTTTCCAAATGCTGCCATGGACAATCCTTTTGTTTCCATATACCACCCTCCCAATCCTCCAAGAAAGCAACCTAAAAGAGATCCAAATACACCTATAAATCCACCCTCAAGTACAAAAAGCTGTAATATTTCTTTTTTTTTCATTCCCAGAGCCATCATCATCCCAATTTCTCTGGTTCTTTCAAGCACAGCCATCATCATTGTATTAATGATACCAATTGAAGCAATGACCAACATTATCAAAATGATCATACCACTACTCTTGGTCTTACTTTTGCTTATTGCTAAAAATATTCCCGCAAGATCTTTCCATGTGTATACTGTAATTTCCTGATCTTCTGTTTTGAATAGATCACTTAAATATTTTTGAGCAGCTAAAAGGGTTTTTTCTTTGTCATCAATAAGACTAACGACTATTTCAGTAGTTCTATTGTCAAGGCTTAATGCCTCTCTGGCAAAATTTAATGGAACAATGACCCTGTTTGAATCAACAGTTGGATTTCCTGTATTAAATATTCCGATAACTTCCATGTCCAATGCATTCCAGCTATAATCTTCATTTTTAGATGAAGTAATAACTCTTATTGTAATTGAGTCTCCTACCTTTATCCCAATATCTTCTGCCATATCAGCACCAATGACCATTCCTGTTTTTTTAGAGTCAATCCATGTACCTGCGATTAGTGACTCCTTAATATTTAGAATTCTTGGATCTGAATCGGGTTCACATGCAACTCCCAGACAAGGGAGTTCATCTGCTCCCCTGATAAGAGAAGCACCAAATAAAATTCTGCTCTCAACTTCTTTAATTTGGGGATGTTCTTTGATTTTCGAGTAATATTGTTCCGGATTGACTATCGTTATATTTAAAGGGAGTTCATCCTTTTTATCAAAGTATCCTTTTTTGAAAAGCTTTAAGTGAGATGTCTGACTATGAATAATATTTGATATAGATTGTTTATCTACCCCATTCATCAGGCTAATTATAAAAATTAATAAGCCCAGTCCAATTGAAATTGAGGAAAAGGTGATAATTGTCCTTTTTTTGGCTCTGAAAACATTCCTGAACGCTAATTTTATAAGGGTCCTCATCATTAACTCCTCTTATTGTCACTATGAGTTTTACCATCTTTTAACATGACAATTCTTTTTGCAAAATCCATTACCATTGGGTCATGCGTTGAAAAAATAAAGGTTAGTCCCTTTTCTTCATTCAATTGTAGCATTAATTCCAAAACACTCTTTCCGGTTTCTGAATCTAAATTTGCTGTTGGTTCATCTGCCAGTATTAACTTTGGCTCTTTTACAAGCGCACGGGCAATAGCGACCCTTTGTTGCTGCCCGCCACTCATATCAGACGGTTTTCTATCTAGTAGGTCTTTAAGTCCTACAGTCGTTAAAATCTGCTCAACTGAATATCTCCGGTCTTTCATACTGAGTTTTCCTTTTAAGATCAGCGGAAGTTCAACATTCTCAAAAGCAGATAGAGTTGGTATAAGATTAAAGGTTTGAAATATAAAACCAATATCATTTCTTCTTAGTAATGCCAGTTCTGAGCTGGATTTTGAACTAACATCAATATCATCAATATACAATTTGCCTTTAGTCGGTTTATCAAGACAACCTATCAAATTTAATGCTGTCGTTTTTCCTGATCCTGAAGGTCCCGCTAAAGACAGGAATTCTCCCTGTTCAATCCTTAGAGAAAAATCTGATAATGCGTGAACACTTATATGATTCGTGTTATAAATTTTCGATATATTTTCCATTCTTAATATTGCCATTAATGACCTCCTTAATTTATCTGTTTAAAAGAAAAATTTTATCCATACAAAAAAGACAGTTCTTTGCGCCTGCGTAAATTCTCCCTCCTGCTTCCCTAGTGGAAGGTATAAGCCTATAGATGCAGATGTATTTTGAAAGATTTCATATTGTAGATTAGGATTTATAATAAAACTCCCATCGTCCCAGTTTGCTATATATGATAATGAGCAGGATAATAATTCATCAAATCCATAACGAAGCATAGAGAGATAATATTTCCTTCCAAGTGTAAATCTGTCTCCTGAACTCAGTAGATCATAATTGTAATTTTTGCTGTCCGACTCACCACTTGAATCATAAAAGAATTCATTTAGCCAATATAAGCCGTTTCCAATCGGAAAAGTATAATCAAATCCAATAGCAGTTTTATAATCCTCTTTTTGATCATAAAAAAAACCTGCAAATTCAAACCACCATCCAATGAAATTTTCCCCTCTAAAATCAATTCCATATATTGATTCTCCAGAATCTCCTGATTTAATTGCCGTCAGGGCCATATCGATCCCAAGAGCCTGGGTCTGAATTCGGACACCTGATTTTGATGTCTTAAAATTTTCTTCCGGAGAAAACACCCCGGTAATTCCAGAAAAATCTCCCAGTGGGATATATAGTTTAAAAGCATTGATCCCGGGTTTTTCTTCCTTTGGCTCAAACAAATTAACACGATTAAATATATCAAGTGGGGACCAAATATATGAAACTCCCATAGCGACCCTCTGTTTACCAATTGTAAGATCAAAATTTTTAAAATGGATATCTGCATAGGCACGGTCAAGTTTGATATTGACATCTTTGGTATTAGCTTGACTTTCATTTGCCGATGCTCCAAATGGTGAGTTAATAGCTCCATAGAATGAAAAAAAATCAACTGCAACATTGACTGAGACAGATTCAGAAGGACTTGCCTGTAATTTTAGTCTTAAACGGTTATAATCAGCAAGTTTAAGCTTATCTTCCATATCGGGCAAGTTCATCTCCATATTATAAATAGCAAAAAATCTATTCTCTAAATAACCTGAAATATCAACTTTTGCCGGAAGATGTAGTGTAAAGAGCAGCAAAAAACACAGTCTGTAGATTATTTTTCTATTTTTCATTTTAATTTTTTTTTGTTTTTTTTTTACTTTTTTTTTCCTTCTCCTGAGAGATTTTTTCAGCAGTCTGATTTCTTTCTTTTTCTCTTTGGGAACTGAGAGCTCCAAGGCCACCAATTGCTCCCATATTCATTGATTCAAGAGCTGAACTTGGAACTATAACCAGAGACCCTTTTTCCTTTAGACCTTCATAGAGCATATTCATACCTCTTAATTGAAGGGCCACCGGATTATCAATATATTTTTTACTCGCCTCGGCAAAGTTGTCAGCTATCTCAGTTTCAGCAGTACCGAGAATAATCCGGGAAAGCCTCTCTCTCTCCGCTTGAGCTTGTTTACTCATTGCATTTGAAAGATTGGCTGGAATTACAATGTCTTTGATACCAACTGCCTGACATGTAATTCCCCATGGATTAGTGAAATCATCCATTTTTTCCTGAAGGGCAATTCCAATTTTTTCTCTATTTTGAAGAATATCTGCCAGTTCATGTTTACCAATAATATCTCTTAAACTTGTCTGTGATATATATGAAACGGCCGATTTATACTTTTGCACTTCTAATGCTGCCTTTTCTGCATCCCAGACCATCCAGTATACAACGGCGTCTACATTAACAGGGACCGTGTCTTTTGTAAGAGCCTGTTCTGCTTTAAAATCAGTTACCCTTACACGATGATCAATATATTTGTATATTCTATCAATTATCGGTAATACAAGAAAAAATCCCGGACCCTTTACGCCTTTAAATTTTCCCATTCTCAAAACTACAGCCCTTTCCCAATGGTTAGCAATTTTTACAGACATGGAGAGAACTAAACCAATAACGATGCAAGCTATCATCAAAACTATATTAAAAACATTTAAATAGTATAAAACTGCACCGAGTCCTGCAAAAAAATTAAATATGGTTATGGCAATAATATTTAGAGGATGTTTATCTTCAAAGTTTATTTTCATTTCTTCACTCCTTTCATTCTTTTTAGTTCTTCTATTAATTCATCTATATTAAAACCATAATTGGCTGCAATATTCATAAATTCCGTACAGATACTTTTTATCTTATTTTTTTTCTCTTTAACAGAGATATCCACTTTAATAGATCCAATAAAAGTTCCTGTACCCTGTTGACTTTCAAGAATATTTTGAATTTCCAACTCTTTATATGCCTTTGTCACAGTATTAAGATTCACCTTTAATTGCACTGCCAATGCTCTAACCGTAGGAAGTTGTTCTCCAACCTCCAAGCTCCCTATGGCAATACCGTACCTAATTTGATCTATGATCTGCCTGTAAAAGGGGACACCACTTTTAGGATCCAAATTAAAATCAACCATATAGTACCTCCAAACCAAAACTTAACAGTCAAACATTGTACTGTTTGACTATTACAATACTATACTGTATCAATTTGCTAGTTTTGTCAACAAAAAAAATTATTTTTTATTTGCACTGGATAATTGCCACGCAATACACTACAATGTGGGATAATAAAAAGTGAGGTAGCTTTATGCAAAATGAAAAATTGATTAAACTTAGAAATATTATTAAGAATAAGGGGTCTTTAGCCATTGCTTTTTCCGGTGGCGTTGACAGTTCACTTATAGCTAAAGTTGCATTTGAAGAACTTGGTGACAGATCAATAGCAGTTACAATTGATTCAGATACTTTTTCCCGCCGTGAATTGGATATTTCCAAAAATATTGCTTCTGAAATAGGCATCACACATGAGATAGTAAAGGTCTCCGAACTTGATAATAAAGACTTTGTAAAGAATCCTATTGATAGATGTTATCATTGTAAAAAAGAAGAGATGGATGCAATTAGTAAAATTGCTGAAAAAAAAGAAATTGAACATATAGCCTTTGGCGTTAACATGTCTGATTTTTCAGAACATAGACCAGGAATCAAGGCATTAAATGAAAAAAACTTTTTTCAACCTCTGGTTGAAGCTGAAATAGCCAAACCTGAGATACCCGAACTTGCAAAAATTCTTGGACTATCAAATTTCAACCTTCCTTCAACTACCTGTCTTGCATCGCGAATACCTTATGGAAAGACTATAACTGCAAAAAAACTCAATCAGATAGAGGAGGCAGAGACCTTTCTTTACAGTATTGGATTTGAACAGTCAAGAGTAAGAAATTATGGCGATTTGGCAAGAATTGAAGTAAATGCAGAACAATTACCCATGATATTAGAAAATCGAGAGTCAATTATCTCTAAATTAAAAGATCTTGGTTTTTTATATATCACCTTTGATCTGGAAGGTTATAAATCTGGAAGTATGAATAAAGTTATAAAAGAATGACTTGTAGATATTCCAGACAGACTGTTTTAGATCTATTTTCGAAAATAAAATAAAAAAACTTGACTTTGCAGACACTTGTGGTACCCTAAAGTAAACCGACGGTATCCATAGAGGTACCCTTGGTGCAATAAAGGGGGTGAAGATGGATGTTGCCAATGAAGTTTTAGGTGTAAAGAGGGAGTATATAAGAAAAAAAGCAATGAATATTTTTTTGCATCAGGTCCATGGAAGTGTCAGTATTAATAATATTTGCAAGGAAATTGAGGTTAGTAAAAAAACATTTTATAAGTATTATTCTTCAAAAGATGAACTATTACTTGAAATTGATCATAAAATTCTAAAAGAGATATTTATTCCTGAATTTCAGAATATTGTTAATTCTAAAAATAGTTATGAAAAATTCAGTAAGATAATTAAAAAATTTGTAAACCTGGCTTTTGAAAAACCTGAATATTATAGATTTTTTTATATGAATTTTACTTTTATTAAGAATTTACTTACAAAACCTGAATTTAATCACTATCAGGATTTTAGAAATGATTATCTGACAATATTTACATCAGCTTATGATGAAGGGCTTAAAGACGGTTCTATAAAAATTATCAAAGCGTTTAGCTGCATGAATATAGTACGTTCACTAAATGGATTGCTTTTGTATATATTAACAGAACTTGAGAATAATGAACAGGCAACGAATTGAATCATAAAAAAACACTTTAAACTACTACTGGTTGCGTCATAAAA
>CBDUZW010000104.1:0-11333 GCA_965371805.1 uncultured bacterium | reverse complement strand
TCTTTTATATAAAGGGTTTTAGAAGTTTTACCTTAAAAACTTTTGGAAATACTTAAAATATAATAAGGAGTAAAAATGAAAAAACGTATAATTGTTTTGATTTTAATTCTAAATATCTTTGTTTATTCAAAAAAGATAATTGTATTAAATGAAATAGCTCATCCTAGCAATATTCATGTAACCAATGATTATATTTATATTGTTGAAGAAACCGAAATTTCAATTTATTCACTAAAGGATTATAAATTTAAAAAAAAGTTTGGAAAAAGTGGGGAAGGTCCTAAAGAATTTAAACTATTTGCAGTAATAATCCCTCAAGATGACTATCTATTAATAAATAGTTTAGGAAAAATTTCCTATTTTACTTTTATGGGGAAACATATAAAAGAGATTAAACCAGAAGGTGATAGTTATAGTGTATTATATTACCCATTAAAGGATGGTTTTATCGGAGGTCGTCTTGCAAGAAAATATGGAAAAAATTTCATTAGTATTAACAAATATAATATAAATGGCAAAAAGATAGATAAAATTACTGAAATTGAGTCTCCAAGTCAAGGTAATAGAAAAATAGAATTACTAAAAAATCAGTTTTCTTATCAAACTTACAAAAACAAAGTTTATATTTCAGGAATAAATGGATTTAATATCGATGTTTTCAATTCACAGTGTTATCATATTAAAAATATAAACAGAAAATATAAAAAACGAAAATTTAGTGAAAAAGATAGAAAGATATTTTTAGATCATATAAAAAGACAATTTAAGGAGAATTTTTATTTAGTAAAAAATAAAATAATTTTTCCAGAATATTTTCCCGAAATACTCAGTTTTCATATTGCTGATGATATTATCTATATTGCTACATGGAAAAGAAATAAGAACAAAGTGGAATTCTTCCTTTATAACTTAAATGGAAGGTATATTTCTACGGTGTTTGTTCCATTATTGTTTGAAGATGGAGTTAAACCTTATCCAATGACTATAAAAAACTCTAAAATTTATCAATTATTCGATAATGGAGATACAGAGGAGTGGGAAATACACATTTCTGATATTAATATTTAAATATCAGAAGAGTGTAATGCAAATTAAATTGAAATAATGTCTGTTCAAATTTACTAAAGGTTGGATTAAATTATGCTAAAAGATTTAAAATTATACATTCAGTTATTGAAGAAGTATTTAAAGCCCTATAGAGGTAAACTCGCAATTGGCTTTTTTATTTCTTTGTTTTTTTCATTTATATCTTTATCTACGCCATTTATCACACGATTTTTAATTGATAAAGTTTTGCTTTCAAAAAACGTAGATATGTTATCTGTTTTATTAATTATAATGCTTATCTTGATTATATTTTTATTGTTTACTGATTTATTAGGGAATTATATACTTATTGTTGTTTTTCAAGAAATAAGCCGTGATATCAAAGTAGATTTTTTTAAAAAGCTACAGGAATTTTCCATTAGTTTTTTTTCTGACAAAAAAGTAGGAGAACTAAATTATAGATTATTTACTGATACAAATATCATTAAAAACTCATTGGCGTCGATGCCATTAAACATAATAAATCATATTCTAGTGCTTTTAACTATAGGCACAACCCTATATATTTGGAACTGGAAATTGTTTTTAATTATTATATCCGTATTTGTTATTCAAGCATTTATTATTGCAAAATTTAAAGACCCTATTTTTAAATATTCAAAATTATCAAAAGAAAAATCTGCTAGCATCTCATCATTTACAATTGAGCAATTTGCTTCAATAGAATTGGTTAAAGTTTCAGGAAATATTTTGGTAGAACAAAAGAAATTCAAAGATAAATTAAATGACTTAATTAAAACCAATGTGAGATATTTCTTAGTTAAAAAGTATTCAAATATAAGTATAAGTATTGTAAATAATATTTGGTCTTATGTTATTCTATGGTATGGGGGTGTAGAGGTTATTAATGGAAATATGTCTGTTGGTACTTTAATGGCGTTTATGCTATTATCCGGAATGATGTTTGGACCAATTTCATCAATCACTCGAATGTTTACTTCATTTCAAGATGTTCGAACAAGTTTGCATAGATATAGTGAATACTATAATCAAGAAAATGAAATAGTTGAAAAACCGACAGCATATGATGTGTCGAATCTTAGAGGTGATATTGTTATAGAAAACATCTCTTTTGGTTATCATAAAGATAAATTAATTTTAAAAGACTTTAATGTTCATTTTAAACCAAATTCAATTGTTTCTATTATCGGGAAATCGGGAGTTGGAAAAACAAGTATTTGCAGACTTATTTATAGGTTTTATGATCCAAGTAAAGGAAGAATTTTAATTGATGGTCATGATTTAAAAGATTTAAAACTGGAATCATATCAAAAAAATATTGGTATTTTTTTACAAAATCAATTTGTTTTTAGTGGTTCAATTAAAGAAAATATCACCTATGGTTGTGAGGGTGCGAATATGGGAGACATTATTTTGGCTGCCAAACAGGCTAAAGCGCATGGATTTATAGAAAACTTACCAGATTTATATAACACTTTAGTAGGCGAAAATGGTGTAAAGATTTCAGGGGGGGAAGCCCAAAGAATTGCTTTAGCCAGATTGTTTTTAAAAAAACCAAAAATTATTATTATGGATGAGCCAACTTCATTTTTAGACTTACAAATCGAGCAAGATTTAAAAAAAGCGATTTTAAAATTGAAAGAAAAAGCTACAGTAATTATTATAACTCATAAAATTTCTACAATGCAAATTGCAGATAAAATAATCTTAATTGAGGATCAAAAAGCAACAGAAATCCCAGATTTTACTGAATTGTCAAAACAAAGGGGGATTTATAAGAAAATCTTGGACGATATGGTAAAATAGAGAGTTAATATAATGGATAAATTACACATAGAAATTCCTTGGAATCATCAAGAAAGCACAAATTATATTATAAAAAATAGATATAATAATGAAATGATAATAGTGGGTCATGTTCAATATATTCTAACAGATAAATACATTGAAAAGAATCAGGAAGTTTTCAAGATTATTGTCTATACAAAAGGTTTTTCTGATATACCAGATAAACAATATAGTGAAAAGTCTGACATAATAATTAGACTTAAGGATTTAAAACCTGTTTATAGTAATACAACAATAAACACTGTTGAAGGGAAAATAAATCTTGAAGCAATATATTCAAAAAAGACAGTTAATGTAATATGTCAATATCCTCATAAAAGAATAAAAAAAAAAATGAAGGTAGGAAAGTTTTATATGAACAAAGATCAAATAATTCAGACTTTGAGAGTTATTCCTTTAGAGCAAATAGAATTGAAGAATATTTGTCTTATAGATATACAAAGTGGCTCTACATATATGGCCAATATAACTTATAACAATGATGAAGAATTGCGAATTGGTTCTAAATCAATTTTATGCAGCAGAATCAAACTAGAAATTATAGATTATCCAAATATCCCACATCAGTTTTTTCTATATTCAAAAGATAAAATAAAGGGATTTAAAAAAAACATCTCTGGTTTACAAACGCTTCAATATACTGATTTTGATCCATTTAATGGGATAAAAAATAAATAAAAAAATGTATAGTAGAGCTATAATTTTATTGATTTTTATCTTTTTTAATTTCTATTTATATACATTTTCACCAGTATCTCAAAATAATACTATTATATTAAAAAAGAATATCTTAATAAATGTAAATGCGGATGGATCATTTCAAAAAAAAAAAATCTTAATAATAAAAATTCTAACTGAAGATGGAAAAAAAATATATCTAAATAAATTTTTTAAATTTAATAAGAATTTTAGTAGTTTTAAAATTCAAGAAGTTAAGATAAGAAAACCAAATAATAAAATAATTATTTTACCAAAATCAAGAATATTAGATGGTTTGAAATATGAAAGCAATATCAAAACAATCTTAGTAAATGCTATAGAGCTTGAGGTTGGGGATGTTATTGAATATAGATTATTGTATAATTATTCAGCATTTTTTAAAAATAAGTTTTCTCAATATTTTTTAATTCAAGATAGGGCAACAATACTGGATCTATTAATTAAAATTAGGGTACCTAAAAAAATTCATTTGTACTCAAAAGTTTATAATGGCTATATGAAGTACATTTATTATGAAAAAAATGCGAATAATATACATAAGTGGGAAGGGAAAAATATTCCTAATGTAGACATAAAACTTTCAAATGGGATCCGCATTGATAACAATTTGAAACTCATTGTTAGCACTTTTAACTCATGGAGAGATATATCTTCATCTTATGCAAAGATGAGTGAAAATAAAATTGGTTTTAATCGAGAAATGAAAGAAACAGTTAAAGCGTTAATTGAGAATAAAAACAATGAAAAAGATAAAATTTCATCAATATTTCATTTTGTGTCTAGTAAAATAAAATATACTAGAAACAGAAATTTAGATAAAAAAATGTTTGATTTAAAGAGTGCCAAAAACACATTTTTTCAAAAAAATGGAATGTGTAGAGATAAATCATTGCTTTTGATTTCAATGTTGAAATTAGCTGGAATATTTTCTGAAGAGGTTTTATTAAATATTGACTGTAGAACAGAAAAAGAGATTCCTATTCCTTTTTTTCAACACTCTATTGTTGCTGTAAAATTAAAAAATGGAGATTTTATCTATATGGATCCTACATTAGGGGTTGGTACATCTTACGGTGATTCATACATTGCTGGTAGATATATCTTACATATAGGGATGAAGGGAAAAGATTTATTTAAAAAACATTTTAAGCTTGCAACTGATAATCTTGGAAAAATCTTTATACATACAGCTATTTCTTCAAATGGCGTTCAAAACACAAACATCAGAATATTTGGTGCAGGGACCTATGATTTGATTTTGCGACAAATAGGTAAAAAGCTTTCTGGACAGTCATTCATCGATATTTGGGTAAAACAATTAAAAGACTTAAGTAGTAAATTTAAGGTTATTGACTATAAAATCTCTAATCCACTAAATGTCAATAATCCATTTAAAATTGAATTTGAAATTGAGTCAACTATTCCAATAAAAAAGATAGGCTCTCATTACTATTTGAAAATGATAAATTCAAATATAGGACTTGATTTGATTTTTTTTCAAATATTGAAAGAAAAAACATTATTTGAAAATCCTTTAATTAATAGAAGAATTTTATCTACTATAGGCAGTGATATAATAGAGGAAATTGTATTGCCTAGAGATTATAAACCAATCTCTATACCAAAACCTATAACTTTTTATGAACCCCCTTTTTCTTTAAAAATAGATGTCAATATATATCAAAATAAATTAATTTTTAAGAAATATATAAGGATAAATACTATAGACATTTCAAAAAATCATTATAATAAATTAAGAAAATTGTTCTTTTTGCTTAAAAATTACAAAAAAAGTGTTCTAATTATAGAAAAATAATGAAAAAATATTTTATTATTCTTATTGCATTATTGAATTTTTCTTTTTATAGTATTGCTTTTGAGTCTCTCTGGATTGAAAAATATAAGAATAAAAAACCTCAATTATCTTTGAATGATAACATATATACAATATATTTTTCTGAAAATTATCAATATGTATCTGAAGAAAATAAAATAAAAAAAAAAATAATTGATTTTTTCCAAGTTGTTAATTATGATGCCTTAAGAAACTACAGAACTTATTCAGTTAATTATGGAAATATTAGTAAAAAACCTAAGATATTGAATTCTTTTATTATCAGTAATCCATTATATAGGAATAAAGTAAAGATTTCCAAAATTGACCCAGAAAAATCCTTTTTTTATCTTAGTAGTCCTAATAATACTAAAAGTTTTATTCTTAATATACCAACACTAAAAATAAATGATGCTCTTTTTATTAATTATGAAATAAATAAAAAGAATTATTATGGTTTTTTTCAAGGGATAGCATTTTTTAAAAACCGACATATAGTTAAAGAAAAATTTTGCACGGTAACAGTTCCCAAAAACAGTAAATTTTTCAGAATAATTAATGATCCATTAATTAATGAAAAAATAAAAATTACTAAAAACACAAAAACATACATTTGGTCAAGTAAAAATAATTTCAAAATAGAGGAGGAAGAATTAGGGCCATTTGTTAAAAATTTGTGGCCTAGAGTTATGTTTTCTACTTCAAAAAATTGGGAAAATATAAAAAATAAGCTTTTAGAAACATATAATCGTAAAAGCAAGCCTACAGAATTAATAAAAAATAAAGTAAAAAGAATGTTACTAAATATAGAAAACAAAAAAGAAAGATTGTCTATTATTTATAAGTTCATTATTACAAAATACAAAAATTATAATAGCCAATTGAAATTTGATAATTGGGAAAAAAACTCTGCAGAAAAAATATTATTAAAAAAAAATGGCGATTTAAAAGACAAAGCAATTCTATTTTCTAGTTTTTTAAAAGCTGCTGGATTTAAAACTTTTCCAGTTTTAGTCTCTTCATTTCACAGAATAGAAAAAAGAATTGTATTATTGGATCAGTTTTCTAATATTTGCATTGCTGTAGAGTTGGGAAAGTCTATTTTTTATATTTCACTTAATTCTCAAAATAGTAGATTAGGATATTTGGCTGAATTAGATGGTAAAGAAGGGCTTGCTTTAAGTAAAAATCTTTTATGGATAAAGCTTAAACAATTGAATAGTATATCGAACTCAGTTAAAATAAATGTTGATTTCAAGTTTAATACATTTGGTGATTATACCGCAAAAATATATGTGATTTTGGATGGTTTTTATTATAACAAATTTATAAATATAATTAACAAGCCAGATTTTAATATAAATAAATATTTCAATCAAGCTGCGAAAAGACTAACTTTTACATCCCAAATTAGTAATGTAACACTAGTAAACAAGAAATGTTGCATGAAGCCAATTGAGTTTATGCATATTATTAAAGGCAATGGGTTAACAATTACTCAAAGTAATGGATATATATTATTAAATATTCCTAAATTACCTTACATATTTACAGATCTTCCTTTTTATCCCAAAACCCTTTTAAGAAAATATCCTATTATATTTGATAATACTTATGATATTGATATTAGATGGAAAATAAAAATACCTAATAATGTTAAAGTACAAGGAAAAACCAACAACGAATTGGATATTAAAACGAATAGTTATATACTAAAGCATAAATATTTAAAAAAAGACAAATATATAAATTATACAAAAAAATATAAAATAAATAAAAAAAGTATTTCAGAATATGATTATAGTACTTTTAAAAATCACTTACAATCCTTTTCTAATTCCCAAAACAATGTAATAGTGTTTTTCAAAAAAATTAACTAATCAATATTGGGTAAAATTGCATATTTAGGGCAAATCAGTCATAGGATTTCTTGTAGATCCAAATATATCTTATTTATTTAATTGTTTTTTATCTAAAGCTGGGAATAGGTGAATATTAATTCCCAAATCTAAATACTCTTGCACAATAGAGTAAACTTCATCAATAAAAGGTTTTTCTATTTTTTTTATTTTTTTTTGAAGAAGAAATGGATCACTTAAAGATTCATGATCAAAAAAACTCTCATCAAGATCAATTGAATAATTTTTTCGGCAGTCCCATAGTTTGGATGGGTAGAGAGAAAGCCAATTAATATTGGAAATACCTCCAAATTCATTACTGATATCGCATGCAAACTTAATTGTTTTAAGTATACTAATTTTATCTTCCCAGGGAAATCCAATTATAAAAGACCAATTCATTTTTGTATTTAAATTGTATTTTTTTAGAAGCTTAGCACATTTCCAGATTTGACTTATTTTAAGTCCTTTTCCGATGTGTTTTAATCCTTCATCATACCCACATTCTATTCCAACCAGAATTTGTCCAACATTTAACATTTCTATTTTTTTTAACAAGCTCTCGTTAGTCAAATCACTTATTCTAGCATTAAAATAAATTGGAATTGAATATCGTAATTTAATTAAATTATTAAATATCTTTTTTGCTCTAGATATATTAGCTATAAAAGAATTATCTACAAAAAAAATACCTTTTTTAATATATTCCTCATATTTTTCCTTAATTATCATTAAGTCCCTAATTACAGTTTTAGAAGATTTTGCAATCCAATTTTTTCTATAAGGAATAGAACAAAAGAGACAATCATATTTACAACCTCTAGAACTTTCATAAGGTAATAGATCATATTTGTCTTTTGATAGAGAAAGTAATTCATATTCCGGTAATGGAAGGAGATCAAAATCATTTGAAGTTATTGGCTTTGAGTCTGAATTGTGAATAATTTTACCATTTCGTGTTTTATAACTTATCCCAAGTACATCTTTAATTTCAGAATTCCCTTGAATCGCATTAATCAGATTTGGAAAAACAAATTCTCCATCATGCCTAACAATAAAATCAGCACCTGACACTCCCATTACATAGTTTGCAAAATGTGTTGGATGAATCCCTCCCAAAATAATAAAACCTTTAAAGTTTAAATTCTTGACAATTTTGATGAATTTTATTACATAAGGCCAATTAAATGTAAATGCTGTAACTGCAATAATATTTTGATTTTTTATTATTTTTTTTATTTCATCTTGATTGTCACTTAAGGATATGCTTATATGTTTTACACTTACACTTGAAGCTTGACTTTTAATAATCGATGCTAAGTGTAAGACTGTTAAATTTGGGCAGTAGTTATAAATCAATTCGTCTTGAGGTACAACAAGCAAAATATTCATAATTTCACAAAATTTTTTTACTTCTTTTATTATCAGATATCTTGAAAAACACTAAAAATATGCTAAAAAGGATAATAAGAGTAGATATTATACTGCCTTCAGGACCAAAACGTCCCCCAGTTAAGTATAAATGTCCGTTAACATTTAATTTAAAAATCGGATTTGAGTTTACTTTAATACCACTTACATTTAAACCAAATACAGCTCCTGTAGTCCAATTCCATGCACTATGCCACCCACAAGCATGTAAAATATTTCCATTATATAATGTAATTATAACCAAATAAAATGAAATAAATATTAGATTTAAAAATAAAAACAAATTACTTCCGTTATTTACAATGTGTAATGCAGAAAATAATAAAGAAGAAATTGCAATTGCTAACCATACTCTATATCTTTTTCCAATAATCTGTAATTGCCAACCCCGAAAAAGAGATTCTTCAGCAGCTCCTTGAACTATATAAGCTAATAAAAATAAGAATGCATATAACAAGGAATTTAAACTTAAATCTAGAACACCATTTACATTGAATTCAACACAATCTTTGACAAATAGTATTATAACAAAAATTATTATCATTAATGAACCAGCAAAAAATCCTTGTAAATAGTTTTTAATTTTATGTTTACATATAAAACCAATTGAATCGAATTTGCGTTTTTCATATAATTTTACCCAGGCCCATATAATAATAAAAATAATACTGAAGGATAAAAATATTAAAGAAAATAACAAAAGTTCTTTGGTGTGGAAAATTTTAACTAAGATTAAAGGTAGTAATACAAACTGAGTAAAAAAAACTCCAGTAAGAATTATTAAAATTGGTAGAAAAATAGACACAAAAATATTTGGTAATTTGATATCAACCAAAGAATATAGAAAAAATTTGTTCTTTTTACTGAATATTTTTTTTAACATCTATTGTAGATTTAATAATTAAAGATTACTTATCAGATAAATATTTTTTTTCTAAAACATTTTTTAAATCTTCACATTTATTACTTCCTAATAAAACTGTTTTTTCTTTCTTTGATATTAAATACTTAATTTCAACTACTTCTGTACCTTGTATATTATACAGTTTACCTAATGTTGTATATCTTATTCCAAGTCCATAATACCACGGCACTTTAGTTACTCTGATACTATAAACTTTATCTGGTTTTATGTTTATTCGAATAAGACCTATTCCAAATATAATTTTAATTCCATCATCATTTACAACGATTTTTAGTTTATAAAAAAAAAGTAATGCTATAAAAAATATAATAATTGCAATTATAGTAACTGGTAAAGGCATAGGATTATTCCCCCATTTGTATATATACGAAAGAGGCAAGATTGCAATAATCATTAACAATACAATATTGACAAAATAACCTATTTGTACATTCTTAAAATCTTTCATTTTCATCTCCTAATTATATTTTTAGTAAATTTAAAACTATTTTAAAGATTCGATATCTTCATAACCCTTTAAAAATATTTCAATTTTTTGTGATGGTATATACATTTTTATTAGTTGCTTATTTTCGTTAATCCAAATATCTTGAAATATTTTATTCATTATTGTTAGTTTTAATTTCAGTAACTTTATTTTTTTTTCGTTTTTTAAAAAAAAATCTACACCTTCTTTTTCAAGTTTAATCTGCATTGGTGGTAGAGCAACCACAGTAAATTCTTGTTTTCTATTAGTTAGATCATATTTTCTTAGGATTAAGCAAAGGTGGTGGATAACATTATTTGATAAAAACACCATATTATCCCATCTATCATAAGATTTTGTTGTTTTTTTTTCTCCTACCTGAATATTATAAATCCACTTGTCTTTTTTAAAAATACATTCAAAAAGCTGAGTAGAACCCTTAAAATCAATTTTTAAGTTAAAGTATTCTGGGTCTAATATTTTATTTAATTTTAAATATGTTTTTTGAGAAAAAATTACATCATCAGAAATTCTAAAATTACCTTCTCCACTTGCAATAACAAAATTAT
The DNA here is from genome assembly GCA_965371805.1 of uncultured bacterium. GTDB lineage: Bacteria > Acidobacteriota > Aminicenantia > UBA2199 > UBA2199 > JAOZTV01. The sequence goes on along the minus strand of CBDUZW010000104.1, from coordinate 574 downwards.
CTTTATTTTTTATTGAGAATTTTTCATTCCCGATTATTTTTTTGTTTTTAATTAATATAAATTCACCAGACTCAGACTTGTTTAAAATTTCAGTTTTGCCTGGAATTAAAACAATGATTAATGCTAAAATAAGAATAATGATTAATATTAAAATATGAGCTTTTTTAAACATTTTTTTGTTCCTCCTTCTATGTTATGTTAAACATTCTAAAAAAAATATTTTATTATAGAGTTTTGCTGATGATGTATATCTCATTGCAAATACATAATATTTTGATATTTTTAATATTCCAATACAGCCAATTTCACAAGAATTTTTAATGATATGGGAGAGTCTTGTTCTAAAAACAAGTTTTATTATAATATAATTTACAAGAATTTTTAATTTGCTTTTAATATATATATATATTAAAAGCATGATAGAGACTAAATACACAAATTGAATGTTTTTATAAGTAATCTTCTTTTTGCGTTCCACCGTACTACGATTATAACACAAAATAGTTTACTTATCAACTATTCGAATTGAATCATAAAAAAACACTTTAAACTACTACTGGTTGCGTCATAAAAA
>CBDUZW010000103.1:0-11349 GCA_965371805.1 uncultured bacterium | reverse complement strand
GGAAAAAATTGGGTATGCTAGATTTCACATTCCACCAAGTTTGACAATAACTCCAACAAGTCCCAGTATCAGCGAACCTAAAGTGGCTTCCATGCTGGCTGGAATAATTGGCTCGGTTCCTGTAGACGCTATGAAGAACCGTTATTTATATGTCACAGCTGGTGGTATGGAGCCCAAGAAGCTTCACGATACTCTGGGGAATATAGATAAACAATTCAAAGAGCGCAAGTTCCAGCAGTTTAACTGGGGTACTAAAGTATATGACAAAGAGGGACATGTTCCTATAAAAGGATTTTACCAGGGGGTAAACAACATTTTCGAAGGTTGGATACCCTCTCTGGAAATGTTTATGAATGGTAGTGCAGATGATATTAAAGCACATTATGAAGGGCTGACTAAAAAATTTGGGTTTGAAGCGATACCGCCCTATTCAATCATCGGTGGCATTGGGCGGCAACATTTACGGGCAAAGAGATCAAAAGAAGCAGTCAAGGTCTTTGAATATTATTTAACGGTCTATCCTGAAGCGATCAATGGTCGTTTTTCATTGGTTCAGGCCTACATGGATATAGGTAAACTGGTCAAAGCAAAAGAGACACTCAAACAAATCCTGACCCGCGACCCAAAAAATAAACGTGCCTTAGAATTGCTCGACACCCTGAAGTGAATCTGTCCCCCTTCACTTAATAACAAAGAGGAACCATTAATTTATAATTAAGTTGGGTAGAAATGAAAAAAACGAATACTATTTCAGAAGAACTTATAGCTCCCTGTGGGATGAACTGTGGGATTTGCAGCCGATACCTTGCCTATGTTAATAATTTAAAACGAAGCCAATGTTCAGGCTGCCGGCCGGAAAACAAAAAGTGCTCATATTTGTTTAAAAAATGTTCAGGAATTAATCATGAGCTGAAAGGAAATGCCAATGCTACCTTTTGCTTTGAATGCGAGCAGTATCCCTGCAGACAAATTAATCGTATGGACGATAGATATAGAAAGAATTACAAAATGTCTGTGAAAGATAATTTAGAGAATATTAGTAAAAAGGGAATTGACAAATTTATTAAAGAACAATACAAGAAATATTCTTGCTCAAACTGTGGTGGATTAATCTCAATTCACAATAGAAAGTGTTTTAAATGTGATACAATAACAAAATTAGTAGAAAAAAAATGATGAGCCGGAACAAAGTGGAGACCTACGAAGTTAATTCTTCAAAAATTGGAATAATACGACATATCAATGTGTAAAATCATAGAATTATTGGGGGTAAAAGCATGAATACTATGAGCATTGCTCCATGTGGTGTACTTTGTGATCTTTGCATTGGATTTCAGCGTGAAAAAAATAAATGTGCAGGCTGCAATTATACAGGAAATAAACCCTATCATTGTACGGTATGTAAAATTAAAGAGTGCTCGGAAAAGATGGGGGATGAAAGATTACTTTGTTCAGAATGCAGTAAATTTCCTTGTAAACGAATAAAGGATCTTGATAAACGTTATAAAACAAAATATGGAGAAAGCCCCATACAAAACTTAGAAAGTATTAGAAATATAGGAACAGAAGCTTTTATAAAAGTAGAAAATGAGAAATGGAAATGTCAATGTGGAGAATTATTGTGTGCTCATCGTGATACTTGTCTAAACTGTGGAACAAAAAATGATGTTAGATTCAAAATATGGAGAAAAATATGAACAAGGAGTTAATACGGCTGATAATTCTTACAATTGGGTTAAACCTGTTGACACTCAGCTTATTAAGTACAGAGAGGTTTGATACAAATAATGCTGCTGTTTATTATACAAAAGCAGTAGATCAATTGAAATATCCTCCATATCAAGAAAGAAAGGAGATTACGCATAAAATTAAAAATATATTGAAAAAAGGCTGGAAAAGTAAAAACAGTGAACTAAGAAATATATTGGTACAAAACAGAGACTCTATTCAACTGTTTAAGAGAGGATTCTTACTGGAAAAATGCGATTTCAATTTTGGAAAAAAGATTAAGTATATTATTCATAGAAAACCCCTTCCATTAACAAAACTATGGTACCTGACTAAATTATGTTTATTAGAGGGAAAGTATTATGAAAGTATAAATCAAGATGATCAAGCCGTAAATCAGTATTTATCGGTGTGTCGTGCATCCTGGCAGATTTCAATGGATAAATTGACAATGTCAAAGTTAATTGCAATGGTGATAGCAAATGAATCTTATCTATCTTTAACAGGGTACCTGACGTCACATAAAGGGATAAAGAGGAAATCTAAAAAAATATTGACATTTTTAGAAGAATATAAAAAAAATCATTTTTTACCAGAGGAGATGATTGAGCATGAGAAGGAAGGTTTTATTAATGCAATGGAGTTTGTTAATAGAAGAACGGAAACTACAATATAACCCGGACCTGGCAAAGGAAATTATGCGTATTGCCAGGGAGATGGCAGAGAAATATTATGGTAATTTTGCAAAAGCATTTGATACAAATAAGAGTGAAGATTGGGATTACGTCAAAAATGAAATAGATAGACTCGCCAAAGATGAAACCTCAAGTCTAACCCATCTTATAGATATTATAATAATGTTCTATAATAGTGAAACTAATAAAAAGGACAAAAACGTTAAGATAATTGCCAGAAAGATGGTTTCTACCTCCTTTCTTATCATGCGAACCGGCTTAAAAATACCTTTTGATAAATATATATCCAGTATAAAGCAGTTAAATGAAGTAACCTTATTGGCCCAAAAGTTAAGCCTTTAATTGGTTTAATGACTGCAGAATGAATAAATTTGGTGAATAAATTTGGTGCCAGTCCACAAAACGCATAAATTAATTTATTTTAATAAATTTTATTGAAAACTAAAATATTTTATGATAATGTGTTGACATAATGCTAAATATTTTAAAGAAAAAACAAAAAAAAAGGAGAAAAAGAAAATGAAAAGAACATTTTTTTGTTTAATTATGCTGGTGTCTGTTTCTTTATTATTTGTGTCATTATCAAATGCTCAAACTTTAAAGAAGAGTCATCTATCCAAAAAGAAAGTTTTTGTAAAAAAGTCTGCTTTACTGAAAAGCTTGAAGAATCTCCAAATCTCTTATCGCAGTTTTATGAAAAATCCTAAAGACAGAAAAATCCACTTAGCCTTCAATAAGGCTTTGAATGATGCAGTTTTAAAAGCCAAAGTGTTAGGAAAGATGGGTAAAGAAGGAGATCCAGAAAAGGATTCTCCACCACCACCGAAAGAACCACCACCTCCTACACCTACACCTCCTCAAGGTCCTCAAGGAATAAGTAAGCGTGACATGTCCAGACTCTCAAATATGTCCAATAGCTTGCTGGGAGATTTTTTGAAGATTCGAAGTATTAATAGAAAGGGGTTTATGATGAATACTCATTCGATGAACAGAATCAACATTAGAATGAAAAGTATCAAGGGTAAGATCCTTCAATTAGCATTGCTGGAACCTAGAGCCGAACCTAAATATTAAGGAGCAATAAAAAAATTATACAAGTAGCTGTTCTTTTATGAGGAAAAGTTTGTTTTGCAATTCTTTTCTATATATTTGTAGTTTTTAATTAATTAAAAGATTGCTGTTTAAATTTGACACTCTCGTTTTGAATCTCGTAATTTTTACTCAACAGTAAATAACTTATCTCCTGCGTTTACCGGATCGGTTTCTTTAATATAGATTTTAGTCAGTATGCCTGTTTTTGGGGACTTTATTTCATTTTCCATCTTCATTGCCTCAAGAAATAAAATACCTTCTCCTGCAGTAATCTCGTCTCCCTCTTTTTTTTCTACCGTTTTTATAACGCCCGGCAGGGGAGATTTTATCACTGCTTTTCCCTCCACTTCAAAACCTGAGCCTTTTCTTTTTTTGTCAATGCTTTTGGTTTTATAGCTATAACCCTTAAAAAAGAGCCATCTTTCTTCTCCTGTTGATTTCTCAACAAATACATCATAGACCTTATTGTTTTCATCAATAATAATGAAATTTCTATGCCATATTTTTCTGACCGTAAACTGTTTTTTTACTCCATTATGGACGACTTCATAATTTATGTCGCCTTTTGCTTTTTTATCAATCTCAATATCTTTTATTTTACCATCTATTTCAAATTGGAATTTCATTAGAATCTCCTCAGGTTTTTCATCCGATTATAAACTTTCCATTGACTTCCATTATTACCTTTGTCTGGATTATCACCATCGGGCATTTTTCTTTCCATCTCTCTGATAGCAGAAGCAAATAGTGCGATCAGTTCTGAGTTTTCTGAAAGCTCTACATCTTTGCTCTCTATTCTCTCTATCAGTTTTGTTGTATAGTTTCCTGAAAGAAATTCTTCATTTTCAAATATTCTTAGATAATAGGGGATAGATGTTTTGATGCCTGAGATTCTAAATTCGAATAAGGCTCTTTTCATTCTACCGATTGCTTCAGTTCTATCTCTACCCCAGACAACCAGTTTTGAGATTAAGGGATCATAATGGATGGGTACTTCATATCCCTCATATACCCCGGAATCATCTCTGATACCTATTCCACCTGCAGGTGGTACATACTCAATGATCTTCCCCGGTGAGGGAGAAAAATTATTAAAAGGATCCTCTGCGTAGATCCTGCACTCAATAGAAGCTCCTCTGGGAATGATTTCGTCCTGCTTGAAGCTTAATCTATTTCCCTCTGCAATCCTGATCTGTTCTTTAACCAGATCAATTCCAGTAACCATTTCAGTTATTGGATGTTCAACCTGGAGCCTGGTGTTCATCTCAAGAAAATAGAAATTCTGATCTTTATCTACTATAAACTCAACTGTACCTGCATTTGAATAATTCACAGCTTCAGCTGCCTTTATGGCTACTTCACACATTCTTTGTCTGGTACTTTCATGAATAAATGGAGAAGGTGTCTCTTCAATTATTTTTTGATAACGTCTTTGAACCGAACATTCCCTTTCGCCTAAATGGACTGTATTTCCAAATTTGTCAGCCAGGATTTGAATTTCAACATGATGTGGTTCTTCTATATATTTTTCTGCATATACGGCTGCATCTCCAAAGCTGGAAAGCGCTTCTGAACTGGAAAGTCTAAAACTTTTTTGCAGGTCCTCTTTTTTCTCAACCTTTCTCATTCCTTTTCCACCACCACCGGCAGATGCTTTTAGTAGAACAGGATATCCAATCTCCAAGGCAGCTTTTTCAAGATCTTCAAGGTCACTAATAGGGTCGACCATACCCGGAACAACTGGAATTCCTGCTTTTTTCATAATATCTCTCGATATTGTTTTTGAACCCATATTAATGATTGCTTCGGGAGAGGGCCCAATAAAAATGATCCCTTCGGCTTCAACTTTTTTTGCAAATTCGGCATTTTCTGCAAGAAATCCATAGCCCGGGTGGATTGCATCTGAATTACTTCTTTTTGCTACATCTATGATCTTTTCCATGACCAGGTAAGATTTTGATGATGGGGACTCTCCAATAAAATAGGCCTCATCAGCAAGTTTTACGGCTAATGAAAGTTTGTCAGCCTCTGAATAGACGACAATAGGGGATAATTCCATCTCTCTAATGGCCCTGATGATTCTAACAGCTATTTCGCCTCTATTGGCGATTAATACTTTTTTAATTTTTTCCATGATGAATTACCTCCTAGAGTGGGATATTTCCATGTTTCTTAGGAGGATTCTCGTCTCTTTTATCTTTTAACAGTTCCAGTCCAACAATCAGTTTTTTTCTCAACTCTTCAGGATATATCACTTCATCAATATAACCTTTTCCTGCTGCAATATATGGATTTGCAAACATTTCTCTATATTCAGCTTCTTTTTCTATTATGGTCTCTTCCGGATTTTCAGATTCTGATATCTCTTTTCGGTGTAAAATACCAACAGCACCCTTAGGGCCCATAACAGCAATTTCAGCTCCGGGAAATGCCAGATTAATATCAGTTCTAATATGTTTTGAACCCATGACACAGTAAGCGCCACCATATGCTTTTCTAGTTATAACAGTTATTTTGGGAACGGTTGCTTCAGCAAATGCATAAAGAAGTTTTGCTCCATGCCTGATGATGCCGCCATACTCCTGGGTTGTTCCGGGTAAAAATCCCGGGACATCCTCAAATATGATAAGCGGGATATTAAATGCATCACAAAATCTAACAAAACGTGCTCCTTTTACAGAGCCGTTGATATCAAGTGCACCGGCAAGATGTGAGGGCTGATTTGCAACAACCCCAACTGATCTACCTCCGAACCTGGCAAAACCAATCAGCATATTCTGAGCATAATGTTCCATAACTTCAAAGAAGTAATTCTCATCTGCAACAGTCTTTATTATATCTCTCATATCATAACTCTGATTCGGATTATCGGGTACCATTGTATTTAACTCTTTATCGATTCTATCGACAGGATCATCTGTAGGAACAAATGGAGGATCCTCCATATTATTACTTGGGATAAAACTATGAAGTTCCTTTATTATCTCAAGAGTATCTTCATCGTTTTCACCGGCAAAATGCGCTACTCCAGATGTTGTGTTATGAGTATCAGCACCCCCAAGTTCCTCTTTAGTCACATCTTCGTTCGTTACAGTTTTTATTACTTCGGGCCCGGTTATAAACATATATGATGTTTTTTTTGTCATTACTATGAAATCTGTAATTGCGGGGGAGTATACAGCTCCACCTGCTGAGGGTCCCATGATAGCTGAAATTTGAGGGATGACTCCTGAAGTTAAAACATTTCTTAAAAAGATATCTGCATATCCCGCTAAGCTTTCAACTCCTTCCTGAATTCTTGCTCCACCTGAGTCATTTAATCCAATCACAGGTTTACCGGTTTTTAAAGCCATATCCATGATCTTAACTATTTTTCTTGCATTTGCCCCAGAGAGTGATCCTCCAAAGACGGTAAAGTCCTGTGCAAATATAAATACTTTTCTACCCTTTATATTTCCATATCCGGTTACAAAACCATCTCCCAGGACTCTATTCTTATCCATTCCAAATTTAGTATTTTCTGAGATCATAAACTTGTCCATTTCAACAAATGTTCCCGGATCGAGAAGATATTCAATTCTTTCTCTTGCTGTTTTTTTATTACTATCATGATGTTTCTTGATCCGGGCCTCTCCACCACCCAGTTCAGCAAGTTTGTTTTTATCGTCAATCTTTTTTAACTTATCTTCAATGGACATAATTCCCCCTTACTTTATGTAGCCTTTTTGAAAACGATGGCGACAACTGTTTTATCATCTCCACCCATATTTATTGTTAATCCATAAGGTTTTTTATCAGATATTTTTATTTGTGCATCTCCAGCTCGATTTGTAAATTGTTCCCAGATTGTTACAGCCTGATGAACTCCTGTTGCTCCAGTCGGATGTCCCCAGCCAATAAGTCCACCGGTTGTATTCATAGGAATGATACCATCTCTTGAAGTGTTTCCAGCAGAGACAAATTCTGCACCTTCACCCGGTTTTGCAAATCCTATTGCCTCAGTTGCAAGAATCCCGGCGATTGTAAAACAATCATGAGTCTCTACTGTTCCAAGATCATTATAAGTAATACCGGTACTTTCCAATGCCTCTTTTACAGCTCTTTTAATTGTTGTAAGTTCAGTTAAATCTTCAGGTTCCTTTGTTATATCTGCCTCAACCTGTCCCCATCCAACTACTTCAACTGCATCTTTTTTATCAATACCAATTTTTTTTAAACCTTCTTCTGATACAATTGCAATTGAAGAGGCTCCGTCTGACACCTTTGAACAATCATAGACAGTTAAATTATCAACAAATGCTTTACCATTTGGTTCAGACATAGCTGTGGTTTCAAGTTCAGTGTCTTTATTATGAAATTCCTGAGCTGTAGGGCATAGTCTTGCGTTTTCAATTGCATTTTTATACCATACGGCAAAACCTTTTCTTGCCTTTTCACGGTCATATTTTTCAAAATAAGCGCCTGCTCTGTCAGAAAACTGCCCGGGAAAAAAATATGCATGTCCCTCTTTTCTTTTTTGATACCATCCGGCACCCGCCAAAATATCTGCACCATAGATGGCTTTAACTGTATTTTGTACCTCAACACCAATTGTCAATACGACATCGGCAGTTTCAGCGAGGACTGACTTTATACCTGTCATTAATGCAAGCCCGCCTGAACCACATGCACCTTCTACACTAATAGCTGGTTTATATGTCAAATCTTTATCTATCATTGGAATAAATCCCGGAAGATTTGCCTGTTTATTAAATCTTGAAGCCATAAAATTTCCTATAACTCCCTCGTCAACATTTTTACCGCCACCTATCTGTCCGAGTGTACCTTTTCCCGCTTCATTAATATAATGTTCTAAACCAGGTCTCGGTTTTTTCGGATGAAATTCTTTTCTTCCCGTTCCAAGTGATATTGTATTGAATCCAGCAGTCATATATACTTTTATTCTTAGTTTTTTCATTTTAACCCCTATTTAAGATAATCATTTATTGGACCATAAAGATGGAAAAAACCTGTTAACATAACTTTGTTTACATCATCTTCATTTTTTGCAACATTATCTGCAACAAGCTTTTTTCCAATTTCTCTAGATCTTGCTATGTACTGTTTTGTTAATTCTGCGCCTCTGGTCTTTGAATTTTCAACCTTGCTGAAATATTCTGCCAGTTTATCATTCTTATTTCTATCAAATAACAATCCCTTCCAGGATGGGACATTATCGGCGGTTGTATCAAGATAATCAGAAACTTTTGATTCGAAATCAGAAATATCTTCATACTTTCCTGTTTGCGGGTTACAAACTCCAACTGGCCTTCCACTCTTGTATTTTAAGAATCCATCTTTCTGCGATCCATCAGCATTTTGACCACCCTTCACATTGATACTTATCATTTTATCAAGAAGTTCAGAATGAAGTGTTTCGTCTGTTAAATGAGGATCCATTACCTTCATTATATACTGGCAAACATCGATTCCAACATAATCTATTAATTGGAAAATTCCCATTGGTCTGACTAAAAACTCCTGACTGACTTTATTTATTGCATATATCGCATTTGTGAATGGAATATCTTTAGAAATTTTTTCTGCACTGTTTATTCCAAATAGAGCATCTCTCATAAAATGTCCATTTCCAATAAACCCGGCAAAATCATTAGATGGGACGATTAGTTTTTTTAGTCTTTTTGCAAATTCATAAGCAAATTCTGTCATTTCTGATACAGTCTCTTTTGTAACAATTAATTCCACAAGTTTCTGAACAGCCGGTGGATTATAAAAATGGAAGCCAAGTATTCTTCCATTTAGTTCTGATTCTTTATCGAGTTGTCCAATTGGAACCGATGAAGTATTTGTAAAGAACCAGGGATCATTTTTGTTATTAGCAGTGATTTGCTTAAATAATTTTGTTTTTAAAACAGGATTTTCACTAACAGCTTCAAATATTAGAGTAGATTCATATGCTGCTTCCATTCTGGTTGTTGGTTTTACCATATTTAGAACATCAAATACATATTGATCTATTATCTCGCCATTTTCTATCAGGTCGGCTCTGTCTTCATACATTTTTCTCAGAAAACCTGTTTTCTTCTCAGCGATTTTTTTAACTTGAACACTGAGATATCGCATAATCCCGGAAAGTCCGGTATGAGATATATCCAAAGCATTTAATACAAATTCCTTTCCTTCGTTTTCTTTTTTAAAACTGAGGTCAGTCATTTCAACGGCTGTTAAAAGAAGTATACCACTTCCCATCTTTCCAGCTGCTCCTAAAACTGTAACATTTTTTAATCTTTCTTCATAAGTCATAAATTATCTCCTGTTAAATTTTATCTTTACCAATTTGGTTCTCTTTTTTCTAAAAAAGCCTTCATACCTTCAGTACCTTCGTTTTCAAAAAGAGTTCCAAAATTCATTGCTTCAAGCCTATTACCATCATCAAAATCTTTTTCATAGCCTTTGCGGGTTACTTCTTTTACAAGCTGTACTGCTTTTGGTCCTTTTGAAGCAATTGCTTTTGCAATTTTTATCGTTTCATTCATTAGTTCTTCAGGTGCAACAATTTTTTGAACAAGTCCTATTCTTAAGGCTTCATCAGCTCTTATCATATCTCCGGTCAATAATAGTAATAGGGCATTACCCATTCCGCTTATTCTTGAGAGTCTTTGAGTTCCGGAAAAACCCGGAATTAATCCGAGGTTTACTTCAGGCTGTCCAAATTTTGCCTTTTCGCTTGCGATTCTAATATCACATGCCATTGCAAGTTCACATCCACCACCAAGTGCAAATCCATTTACAGCGGCTATTACAGGTTTTTTCAAAAGCTCAATATCTCTGAAACATTTTTGACCGATTTTAGAAAAAATTTCTCCATCCTTCTGGGTTTTATCAACCATCTCTGCAATATCTGCTCCAGCTACAAAAGCCTTGCCTTCACCAGTTATGATAACAACTTTAATGCTATCATTTTCTGATATTTCTGAAATCATTGAATTCATTTCATTAAAGAATCTGGAGTTCAGTGCATTCATTGCTTTCGGTCTGCTTATAGTAATAATTCCAATACCATTTTCCGATTTTAAATTTAAGATCTCATAGTTCATTGGAAACCTCCTTTTATTAAATTAAACCTATAACATTGTATAAGGTTTTATAAATTCAAATAGCATAAATTCAGAAAAAAAGCAATGTTGTTAAATAATAAACAAGACATTATATTGAATAAATTTCTTTGTTCTATTTATTGCTTATAATGCTAAAATATTATATGAAAATATGGTATTATAATCAATGAATATTGCATTGATCTCTGATTCTCATAATAATTTGGAGAATATTAAAAAAGCAGTTGAAATTGCGAATTCTCAAAACTGTAAATATCTACTACACTTGGGAGATATTGTTTCTCCAGTATCTGCAGCACTACTAGGGGATTTTAAGGGGATCGTATATGGTGTATTTGGAAACATGGATGGTGAGCATCAGGGATTGAAAAGCACATTTAATAGATTTGGAGGAATAATCAGCAGAGCTCCTCTCAAAATTGATATAAATGGCAAAAGAATAGTTCTTCTACATGAACCTTATCAAATGGAAGAGCTGGCTGGATCTGAAGAGTTTGACTATCTGTTTTACGGACATCTCCATAAGGTTGATTTTCGAAAGATTAAAAACACAATTATAATGAACCCTGGTGAACTATGCGGCAGATCATCGGCTCCAACATTTTTTATATTAAATTTAGACACAGCAGAGTATAGCAAAATTGAACTTTGAGTTATGTGTCTTGTTGAAGTTCAGAAACATATTAGACTCTGATCCCCCAAAAAACCCAAATGAT
>CBDUZW010000102.1:0-11643 GCA_965371805.1 uncultured bacterium | reverse complement strand
AATTGATAGAAAAGGCAATTGAAGAATTAGAATGATGAACATAAACTACTTACAACAATGTATATAAAAAATTGCCGAAATAGTAGTAAATTCAAGCATTATAGCTCGTTTTAACTTCATTGTAAATTGAAAGATATAAGCTTCGAAGTCGGCAACTTTTCATATACTTAACGTTGTAGCCAATACGGGAAAAAGGAAATACTATGATAGAAACATTATTAATAACATTGATAATCCTTGCAATAGTAAATATTGTAATAGGATTAAAGAAGAAAGTCTCTTTTGATATTAAACCTCAGTTAAAAGAGATTGAAGAATCATTTTTTAAATTTGATACAACTTTAGAACGAACTGAAAAATCAATTAAAGACGAGTTTCAAAGAGATAGAACAGAAACAAGTGAAACCTCAAAAACAAATAGAGAAGAATTAACAAAATCACTAAATATATTTGGAGAACAATTTTCTAAAAATGTTAAAGAAATTAATACTCTACTTAATGAAAAATTTGAAATTCAAAATAAACAACAAGTAGAATTTAATAAACAAACTGGTGAAAGTACAAAAGTGAATAGAGATGAGTTATCAAAATCTCTAAAAGCATTTGAAGATAATTTTTCAGAGAATATTAAAAACTTAAATGACCTGTTAAGACAAAATTTCGGAGATTTTAATAAACAACAAATTGACTTAAATAAACAGGCTACAGAAAATATAAAAAATGTAGAAAAAACAATTGAAAAAAATCTTAAATCAATCAGAGAAGACAATACTATTCAACTCAATGAAATGAGAAAAACAGTTGATGAAAAACTTCAAACTACTTTAGAAAAACGATTAGGTGAATCATTCAAACAAGTCAGTGATAGGCTGGAACAAGTGCATAAAGGATTAGGTGAAATGCAAAATATTGCAACTGGAGTTGGAGATTTGAAGAAAGTTTTATCTAATGTTAAAACAAGAGGTGTATTTGGAGAATATCAACTTGAAAATATATTAGAACAAATATTAACTCCTGACCAATATGCGAAAAATGTTGCGACTAAAAAAGGTAGTCAAGCCAATGTTGAGTTTGCATTAAAATTACCAGGGCAAGAAGCAGGAAAAGAAGTATGGTTGCCAATTGATTCTAAATTTCCAATTGAGGATTACGATAGACTTCTTGACGCATTTGATAAGGGAGAGAAAGACGGTATCGAATCTGCTCAAAAAGTTTTACTAAAAAAGATTGAAAGTTTTGCAAAAAGCATAAGTGAGAAGTATATTGACCCACCGCATACAACCGATTTTGGTATAATGTTTTTACCAGTTGAAAGTTTATATGCAGAAGTTTTAAGGCATCCCGAATTATTTGAAATACTTCAAAGAAAGTATAAAATAACTGTTACTGGACCAACAACTTTATCTGCATTGTTAAATAGTTTACAAATGGGATTTAGAACACTTGCTGTTCAAAAAAGAAGTAGTGAAGTTTGGGACATCTTAAAAGCAGTAAAGTTTGAATTTAAAGAGTTTTCAGGTGTTTTAACAAAAGTACACAAACAACTAAATACTGCTTCTGGAACACTTGATACATTACGTACAACAAGAACAAATGTAATGGAAAGAAAACTTAAAGATGTTGAAACTTTTACAGCACTTGAATCGAAAGAAATTTTGGAATTACCTGATAAGAATCTAATTGAAGAATCTAATGAAGAGTAAGTACTGGCTACAACAAAGTATAAAAATAATAGCCTAAATAGTAGTAAATATGAACATTGTAGTCCGCAACAACATTAGCAGTAAACTGAAAAATTCTACTTCCGAAATCGGCTACTATTCTTATAAAAACCGTTACTATATTCAGCTTTTATATCTGAACCGTTTCTTTTAAAATACCTTTAAAATTTACTTCTAAAATTAATTTCATTCTATTTCCCATAATCCACCGTCAAAAAAATATTTATTTTTTTGACGGTGGATTATGGTTTATGGCGGGTGAAGTGCTAATTATGAGCGATTTAACAATAAATAAGCATCGGTGTAAGTTGAAAGATTTGTGTTTCAAGACCGCCACAAATCCATATACTTAACGTTACTATATTCAGCTTTTAGATCTGAACCTTTTCTTTTAAAATACCATTAAAATTTACGTTAAGATCAATTTAATTATTTTATGAATGCTGATAAAAAAGTTTATTGTGATAATCTAGGAGCCTGCCTGAGAATAGATAATGAACATAAAATTTTTTAGATTTTTATGTAATTGTTCTAGTTTCTGAACAGACTCCTGAGGTTAAAAGATTTTTAAGCGGCTAATTACCGCTTACGATTATTTAACTACTTTTATTTAGTCTGGAGACTATTTCGTCTCCCATTTCTGATGTTGAGACAAATTCTCCTGAAGTTGTTATATCTCCTGTTCTAATTCCAGCATCAATTGTCTCTTCCACTGCTTTAAAAATTGAGTTTGAAATGTTTTTCTCATTGAATGAATATTCAAACATCATGGCTACTGATAAAATTTGAGCAATTGGATTTGCTATTCCCCGTCCTGCAATGTCCGGGGCAGAGCCACCTGCAGGTTCAAAAAGGTTTATCTTCCCTCCCAGAGAAGCAGAAGGCAGCATACCAAGAGATCCGCTGATTGCCGCAGATTCATCAGAAATTATATCACCGAACATATTAGTAGATAATATTACATCAAATTGAGAAGGATCCAACACCATCTGCATTGCTGCATTGTCTACATACATATGATTCAATGTAACATCCGGATATTTTGTGGAAATGTCATTAACTGTATTTCGCCATAACATTGAACTATATAGTACATTGGCTTTGTCTATTGAGGTTACTCTTCCGGATCTTTTTTCTGCAATCTGGAAGGCAACTTCTGCAATTCTGTTAACCTCTTCTTTTTTATATACCATAGTATCTATCCCAATGGAGTCATTTAATTGTTTGGGTTCTCCAAAATAGATGCCGCTTGAAAGCTCTCTGACAGTCAGCATATCAATGTATTTGTCTTTTATGATTGAAGAAACAGGTGAAAAATCCTTAAGTTTATTATGAATAAAAACCGGTCTTATATTTGCAAATAAGTCCATTTTTTTTCTTAGTTTTAAAAGGCCTCCAATTTCCGGTCTTTTTTCCGGACTTAGATTATCCCATTTTGGACCACCTATAGACCCTAAGAGAACTGCATCAGAATTAAAAACAGTATCTAATGTTACATCAGGTAACGGCGTTCCGAACTTATCGATTGCACATCCGCCAATTTCACTCTCTTTTAAATCAAACACGATATCGAATAGTTTTCCAGCCTTTTTCATTACTTTTAAGGCTTCATTCATTACCTCAGGTCCTATTCCATCCCCGGGTAAAACTGCTATTTTATAAAGTTTCATTAGCTAACCTCTTTTTTGTTCACAATATATTTGTTTGCATAATTCAGCCATCCTCCCTCTTCAATAATTCCTTTAAGAAATGGTGGATATGAAGAAAAAACAAAACATTTGTTCTTTGAAACGTTTATTATTTTACCTAAATCAAAATTTACAAGAAGTTCCTCCTGCTCATCAAACTCTGATGTATCTTTTACTTCAATAACCGGTAAGCCGATATTAATACAGTTTCTTAAAAAAATCCTTGCAAAAGATTCAGCAATCACACATTTAATTCCTGAAGCTTTAATTGAAATAGGGGCATGCTCTCTGGAGGAGCCGCAGCCAAAATTAGCCCCTGCGACTATAATTGACCCTGCAACATCCTCTCTGACGCCAAAACCAGGCCTTAAATCTTCCATACAGTATTTTTTCAATACTTCGTTATCAGAACTATTTAAATACCTGGCGGGTATTATCTCATCTGTGTTTACATCCTTGCCAAATTTGAATATTCTACCTTTGATCATCATTTGAATTCTCCTGAAATATATCCATTAATTGCAGAAAACGAGGCTATTGCAGGTGAAGCAAGATATACTTCACTCTTTTTATTCCCCATTCTACCGGTAAAGTTTCTATTTGTTGTTGAAACTGCCCGTTCACCATCTGCAAGTATTCCCATATGTCCTCCAAGGCATGGACCACAGGTAGGTGTAGAAACAGCACATTCTGCCTCAATAAATATATCCATAATACCTTCATTCATTGCCTGTTGGTATATCTTTTGAGTGCCCGGAAAAACTAAACATCTGACATTATTATTTACCTTTTTCCCTTTTAGAATTTTAGATGCTACCCTCAAATCATCCATTCTTCCATTTGTACATGATCCGATTACAACCTGATCAATTAGAATTCTATCTTTCTCTGTCTCATCAATATCTTTACAATTAGATGGTAGATAGGGATATGCAACCTGAGGTTTTAATTCTGAGAGATCAATAGAAATCTCATTTGCAAAGTTTGCAGAAATATCCTGTTCTAAAGGAACAGAAGTTATTCCAAGACATTTTTCGTGGTTAATTGTTACTTTATCAACAGGAAAAATCCCCGCTTTTGCTCCAGCCTCAATTGCCATATTAGAGATTGTAAATCTTCCATCCATTGAAATATTTTTAACTCCAGGCCCGGAAAATTCAAGTGCATTATAATTAGCACCATCAACTCCCAGAATAGAGATTACTTTTAATATCAAATCCTTTGCAGAAGTCTCACCCTTAAAATTTCCAGTCAAATTAATATTTATTGATTCCGGTACCCTGAACCAGGCTTTTCCAGTTAAATATACACCTGCAAGATCAGTTGATCCCATTCCTGTAGCAAATGCACCCAGGGCGCCATATGTACATGTATGAGAATCAGCTCCAACGATAAGATCCCCTGACTTAACAATTCCCTTCTCAGGTAATAGTACATGTTCAATCCCCATTCTTCCAACATCAAAAAACTTGCTGATATTTTTACTTTTTGCAAATTCTCTGACATATTTTACCTGTTCTGCTGCGAGGATATCTTTGTTTGGAGCAAAGTGATCCATAACCATTACAATCTTATCCTTATTTAAAACTTTTGTTCCTCCGAATTTTTTAAATTCCTTAATTGCAACTGGAGCTGTGATATCATTAGCGAGAGCTACATCTACATCTAATAGTAAAAATTCACCTGCAGTTACAGTTTTTCCTGCTTTTTTTGAAAAAATTTTTTCACTCATTGTCTGCTTTCTACTCATTTATTTCTCCTTTTCTATTTGAAAATAAGTTACTGTTAATTGCATTAAGATAAGCAAATACAGATGCTTCTATAATGTCTGTTGAAGTTCCTTTCCCAATATAGTTTTTATTGTCAATTTCAACAACAATCCTGACCTGTCCCTGGGCATCTTTGAACTGTCCAACTGCTTGAATTTGAAAC
This sequence comes from uncultured bacterium, assembly GCA_965371805.1. Taxonomy (GTDB): domain Bacteria; phylum Acidobacteriota; class Aminicenantia; order UBA2199; family UBA2199; genus JAOZTV01. Next base: position 6,302 of record CBDUZW010000102.1, on the reverse strand, counting down.
TCTTTTAGTTTTGTTTTTACTCCAATTGCAGAATCAATTGATTTATATAAGGCGTCAATCGGTCCATCACCATGTGCTGATGCAATATATTCCTTTTTCCCCTCTAATATTTTAATTGTGCCGGATGGGATTGTTTTATTTCCAGTTGTGGAATTAAAGTATTCAAGTTTATATCCCTTACTAAAAGTTCCCAGAATTGAGGTGACAATATTTAATATATCCTCATTATAAACTTCCTTTTTTTTGTCAGCCAAAGCTGTAAATAGTTCAAAACCTCTTTCTATTTGATCCTTTTTTAGTGAAATGCCCAATTGGTCTAATTTTTCTGAAAATGCATGTTTCCCGGAATGTCTTCCCATAATCAAAGTCTCTTCTCCCCGGCCAATGTTTTCAGGCTTAATAATTTCGTATGTTTCCTTATTTTCTATTACACCATGCTGATGTATTCCAGATTCATGGGAAAATGCATTATCGCCGAATAAAGGTTTGTTTCTTGAAACAATTAATCCAGTTATATTTTGTAATAACCTGGAAGTTGGATACAGTAAGTTTTCTACAATATCAGTTTTATAATCAAGAATGTCTTTTCTTACATTAAGCACCATCACAAGCTCTTCCAGTGAGCAATTTCCTGCTCTCTCTCCAATACCGTTTAATGTGACCTCCACTTGAGATGCTCCGTTTTTTATGGCTGATAAAGAATTTGCAACCGCTAATCCCAGATCATTATGACAGTGTACAGATAGATCGTTACCCTCTAATTCAGGAATTTCTGCTTTTAACAGCTTTATTAAAGACCCAAATTCCTCAGGGGTTGAATATCCAACTGTATCCGGGATGTTTATAGTATTTGCACCATTTTGCAGAGCGGTTCTTACAACTTCAATAAGAAATTCAGGCTCTGTTCTGGACGCATCCTCAGCTGAGAATTCAATGTTTTTGAAAAACTTTTTGCTATATTGCAGTTTCTCTTTAATGCTTTTTAAAATATCATTTTTTTTCATTTTAAGTTTAAATTCTCTATGTAATGGAGATGTGGCAATAAAGAGGTGGAGCATTCTATCTTTATTATTCTTTAAAGAATTGTATACTGCATCAATATCTATATTAACACACCTCGCTAATCCAACTATAGTTGAATTTGTGACCGTTTCTCCAATTTTTTTTACTGCTTCAAATTGAATGGGTGATGAAACGGGAAATCCTGCTTCAATCCTGTTTACTCCCAGTCGTTCCAGAGCAATTGCCATTTTAATTTTTTGTTCCAATGACATTGATGCTCCTGGAGATTGCTCGCCATCTCTTAATGTTGTATCAAAAATTTTTATTTTTTCTTTCATTATCTTCTCCAGATTGTTTGTTTATAAAGAGAGCAGATTTCTGCTCTCTTTGAATTTTTTGTTCTTCGTCTTTTAATAATTTGTAAATTACCGAATCTTTTAAGGCTTCAAAGGAGGCTTCAATGATGTTTTCTGATACACCGACAGTCCCCCATTTTTTATCACCGTCTGTTGACTGGATCAATACTCTTGTAGTTGCTTTGGTTCCAAGATTTTCGTTTAATATTCTCACCTTATAATCGGTTAGTTTTACACTTTTTAGTCCTGGATAAAACTTTTCTAGAGATTTTCTGAGACTCTTATCCAAAGCCTCTACTGGTCCTCCTCCATCTGCCGATGTATGTTCAAAGTTTTCAGCCATCCCAAGATTATCTGAAATATCCTTTGAAACCTTTGCCTTTATTGTTGCCTCTGCCCAGGTATTATGACCACCAGGATCTTTCCAGACAAGTACTCTATATCCATCTATACTAAAATATTCCTTTACTTCTCCCAACATTCTTTTAAATAGTAGTTCGAATGAAGCCTCAGCTCCTTCAAAATGATATCCCTTGGATTCAAGATCTTTAACTTTTTTTAAAGTCTCTAATACAACATCTGATTTATTATCAATTTCAAGGCCCATTTCTTCTGCTTTTTTTAATAAGTTACTCTTACCGGAGAGTTCTGATACAGAGACCATCCTCTTATTACCAGTAGATTCAGGGAGTATATGTTCATACATTTTTGGATTGCGTAATACGGCAGAAACATGAATGCCCCCCTTATGTGAAAAAGCATTTTTGCCTACAAAAGGGAGATGAACCGGGTGTGATTGGTTTGATAATTCGGAAACCAGTCTTGAAATTGAAGTAAGATTCTTTATAGATTCAGACTTTATTGTTCTTTTTCCCATTTTATATGTAAGATTTGGAATTATGCTGCATAAATTTGCGTTTCCACATCTTTCACCAATACCATTTATTGTTCCCTGGACATGAGTTATGCCTTCATCTACTGCTGCAAGCGTATTTGCAACTGCCAGGTCTGAATCATTATGTGTATGAATTCCAATTGGAACAGATATATGCTTTTTTACTTCTTGAATAATGTTTTTTAATTCTCCGGTTAATGTTCCTCCATTTGTGTCCGCTAATACAATACAGTCTGCTCCGCTAGCTTCAGCAGCCTGAACCGTTTGTATCGCATATTTTTTATTACTCTTATATCCATCAAAAAAATGTTCAGCATCATAAATCACTTCGTCACAATACCCTTTTAAATATTTGATAGTGTCAAAAATCATACTCAGATTTTCATCAAAGGTTGTTCTTAGTGCAGATTTAACATGGAGATCCCATGTTTTTCCAAATATAGTCATGACAGGAGTTTCAGCTTTTATAAGTTGACTTATGTTTTGATCATTTTTAATATCAAGATTAACTCTCCTTGTAGAGCTGAAGGCTGAAATTTTTGCATTTTTTAAATTAATACTTTTAATTTCATTGAAAAAACTAATATCCTTAGGGTTAGATCCAGGCCATCCGCCTTCAATATAGTGAACCCCCATCTCATCAAGTGCCTTGGCTATTCTTATTTTATCTTCCTTTAAAAAAGATACCCCAACTTGTTGTGCACCATCTCTCAGGGTCGTATCAAATATTTTTATACTTTCTTCCATTTTTTCTCCATTACATAAGGTCAATCAGTTAAGCTGATAATCACCTTTTTTATTAATCCTTAAAAACAGCTCCCTCACTAGATGATTGAACTAATGAGGAATATCTTTTCAAAACTGATTCTGATATTACTTTAGGTGTAAATTTCAGACTTTTATACCTTTTTTCTATCTCTTTTGTGCTAATAAGAAGCTCAATTGTTCTTTTGCTTACATCAATTACGATTATGTCTCTATTATTTACAATTTGAATAAGTCCTCCCTCAGCAGCCTCTGGTGATATATGTCCAAATACAGCTCCGGTTGAACCACCGGAAAAACGTCCATCTGTAATTAAGGCAACATCATTGACAAGTCCCATTCCCACTATTGCGGATGTTGGAGAGAGCATTTCTCTCATACCCGGGCCTCCCTTAGGACCTTCATATCTAATCACGACAATATCACCTTTAATTATTTTACCGCTTAAGATTGCTTCAGTTGCATCTTCTTCATTCTCAAAGACGACTGCTGATCCCTTAAATTCCTTCATTTTCTCAGGAATACCGGAAATTTTAGCGACACTTCCTTTTGAAGCCAGGTTTCCGTAGAATATTCCCAGTCCACCTTCTTTATGATATGGATCTTCTAAAGGTCTGATCACTTCTGTGTTTTTAATCTCTTTATCCTTGAGCAGATCACCAAGACTCTTTCCTGATACTGTCTTTGCAGCGCTTTTAATCAGGTTTTTTTGAGAAAGTCTATTTAAAAGGGCAGACACCCCACCGACCCTATGCAGGTCCTGAATATGATGGGGGCCAACTGGAGAAAGATTGCAGAGATGAGGGATTTTTTTACTAAGCTTATCAAAAAGGTCTATACTAAAATCAATTTGAAAACTTTTTGCAATAGCAGTTAGATGTAAAACTGTATTTGAAGACCCACCCAGTGCAAGATCTGCTACTACAGAATTATAAAATGAATCAGCTGTCACTAGATCTCTTGGTTTGATATCATTGTTTACCAAATTCATTACTGAATATCCAGTCTCCTTTGCAAGCCTTATCCGTTCAGCAAAAACGGCTGGAATTGTGCCATTTCCAGGTAATGATACACCTAAAACTTCAGAAATTGCATTCATTGAATTGGCTGTAAAGAGTCCCGAACAAGATCCGGCTCCCGGACAGGCATTATTCTCTATATCTAATAGTTCTAAATCGGATATCTCACCTTTGCTGAACTTCGCTACTGATTCAAAGACTGTAACAAGGTCAATGTTCCTACCCCGATAACTTCCGGTAAGCATAGGTCCACCACTTATTAAAATAGATGGCAGGTTTAACTTACCCATAGCCATAAGCATTGCCGGTGTGATTTTATCGCAATTTGAAATAAAGACTAATCCATCGAATGGAGTCGCATTTGCAACTATCTCAATCGAATCGGTTATTACTTCCCGTGAAGGTAATGAGAATGACATTCCTTTATGCCCCATTGCTATTCCATCACAGATTCCAATTGTATTAAATTCCAGGGGAGTACCCCCTCCCATGATCACACCTTTTTTTACAGCTTCAGCAATCTCCTTCAGATGGATATGACCGGGGATAATTTCATTAGATGAGTTTGCTATCCCAATAATTGGATTCTGTATTTCTCTATCTGTAAGGCCTAAAGCTTTTAAAAGAGAGCGGTGGGGCGCTCTCTTATATCCTTTTTTTATAACATCACTTCTCATTTCCCTTCCTTTTTTACTCATTCCAGGACATCATTTTCCTTAATTTAGCTCCAACCTCTTCTGATTTATGATCAGATTCCAGTTTTCTATTTGCGTTCATAAAGGGTAGTCCTGCTTTTTTTTCCAAGATCCAATCTTTGGCAAACCTGCCGGTTTGAATATCTTTTAATATTTTTCTCATATTGGTCTCTAATTCTGGCGTAATCAATTTTTCCTGTGTAATATAATCACCGTATTCTGCTGTATTACTTATTGAGTCTCTCATTTTAGCAAAGCCACCTTCATAGATGAGATCCACAATTAATTTCATCTCATTTATGCATTCAAAATAGGCCATTTCCGGTTGATATCCAGCTTCAACAAGGGTATTAAATCCGGTTTTCATTAGAGATGTAACCCCTCCACATAAAACTGCCTGTTCACCGAACAGATCTGTTTCGGTTTCCTCTTTAAAGGTAGTTTCAAATATCCCGGCTCTTGCGACGCCAATTCCTTTTCCATAAGCCAATGCAATATCAAGTGCGTTTTTTGTGTAATTTTGATAAATCGCAACAAGCCCGGGCACTCCACGTCCTTTCTCAAACTCTCTTCTAACAATATGTCCGGGACTTTTGGGTGCAATAAGAGTTACGTCAATATTTTCCGGTACGACTATTTGTGAAAAATGAATAGAAAAGCCGTGTGCAAACATAAGCATATCACCCTCTTCTAAATTTGGTTCTACCTCTTCTTTATACACTTCCCCCTGTATTTCATCAGGTAAAAGAATCATAATTACATTAGATTTTTTTACAGCATCAGAAACTTTTAGAACTTCAAAACCATTTTCCTCAGCAAGTTTTTTACTTTTACTGTTTTCTTTGAGCCCGATAATTACATCGTAACCACTCTCTTTAAGATTTAAAGCATGCGCATGTCCCTGACTTCCAAATCCCAATACGGATATTTTTTTTCCATTTAAAGAACTTCCGTTTACATCATTTTCATAATAAATTTTTGCCATTTTTATTCTCCTTTTTTTTCCATCTATTTATTGCAACAACACCTGATCTTGCTATTTCGGCGATATTATTACTGTCAATTAAATCTATAAAAGACTCCAGTTTTTCCACTGTTCCGGTTATCTCAACTATCAATCCTTCAGAATTGGTATCAATAATCTTGCCTTTAAAAACATTAATAGTGTGGATCAGGTTGTCCCATGTAGAATCAGTTGTCTTAATTTTAATTAATGCCATCTCTTTCTCAACACTATTACTAATGCTGATTGGACATACTTTTACGACATCAATCACTTTGTACAGCTGTTTTTGAATTTGATCTAAGGCACGGTCATCGACCCAAATAGATATAGTAAGCCTGACCATGCCTTTTTCTTTAGTCTCTCCAACTCCAATATTTTCGATATTGAATCCCCTTCTTGAAAAAAGGCCGGTAATTCTCATTAATATTCCAGGGTTGTTGTACACAAAAACTGAAATGAGATGTTTTTTAAGATCTCTATTTTTCATTTTCTTCTCCTTTTAATTTTGAAAGTAATTACAAAAGTTTATTTAGTAAAACCTTCATAATCCTTTATATAAAAGAC
>CBDUZW010000101.1:0-11818 GCA_965371805.1 uncultured bacterium | reverse complement strand
AGTTAGTAGTAAAAGTAATTACCGAAGGACTGGTAAAAGTACTTGACTTTTACAATATTCTCGCTATTATATTTTACAGTGTTTATAAATTTTTTCCAAGTTGGATGAAAAAGTGGTTATCCGGAATGTCCAGACAACCACTCAACATGGTGCTATCACTGGAAAATGAGTGACCCCTAAATGTGCAATTACACCCTTGTTGTGAAGGGAATGTAAACGTCAATTGACGCTTACTAAAAAAGTAGGTGTGATAAGGTGTGGTTCCTCGAGCGCTTACATCGGATTTAATATGATAGGATCAAAAAATGTGGGTAATTGAAAGTTAATTAAACGCTTACAATCAAAACAATATTATATCCTATATAGAAGAAAAGAAGGAGTGCACCTTTAAAACGATTTATTCGTCCGGGACTACGAAATCTAAAACCAATAAAAAAAAGCGAAATAGTCAAAATAGCTATAGTAAAAATATCTCTGGATAAAATTTCAGGACTGACTCTCGTTGGATGTATTGTGCCTGTAATCCCAACCACCGCCAATGTATTGAACAGATTGGAACCCAATACATTCCCCAAGACTATATTGTGTTGATTTTTTCGTATTGCCATTACAGATGATGCAAGTTCTGGCAAAGATGTACCAATTGCAACTACAGTTAACCCTATAATCAGGTCGCTTAAACCTAATTGTCGTGCGATATTAGTGGCACCCCAAATAAGAATTTGAGAACTTACTATTAAAAATATTAATCCTATAACTATCCAGAATATACTAGTAAGTCTTGTCAATGTTTGGGATCCTACTTTATTCTTCATTTTATTTTGAAATATGTCACTCTCTACATTTAAACCATTTTTTATGTTCCAAAACATTATAAATATAAAAATACCTATTAGTATCAATGCATCTGTATTTGATAAGTAAGAATCCCATAATAGTATTGCAGAAATTGCTGTGATAATAGTAAGGATAGGAAGTTGCTTGCGTAGAATATATGATTGAACACTTATAGGAGTAACTAGTGCAGTAATTCCTAAAACAAGTGAAATGTTTGCAATATTCGATCCATAAGCATTGCCAAGAGCAATGCCTGGATTGCCCTGAGAGGCAGAAATTGCTGACACCACTATTTCAGGCGAAGAAGTGCCGAATCCTACTATTATAATACCTATTAAAAAGGGGGGCATCCCAAAATGGTCGGCAATAGCAACTGAGCCCTCAACGAAACGGTCAGCACTCCATAATAAAATAACTAGGCCTCCAAGTACAGCTAAAATAGGTAGTATCAAAAAAACTCCATGTTATAAAACAAGTTAACAATTTAAGCACCAATCTTAGTGCTATCACTTTATATTGCTTACTTAAAAATATTTTTTCGATCCAATTATAGGATTATATTGCCACTAGTCCATATAATAAAAGATTCTTTAATTGACCCCATATTCAAAAAGCAATCCACCTTTTTTTATAGCAGGAAAACCTTTAGCTTCTAATTTAATATTTTTAATGTCAAAAAGTAATTTATATCTAATTAATGCTACTTCCTCATTTAAAAAAGCATCAACATACAGATTATCGTTCTTATCAATTCTAAATACAGAATAAGCCTTATGTGGAAGAGTAAATATTGTTAATAGCTTACCTGTTTTTGAAATAACATAAACGTCTCTTTTATAATTTTTTGCTATATTAAGTCCTAATATATATATGTTTTCTGCACTATCAAGTGCAATTTTTTTATACCAAAAAGATTTTGGTATAAATCTTCCAGAAGGACTTCTCGAATATTGAGGTTTTTTACCGGAAAAAATAAACTTTGACCAAATTTTATTATATTTACTATCCCATTTTTCTATCTTATCCTCACATTTACTAATAATATACATATTTCCATTTTTGTCAATTATCATATTTTTGATATTTTCATAAATAGTTCTATACTGAAGTGAATTTAAATATTTTCCACGGATATAACTCCCTTCTTCACTCAAAATATCAAATGTAAAAGTATTCTCAACTAAAAGATTTGGTATATATAAACGTTTCTCCCATACAAAAAGAGTAGGAACTATCTTTTTATAGTTTATTTGATGCATAAATTTTAAATCAGTATTGAAAACTAATATACCTTGTCTTGTACTGAATCCTAAATTCACATATATTTTTCCTTCTGAATATTCTATCAAATCAGGTCCATTAATAAACTCTCCTGGCCCCTGACCTCTCCTTCCGTATTTTTTTAAAAAATTTCCTTTTTTATTAAATTTTATAATTGAATTTAATTTAGAGTCTGTAATATATATATTACCTTTTTTGTCTATAGCTGCAGAGGATAATTTTACAATTAAATATTTTTCATTTTCACTTTTGATTACAAGATTTTTTTTCAACTTTATAGAAAAATTCACACTTTGCAAATTCATTAAGCTTATAAAAAATATAATAATAAAAAACTTTTTTTTATTCATTTTTTTTATTATATTTTTTAAACTCATTAATTAATTTCTTTTTTAAAGTTTCTGAATCAATAGCCTTTACCATACTACTCGTGTGTTTTTTATTCGGTAAAAAAAAAAACTTATTATAATTACAATTAATGACTTCTTTTTTACAAAGTGAACTAATATAATATTCCCAAAATTCTTTAAGCCCTTTTTGTAAATTTATTGGTAAATTTTGAATTTCTTTTTTAATTTTTATTTTATACAATGATTCATTTTTCTTATTATCTAATATTCCTGCAATATAATATCCATTAAACCCATAAACAATTGGAATCCCATTTGTATTTTTAGTAAAATGAGAAAACACAAACTGTTCAATTATATATGTAATCTTTTTTTCTTTATATTCAAATTTAATAAAATTGCCTGGAAATTTATTTCTTGATATATATATCTTGATTTTTATATCATTTGAATTTTTAAATAATATTTTTTCCATATTATTTTCTCTATTATATAAAACAGTTGAAACTCTATCTTCAATATTTATCTTAAAAAGTTTTGAGAAATTATGCTTTTTTGTTTTATGATTAATACTGAATTTCCCTTCTGAAGGACAGTAATTAATCTCAGAAAGAAAATTTTGAATAGTATCAACCTCATTTTCTGAAACTATATCTACATCAGACTTATAAGGGATAACGCCTTTAAATATAGAGCCAAGATATACCGTTATAATGTTAATGTCCCTTAATGATTGTCCACAAAATAGATATAATTCCCTTAACCCCAGTTTAAATTTACTTGGAAGCAATTGAAATTCTTTTTTTATTTTCTCATGAATCCTTTTTTCACTAATACCCCCATCATTAACGTTAATAAAATCATTAATAGTAGTACCATTGATGTTAACCATCGCAGGTATACCAAAACCTTGTACAGAATGAATATGACTTATCCCATATTTTATTTGATATTTTTTCCCATTACTATCAATATATTCATAATAGTTAATATCAGCAACTATATTATCATTTCTATATGTACCTGCTTTAATTAGTATTCCACTTGGTCCCTTAAAATATACTAAATTCATAATATAGTATTTATCATAAAAACACATTGCTTTTGCAATTTTATCTTGATATGTAATATATACCAAACTTTTTTTCTTTAGTTTGGAATCACTATTAAAATTATCTCCAAAAATATAATACGAACTAATAAATAATATGAAAAAATAAAAAAACAAAACACTCAATCTTTTAAGATTATTGTTTGAAAAAAATGACATTTTAATAAAATCTTTTAAATCAATTCTAGATATAAACTTTAACATAATTTTTTAACCCCTATTTGAATATAATTGGAAAAAATAAAGCTTTTTTCTTAACAAATCTAAAAATATTTTTCCCAACCATATTTATATGTGAATATTTTTTATTTCAACATGTTATAAAAATTAATTATCTCGTCCTCGTCCTCCATAAGCTTCGTTACAATTATAAACATCGTTGTTTAAACGATTATTTGCATCTTTCATACAATCAGCCCATGCCCATGGATTTCCACCAAATTGTTTATCACACCAATTCACTTTATAACTATGATAACTATCATTTGCCGATTTCAGACAAAAATAAAAATAAAAATCATTCGGTTCTATTGGAGTTGTTGCAGACTGTAAATGTACATCCATTGAAACTGATCCAATAACCAAAATACTTAACAATACATAAAATAAACGCTTTTTCATTAAATTCTCCTATTTTTTATTTTTTAAAGCATTATTATTTTAGCAAGGAGTTGTTATGGGCACAACCCCCAAAAAACCGCCACTTATTTCGTTTTATTTTTATTTCTTATTTCAGAAGGAGTCTTACCAAAGGTTTTCTTAATAATTTGCCCAAAATATTCCGTTTTTTTATAACCAATGGTATTAGAAATTTCTTTTATACTCAGGTCAGAATTTGTTTTTAACAAACCATAAGCTTTTTGCAATTTTCTATAAAAAATCAATTTACTTATGCAAAAATGTCTTTTATTTTTATATTGTTTATATATAATATTTTCGTTAGAATCTACTTTTTTTGACAACTCTTTTACACTCAGTATTTTTAAATCTTTTGTAGGTGTCTTATCTATTATTTTTTCTATAGTTGTATTAATGGTATCCTCTCTAATACTCATTGTCCTGCCTTTTAATATCACATATTTTGTTCTCTGATTTCATTTCTAATGAACCAAATGTTAACACAAATAATTCTTTATGTATACGTTTAACTCTAAACAAGATCCTTTATAAACTAAAGTCATCTAGGGCATTATCCATTATGTCCTGATTGATACCAATGTACCTGAGCGTAATCGAGGGAGCAGAATGATTAAAAATGTTCTGCAATAATGCGACATCCTTATTCTTCTGATAAAAATGATAACCAAATGTCTTACGCATTGTATGCGTTCCTATTTCCTTTAAGCCTATTTTTTTTCCTGCATTTCTAATTATATTATATGCCATGATCCGGCTGATCGGTTTGTCCCCTACTCTTGATGGAAATAAATATTCATGATCTTCTTTGATTTCAACATATTCAGCAATTACCGATTGAATATTTGCATTGAGTTTAAATTTTTTGATTTTCCCAGTTTTTTCTTCATGGATATCGATATGTGACTTTTTCCGAACATCCTTGACCTGAAGCTTTAGCATATCCCCGATTCTAAGCCCTGTATTTAAGCCCAGAACAAATAAAAAATAATTCCTGGGGCTGTGCCCCTTTAATATTGCCTTCATTTTTTCAACCTGTCCTAAGTCCCTAATTGGTTGAACATATTTCATTGATTTCTCCTAAAAAAACATACGTTATGTTAAGTTATACTGTAGTATGTCACATTATATGTTAATTTCATAAACTTATTTTTCTTGTATAAATAATTATATTAACACTATAGCTGCTTAGAGCGAACTTAACTCAACATATAATGAGTTAAGTTCAGATAAAATTATTGTTATATAAAATAAACAACATTTAACGTTCATTAAGACTTATACAAAATAATTATTTAAGTTGAGAAAAATCTATAAATTTCTGTGATTTTTATAGGGAGAAAGCCAAAAGTTATTTAATGGACGGTTTTAATGTTCATTGATTTCTATGATGATTAAAACTGTTTATTTTCTTGGGATCTTTAAGATAATAAAGTGATTGATTTGATGATTTGTTTAAATCAAAAATATGTTTTGGTTTTGGGTGGGTGGGAAGATTTTCTGTTCAAAGCCGATGGGGAGAATCGAACTCCCGAACCTTTCGATTACGAATCAAAATGTTTTTTTTACAAAAAGTGCGTAAACACGCACTATAATTAAACTTACAAAAGTTAAATAGGGTAAATTGAAGTAAAATCGAGTAAATTTTGTCCCCAATTTGTCCCCAAATATAAAATAGTATCATATTTACCTTAAACCTATTTCCAAATCCTTTTTTCATACACACATTATAATATGTGACTAGGATTTAATCCATTTATATTCTTTAGATTCCCAGAAAGTTTTTATTGTATTCTCATTAGTTAAAATTTCAAAAAACTGTTCTAGTTTATTTATTAATTCATTGAAAGTCAAAACATCTGAGATTTTATTTTTTTTTAAATAACTTGTCCATCTTATATCCATATTTTTATCAGTTTTGAAATCATTAGAAAAAATGCTCTTTAAATTATTTATATCTGTTGACCTTGCATTAAAAGTTGCTTTAATTGATTCTATTAAAGTTTTTTTTATAAAATTAAAATTTTGAGATATATACAATAAATCATAAAAATCCTTCATTCTACTATTTTGATAATTTAGAAAAACCATTGCCTGAAGCTTCTCAGCAATAACAGTTTCCAATGGATATCCTTTGATTTTTGGCGGTTCCAGATTTAATAACACAGGATAATCAATATTCTCCAGTTGATTTACTATTACATCACCAAATCCAATATCAATACTTATAGATCTTTCTATATTCCCTAAGGTAGCATTTAATTTTATTTGTAATCCTTCATAATCTGCACCTTCCATAATGGTATTTACATTAATGCTATCATTTAGAAAATCAACACAATCATCATCTGAAACAGATATTATTGATTGAATAATTGATTTAATATTATCTTTATCGTTGGAAACTCCAACAGCAAGAAAATCAATATCTTTTGTTGGCCTGGCTTTAAATATATCTTTTGACAGTAGTAACAAAGCACCTTTTAAAATAAAATTTTTTTTATAAGGAGATCTTGATAATCTAAAAAGAAATCTTTCGTGAAAATATTGCAACAAAACCATATTGAAATCTTTATCCCATTTCTTTGCTATGTTTAGTAGTTTTTGTTTTATTGATTCAGCATTATTCCTTTTCTTTTCCATTTTTTTTGTTCTATCCAACAAGTACCTTAACATATGATTCTATCAAAGCTTTAACTTGACATATTTCTGCATATTTTTTCAATTTCAATAGATCAGCTCCTTTCCTATTCAGATATATTTTCAATGCTTCAATAGCAATATCTTCTCCAAGTTTTTTCCTATATCTAAACATATCACAAATTGTTTTTTCCTGATTGTACATTTTAACATCCCCATACTGAGTCGAGATTTCTATAATACCTGGATCATAAAACCTTTTTCTAAAATAAAAAATATTAACCGGAGGATATATTATTTTTGGTACTCTTTTATTGTGAGGTACAGCAACATAATTCTCTCCAGGATTTTGAGTGGTCAAATCATAGTATTCAAGGGCTGATATAAGACATATAATTCCATTATTTATTGCTTTACTAATATCAATAAAACTCATGTTTAGTTTATCTGGGTGTTTAATATCACTTAGTCTATAAAGTCCTTGTTTAATTTTTTCAATTCTTTTAGATTCAACAAGCTTTTTTATATCTCTAGGATCTATTTTATGCTTAATAAATTCATACAGATGAGCGTATCCTCCATTGTTTTTTAAAAATGCCTCAATACGAAACGCCCTATCCTTCATGCCAATAGTATATATTGGCATGTAGTTTTTGTCAACAAAAACTTTTGTTTTAGATTGGACTACTAAAATATTTTGTTAAAACCATATTAGTTGGATGTGATATTTATTTAGCAACCTTAATAATGCAACCTTTGTCACATTATGCAAATGTAATGTGACAAAGGTTGCAACTATGTAAAAACATTTTTGATTTTTCTTCAAAACTATTGATGTTTTTCTTATAGAAACAAATGGTGTTAGCAATTAGAAACTATTGAAAAGCCGATGAGTGGAGTTGAACCGCTGACCTTTTGATTACGAATCAAAATGTTTTTTTTGTAAAAAGCCCACAAACATGCACTATAACTAAACATACAAAATTAAAATAAGGTAAATTGAAGTAAAATCGAGTAAGTTTTGTCCCCAATTTGTCCCCAAAAAAATATTTGTACTATTATATGCTCTCACTTATTAAATAGTATTTCTCAGAAAATTGAAATTCTCGTCTGGCACCTTTTTAGCTTATAGTAATAAAATCTATTAAAAATGATCTTTATTGTGTGCCTTTTTAATTATCCCTTTTTAGGGGGATAATATTTTATAATATCTATTATTTTTTTGAACTAATATATTCAAAAATCATACCACCTTTTTGGATGGATTTTTTTATAAATTTATATCCATCGGATTCTAAATTAATTTTTTTAGAATCAAAAAGTAATTTATATCTTGTTAGTGGCATATCTTCATTTTCTAAATTATCAAAATATAAATTGTTCTTCTGATCGATATTAAATGCATATAATGCCTTATGGAATAGAGTAAATATTGTCAATAATTCCCCTTTTTTTTATTTTGTTGAAGAATAGGTAAAACTGTATGTTAAGGGTAAATCTCTTAATGTATCATTTTTCAGTTATGTCTGGTGAACAATAATAGCCCCATGAATTTGCATTAACAATTTGTATTCCCATATCAATAGTAAATTGATGACAATATTTTTAACTTTTTTTACTTTATAACTTGACTTTGATAATATGCATAATTAAAAACAAAAGAGGTTTATTATAAAAAATGATATAGTTAAAATTAAAATTTTGTGAAAAATATTATTAAATTTGCAAATATTAGTAAATGAAAATTAGAGAAGATACTGTTATAACAACTATTGAGAAGGTTATAGAAAAGACTCCGACAAAAGACTTAAAGGTTTTAAGTATAAAAGAGTTGTCAAAAAAAATAGATTTAAATGAAAATTCAATTACAAAACAATTTAAAAAAAAAAGAAATTTTAATATCAGTAAACTAATATTTTATAAAAAGATACAAAAAGCCTAGTGTTACTTTTTATGGTGGAGAACCATTATTGAACAAAGATTTAATAAAAAATTGTATCCTCTATATAACTAAGAAAAGACAAGTCATTGATTTGAATATTAAAACAAATGGGTTTTTAATAGATATAAACTTTTTTGAATTTCTAAAGAAATACAATGTAAATATAGATATAAGTATTGATGGCCCTAAGCATATTCATGATTCCAATAGGGTATTATCTAATGGAAAAGGGACATTCGACACTATTCTGAACAATATTATTTCTATCTCAAAAAATAATTTAGAATATTTATTAAAACACTTTTCACTTACAATTACTTATGGCCAGAATAATTCTATAGTGGACATAGTTGATTATTTTAATAATCATTCAATTTTTAAACTTTTAGATGTTTCTTTTATAAGCTTAAACCCTATTGGAGCAAAATTTGATATAGGAAAGTCATTGTACAATAAGAATAATGACTTAAAATTATCAAAAAAATATTTAAAACAATTTGAAGACAATAGATGGAATAATTTAAATATTGAACATGCATATTTTTATCCATTAATCAAATACTTTAATGAGTTAGAGCCTCTAAATACAAAAGAACATATTGCTAATATATGTTCTTTGTCAAAATGGAGATTGTTCGTTGATGTAAACGGAAATTTTCGAGTTTGCGAAAGAACATCCAGATTACCAATAATTGGTAATGTAGAAAAGGGAGTTTATTGGGATATTATAAAAAACATGGAACTAGATTTTTTATCAACTACTAAAAAATGCAACTCTTGTTGGGCAATTTCGATATGTAATGTTTGTTGGACTTCACTTTATGGTGAAAACAATAAAATAGATGTAAACATAAAAAATAGAATTTGTAAAGAAGCATTGAATAAGTATTCATTAGGAATTAAGTTATATTCAAAAATTATGAAAAGTAATAAAAATGCATTTGATTTAATTCCAGAAAAATTATAATATTAATGGGAATAGTATAATATAAAAGGTTAAAATAAAAAATATAGGAGTAATAATGAGGAAAAAAATATTTATTTTGTTGTTTTTGATTTCTACCACATATTTGAGCAGTAAATCTATTGAATTAAAAAATATAGAAAATCCTCTAAATATGAAAACAGATAAACTATACATATATATAACCGACAACCATTCAATAAAAGTTTTTAGTAGAAAAGATATAAAATATATAAAGACAATTGGCAGAAAAGGTCTTGGACCAAAAGAATTTCAGTTTCCTCCAAGGTTTCAAATAGTTGCCGATGGGATCTTTGCTTTTTTTGTTAATAAAATATATTTAATAAATAGCACCGGGATTTTTATAAAAGAAAAAAAATTAAACGTAATGTATACTGACATGAGAAAACTGGATAATAAATTTGTTGTAGCAAAAGTCGTTCGAAAACCTGATGATAATTATTTAGAGTATTTTTTTGCAAATCAAGACTTCAAACAAAATAAAAGCATCTATACACATAAATGGAACAACCATATTGATGGAACTAGAGAACTTTTTGACAATTCTTTTTTTGGAGTATTTAAAAAAAAAATATTTTTTGTTGGGGATAAAAAAATATTTAAAATTGATATTATTGATATAAATGGAAACTTAGTAAAAACAATTGAACAAAAAACTGAATCTATAGCGTTTAAAACAAAAAATAGAGCTCAATTTTATAAAGAGTGGGAAAAGCAAAAAATTGACTTAGAATTTCAAAAAAAAATTGTTAGATTTCCTAAGTCTTTCCCAAAAATTTTTGATATAAAATTTTCTAACAACAAAGTCTATGTTCTTACTTATAAAATGAAAAATGGAAAAAGAGAGTGCTATGTTTATAATTCAAATTTGAATTTTATAAATCATATTTTTATACCATTAAAAAGCGATACAATTATAAGTTGGCCTATTTTTTCAATTGAAGACGATCATATCTATCAACTTCTTGATAATGAGGAAGATGAGACCTGGGATCTATATATAACTAAACTAAAAACTAGTAAATAAAGTTGAATTATTTTATTGACGGTGTTTTCAAGGATAAACAATTTTGGGGTAGATTATTTACTATAATCATTATTATTGTTGCAATTCTGGATTTACGACATGGATTCTTTGGTGGGAAACTGTTTTATTTTGTTGCTATAACTGGCTCACTTATAATAATCGCACTAATTTTCTGGACAATATTTAGAGAAAAGAAAGAAAAAAACGATCTACATGAACAACAGAATTTTGAGAGAAAAAGAAGAATTGAAATGAGAGATATTATACGTGATAATGCAGGATTTAAAACCATGTGCTTTCAATGTGTACATTTTGATAATGAAAAAATGAGTTGCATTGTTAGCTATGATCTAAAGAATAAAAAAGCTCTCAAAACAAAATTTAAAGATAGTAAATTTGAATATTGTTTATATTGGGAAGTACGTTCCAATATGGGGTAAAATTGTATATTTAGGACTAGGGGGGCTATTTATGTTGAAAGGTATGGTTTTAATTCTCTGTGCCGAGAACTATTGGGTAAAACTGCACGTTTAGGGCAAATCTGTCGTAAAATAAAAAAGGCGACAGGCAAGAAAAATTTAAATTAGCCGATGAGCGGAGTTGAACCGCTGACCTTTTGATTACGAATCAAGATACCCATGTTTTTATTAACACCTCAAAACCTTGTTTCTACTTGACAAATTCAGTATTATCAAGCATTTCAAAGTTTTGCTTGATTATATATATTACCATGTATAATTATTTATTACTACTAGTTTACACTATTTATGGTCACTATATAGTCACTGCGGAGACATAATTTTTTCAAAAAACATTTTAGACCTTTTTAAACATTATTTATATAATATTGTAGTATAAAGTCTCCTTATAAATGTACATATATTTTCTGCAATTTGGAAAAAATCACTACTTAAATTTAATATTCATTTTATTTTTATAATATATATTTAAAAACATGTTGAAGTTCAGAAACATATTAGACTCTGATCCCCCAAAAAACCCAAATGAT
>CBDUZW010000100.1:0-11930 GCA_965371805.1 uncultured bacterium | reverse complement strand
TAAAAGGACCTTGGGGAATTAATTTTGGTAGTTATTTCAGAATGCTTTCCGGTAACAGATATACCAGAGTTGTTAATGCAATGGATCTTGGCTTAGATACCTTAAATGAAGGGGGAGATATTCTTGCTGAACAGAAGGGTTCAAGAGGACTACCTAATTTAGTTACGCTTGATGTTAAATTGGAAAAAGGATTTAAATTCAATAATATTACTGTTTCTGTTTTTGCTGATATTTTTAATGTATTTAACCAGGGTGTTGCAACTACTGTTGAAACAATGTCAAGTACTCCTGGCATAACTTTTGAAGAGATGACAATGATTACTCAACCAAGAATCATTAGAATTGGCGCAAAGATTGAGTTCTAGGTTTTAAGTAACAACGTTTTAAAATATTAATAAATGGGCAGGGTATTTCATACCCTGCCTTTTTTATTGCCAAACCTTTATCAGACTTAATACAAATCAAAGCAAGCCATATTGTATAAACTCAATTTTAAATTCACTCCATATTTCAATAAAATTCATATAATTCCAGAAAGAATAAATTATTCTGAACTAATACTTAAGTATATTTTAATATTAAAGGCTATAAAACAAGATTTATATTGAAGAGTAGCTTAGTCTCCAATAATTTTGAAGGTTAATTGATTCCGGCTTTTTACATTAAATTTTTGGAAAATCTTTGACGTGTATGTTTTTACAGTATTTATAGATATAAATAGTATATCGGAGATTTCCTTATTACTTTTTCCAATCAGGATCTGTTCTATAATTTCCCTTTCCCGGGCTGTTATTTTGTGTTTTTCACATAAACTATTAAGTGTTGTTTTTGTTTTTTCTTTATTAAGAAAAAAATCGCCTTGTTTTAAATAATAAAATTTATACCAGATCAGAGAGTTGATATTTACTAATAATAAACTGAAAGGGAAAAAATTCAGTAGAAATGACATTGTTTGAAAAGCATCACCATAAACAGTTAATAAGACTAATATAAATGAAAAAAGATATAAGAATGAAAATTGTTTTATTGAATTCGTATTAGATTTCTTTTTAATAGAATTGATTATTGAATATATGTTTAATAAAATGATACACAGGATAACAAATAATAACCAAAATAAAAACCATCTAAGCCATATAAAATCAGATTTCATATCTATGAATAGAAAGCTATAAACTAAAATACCAAATATAGTTGCACAAAAAAACAGAAAAAGAGAAGATATAAATTTAGATATTTTTTTGTTTTGCAAAAGTAAATTGGTTTTAAAAAAATAAAATGTATATAGAATTGTACTGCCAATTAATGAAAGTATAAGTAAAACTGTGAAAATTGGGCTTTGAATAAAGTTCGGGAAATTGTTTTTATATAAATTCATCAAAAAATAATGATAGATGAATAATGAAAGAATATAAAAATTATAGAAGAAGACAAAATATAATAGACTTTTTATAAAATCCTTACGATGTTTTTTATAATCCTGCAAAATATAGATAAAACTGACAATTCCAACCATTAAAATGAATGCAACTAGTATTACAGTGAAATGATTACTCATAGGCGGATTATAATATATTCAAAGGCATTTTACAATCATTGATAGAAAAATGTATTAACGATAGTACTTTAGTATATATCTAAATTTATATACTTTATAGTGATTTGCTAATGCCAAGAATAGTCTATATTAGTGAAGGATCACAATTGATAAGGAAAGATTGGTTGTGGTTACAAAATTTATTTTATAAAGGAGAAGTAACACTATGAGAACAATTTATTTTATTATTTTAATGTTATTATTAACACTTTCTACATTTGGGGAAAAAGTAGCGACTCTGTCTGAGGTTGTCAATCCCACATCATTTACACATCCAATTACAGTAGATGGCAAAAACATTTTTATTACCGATGGTATTAAGGTGTTAATCTACTCAGCAAAAGATTTTAAATTAAAAAAGATGTTTGGAAAACCAGGTGAAGGTCCCGGAGAGTTTATAGGGTCTGATGGTGGTAAAGCCGTTACTGCTGACGTTACAAATAAAAACATCATTGTATCCAGTGTAAATAGAATATCTTATTTTACTAAAAGTGGAAAATTTGTAAATGAAATAAAAACCTCAGAGGGATTCAGTTTTGTCACTTTTGAAAATAATTTTGTCGGGACCACCTTTATCAATGAAGCTAAAACTACTTTCTCCGGTCTGTTTTTTTTCGATTCGAAGTTCAAAAAAGTAAAAGAGTTAGGCAGGTCCACTCAGTTTTCACTTAGAACAAAATTTAGTCCTTTCTTTGTTCTAAGAGCCAAACCGATTGTATACAAGGGCAAACTATATGTAAGTAATCCGGATACAGGAACAATTACAGTATATGGAAATGGAGCAGAAACCATTAAAACGATTACCCATAACTATGAAAAAATAAAACTCGCCCAAACCCATAAAAATGAAATTCTGGGATTCTATAAAAATGATGTAAGAATAAAACAATTTTTTAATATGATCAAAAAATTAATTGATTTTCCGGTTAATTTTCCAATAGTTAAGAATTATCATATTTCTGATAATAAAATATATGTTTTAACTTATAAGAAGAAAGGCAAGTCAAGTGAATTTGTTGTTTTTGATTTAAATGGAAAATTCTTAAAAAAGATTATGTTTCCTCTGAATCATATAACTTTACTTGAGACATCTCCATATACGATCTTTAATGGAAAGATCTACCAGTTGATTCTTGATGAAGACGATGATAAATGGAATTTGCATATCGATGATTTAAAATAATAAAAAGTGTTATTTAAAAAGAGGATTTACATTGGAGAGTTGTTTACTCTCCAATGATCTTGAATGTTATTCAAAAGTAATTTAAAAAGAATCTTAATTACATTGTTTTATCCACTCTATATTTACTGGAAAGTCAAAAAATCTATTTGATATAAATTATTTTTAGTAGTTCACAGTTAATGTGAGTTGGTCTGTAATGGGCAACATCTTCTATGATCTTTATATCATTTAGTTTTTCTTTTGCTTAGGAAAAGAAAACCAAATTAGACTCAATGGAAAGGTGGTGTGAAAATGAGTAATTCATGAGAGCTCTAGATTGATAATATATTCAAAGATTATTCTAAAAGTGCATCTTTAAAATTTTTTATAAGAAATATGTAAACTATTTACTGTGTTATGAAGTCTTAGTTTAATAAGGATTCGATTTCAATAAAAAATATTTTTCTAAATATAATATGAGTCCAATGGGTAAAGGAGTTTTAAATGAAACCATATTCAACACTTAACAAAGCCATTTTTGTGGCCTTCATTTTATTTTGTTTTTTTATTAAAGTTATGGAAAGTAAAGATTTTTCACATTCAAAAGAGCACCAAATTGATAAAATATTCAAAGATTATTCTAAAGGTATATCTCCTGGTTGTGCAATAGTTGTTGTTAATAAAGGTAAAATTGTTTTTTTAAAAACCTATGGATATTCAAATATTGAACACAAAATACCTGTTACTGCTGAAACTATGTTTAATTTAGCTTCCAATTCAAAACAATTTACTGCTTATTATATATCTAAATTGATAAAACAAAATAAAATATCATTAAATGATAATATAGTGAACTATTTACCAAAGTTATCTGGATTGTTTAAAGAAAGAATAACAATAAAGAACCTCATACATCATTCAAGTGGAATAAGAGGTATGTTTGGCACGATGCTGCTAACCGGTTGGAAATGGAATGACTCACTTTCTAATATGGACTATATGACATTACTCCTAAAACAGAGGGATCTAAATTTCAAACCTGGTGATGAGCTTGAATATAATAATTCTAATTACTTACTCCTGGCTGAAATTATTGAAAGTATTTCTGGAAATAAGTTTAAATATATTATGGAAAATGAAGTTTTTAAACCTCTTGGAATGAAATCTACTGTAGTTGCACAAAATTCAAATGCAATAATAAAAAATTGTGCTCAACCCTATAGAACTATCAAAGATGGCCTTTATGAAAAAAATGAGATGCCAGTTGAAATAACTGGAAGTACTTCAGTTTATACTAACATTAAAGAACTGGGGCTTTGGTTGCAGCAATATTCCAGTAAATCAGAAATAGTCAATAGAATGTTTTCTCCAGAGACTCTTAATTCAGGAAAAGTTAACAACTATTGTTTTGGAATAAATGCAAATTTTTCAAAAGGGGAAGAAAGAACGTATACACATTTAGGAAGTCTTGGTGGATATAACTCTTATACCTTAATTTTGCCGGATCGTGGTTTTGGAGTAGGCGTGTTGGGTAATGACAGCAGCCTGAGAGCATATGATAAAGGCTATAAAGTTACACAAATTTTATATCCTGATATTTTTGGTCCATTAGAAAAAAAATCGTTAAACAAGTTAAAAGATAAAAATAGAAAAGTTTATAATGTTGATAAATCATTTTATAAGTTATATATTGGTAAGTATTGTTTTAATGATTTTAAGACGTATTTAATTAAAAAAGAACAAGGTAAATTATTTATGGAATATGTCGGTGGAACTCCAAAGATGTTAATTCCCATTCGAAAACATGTTTTTTTAGTTGGGAAAGGAAATAATTTGATTGAATTTAATCTTGATAAAAAAATTAAATCAAACTTTTTCACCTATACATGGTACGGACAAAAAAGAGTTGTGAATAGAATTAAGAAAAAAACTAGAGAACAAATAGTTGAAATATGCGGTAAATATTATAGTCCTGAAATTGATATAAATATAAAACTTTCATATAATGGTGATCATTTCTTAGCAGAACATTTTCGGTGGGGAGTAATAAAACTGTATCCTTCAATAAATGATACCTTAGTTGGATATAAGAGTTACTTTAAAAAACTTAGTTTTTACAGAGATAAAAAAGGAATTTCGAAGGGATTTAAATTGTATGGTCATACGATTCGAAATCTTAAATTTAAGAAGGCTAAGTGATACAAAACAAATATACTGATGTGGTGCAGTTCTTTTTACACTTAAACAAAAACACTACCTCTATAGAATTGATGAAATACAATTAGGTTTATTATATTTTATAATAATAGAAAATTGGAGT
Source organism: uncultured bacterium (assembly GCA_965371805.1). Taxonomy (GTDB): domain Bacteria; phylum Acidobacteriota; class Aminicenantia; order UBA2199; family UBA2199; genus JAOZTV01. The sequence goes on along the minus strand of CBDUZW010000100.1, from coordinate 6,851 downwards.
CACTTTGTTAGAAAATGAAATATTTATCTTCAGCAGAAATAAAATTCTATATTTTTCAAAAAAATGAGTTTAAAATAAAAAATGTGGATGATATTTTAATCTATAAGAATAGAATGGTCATACAGGATTAAGCATTTAAAAAATAGTATTAATGCAACTTTAATCAAAATTGGACCTAATCATATTGGGTGAAATTGGCTATTTAAAATGATGCCAATATTTGTTAGACTATGTTTTAAAGTATTGTTGGAGTTAAAATGTTTAATATAAAAATCGATAGGCTTTGCAAAATCCCTGTTTATAAACAGATAATTTTTGAAATAAAAACAAGAATATCCACTGGAATTCTAGAAGATAACTATCAATTACCATCAACTCGGAAATTATCAAAAATATTAGGTGTTTCGCGTATAACAATATATCAGGCATATGAAGAATTAATTGCTCAGGGATATCTTTTTAGTAAAGAAGGATCATATACATATGTCAAAGGAAGTCGAATTGATCCAATTAAAATTACAAATAAATCGGTCTTATCCTGGGACAATTTGATATCAGAAAAATCAAAAGAGTTTAACACTGATTCTTATCATAATAATATCCCAGATAATAACCAAAGTGATTTTATTGATATGAAATCCTTTTATTCTGATAAAAAATTGTATCCAGTCGATAGTTTCAGAAAAGTTTTCAATAATACATTAATGAAAAAAGGATCTGAGCTTTTTACCTATGGAAATTCATATGGCTATGCGCCATTAAGAAGTGCATTAGCAAAAAACTTTATTAACTACGGGATAAATGTTGAAAACCAAAATATTATTATAACCGCTGGATCACTTAATGCAATAAAAATCATAACGGAACTGTTAGTCTCACCTGGAGATAATATTGTGGTGGAAGCCCCTACATTTCATCAGGTATTGCCAATTTTCAGGGCTCATGAGGCAAAAATTCTAGACATTAAAATGAATAGACAGGGGATGGATTTAATAAGCTTAGAGCAAACTTTGCAGCACAATAAAACAAAATTTATATATACTATGCCTACATTTCATAATCCTACAGGAATTACGACCGCAAATGATCATAGAAATAGACTATTGGAATTATCTAAAGAATATAAGGTTCCAATTATGGAAGATGGTTTTGATGATGAAATGAAATTTTTTGGAAAAGTACCAATGTCATTAAAGACAATGGATGTTTTTCAAACGGTTATTTATATTGGGACATTCTCAAAGGTATTATTTCCCGGATTAAGGCTAGGGTGGATTGTTGCAGATAAAAAATTAATTTCATTATTATCAAATGTGATAAAATATAACTATCTTACTTTAAATCAACCAATTCAGGCAGCTATGGCTGAATTTATAGATAATGGATATTATGATTTACATTTAAAAAAAGTTTTTAAAGCTTATCGAAAGAGAATGAAACTTGCAATTAAGATTTTAAAGAGATTCTTTAATGAACCCGAATTTTATTATATTGAACCCTCAGGAGGTTACCATACATGGATTGAATTAAAAAATGTGTATATTGATGAAAAACAGCTGAATAAACATTTTGTTGAAAATGGAGTTTCGGTTTTGATAGGAGACTCATGTTTTAATAAAACAGTAAAGAAAACCTGTATTAGAATCTCTTTTGGGCAATTAAATGAGGAACAAATTATTAAAGGCTTAGAAAGAGTAAAACAGACATTGAAAAAGTACATCTAGAATATCAAGACACTGTATACGTAAAAGATATTGAGATTACGATAAAAAATTAAGGAGAAATTATGATAAAAAAGCTATTTATATTCGTTCTAGTATTAATTCCATTAAATTTCGTTATTGCAAAAAAAGTGGCAGTTTTAGATGATGTTTCAAAACCTTTTGAGATAAAAGTAGATGCAGCGCGCATATATATAATTGAAGGGACAACTATCTTTGTTTATTCTCTAAAAGATTATAAACTTTTATCCAAATTTGGTAAAAAAGGTGAAGGTCCTGGTGAATTTAAAGTTAGGCCAAATGGAAGGGTCAAAATTTATCCTTTGGATGATTATATATATGTAGCCAGCATTGGAAGGGTCTCTATATTTACAAAAAATGGAGGTTTTGTAAAAGAAATTCCTGCATCCTCAGGAAGAGATTTTAAACCTGTTGGACACAAACATTTTATCAGTCTAGGAGATTCACTTGGAGAAGGGAAAATTGAAAATGGAGAGACATATAGTGCTATTGGACTGCTAAATTCTAATTTAAAAAAAATTAAAACTATTTTTAAATTATTGAATATTCAACATAAGGGGGCTATTCGAGTCTATTCCAGATCTCTAAATTTTAAATCCTATAAAAAAAATATTTATATATCTGGAAAAAAAGGATTTATTATCAACGTTTTTGATATTCAAGGAAATAATTTATATAATATTGATCATAAATTCAAAAAAATAAAAATCACTGAAACAGACAAAAAAAAAGTATTGCAATGGTTCAAAAAAGATCCAAGATATAATGAAATACAATATCAATATATAAAAAAACATATAAAATTCCCTTATTATTACCCGGCCATTGATGAGTTGAGGATAAAAGATAATAAGATTTATGTTCGTACATTTAATACCAATGGGAATAATTATGAGTTTGTTATCTTTGATACTAGAGGTAATTATCTGAAAACTCAATATATTTATCTTGAAAGAGAGAATCCTGTTTACCCCTATGTATATGACATTGCAAACGGATATGTTTATCAACTTATTGAAGATATAGAAAATGAAAAATGGGAGCTTCACATTAATAAAATTGATTAAAAGTTTGGAATACAAAATTTGGATTTGATACAAATTAAAATCTATTTTTACAGAGATAAGTTTTGTATGTTATAAAATAAATGTAAATAAGCCACTATAGTATTATATTCATAAACGATATATTTACTGGAAAAAAAAAGAGCTATTTGTTATATTTTTTTTTAAGGATTAATGAGGTTTATACCAATGCTTGAGATTTCTCATTTTATATTGATCATATCACTTGGATTAGGGCTTGTTGCTATTTATATCGCAATGCAGCTTAAGTTGGAATATAATAAAAAGATTATAACACCATATGTTTTTTTTCTAGTCGGTATTAATATTGTTACATTTATACATATTATAGAAGCTTTTATGAGGATCATATTTAAGGATGTAAACTATATGCCTGAGCCTCAAATTACTAAACTGCTTTTTTTTAGCATTCTTGATGTAACACGGGTGTTGATAGCGTATTATCTTATTGTATTTTCCCTGAATTTAATAAATAAAAAGGTCAACAAAAATTTAAAAAAAACATCATTATTCTTTATTTTAATTTTTTTAATTTTAAATATTCTCTTTAATTATTTTTTCAGTAGTTTTCGGCCAATGTGGGTTGGCCTGCAATGGTCAACATCTTCTATGATCTTTTTGTCATTTATTTTTTCTTTTACAGTTCTTCTTATATATTTACAAAAGATGAAACAAAGAGAAAAATACCGACATTTTATGTTTTTTATTTTTTCTCTTTTTTTTTATGGATTTAATATCTACCTATTCAGAGTATTAGAATATTTTGACTGGATAAGTTATAAAAATGCTTCAGTGATATTGAGTTTGGTTATTTTATTTTTTAATCTTTTAAATGTGTTCTATTTTAAAAAATTTATTACTATATTTTTAGATAAAAAAACTATTAACATTAATGGGAATTCTAAAAAACTTTTTATATTATATAAAATCACAAATAGAGAACAGGAAATTATTAATCTTATTAAATTGGGAAAAACAAATAAAGAGATTGGGGAAGAGTTATATATTGCATCAGTCACTGTCAGAGATTACTGCTCAAAAATATATAAAAAAACTGGAACAAACAACAGAACTCAGGTTGCCGGTTTATTTAGTGATTAAGGCTTTGACTCAATTGTCAAGAGTTTAACATACTACTTTTTTTTTATACTACATTTGTCGTAAAATAAAAAACACTACATTTGTCGGAGTGAAAAAACCTTTTAATTATAGTATTTTTATGTTTCTGATTATGGAGGTGTAATTATGAAAAAAAGGATATTTGTGATTTTATTAATTTTAATACCATTAGTGGTTTTTTCAGAGCAGATTATTAAATTATCTGAAATTAACAAACCACAAAAGATATATATTGATATGGACTCAATATATATAACCGAGGGAGCAACGATTTTCATGTATTCGCTTAAAGATTATAAGTTTTTAAAGAAATTTGGAAAGATGGGTTTTGGACATGGTGAAATGAGATTGATGCCTCATATGGATGGCAATAAAATTGAAATCTCTTTTAGAGAGAAAGAAATTTTTATTTTCAGTAGAAATAAAGTTTTATATTTTTCAAAAAATGGAGAATATTTAAGAGAAATTAAAGCTTTATTTGGTATCTGGCACAAACCTTTGAAACATAATTTTATAGGCAGAAGTGAATTAAGAGAGAATAATGTCTACTATTTAACTATAAATATATTTGATAATGAATTTAAAATAAAAAAGGAAATTTGCCGATTTAAGAGTGCAAACCAACAGGGGAAAAAGATTAACTTTGTTGGAAGTAAACCTTCTACCTACCAAATAGTAAACGATAAAATAGTAATCGATAATAGATGGGAGGGATTTGTACATCTATTTAATCTGGAAGGAGATAAGTTGTTTGATATTTCTGTTAAACCGGAAAAGATTAAATTTACCCATGATCACAAAAAAGGATATTTTAATTATTTAAAAAAACATCCTGCTTTAAAAAATCAGTGGGGACAATTTAGACAACGTCTGACATCTCCGGAATATTTTCCTTATTTCAAACACCTCTTGATTGGAGATAATTTAATTTATATTCAAACCTATAAGGTTAAAAATGAAAATAGTGAGTTTTTGATATATGATCTTAATGGGGAGTTTGTCAAGAGACTCTGGATCCCGATTGTCTGTGAAAATGTGAGTGAAGATTATCCATATAGCATTAGAAATCAAAAGATCTATCAACTGGTTGAAAATCTTGATGCAGAAGAATGGAATTTGAATATAAATAAATTAGATATAAACAAGAGCAAATTATAATATAAACAGATCATTTCTTGTGTGAAAAATCCTACTGTAAAAAATAAATGGATTTTAATATTACAACTTTTAGAGTTAATGAATGCTTATTACTTAATTAAGTGCATACAATATAGTACTTTAGTATATATTTAAATTTATATACTTTATAGTGATTTTTATATTGGCATAATAGTTTATATTTGTGACGGAATACAATTAACAAAAAGGAGAAAATTATGAAAAAAACAAGTAAGATTAAGCTAAAAAAAGAGCATATTAATTCAAAAAATTCGATTAAATTCCATTATTTATTGTCTGCAATTATTGCGTTATTCCTTATTTCCTGCTCAACGGGAGAAACTGAAGTACTACTAACCGGGAACTCATTATTGAATGTGTCAGTCAATGATTACTCAGAAATTTATACTGGGATTAATGAAGAAGAAAAAACAGTTGAATTTTTGATACCTTATAATTCCTTATTAAAAATTGAAAAGGTCCAGCTTACTTTATCATTGAGTATAAATGCAACGTCTAATATTGAACCTGACAGGGATTATGATTTATCTGAGCCATTAAAAATAGAGGTAACAGCAGAAGATTTATCTGTTAGAATCTACACATTGAATGCAAAAAAATGTGAAGGCGGAAAAGCAGCAGTCATCGTAAGTGATACTCAAATTGATATTATTCCCCTGTATCGTCAGGAAGCATTTTTTAAAAACATCAATATCGTTATTGATAAGGCTTATCAAGCTGATGTTCCTATTTACTATATAATGTTAACGTCGCTGAAAGGATCTGGTCGATGGGGATTGCCTCCTCAATTACATTATTATGATAATGGTATATTGGTTGATAAAGAAGATGTTGTAGATTCTTTTCAAGGGACAATTCTCCATAGGGAGTTTCTTTTAAATGGAATAAGTGAGGTATATGTTGTTGGAGTTTCTTCAATGGGATGTGTGCGTGGTACTTGTGTAGGAACCTATCAGAGAAAGTATAAATTGTTCCTGGTTAGTGATGCTCATTCTGAGCCCATTGGCTATAGACAGGAATCAAGTATAGATAAGTGTAATGCGGATATTACTTTATATGGATATGGTGAGCTTATATTAGCAGAAGATATCGCATTTTAACTTTTAACATTCAGTAAGTGTTAAGTCAAGTAAACTACTAGAAGGTTTACTTGACTTACTTTCAATTACCCACAAATAATTTCAAACTTATATCACTTCATAAATTTTCAATTAATCCAATTTGATTTGAATTTAGATACAAATAATCTCTTAAATCCCCTAACTCTTCATATAATTTTATAACAAATCCATTTTCGAACGGATTTAACTTTAGAAATTCAATTTGAAAAGGCGTCTCACAGCTATATATAGTATTATCGAGCTTAATTTTGGGGATAATAAGATGTGGGTAATTGAAAGCTTGACTTAACGCTTACAAATAAATTTGAAGAATTTAATAACCCGATAATGGTTAATGATATGACTAATACTTCTCTATCATTGACAATTCTATATTTGATTTTACCTGCATATTAGGCCCTAATAATTGAATCTAAATATTAATGAGATCAAATTGATCCAATAAAATTATTTATAATAAATATGTAAACGATTTAGACTGACTTTGAGTCATATTATTATTAGTATTATATTTGAATCAAAATATTTTTTTTAAATATAATATGAACTTAAAATGGTAATGACAAAAGAAGCATGAAAGAAAATGAAGGGATTAAGTAGATTTA
>CBDUZW010000099.1:0-12203 GCA_965371805.1 uncultured bacterium | reverse complement strand
AAATTAAGGATATGCTATCTATTTTTTTTATTCCACCAAGATTGATCATAACTCTGGGCTATGATCTTTATGCTAAAAAAGAAAAAAATGATTCTTGGACTTATTTAGGTAATGGTTTTGTAGGAACACTTGATTCCAATATAAAGAATACGAGTTTTGATCTTAAAAGTTTAGATAGTGCTAAGTATTTTCGTATTATTTATCAAACAAATTATTATAAAAGTAAACCTAAAAGTATTGATGATGTAATAGGTATTGATGCATTAAAAAGCTTAAATAAATAATTTCAGAATCATCAGATATGTCTATAAGGGCAAACGGAAAAATAGCTGCGTTTTTTCGACACATAAGTCCCGTAAATATAAAACGATCTGGAACTAATGGGTAGCGGTATATATAGCTTTATATTTCTTGAAAAAAATAGTTTATACAAGTTCAATAACTAAATTCTTTCCTAGAGCTTTCGCATAACTTTTAATTGTAGATAATTTTATATCTTCAGCATGATTCTCTATTCGAGATATGTTACCTTTGTATGTTTTCATTTTCCTTGCAATTTGTTCCTGTGTTATTCCTGATTTTTTCCGGGCATTCTTTAAAATATATCCAATCTTAAAAAGTTCAAATTCTTCATCAAAATTTTCAAATTCTTTTTTATCTTTTTTTAATTCTTCGATTACATCATTTAACTCAATCATTTTATCCTCCTTAAATATTCTTTTTTATATTTTTGGGCCAAAAAAACGGGACGGAGTCTTTGTTTTTGGATTCTTGTGATACAAGAGTAAAAGTAAATAGGCTAGAAATCACTTTTATTGAGTGCATGCCATGCACTTTATAGATTTACTAAATCAATTTATCACAAAGCTAGATAATGCAAAAGTTTCGGGGATCAAGGTCAAAAAAGTTACGTATAATCAAGTATAACAACAAATAGATGTGAAAAAAAAGTCAGAAAATTTGTCCTATTTTTTTATTTGGATTTGTGGTTTAATTTATACTAACTACTAAAAAGGGGTTTATAAATGGAAAAAGCAATCATTGCGCTTCGCGGTAAAACCAATGTTGGAAAAACAGAGACAATTAAAATGGTCCATGATTTAATTCTTTCAAAATATCCAAATGCATTAAAGAAAGTTAAATGGCTAAGAACAGATATTACAGTTTTTATTACTATAAATGGTGTAAAAATTGGTATTGAAAGTCAAGGTGATCCTGGTAGTAGGTTATTTAAAAGCATAGATCTATTTGTGAAAGAGCAATGCGATGTTATAATTTGTGCTACACGGACTAGAGGTGCAACTGTAATAGCAATTGAAAGCCGAAGTCAAACATACAATGTTGTTTGGTATGAGAAAACAGGAATTGATGGGACAAAAGGACAACAAACTAGTGCGAACTTGGAAATGGCTGAGAGTATTTTTGAGACAACTGTAAATTTAATAAATGTATTAAAACCAATTAAAATGGAAATAGTAAAATCAAAAGGTGTAACAGAAACTGAAAAGTTATTAATTGAACTCTGTGATAATTCATTTCTCAAATTATGGAGTTATCCAAACCCCGTAAAAGATGATAAAAAGGAATTATGTGATTTATTAGCTGTCTTTGATAATCAAATATTTATTTTTTTTGATAGGGAGAGTCGAAAACTTGAAAAATATAATGAAAATCCAGAAGTGAGTTGGATGCGTTGGAAAAAAACGGTAATTGATAAGCAAATAAGATCAGTAATGGGAGCTGAAAGATATATAAAAGATGGTAGGGAAATATTTTTAGATAATAATCTTAATACACCTTTTCCTATAAATATTGACATAAGCTCTGTTAAAATACATAAAATAATTATTGCACATGGAGCCAAAGAAGCATGTTTGGGGAGTTCTGATAGAAATGTATATGGAAGTTTAGGGGTTACATACTCAAAAAGTGAAAAGAAGCCTCTTGATAGAGGGTTTCCATTTATGATAAATTTAGGAAAAGAAAACCCTGTTCATGTATTTGATAGCCAAAATCTTGAAATTATTTTTAAAGAATTTGATACTTTTTTTGATTTCCAGTCTTATTTAAATGCAAAAATTAATGCAATAGAAAAATATGATTTCTTGTCATATTGTGGAGAAGAGGATTTATTAGTAAATTATTTTTATAACTATAATGAAAAAACTAATCAACATTTTATTGGTACAGAAGATGAAAATATTGATGGATTGTTTGTGGCAGAAGGAGATTGGAAGGAATTTATTAATAAGGAAGAGTATAAGTTAAAAAAAGAAGCTGATAAGAGTTCATATTTATGGGATCATATAATTCAAAAAACTAGCAATTATGCCTTACAAGGTGAAGTTATTGGTAATTCAAATTTATTCCAAGGCCCAAGTGCTATTCATGAAATGGCAAAGGAACCAAGGTTTATGAGGCGGGCTTTGGCAGATCGAATAATTAAGTCAATCCAAAGTTTTCCTGAAAACGATAATGAGTTTGTGAGAAGTGTTTCGTTTATGCCATCATTTTATAAAGATAAAGGATATGTATTTCTACAACTAAAAATTAAAGATATAATTGATTATGAAACTGAATATAGACCCAAAAAACGAAAAATACTGGAAATTGCTTGTGGGGCTGCAAAAAACAAACTTGGGGATTTAAAAACAATAGTTGGAATTGCTATAGATGCTCCAAAATTCTCAAAAAATAATTCAGAAGAATTTATATTATTACAATGTGATAATTGGTCAGATAAAGATAGAAAATATTATGAAGATGCAAATCAGAGTTTTAATTTTTTTAATTCTGCAAATATAAAATATGAAATAATGAAAACTCAAGAATTTCCAGAAGTATAAAAAAAAGGGGCCAGGCAAGATTTTACAAATAGATTATTAAGTTATAAACAATCTATTGTTTTGTTTTATGATTAAATTTTTGTTTTTTTGTTTTCATCTCCTGGTTATTTAAGTTTAAGCTAATATCTTCAATATTAATTATTTCAAGTAGTTCAATAAGCGTTTTTATTCTGGGTTTTTTTGCACATCCCCGTGAAAAGGACTAATCCAGAATCTGTCTAAGTGTGTTTTTATTCTCCAGTTATAGAATTCAATTTATTAATAACATCAATTTATTTTATTTATTCATTAGAATAATCTTCTTCTGGACCCTCATTGTAACAAGATAAATCTAAAAAATCATAATTTGGATCAATCAATTCATCCAAAAGCTGAAGTCCAAGATCTGGATTATCAGATTTCATATTTGTATTTCCGTTTAAATATTCCTCCAACAGCTTTTCATAGTACAGCTCTCCAAAAATTCCCCAGCCTGAAATGATATCAATGTGGAACTTTCACACATTATAGTTTTTAATGCATTCCAAGAAGCGAATCCTTCTTCTCTTGGAGAACAAAAATTGCTCAAGTATTTTTTCCCAGCAGTTGTAATTGCATTTAGGGGTTGTGCAAAAAAACACATTATGGTAATCTTAGAAGTGAAATTTTTGATATTTACTATCAATTTAAATTTAAATAGGATATATGGAGGAGAAAATGAATCTAGATGAGAGACTGAACAAAGCAAAGGAAGTCCACCTTAAAGGTGTCGCTTTTTTTAAAAACAGAGATTTACAGAATGCTCATATTTGTTTTAAGGAAGCTATTGAACTTGTTCCTGAGCTAACAGTATCCCAAATGATGATTACCATTGTGTACCTTGAATTAGGTGATATAAGTAAAGCAAAATATCATGCACGAATCTCTCTTCAACATAGGGAACAATTAAAACCGGCAGAAATAGTTCAGCTGGAATCTGTCATTAATCTTAATCTATGATGAAAACATTTTATCAGAAATTGTGTCAAATAAAATATATTAAATAATAAAATTATAGTTTTAACAAATCAGTTAAAGTGAGGTTAGAATGATCATTCATGGTGGATTGGGGGAACCTTATTGCTCACAGGAATGTTTTGATAAAGGTGGTAAATATGCTTCTGCTGTGATGCTTAAGAAGCAAACCGGTGTTTGTGGTATTTGTCAAAAACCTGTTCAGGCATCAATGTATGGTTCACCAAATTGTGCTATAGTGCCATATGAAGGTGTGAATCTTTTTATATGTAACTCCTGTACAATTGAGGGTAAAGCATATTTGCAAGATTATCAAAAATGCTGCATGTGTCAAAAAAGTATATAAAAGATCTGTCTCTAATGGAAAATTCCCCCGAAATGTTTGTCGGAACCCAATATGCAGTGATCCCAAATGGACCTGCTGGTCAAAATACATTTATTTTTCATATATCATTAAGGAATATAAATATATAATGGGGTTTTTTGCACAACCCCTCGAAAAGTTCGGTAGAAATTTCTATTTAAAGAATGATTCCATTTCTTCTATTATTTGCTCAATATTAAATTCAGCAAATTTAGTACTAAAATCATAGCGACCACTTAAGTTTACATGCCTCCAGGTAATAGGTGAAATATTTTTTATTACTTCATTTAATTCAACTTTATTTTTCATATTATTAGATATATATAATTTAGACAGTAAATTGACATTATAAATTAGAAGATAGCTATATATAAAAATCTTAAATTAATGGGCATTGCACTAAAATAAAAATATTTTATTATAAGAATTTATGATCTACTTTTCTGTTGATGATAGCTTCATTTCCATTGGGACAATTACTTAACCCAAAAAGTGGTTGTTGTTGAGTGGTAGAGTTTATCAACATTTGGTTCCGGATTATTTTTTATGTTCTCTGCCATAAGAATAATCCATCCCGATTCACTCATCTCTATTACCGCCTCTCCATTCTTATCTGTTTTTACAGTGTTTAAAAATTTTCCTGTTTCATCGGGATGTCCAATCTCATTACTTGTTTTCATAGAAGATATCCCTATTTTTTTATCTGGAGCAGTTTTTCCCATAAAATATAGTGTTATAGTTATTTTATCTCCTTTTTTAATTAGCTCCGGGAGTTTTTTAGGTACTATTTCAATTAAGTGCCCCAATCGTAATTTGGATGAAGGCCCTGATTTATTCCAGCGATAACTTTTACTATAGCGGTGAGTATGTTTTGCTTCAACAACATATCTTCCCGCTTTTATTGCTTCCACTTTAGTGCCTCTAAAATAACCGGATGTAGTTTTAGTGCCATAATGTTCAGAATAAATACTCAACATATATAAACCATTTTCTTTAAAGGGTAATACTGAAAACCCGAATGATCCCATATCTTTAGCCGATTTTATTATACTTTTTTTTCCTGAAGGGTCAATTATTGCTGCCTCCTTATATCTTTTTAATCCAGGAAAATTATCACCCATTGGCAATTTATGCCCAGAACTCATAAATGCTACCATTCCTTTTTCAAATGGAGCTAAATATGCAATCTGATGGTGAGCAAAAATTATATTCCCTAAAAACATGCTAAATACTAAAATTTTAATTATGAATCTCATTTCATTCTCCTTTAATAAAAATACTATAAACTGAATTTAAAACCTGCTGTTACGGTTCTACCCTGTTTAAAATACCTGCTCTCTTTTTCGATATTTTCATCCAGAATATTATTAACAGCAAAAAAAACATCTAAACTTTTTAAAACTCTTTTACTTACTTTACAATCCAATAATACTGCTCCATTAAGCACATCACTATTGGATGAATTTGTAAACCGTTTGCTCATATATTTACCGTTAAGGTTAAAATTGAGACCGATTTTTTTATTATAATAATTCAGATATGTTGAAACAGAATGGCGTGGACTATAAGGAAATTCCAAACCTGTAGCTTCGATATCTGTTTTTACATAACTATAACTTAATGAGCCGGAAAAAGATTCTCCAAATTGTTTATTGATCTCAACCTCTAATCCATTGCTGCTTGCATTTTCCAGATTTATAGATCTGTAAACTGCTTGTCCGTTAATTAATTCGTCGGTTTTTTCATTAGTTATCATATCTTTAAGGTCATTTCTGAAATATGAGATTTTAAAAATAAAGTTATTAAAAAATTTATGCTCAATATCTATATTGTATCCGGTTGAATATTCCGGTTTTAAGTCAGTATTTCCCCCTAACCAGTATCCGCCGCCCCATGGATGATAGTATTGTGTTTCATACAAATCGGATAATGAAGGTGCAATAAATCCTTTTCCGACAGATAGTTTTATCTTTGTTTCCGGCAGAACATTTAGACATGCTCCTATTTTTGGTGAAAATTCGGTTCCCCAGAGATCATGGGAATCGGTTCTAAAACCTAAAATAAGAGTTATTATATTTGATAATTCCCATTCGTCCTGAGCAAAAAAACTGTAAATATTCTGAGTTTTACTTCCATCTATCAGTGTATAATCTATATTATCTTTTCGTATTTCAAGTCCGGCAGATAATAGATTGTTTTTTTCAATATTTCTTACATATTGGATCTCCCCCCGAAAGGTTTTCTCATCCCATGTTCTAGAATCACGTCCGGGTCTTATATCCAATCTATCAATTTTAAAAAAATACCCTTTTATAGACAAATAAGAATTGTTGTCCAATATTGTTTTAAATCTTAGGTTCATATTTAATTTTGAGTCATCAAGGTAATCACCTTTTTCATCATATAAACCAAATTTCATCAACAGTAAACTATTTTTGCTGAAATCGAATTTTAAACTTCCCTGGGTGTTATAACCTGAATATTGGTATCCGTCTCCCATATTATCCGATTTAAATATATCTCCATTTAAAATATAGCTTAATTTTCCAAGTTTTGAACCATGATTTAGAGATACTTTTGCTGTATTTCCGGTTCCATAAGATGTAAACATATTAAATTTCGATTTATCCATTTTGTTTTTTGTTATGATATTAATTACACCTGCAACAGCGTCACTTCCATATAAAACAGAAGCAGGACCCTTTAATGTTTCGATCCTTTCTATCATATCAATGGGGATATGGCTTAAATCAATACTGTCGGCATGCCTTCCTTTTAATCTCTGCCCATCTATTAAAACTAAAGTATATTTTGAAGGCAGACCATGAATTTTGACTGTAGACCTAGAATAACCGTTAGATTGGATTTGAAGCCCTGAAAATAAGCCAAGAATATCACCAACAGACTGAGCATTTGTTTTTTTGATCTCTTTTATAGTAAGGATATTTACGGCCACTGGAACAGTCATCAAAGTATGAGGTGTTTTTGTAGCTGTTACCGTAACATTATAATTTCCAATATTGATCGGATCAGTTTCTTTTTTTTTTTTTTCTTCAGAAAATATATTTCCGGGCAATGCAACAAAGTAAAAAAATGCTACAATACCAATATAATTAGTAATTTTCATTTTCTCTCCACGTCGTGTTACTATATTTTAAATCGTAACACGATTAAAATACAATGTCAATCATAAAAATTATCAGGATTTCCTTTGCTCTTACTACATTATTTCATTTGAAAACTATTGATTTTATTTGATTTTTCTTTATTATTCCTATATTTTGTTTGATAAATAAAAAATTATAAGTCTTTTTAACCAAAGCTTGAGTTGAAATTAAATAATTGAAAAATTTAACAAGTTATATTAGATACTAAAGGCTTTACCGAGACGATATAAAATTAAATCTTTCCATTATTTAAATTCAATCTGGAATCCACCCATAAATAATGATCTTTTATAGATCTTTGGGTAAAACGGCACATTTAGGGCAAATCTGTCGTAGAATTTAAAAGCTCCCAGAATTTAGTATTTATTATTTAAAAATATACTAACTCAAATAACGCAAAGAAAATGAATTCATTTGTTCATCTTTTTATTGGGAGTTCCCCTGTCTGTTAAATAGAGTTTAATTTACCCCCAAACCGTACCTTTCCGTTCAAATAGACCCGCTGGTCCAAAATAAAATTTTAACTTTGGAAATATAAAATGACAAATATAATAAAGAAAAATACTGGGATTTTAGATTTTATAAAAGAAACAAAATTGATCTCTAATAAAGGGCAAGCAGCCCGGAAAGTTTACTTATGTTTGTTTGTAAGCGATTAATAAAGTACACCTTATCATCAAGATAATTCTATGTCATGATCTTCCCTCCTGAAAAGAGTATCATGACACAGATTGTTAAATATGATAAGGTGTGGTTAAATTGACGGATACAAATATTTACCAATACAACAATATATATGTGGAATATTTTAGGGTAGTGGGGTTAAAATAGAATCATCTATCAATAAATGATTTTTCAAATTTTAGGAATAAATTTTAATAAACCTATTGTTAATTTTTAGCTATCATCTCTAGGATGATAGCAAGGCCGCCGAGAGGATAATAAAAGCATATTGATTCCTCTTTTGCCCATCTGCCGTCTGCCTGACGCTTAAAACCTTCTGGTGGTTGTTCAGGAATATAGGTCAAACGGCTTTCATACCAATCTTGACCACGATCTTTTTCTTGCGATTCATAGTATGTTATTTTTTGTTCTGCCCGATCAAATACTTTTTCATAATAAAATGATTTGGGGTAGTGTCCCTTAGGTGCTGAGGAGTTATTAATTGATTTATCATCCCATTGAACTTTTTTAATAAAATCCTTTTCCTTTCCTGATAATTCTTCCAAAAGGGCTCCTTGTACTGAAAAACCGTATTTCCTCTCTGAGCAATGATTCCATAAAATGTCAAGAATTTTCCAATCTTTTGGGGAGTAGCCTCTTAAACCAAAATCACTTATGTGTTTTGAGTAATCATCTACTGATCCACCATTACCCAGATAAACTAGGAGCCAGGTTAATCGGTCACTTTCATCCCATTCTTTGTTTGTCAGAGCATTGATTAATCCACGGTAATAATCACCATGACAATCTGTAAATAAATAAGTTTTGGTTTTAATTAAATCAATGATGGTTTCTGGGGAATGATCTTCCATTCGAAACTCTTGTCTCTCTTGTTTTTCCTTTTTTATTATTCTTCTACCGCTAATCACCATCCAGACATATAGTCCTACAAAACCGATTATGATATAGATCCAAATTCCCATATGTTACCCTCTTTTTGGTTCTATTGTAAGCGCTTTATAAGCACTTTTTCGTAAGTCATATATTATCATGTCAAAATGTTGATATCAAGTGTTATTCACATTTTTCCAGTTTTCACATGCTGGATCATCCGTAGAATCAACAATAAAAACAATTATTAATTATATATTCTAGATTCTTTAATTATTGCATTTAAAAGTTGATTTTTATTATAAAAAAGCCTTAACGTACGATTTTTCCCGTTTCGTGAGCTGACCCCAATAATAAAACAAAAGAAGTTGTAAAAAGGTGGAAGGAATATCATCCATGGCCAAATTTTGAAGCTTTGAAAACTACAGTTAACGCAGACAAATGTTTATCGAATTCGGGTGTTCAAATTCATTTGGTTTTTCAACTAACCAAATGCATAAAACAATAGATTCTATTTATTAGAGCTATATATTTAAAGACTCTATAAACCTATTTAACTTTTTTTTACCTTCTGACCATTCACCAATATTTGAGTTAGCATTAATGTGCCCTAGGTCTCCAACCAAAATTAAATCACTGCCCCAATTATTTGCAAAGTATTTTGCTCTGTCTGTTGTGGAATAAGGATCGTTCGTACTTGCCAAAAGTAAACTTGGAAATGGTAGATTTTCTATAGGATGAGAGTGATATCCTGATATAGCATCAGGTAAATTTGCATCTTCTACATCAGGATTTGCTACTAGAAAAGCCCCTTTGATATTTCCAGTATATTTCTTACTCCATTCGGCAACAGTACTACAGCCAAGGCTATGGCAGATCAACAATATGGGATCTTCAATAGATTGAATTAGTTTATTAAGAACCTCAACCCATTCAATACAATTTGGATTATCCCAATCTCTCTGTTCAACCCAGAAACTGTTTAATGTCTCTTTGTACCATAATTCCTGCCAATGTCCACCTATTGAATTTCCATAACCTGGAACAAAAACTGTATTCAACATAGTACCCTCTTTTATAAATATTATCTATTTCTATTGGTTTTTAACACTCAAACCGAGAGTAATATTTTAGCATATTATGAAAAAAAAACTATGAATTTCAAGAAGTAAAAAAATTATTTAATTTTTTAATTTTAAATTATATTAAAACACTAAATATAGCCCCAATTTTTTTTTATGGCCACTTCAAAAGGGTCAAACCGTTCATGTACATTTAGTTTTGTCATGAATTGATTCATTTTTTTTATTTATTATAAATTGTAAATCTTTTTATAGAAACTTTCAAATAAAAAAAATGCTTAAAATCTTAACTTAATTAAGAATTAGTTTTAATCCATCATAAAGAAGTAAAAAGGCAAAAACAAATAATATAAGTCCCAAAATCTTTAAAATATTTATATATGTTTTGCCTTTTAGGGGTCAGCTCACGAAACGGAAAATATCGTACGTTAAGGAATTTAAACCCACTCAGAATCGATTAGATCTTTTTTTTTAAAGAATCATTCCAAGCAATGATTAGATTTTGGGTTAGTCCATTTCACGGGGATGTGCAAAAACACCCATTCTGCTTTTTGTTGGGTATAGAAGAGCTGAATTTGTAGACATTATTAAAGCCATTATTGTTAGAAAGGCGAATAACATTAATTTTAATATAATAAAAGATATAGTGGTGAATTCTGAAGAGAAGATAAAATTTAATGTACTATTTATGTCAATACTAATAATTATTGCCCATATAGTAAGCATAACTGGAAAGATGAATGAGTTAAAAATAGTCCACTTTTTTTTTGGTTTATTATAGTGCTCTTTTGCAGTTTTAATTAATTTATCGATTTTGCTCTGATTGAAATAATCTTCTTTTATTAAAAAATTTTCTTTTAGTATTTTTTTCTGTAAGTTTCTGAATTCTTCTTTGAATCTAATTGGATTAAGAGTTATAATATTGTGCGCTTTGGATAAATTTTTTTTTCCTGAATACAAAAGATAAGAAATTACAACCAATAAAAATAAATATATAATTATGCTAACTATATGTATCTTGCTCAATTTAAAAATATTTTGGAGTGATATAAGAATCACCATCAAAAGACAGGCTGTAAAACCACATTTTCTTTCCTTTTCTGAGAAATATTTTATAGGACACTAGTGATTTTGATTTACAATTTTTTGAATATCCAATACCGAAAGCTCAAGTTTGAAGTGTTATATGGTAGAATTGGTTTAAGCTTAAATAATCTTTAGTCCAAGATTTTTGAAACTTATTATATTTTTATCTCTACTTAAAAAGCAATATTTTCTATTAATTGCCTGCCAGATAAGCATTCTGTCAAACGGGTCTGAGTTTCCTATTTTTGGTAGTAAATGAAAATTCGAAGCATCATATCCGGTTAATTCGATTAATTTGAAGCCGGTTTTTTTTATAGCTTCAGTTAATTCTGATGGTGATATATTATTTAATTCAAGTTTTCCAATAGAGTATTTCAAAGAGATTTCCCATAAGCTTATGGAACTTACAAAGATCTCATTTTCGGTATCTGTTAATATTGTTTTTTCTTTTTCTTTAAGTTTTTTTGTGTCAAACAAAACCCATAATAAGTAATGTGTGTCAATTATAATTTTCATAATCCAAAAAGCTCATCTTCTGTAATCTTAAAATCATCTTTAATATTATATGAAGCTTTATTCTCAAGTAATCCTAATTTAATTTTTTTTGATTTTGTGTATTTTTTATAAGGAATTATAACTGCAATTTTTTCTTTTTTTTTCCCAAAAGCAATAATAATTTCTTTGCCGGTTTTTATACTTCTTATCACTTCAGAGAAATTTGTTTTCAGTTGTCCTATTGTCAGTATTTCCATGTAAATATAATAGTATAAATATTTTTGTTTGTCAACTTATTATTTATAAGTTGACAAGATGTCATCATCAGGATATGTGAATATCTAATTAGAAACAACAAAAAGATTATATTTAATGAAGATATAAAAGATAAATATAGACTTGGAAGAGGGAAGCGGTATGAGCTGAGAGGCTCATGTACCGTTCTAAGAGATACTGGTGTGAAACTCTCTAGCTGACTCACCACTTAATCAACTATTATCCCTCCCCATTCAATTACTGTGAATCCATCTCTTTTTAGAGGAGGAATTACCGGACTTTTAATTTTAATTTTTTTTGAAAGTGGTTTAAAGGCAAACCATAATCTAAGAAGATTATC
>CBDUZW010000098.1:0-12871 GCA_965371805.1 uncultured bacterium | reverse complement strand
GAATATGGTGATTAAAAATTCTTTTAAATCTAATATGTTATGGACTCGTACATCAGCGTGACCTTTAAGTCCAAGATTGTTCAGCAATTTAATATTCTTAGAAGAACCTTTCTGAGCCAGTCTTAAATAGAGCATCTCTATCTCCTGATCTTTCACAAATCTCTTTTTTTTCCATAGGCTGAATAAGACTGAATAAGAAGCTTGATATTCAGATTTATCATAAAAATCAATAGCTTTAGATATAGTTTCTTCCGGTTCAGACCTAAAGTTTTCCCTTTTAATAAGTGTTTGTGCAGGTATATTCAAAGGTTTTATTAAGGTTGGTTTGTTTAAAACTGAATATTTTTCTGATTGCACAGGTTTGGGTTTTTCTTCAATATGTAATATTTTTTGATTGTTTGAATTATCAGGAAAATCCAGTTCAATAAAAAATTCCCAGAGTTTTAGGGTACTGTCCTTGATTCCAGAAAGCACAGACCTGCTGTCAGGACTAAAAGATACTGAAGAGACTAAACTTGTATACCCCTCAAATGTATGGATACATCTACCTGTTTTTATATCCCATAATTTTATAGTATTGTCATTATATCCACCTACGGAAAGAGCAAATTTCCCATCTGGACTGAAAGATACTGAACTGACATAACTTGTATGCCCCTCAAATGTGCGGATGTATTTACCTGTTTCTATATCCCATAATTTCAAGCTTTTATCGCTACTTCCGGAAAGAACAAATTTTCCGTCTGGGCTGAAAGATGCTGGACTTGTATGCTCATCAAATGTGCGTATGCATTTGCTTATATCTATATCCCATAATTTTATAGTATTGTCATTATATCCACCTACGGAAAGAGCAAATTTCCCATCCGGACTAAATGATACGGAAATAACCCCGCTTGTATGCCCTTCAAAAGTACGGATACATTCCCCACTTTTTACATCCCAGAGTTTGATGGTTTTATCCTCGCTTCCAGTAAGAACAAAGTTCCCATCTGGGCTGAATGATACGGAGAAGACTACTTTGTTATGCCCTTCAAGTGTACGGATACACTGACCCGTATCTATTTTCCATAGTTTTATAGTTTTGTCAAAACTTCCTGAAAGGGCAAAATTTCCATCTGGACTGAAAGCTACATCATAGATCGAATTTATATGTCCTTCAAATGTACGGATACATTTACCTGTTTCTATTTGCCAGAGTTTTATAGTTTTATCATCACTTCCAGAAAGACCAAAACTTCCATCTGGGCTGAAAGATATAGAATTGACTGAATTTGTGTGCCCAAGAAATGTACGCTGGCTGAGTATTAAGATGTTTTTACAAAAACCTTTTAATGCTAATTTGGAATAGATTGTCTGTATTTTCTTGTCTTTTCCGAATCCTTTGTTTTTCCAAAGTTTGAAAAGTACAGAATATGAAATATGGTATTCTCTCTTTTCAAAAAGTTCTTTAGCAATAGATAAAGTTTTGTTTTGATCTTCTAAATCAGTAATTCTCTTGGATTTGCTAAATTTTAAAGGTGAAATACAGATCATTTTATCAGGAATTTTCCATAATTTCAATGTTTTATCCCCGCTTCCGGAAAGAGCAAATTTTCCATCCGGACTAAACGATACTGAAAAGACTGCACTTGTATGTCCTTCAAATGTGCGTATGCATTTACTTGTTTCTATATTCCATAATTTCAATGTTTTATCAAAGCTTCCAGAAAGAGCAAACTTTCCATCTGGACTAAAAGATACTGAATTTACTTGAGGTATATGCCCTGTCAATGTATGAATATTTTCGCCAGTTTTTATATCCCATAATTTTATAGTATTGTCACTGTCACCAAGAGCAGATCCACCTAAGGAAAGAGAAAACTTCCCATCTGGACTGAAAGATACTGAACTTGTATGCCCTTCAAATGTGCGGATGCATTTGCTTGTATCTATATCCCATAGTTTCAAAGTTCGATCAGAGCTTCCGGAAAGAGCAAGTTTTCCATCTGGACTGAATGCTACTGAATTTATAGTTTGTGTATGCCCTTCAAAAGTACGGATACATTCCCCACTTTTTACATCCCAGAGTTTGATAGTTTTATCCTCGCTTCCGGAAAGAACAAAGTTCCCATCTGGGCTGAATGTACATGATTTTACTTCCATATAATGTTCTTTTAAGGTATGGATACATTTACCTGTTTCTATTTTCCATAATTTCAAAGTGTTATCTTTGCTTCCCGAAAGGACAAAATTTCCATCCGGACTGAAAGCTACATCAGTGATCCATCTTATATGTCCCTCAAAAGTGCGGATACATTTTCCTGTACTTAGTTCCCATAATTTAAGAGTTTTATCCCAGCTTCCGGAAATAGCAAGTTTTCCATCTGGGCTGAAAGATACAGACACAACATAATCATCTATATGCCCCTCAAATGTTCGGATACAGTCAAAATTTTGTTTCTTTGTAACTTTTATGAGTTGTTTATACTTTCCCGGATAATCATTTAAGACTTCCTCTGCTTCTTTTGATGCAAACCGTTCCAGATGAATATAAGCAATCAGCTCTGCTAATATCTCCTTATCAATAGATGGATTGTTCAGACAATCCTTTAATTTTTTTAATACTTCAATATCATCTATTTCTCCAGCTCTCCATCGAATTAATGAAAGATTATACACTGCCTGAGGATGAATGCTATTAATTGCAACTGCTTTTTCAAAGCACTTCCGTGCTTTATCCTTATCTCCAAGCTCCATATAAGACATTCCCTGATTGTTGAGATTATCTGCTTCCATGTCAGGAAGGTCAAGATCAAAATAAGGATTGTCTTTCTGATAAATTTCCTTGTAGATACTATTTAATTCTTCTTTTAGATCTTTAAAACTTTTATAACGATCATTCTTATCCCATTGAACGGTTTTTTTAAGTAGTTCCGCTAACCGGAGTGGAAATTTTTCATCTTTGCTGAGTCTAATAGGGTCAGGTGCCTCCTGTCTGGGGCCGTAGGTAATGTCATAAGGTCTGTTACCGGTAAACATTTCGTATAAGCATATCCCAAAAGAAAAGATATCTGTTTTTTTATCAACCTCTGATGCACTCTCTGCCTGTTCTGGGGAAAGATAACCCTCGGTTCCCATGAAATCACCAATCATTGTTAAACCACTACCTGCAGGTTGTTGTTTCTGAACTGCTCCACCCTTGCCCGCTATCTCTGCACCTGCACTGACAAGTCCAAAATCGGTTATTTTTAATATCCCGTCTTTAGTCATTAAAACATTTGCAGGTTTTATATCTCTGTGTATCATCCCTTTTGAATGGGAAAGTTCCATGCCGTGACAGAACTGAATGGCAAGATCAAAATTAAGCTTATAATCTACACACTTCCCATCTTCGATCCAGTCCTTGAGATTACCGCCGTCAACATATTCAATTATAATATGCGGTACATCCTCGATGTTTCTTACATAATAACAGTAGGCAATATTTGGATGAAGTCCCAATTCTGTCCATGACTGTGCTTCTCTTATTATTCTTGCAAATAAATCCTTTTCAGAGAGCATCATCTCATTAGGTGATTTTATTGCAATCTTAATATTCCATTTATTATGATTAGCTATATAAACATGCCCCATACCGCCTGAGATAACATCTTCTACCTCATAGGTGTCAAGAATCACATCTCCCGGCTGCCAGACAGGCAGGGTTTTTATAGCCCATTCCTTTCTGTCAGCAATCTCCGGAGCAGAAAGTTCAGGTTTTTTCTCTACTTGTACAGGCTCCACAGACTCTTTTTTTATTAATGTTTGAATCGGCCTGTCTATTGGCTTTCTTAAGATTGTGCCGCCTTTGTTTTGCACCGGGACTGAAACATTTTTGTTTTCATCTTTTTTAAAGAGAGTTTTGCCTAAAACCGGTTTTTCTTTTTTTCCAAATATTTTTTTAATTATCCCCATTAGAAACTCCTGTCATTGATTTGCTTTCTTAAATACACGTATGAAATCAGTTGATGAACGAAGATTGTTTTTACATACAGGACACCAGACTGTAGGAGGAATTCGCATATACTTACCGCATTTACTGCATCTAAGAGTAGTATTTTGAGTACGGCTGATTTTTTCCTGCGGAACCAAGTATCCAGTTCCACATTGTACACAATGTATTTTTTGAGATATATTTTGGGTTGAAGCATTCCCGCATCCCGGGCAGCTGCCTTTTCCATCCCATAAAAGTGACTTTAAATCAGTCCCTCCGCTTTTATTAGCTGCAATAATAGCTTCTCCAACATCATGGACAATTAATTCTGAAATTTTCAGATTTTTAATTGATGATATATTGAGCCTTACTCTTTTAAATCTGTCCATAGTTGACTTTACAAAGATATCAGATGGTATAGTAATGAATTTTCCACAGCTAATACAGGGGAATACAGCTTTCTCTTTATTAATACATTCCTGAAAAATCCAGCCAAGAGATCGCTTAAAACTTGCCTGTTTATTACATACGGGACAATTATGAGTAATTTGTGTATAGTCTGCAAGAGTATCCTGAAGAGTACCTGGAAACCGTTCACCTTTTAAGTTGCAGAGATAGAAATCCAGAGCAATAGTAAATAGTGTTTTTTGTTGTTCCGGTTTAATTTGTATTTCCTTTATCAATGTTGGTGCAGGTATTTTCAAAGGTTTTATTAAACTTGGTTTACTTAAGACCAGATTTTTCTTAGGTTGTACAAGTTGTGTGTTTTCTTCAGTTTTTAAAGGTTTTTGTATATCTGAATTTTTATTAAATCCTAGTTCCGCAATAAACTCTCTTAGTATCAAAGTTGTGTAATTGTATACAGAAAGCACAAATCTCCCATCTGGACTGAAAGATAAGGATTTAACAGTACCATTATTTATAACTGTGTGTATACATTTACCTGTATCAATATCCCAAAATTTAATGGTTTTATCTTCACTTCCAGAAATAGCAAGCTTATCAACAGGACTGAAAGATACGGAATTCACCCAATCTGTATGCCCCTCGAATGTGTGGATACACTTGCCTGTTGCAATATCCCATAGTTTAAGGGTTTTATCATAACTTCCAGAAATAGCAAGTTTACCATCCGAGTTAAAGGATACAGAACAAACTTCATTTGTATGTCCTTCAAATGTGCGGATATAATCTAATGTTATTATATTCCATAGTATCAAAGTATTATCACCACTTCCGGAAATAGCAAGTTTACCATCAGGACTAATAGATACTGAATTAATTTTTTTGGTATGTCCCCCCAATATTTTAATACAATTACCTGTATCTTTTACCCATATCCTTAAAGTCTTATCATAACTTCCAGAAATTAGAAATCTTCCATCCGGGCTGAAAGATACAGAGCTAACAAAATGTGTATGCCCCTTAAATGTACGAACACATGTATATCTTTTATAATGCCATAACTTCAAGGTTGAATCACTACTTCCAGAAAGTGCAAATTTCCCATCAGAGCTAAAAGAGACAGAATTGACAGTTTTTTGGTGCCCCTCAAAAATTCGTAAACACTTACCTGTCTTTATTTCCCATAGCTTCATATTTTCCTTAAAATCAAAACTTCCAGAAAGTGCAAGCTTTCCATCATGACTGATAGATATAGTTTCAACAAATGATGATATTTTGTTTCCTTTGAATATGTGTTGGTTTAATAATATAATTGCTTTATAGAAACCTTTTTGAGCTAATTTTAAATAAAGTTTATCTATCTTCTTGTCTTTCTCAAACCCTTTATTCTTCCAAAGATTAAACATAGTGGAATATGCAGTCTTGTACTCATTTCTATTAAAAAGATCTTTTACTAAAGATAAAGTTTCTTTCTCGATCTTTAGCTCTTTAATTCCTTTAGACTTACTAAAGTTAAATGGTGCTATATAGCTCTTTTTACTAGGGATATCCCAGCGTTTTATAGTGTTATCTTTACTTCCAGAAATGAAAAAATTGTTACCCAGGCTGAAATATGTCGACGTGAAAATCTTTGTATGTCCTTCAAAAGAGCGAACACATCTGCCAGTTTCTAATTCCAACAATTTAAGAGTGCTATCTCTACTTACAAAAAGCCCAAATCTACCATCTGAGCTGAAAGAAACGTGAAATGCATATCTTTCAAATGTTCTGGTACATTTACCGGTTTCTGTTTCCCATATCTTTAAGTTTTTTACACCCGTAAGGAAATATTTTCCATCTGATCTGAAAGACAGGGATTCAACTATACCACGATAGTCAAATGTCTTTACACATCGTCCTGTTTTTGTTTCCCATAGCATTAACGCAGAAGTTTTTTTTAAATGTTTCCCCCCAGAAAGTACATATCTACCGTCAGGACTGAAAGATGCAGCATATACATCAACTGCAAAGGCATTAAAAGTACGAATAGGTTTTC
This sequence comes from uncultured bacterium, assembly GCA_965371805.1. Lineage (GTDB taxonomy): Bacteria > Acidobacteriota > Aminicenantia > UBA2199 > UBA2199 > JAOZTV01. Next base: position 6,476 of record CBDUZW010000098.1, on the reverse strand, counting down.
CGGTTTTTATATCCCATAGAGTTAAATCTCTACTCGTTCTGGAAAGTGCAAGCTTATTTTCTGGGTGTAAAGAGACAAATTCAACAAATCCATAATGTTCAAAAGTTCGGACACATTTACCAGTGTTTATTTCCCATAACTTCATTGTTTTATCACTTCCAGAAAGTGCAAATTTATTTTCAGAACCTAGAGATACGGAGGTTAATCCTGTATCTCCTCCAAATGAGCGGATACACTTTCCTGTACTTACTTCCCATAATTTAAGAGTATTATCACTACTTCCGGAAAGTAAAAACTTCCCATTAGGGCTTAAAGATACAGAATGAACATCATTTATATGTCCAACAAATGTCCTGATACAATCAATATTCGGCATTTTTAATTTTTTTTTAAATTGTTTATATTTCTCAGGATAATCTTTTAATACTTCTTCTGCTTTTTTTGATGCAAATCGTTCCAGATGTATATTAGCAATCAGCTCTGCTAATATCTCCTTGTCAATAGATGGATTGTTCTGGCAATTCTTTACTCTTTTTAATACTTCTGAATCATCAATCTCTGCATTTCTCCACTGTATTAAAGAGAGGTTATATATAGCCTGTGGATGAATGCTATTAATACCAACCGCTTTTTCAAAGCACTCTCTGGCTTTATTTTTATTCCCAAGCTCCATATAGGACATTCCCTGATTATTGAGATTATCTGCTTCCATGTCAGGAAGGTCAAGATCATAATAAGGATTATCCTTCTGATAAATTTCTTTGTAGATACTATTTAATTCTTCTCTTAGATCTTTAAAACTTTTATAACGATCATTCTTATCCCATTGAACGGTTTTTATAAGTAGTTCTGCTAATCGGAGTGGGAATTTTTCATCCTTACTTAGTTTAATAGGGTCAGGTGCTTCCTGCTTTGGACCATAGGTAATATCGTAAGGTTTGTTACCGGTGAACATTTCATATAAACATATTCCGAATGAAAAGATATCAGTTCTTTCATCAACCTCTGCAGCACTCTCTGCCTGTTCGGGAGAGAGGTAGCCTTCTGTTCCCATGAAATCACCAATCATTGTTAATCCATTACCTGCAGGTTGTTGTTTTTGAATTACACCTCCCTTTCCGGCTGTTTCTTTGCCTGCTCTCACCAGACCAAAATCAGTGATTTTTAGTATTCCATCTTTCGTCATTAAAACATTTGCAGGTTTAATGTCTCTGTGTATCATCCCTTTTGAATGGGATAATTCCATGCCGTGACAGAACTGTATTGCAAGATCATAATTAGTCTTATAATCTAAACATTTTCCATCTTCAATCCAGTCCTTAAGATTACCTCCGTCAACATATTCAATTATAATATGCGGTACATCTTCGATGTTTCTTACATAATAACAATAGGCAATATTCGGATGAAGTCCCAGTTCTGTCCAGGCCTGAGCCTCCCTGATTATCCTTGCAAAAAAATCCTTTTCAGAGAGCATCATCTCATTAGGTGATTTTATTGCAATCTTAATATTCCATTTATTATGATTGGCTATATAAACATGTCCCATCCCGCCTGAGATAACATTTTCTACCTCATAGGTATCAAGAATCAAATCCCCGGGCTGCCAGACAGAAAGCGTCTTAACCTCCCATTCTTTTCTGTCAGCAATCTCCAGAGCAGAAAGTTCAGGTTTTTTCTCTACTGGTACAGGTTCCACAGTATCTTTTTTTAGTAATGTTTGTATCGGTCTGTCTATTGGCTTTCTTAAGACTGTGCCGCCTTTATTCTGTAGCGGGACTGAAACATTTTTTCTTTCATCTTTTTTAAAGAGTTCTCTGCCTGAAACCGTTTCTTCTTTTTTCCCAAATAAATTTTTAATTATTCCCATAGAGAAATTTCCTTTATAGCTTTTTTAAAACTCTTTCAAGATCTGTTATGAAATCAGATGCTCTGTTATATCTTAGGTGTATTTCTTTTTTTACTGCCTTATCTGTTATAACCGCAAGTTCATTTGAGATTCTATAATTTCTCTTTTGAATAGGAATTGGATTATCCGATAAGATTATCATATGAGGGCGTTTAAGTTTTTCTGCCTGCATTATTAATTTGAGTGCATCAATAGGAGGGATTCTTTTGTTTTTATTTTTTAAAAAGTTTTGAATATCTATTGGGGTTGGGAAATCAAATGTATATTTACCTGTAAGCAGATAATAAAGAGTTACGCCCATTGCATACAGATCCGCCGGTTCACGAACATTATGTGCATCTTTAATCTGCTCCGGCGGCATGAACAGAAGCGTACCCATCATACTGCCCAAACCAGTGAGCTGTGATCCGCCCGCATTTGAAAATTGTCTTGCCAGACCGAAATCTGCTATCTTTGGGATATATAGGTCACCATATTGATTTGTATCGGCATCAGCCAGAAAAATATTCTCCGGTTTTAAGTCTCTGTGTACAATTCCATTATCATGAATATATTTAAGCCCTTTTAAAGAGTCGATTATGTACTTAACTGCCAGATTTGGATATAATGGGCCTTTATTCATAATTAGCAGTTGATCCATACTGCCTTTACCCGCAAATGACATTACAAGATACGGTTTACCTGTTATATTATCCAGTCCTTCATCAATATAAGTAAGAACATTTTTATGATTCAGTTTTTTCATCAGGCGCTGTTCACGGCTGAATCGTGCTGCAAGCTGTTTATTGCTTATATTCATCTCTTTAATAGCTACCAATCTTGCTGTGGGACTGTGATAGGCAAGAAAAACTCTGCCCATACCTCCCTCGCCAAGTTTTTTAATTAATTCATATTCTCCAATTTTTTTATTCAGCTCGCTCTTTTTTTCAGGAATACATCTTTCACAGAAATATTCTACTTTTCCGGTTAATTCTCCTGCCCGTCCATCACTATTTGCTTTTTCGCTAAGGTCTTTTGAACATTTTCTGCATTGGATATTATCGGTTGTTGAAACGGATTCAACAGATTGCATTTCTTTAATACATAAAATACAGAATTGGTCGGATATCTCATCGTCAAAGATCTCCAGCGTTTTATTACATTTTTTGCAATTAATCTTTTTCTTTTGTTTCTCCAATTGAAATGAAATCTTCAGTTTAGTATAACCAACCTCTATGATATCTCCATTTGATAATTTAGTATCTTCAACATAAAGGTCATTAATTTTTGACGGGTTGGTTACATCAAGATCTTTAAAATAGACATTGGGGGGAGCCACTTCCAGCAAAAAATGTCTTCTTGATATATACGGGTCGTCTTCTGAGAAACGAAAACGGGCATCTTCACTTCTTCCGGCAAGGCAGTTCTGAGCTTGGTCAATGGAAAACTTTTTCCCCTTTTCCGGTCCTTTTATAATTTCAAGTTTAACTTCCATTATTCACCTCTGAATATTTTGGCACTTATTTTTTTTCTGCACATGATAAGCATATAACTTTTCCGTATTTTTCTGTAATACAAGTGGAACAAAATGGCTTTTTACAAATAGGACATAGATCTGAAGCCTTTCTTGCAGGGTGATTAGGGCACATTCCGCTTTTTAGTTGTGTCCTTTTCTCCGGAGTAAAATCTTTAGTCTCAACAGATGGAGGTTTATTCGTATCGTTAGAGTTTTCAGGTTCCTTTATTTTGTCTTCTTCCTTATTATCCGGTTTTGGTTCTATAATATCTTTTTCCTTTTTTTGAGATCTGAGCACTGTCCCTTCAGGCTGTATTTTTCTCTTACTGAGTACTGTGCCACCTACAGGAATCTGATTGGGCAGATGAAGCTTGAACCTATAAATATCAAACGCTATTTTATCGCCGCTTTTTAAGCGTATCGGTTTATTTGAATCAATCTCTCTGCCATTCAGGTATGTTCTGTTTGAACTTCTCTGATCTTCCAGATAAAAATAATTCCCTTCATATTTTATTGTTGCATGTAATGCGGAAACTGTTTCTTTTGGAATAGAGATATCTCTATCCGGATCTCTGCCAATATTCATTATTGATTTGTTCAGAGTAATAGGTTTTTTTGAAATTATTTCCTGTTCATCAATTAACTCTGCTCGTGGCATTGGCGGTTCTTTTTTTTCTTTGATGAATGGAGCGTTTGCCGCAGACCCGGTTCTAATAACCGGTTTTGGTTTTTTTCTGAATATTAGAAAAAGAATTATTATTACTAAGACAATAGAAGATATTAAAAATATAAGATTTATTGGAAGTTTCTTTTCTTCAGGAGGGGCTGGGGTTTTTTCTTTTATAATTTCTTTGACTTTTGTCTGAGGTGCAGGAATCTTTATTTTTTTTTTTATTTTTGGTTTAGTAATCACTTCATTGATTCTATTAAAGACACCATTGATCTCTTCGGCTTTATAAGCTCTGTAATATTGTCCGTCTGTTTTCAGAGCCAGAGATTGAATCAGACTGAAATCAGCTTTTTCGGTAAAAGCTATTCCAAAAATACGGATACCTGCCTTTTTACTGTCTTGTGCCAGTTCTTCTTTAAGCCATTTAACTTTTTCCTCATCATTTTTTTTATTCCCGGTATCAACAATACCATCGGTTAAAAAAATTATGATTTTTGGAACATCCTCCCTGCCATTGTTTTTCAATTCATAAATAGCTCTTTCTATTCCGGCAGGACTATTTGTTAATAATCCTTTATAGTTCACTTTTTCTAAACTCTTCAGGAATTTTTCTTTTATTCCCTTATCAGATAACATTGCAAGTGGTTCTGCCAGTTGAGCTTTGGCATCGAAAATAACCATACCAAGACGGGAAGTCTTTCCAAGAGTATTGATAAAATTTTTTACTACTTCCCGGGTTAAAAAATCAGGATCATTACTTTTCATACTCCCGGAATTGTCAAGCACAAGAAAGATGTCAAGTTTCTGCTGACTTAATATAATATTTGCCTGCAATAAGAAACAGATAATAGTAATAAAGATAAAAACTGATCTTTTCATATTGTTCTCCTTGTTTTATTTTTTTTATTTTTTAATTATTTTCATTCTTTTTTATTTATCTAATGATTATAGATTACTACAGAAATATTGTCTTTACCACCAGCTTCATTTGCACTGTCAATTAGTGTTTTACATATTTCCTTAATAGGTTTTTTTGATTTTACAATATCATGAATTTTACTATCTTCGAGCATATCCCATAATCCGTCGGAACATAAAAGGATTCTGTCACCACGTTTTAGACTATAGCAATTATATTCAGGTTTAACGGTATCTGATGCACCTATTGCCTGGCTTAATTCATTTTTTATTGAACTTTTACGACTTTCTTCCATTGTCATTTTGCCTGTTTGGACTAATTCCATTACAAAACTATGATCAATTGTTAAGAGTTTTATTTCTGTTTCATTAATTAGATAAGCTCTCGAATCACCTACATGTCCAAGATGAAGTAAGTCTCCATTTACTAATCCAATAATCAAAGTACATCCCATTCCCTGAAGTTCAGGATCATCTTTTGACATTTGAGATACCTTATCATGTGTCTTAGATAAACTATTTGTAATTGATTCTTTTATTTTCCCTTCATTTTCATTAATTTTACTCAAAAGTTCAAGATTAAAATAATTTGCTATCAATTCAGAGGCATTTTTACTGGCAATATCTCCAAAATTATGACCGCCCATTCCATCTGCAATCAAAAATAATTTTTTATCTGGAAAAAACATTATAAAATCTTCATTAATTTCTCTGATCTGTCCAGTATCAGTTTGACCAAAAAGCCAGTTGTCACTATTCTTTTTTTTTGAAAAATTGAAAAATTTCTTAAATAAATCCATTTCATTCTCCACTTCGTTTACTTATGTTTTATTTATTTTTAATCATATTCATGATTATATAAAAAATAAAAAAAATATTCAATATTACGAATTGACTCATAAAAAAACACTTTGAACTACTAGTGGTTGAGTCATAAAAAAAACACGTTATGATATTACCAGATATTGTTTTAAAACCAACAGATTTTTCATTATATAACACTCCTTTTATTCTGGTATGACAAAGTAAATATTTTTCTATACAGCCTATCTATATTTCTTTTTAGTCCAAATGGATTTAATTTTTTAAATATTTCATTTAAATTTATTTTTATATTTTTATCTATATTTTTTAATTCAATAATTCTTTTATAAGGTGTTTTAGGTTCATCATACTTTTTAATAACCTTTGAACCAATTCTAGTTTTACTTTTTAGTTTCATTAATGGTTGGAAATAATTCCATAAAAGTCTTAAATTTGAATATAGCTCATTGACTAGTTGCAATTGCTCTGGCGTGACATACCTAAGATAACCAACATAACCTCTTATCGCTGTATTGTTTTTCTCTTCTACATAACAGTTGTCATTTTTCCATGAAGATCTAGTTCTTGTAATAGTAAAAAAAGGGGTCAGGCAAGAAATCACCTTTTTTAATTTTTTTTGAAAGTGGTTTAAAGGCAAACCATAATCTAAGAAGATTATC
>CBDUZW010000097.1:0-12897 GCA_965371805.1 uncultured bacterium | reverse complement strand
AAGACTGAAGGTGGTTTTACGAACCTTCTATATGATTATCGGAGTTTTACTTTTTGTATTTTTATAATTTAAAACTTTTTACTGACATTTTGCGTCAGAAGTGTATTAAACCTAAATTTTAGGTTAAATTAAATAAATGGAGAATGAACTAATGAAAAAAATCTTATTTACAATTTCAGTTTTTGTTATTTTACATACCTGTATGATTGCTCAGAATGATATAAAAGTAAATCCTTCCAATCCTACTGCTATAAAAAACCAGAAATCTATCAGAGATCTAAAACTGATCAAAGTAATGGAAATCATTGATGGTCAGGAAGGATGTTTTTTCAAAAAACCCCAATTTATAAAAATAGCTACAAATGGTGATGTCTTTGTTTATGACAACAACCATCTTTACCAATTCGATTCAAAGGGGAAGTTTATCAGAGATTTAATTGTAAAGGGAGAAGGCCCTGGGGAACTGAATTATTTTTCAAACTTTATACTTACTGATAAAACTGTAATTATCGGCGGAGTAATGCCTACTAAAATCATTATAAAAAATATTTCAACCGGTTTACTTATCTCAGATTTAAAGCTTTCAAAGAGCAATACATTTAGCTCATTACTGAAAATCATTAAAGATAATTTTTACTTTACCTATCCGGATATTGATTTTCAAAAGATGAAAACAGGAGTTCAAAACAAAACAAACAAATTCATACTTGTTGATCCAAAAGGAGATATTAAAGAACAAAAACTCTCCTTCAAAACCAAAGATGCATTAATTAAAAATGTTTCAAAAAATGGTGTATCGATATCTATGAACACAATTACACAATTACAAACCTGTTTTACATCAGACAACACACTCTATCTTAGTCATACCGAAAGATATATGATCAAACAGGTAGATTTATTAAATCAAAAAGTCATCAGAAAATTCAAAAGAGCATATAAACCGGTTACCTATATTAAACCAAAGAAAGATAAAGATAGTAAATTTAAAGACCCAAGTTCTTTATATAACAGGAAATATTTTAACGATATCTTACTCCTCCGGGCATATAAGGATAAAATACTTGTATTCACATCTACCATAGATTCAAAGAGAGGTATTCTTATCGATGTCTATAATAAAAATGGAGATTATATTGATCGTTTTTATTTGAATCTACCAGGGTTAGACCGCCATGAAAAATTATCCAGACGATCTCTTGTCTTTAAGGAAGGGTATCTGTGGACTTCCTTTATGGATGAGGATGATAATCCAGTCATCGCAAAGTATAAAATCGGAAACTTATGACAACTAAATCAGATCAGGCGCAATATGAACCTTATGGCCGGCTTGAGAAAATGGGATGGAGTTTTGGTTTTTGTACATATAAATGGGGAGCACATTGATCTCTAGCCGCCTATTTTTCGTATTACTGCCATTGCAGTACTAGTAAGTGATTTTTTTGTATTATTCATCATTTGAATAGTTTGTTGTTGTTTTTGTAATTGGTTCTGTAGATCAATATTTGCTAACTGCGCATCGCTATCAACAGTTTTCAGCTTACCTTCAAGCTGTTTTCTATATCTTATAAGAAAGCTTAAATTAATTAGAACCGTTTTAGAAACATAATGAATTCTGGATAGGATTTTTGTTTTCAATTTTGCTCTTCCCTTATTTTGAACTATTTTTTTTGAATATATAATAGCCGGAGTAAAATCTTTCAATTGAATTGAAAATTTGTTTTGCCCGGAAACTTTTTGCATCCTGTTTTGTTTATTTTTAAGATCCCGAACATGATTTCTAATTTTTTTTTTTAATTCATCAAGATATTTTATACGCTCTGCGTAAAATTTCAAGGCATCCTTGTTTTCCTTATAACTTTCAGTTAAGATGTCTTGAATTAAAGAATTAATATCAACTGATTTGTTTATTCTGAATATTTCTCCAACTAGTGTTTTCCACTTATTCAATGTATTAAAGTCAAGACGTTTTTTTTGATTGAAATTATCACCTATTTGTTTTAACTGTAATTTTTGATTGTTGTTTAATTGCGGAGATCTGTTACTTCTATATTTCTTTTGGACAGGTTGTATAAAACCGTAAAATAAAAAAATGGAAATAAAAACTAATGTTTTAATTCTTATCATAATATCTCCTTCATAAACAAGATAAAAGAAATGAAAAAATATCTCATTTCTTGTGAGAAAACCGAATTTTGAATACTTTTAGGTGCCAGTTCACTAAGTTACAAAATCCCAAAAGGCTGGAAGAATTGGGATCTCTAGCAATATAAGGGAGATGGAAAGCTAAAACATCTAAAAATTAATCTGATCAGGTAATCTGAATAATAAGATAGAGAGGGAAGCCCATTAGAAGTTAATTGTCACAACGTAAAATTCGGGGTGAATGAATAATCCACCCCTCATAAAAACAATAGATATTACTTGTTTTTTTCACTACACAATTTCCTTTACAATTAATTTTATATTTGTAAATTTCATTATCATATTTGTGTAAATCAATGTTAATCTGTGGTTAAAAAGCGCCTCTATCTCTTCTGACTAGATATCAATGAAAGCGTATAATTCAAAACCCGATCAAACCCAGCAATATCATCTGCTATCGTCTGCTCTACAACATGATCAGGGATTAGTCCATGTTCACTTGGAGTCCCCCCCACATTGATAAATCGCTTATAGGAAACTTTAAGCATTATACCTGTCACAGGCAATGGAACGCCAATGGGACTACCAAAACTAACAGTGCGGCCCCCAGTCTCCTGTCCGATTATTTGGCCTGCGGTAAAATGACGAAACATTGCAGGAAAATCTAACGCTGTAGAGAAACAGTACCCATCTGTTAAGACATAACACTTTCCAGAAAAGCGATATGGATTTTCATCCAAGGGTGTTTTTTTATTTGTTTCAAACATTGTCGTTCCTGGTTTATGACCATGTGAGTCCATAAACTTTTTGCTGTATGGTGTTAATCTTTTATAAAGATAATGGCTGAGATTCACTTCTGTAGTATCAAAAGAAGTATATGGAACCGGGGATATATATTGCATTATCTCTTCAGAGATCGAGGTAGCTCCTCCTCCATTCTCTCTGATATCTATGATCAAATCAGTAATGTTTTTTTGTTTAATATCGGCAAAGGTGGTGCTGGCAAAATGCTGAAATCTTTCATAATCATCAAATCCCTTTAAATCAATATATCCAATGTTCCCCTCTAGTACCTTGAACTGATAACTTTGTAATCCCATACCACCAGTGAAATCCCATATACTGAATAAGTTTGAAAACAAACCGCTTGTGGTGATTATGCTCTTTATTCTATTCTCTGGTGTTTTGTAGGTAATTTCAAAATTCTGGAAGTTGTTCCAAATACCCCAAATGTATGGATCCTGCAAATGGGCATCACGATAGGCAGGTGTTTCCCAGCTGATTAACTTGCTGATCTCTTCCAGACATTGAGCAGCAGGTTTACTGTTTATGGTCAGGATCTCAGACCCTACAGGGATATTATTTCGTATATAATAATTTTTTAATAGGTAGATCTTATTATCTTTTATCCTGAACCGATATGGTAGTGACTTTTGAAGACCCATACGTACTTTTTGTCCAGAAAAATCAATGGGGAGTTGAGTGTGGGCATCGCCAATATAATTGGTAATTGAACCAAATATTTTGTATAGTTCAGACTCTGTCACTTTTGGTGGCATGGCTGTTTTGAGAGAATCAATTTTCAGATCGAATGTACTCTCGTCAATCACTGCATATAGATCAGGATGAATCTCTTCCATTAATGCTATGGCTTTATCTACATCAGCAATGACTTGTTCCTTGCTATAGGTCTGTGGGTAGATAGACCAGATAAAAAATGCACCCATAAACAGTTGGATTAGCGACGCTCCCAACAGTGAAACATGCAGGATTTTCTTGAACCCTATCTTTTTGAAAAATCGTATCACAAAAAAGATCAACCCAGAGATGGTCAAAACAATTATAATAGGCAGGAGAAACACTAACAATATTTCTTCCACCCAAAAGTATTTCCTTAAAAAAATTAAAAAGAGCAACAAGATTGTGCCCTGTAGTGCGATCAATGTTTTCTTCATTTTGTACTCCTAATACAATTCAAAATTATAATCCCGGTCAATCAAATTGAAATTTATTTTATTAATACTTCTCATGCTTAATTCTGATCTCTTTTTGTAGTTCCATTCTTATAGATAAATTTATCACCCCTCTTTTCTGGGCATAAGATCCGGACATTAAAACCTTTTGATTTATAATAATCTGAAAATTTTTTATAATCATTATAATCATTTAAAGCATGTTGAGGGTAGAGGGCTTTGGGTTTGAATATATTGATCAAATCAATCAATTGTAGTGTAAAATGGTGACCTTCATCATAAACTGAATTAACAATGGCAAAATCAATATGATCTACTTTGGTTTTCAAATAGGGGAAATCATTTTTATAATCTGCCTTATAATCTCCTCCATGAAAAATCACCAGATTATCTACCTTAACAAGAAAAGCGGATTCAGGTACTCCTGAGTGATGAGAATTTATTGTATAGACTTCTAATTCTTTATCTTTATAAGACCCTCTCGGAGCTTTGAGATAATTATGTTTTTCAGAATTCCCGGCCTTCCATCCAAAAAAATACTTAATATCAGAAATATTTTTTTCCCATGAATAAATTACCTTATTATAATGATTACTATGTGAATGGCTTACAAAAACTCTAACTTTCTTCTTCAACTTAAGCGGATTAAGAAACCCTTTTTTCAGTTCTAATTTATCAGGAACGGGTTTCCAGGGTACATAATCAAAAATCAAAAAATAATTTTTGGTTTCTACTGCAAATCCACAATGTCCCAGATGCCAAATAACTGCTTTTTTATCTGAATTTTTAATGGGATTTCCAACATTAGAATGGATCATTTGAATGCCAATTAAATATACAGATATAAAAATTAATAAATTCACTGACTTATTTACATATTTCATACTCTCTCCATTATTTATTTTTTTAACTCTTCAAGCATTTTACGAGCATTCTTATTGTTTTTATTTAAAGCAAGCACTTTCTCATAGTTTATTATAGCAGATTTTTTATCACCATTTTTCATATAAGCTTCACCAAGACTGTCATATACATTTGCAGATTGAGGATAAGCCGCTACATTCAATTTTAAAACCTCAATTGCCTCTTTTATTTTCCCCATACCTAACAATTCATATCCTAAGATATTTAGATGATCTTCATCAAATGAATAATTATTATATTTGTTGTTTTTCATAATTTCATGGTATTTTACAATGGCAGCATCCATCCCTTTTTTGATATATACCTCTTTTAATACTGTGGAAATTGACTTTTGTTTAATCTCCATTTGCTTGTGTAATTTTTCTTGTGGGTACCACTGCCCATTTACCATTACACCCTCTATTCCTTTGGTATTTTTAATGTCTTTTAGTGGATTTTCTTTTAAGAGTACTAAATCAGCCTGTTTCCCAATTTCAATAGTACCAAATTCATTTTTACTTCCCATATTTTTTGCTATTATACCGGCATTTACGGTACAGGTTTTTAAGGCATTATATGGAGTGAATCCCTGGTTTACCAGTAATTGTAATTCTCGATGAACAGAAAAGCCGGGTATACTGGCTAAAGATACAACTCCTCCATCTGTGCCAAGGACAAGCATTACATTTTGTCGTTTTAATTCTTCTAAAATCAATTTACACCAACTGTAGATAAACCTGGTTACAAATTCACGTCCTTTTAACATTTTCACATGTCGGTCTGTTCCTTTCTTAATATTTTTCAAAAAGTATTCCGGTAAAAATTTTGCCTCTGGATAGGCAAGAATTTTATCCAGATCAGTCAACTTCAGCATCAAGTTCTCATCACAAATTAGTGTTGTACAAACTGAGATGTTTTTTTCTTTTATCATTTTGACGATTTCTCTGGCTCGATTCTTCATTTTTAATTGATCTTTTTTCTTATCCAGGGATGGATTAAATAGACTGGGATAGGCTTTTATAAACGAAATTAGAAGGTGTCTATGCCATTGATCGGGTTTTACATCCAAGGTTGAATCTATATCTGCCAGGAACCATGCTATTTCTTCGATATGCGCAATTTCATCCAAATCAGTTTTTACAATTCCTTCAATTCCCAATTGAAAAGGAATATGGGCAACAGTATACTTGTCGTTTTTCTTTGCAATTCTCACAATTTTATCAAATTGGTTTTTGTTATGGTAGGAATAAATTTTCATACAATCAAAGTTGAGTTTAGCGAATTTGTTTGCCAATAAGAGTGGTTGAGGTTCAGTACCATAAATTGTTGGTGCTGAAATTAAGAGATTTGGCCCCACTCGTCTCTTTTCCAAAATCTCTTTTTTCCACTTTAGCATTTTTGAAGTGCCATTCAAATCTCTCACAGTGGTTACTCCATTTCCAAGATACAGATTTAAATTTGAGTATTGCCATTTTTCATTAAAATGAACATGCATGTCTGCCATCCCGGGCATTAGAAATCCATTCTTGCCATCAATTATGGTTACATTTTTTTGTATCTTTGCATTTGAGGGTAGAATAGTTATAATCTTACCATTTTGGATTTTTACATTTTGATTTTTTAACACTTTGTTTTCAGTCATGGGAATTAAATTAACATTTTTAATAATTGTAATTTTGTCCTTAACTGAGGGAAGAGTCCCGCCCCTTACTACTGTTGATGATACCGATGTAATAATAATTGTAAAACAAATAAATCTAATAAATCTAAGCAATTTTTCTTTTTCCATACTCAGCCTCCAAGCTAACATTTTTTAATAAAACATTTGTGTTTCATTCCGATTAGAATTGTACGTGGAATTTTGATTTATTTTGCTCTTTTCCTATCGGGAAGATGTTCTTCCCTATCGGCAAATACAATTTAAACTGATTTTTTTATTTTGAATTGAGATGGTGAGAGACCGGTAATCTTTTTAAAAGCAGTATTGAAGGCAGATTTTGAGATATATCCTACCGATTCAGAAATAATTAAAATGGTTTGCTCATTCTTATCTGAAACAAGTAATAATCGTTGCGCTTCTTCAATTCTATACTTAGCAATTAATTGGGAAAAAGTAAGGTTCATACATTCATTAATAACCTGTGAGACATAGTGTGTAGAGCTGCCAACTATCTTTGCTAAATCACCTAATGAAAAAGACGATTTTAAGTAGGGTTTATCTTCAAGGGCAATTTTGATTTTCTTAAGGATCGAATCCTTCAGTGCTGTTGAGAGAGGAGATTTTTCATATTTTTTTGTTTTAATTTCAGATTGAAGCAAATTGGGTTTTTTCAGCATAATAATTGTTAATATATAAAATAAGGCCGTCATGTAAGATATGATTGCAATATCTCCAATGTTCTCTGATAATATTAGCCTGGAGATAAAACATAACATTGCAAAAATCCCAAAAAATTTTTGAAGCAACAAAAAACTTCTATTACCCATAGTAGCTTTGTTTTGAATGATTAACCTGGACTTTTTAAAATAAATGTAATTTCTGATAAAAATTAAAATTACATAGATTGATATATGTGTCAAAGTTAACATAACATGATAATGAATGATAAAAAAAGGGTCTCTTTGTGGTACAAGAATAATATTAAGTAGACAGATAACAAAGGGTACAAAATGAAAAAAGTAAAGACGTGGTAATTGTCCCTTTATCCAGGAAAGTAAAAAAAGATAATATAATGGTCCCATTAGATAATCAAGTGAAGAAAAGAATATCATATGGTTGGGAGTTTTGATTCCTGAGTACAACAGAAAAGATCTCAAAACCAATAAAGTCAAAACCATCAAAAAACCTGCAAACATTTTTTTAGTCAGGGAATTCTCACCTCTTTTATCAAAAAAAAGAAATATCACCAAAAAAATACCTTGAAAAACCCCTAGAAAAATAAATACTGAAAAGAAATTTATATTACCCATTTATCAATAATCTTATCTTTTTAATAGACGATTGTCAAGAAATTGTAGATGTCCAAGATAAAGATGGGCGGAGTTTTATTTTTTTACTTTTTGTAATGCAAAATTTGGGGGACGAAATTTGGGGGACGGAGTTTTACTTTTTTGCTTTATATGATACAATGATTTTATGAGACAAGCCAGGATTACTTATGAGGGTGCAATTCATCATGTAATGTCTCGTGGTTATAATGGTTTTCCGATATTTAAAACCGATATTGAAAAAGACAAATTACTTGAACTATTTGAAAATAATGCTGAGAAATGTAAGATTTCTATTTTGTCCTATTGTATAATGGATAACCATTATCATCTTATTATACAAAACAGCTCGGGAAAGATGCCTGAATTTTTCAGGAAAGTAAATGGAGAGTTTGCAAATTTCTACAGAAGGAAAAATGGTGGCAGAGGATATGTTTTTCAAGATAGATATAAATCAATTCTAATTCAGGATGACTCTTATTTATTGGTTGTAATAGCTTATGTTTTAAACAATCCTGTGCGGGCCAGGATAACTGAAAACTTTCTGGTCTATAAATGGTCAAGCGGGTCAATGTATTTTAAAAATAAGGAAACAAAATTAATTGATTTTGCATTTGTCGAAGAACTTTTTTCAAATATTATCGAATTCAAAGAGTTTGTAAGTGCGACAGATATAGATCAATTACCAACAATCAAGACTGAGATAGGTAAAATAATAGGTGGAGAAGAATTTTACATTGAATCTTTAGAAAAATTTAACAGAAGAAAAGAGGGAGAGAGTCTTGAAGGGATAAGATCAGAAGATCAGTATTATGAGCTTGTGGAAAAAATTTATTATGAATTTAAAAGAAAATATGGAATCGATCCAGATAAGTTGAAAACCAATACATTTGAGGGTAAAAGACTTAGAGGTATTTTTTTAATAAATCTGAAAGATAGAGGTGGTTTAACCTATAGAGAGATAAAGGAATTTGGAATATTTGCTGATATAAAATTTAATTCAATGGGCAAAATGTATAGAGATGCAATAAAAAGGAATGACAAGAAATAAAAAAGTAAAACTCCGTCCCCAGCTCTCAAGGGGGATATGATTGCCTGCTGGATGTATTGAAATAATTATTTGTTAAATTAAGATAATGCTATAAATGATTTTTATGGTTTTTCCTGTAAGACTAAATTTTTTTGTCAGAGTACATTGAGGATTTTTGTGAAGCCTTATGGTGCAACAGGTTTGGGCTATTCGAAGAAAGAATCGCTCAATTTAGGTGTTAGTTACTTATTATTGCCAATAGAACCAGGGCGGCGAATCCGAAGGGGAGGAACAGTAGATAAAAAAGCCAGATTAATTGCATTTTGAAAAAGGTTTTAAATTTACCCTGCTGATAAACTTTACGCAATGCATTGTACAAATAGACGTAGATGCCCAGGAGCCCAACTGTAATGATATACCATTTTGGGAAAATCAAGAGTATGATGAACGTCAGGAAAAAAAAAGTATGTATATGCAGTGCAAAGACCAGGTGTTTGATATAAAAAATCTTATGCCGTATATATAAAAGTTTCATAAGGAGTGCAAAAAGTGGCAATAAGAAAAACATGACCTTGGGTATCTGGTTCACCGCCTCTTTTAGAAAAATATTTACACCATTTCTTCCCTGATTATTTAGAGCGACAATCTTTTGTTCAAAATATTTGCTCAACCAACTGTTTTTATCTATTCCTGCAATCTTGAAGTTACCCGGTTTATTCATACGTTTTCGGATGATATAAGAGTTATCCAGTTTATTTATTACGTCCGTTTTAAGCTCCGGCTGCATTTGTTCGAAATTTTTATCAAAAAATTTCCCAAGCGTTTTTTGGTTTGAGGATTCTTTGATATTTATATTATTAAAGAATGTGGCATTGATAGACAGCATCATGAAAAAAAGAAAGGTAACAAAAATATATAATCTCAGGGGCAGGATATACCTGACTCGTTTACCCTTTGAATATTCGTTGGTCAGGTGACCGGGATTCTTTATCAGCGGTACAAAGCTCTTAAAGAATTTTGAATCAAAAGTAAAAAATTCATCGGCAAACTCTTTGAAGAAGTGCCGGATTGATACATGCTTATTAGTGTTCAACTGCCCGCAGTCAGGGCAATAGTTAAATTCTTCAATCTGGAACCCACAGTTTAAGCAGACGTCTGATTTTCTAAGTTTCTTTAATAGCATAGGTCCATTATAACATAAAATTTAGAAGCAAAAAACGGCTTGAGAGATCATTCTGACGCTTCTCTTCGCTCTGCAAGATCAATTGCATAAAGAAGAAGATCTTCAAATGTGTTTTCAATATCCGGGTACTGAAATTCAATGGAAGATTCATTGATAGGTTTAAGTCCAAAGAGCTCGCTGAATTCTTTCATATCCGCTGCATCTTCTTTTAAGAAGGGACTTAATGTGAAATGTGCTTTCTCTCTGTATATTTCAGCTTTCTTAATTTCAAGCATTATGCAGAGAAGTTTCAATACCTGTGCAAAGAGTATCTCTGTTACTGACAAATGGAGTGTACCGAAATTTTCCTTAAGATTTTCAGCGGTATCAAGTATGGTTTCCGGGGCTGATGCACTGAGTATGTCTTTATAGACATTTACCCTGATGTCTGAATCCGGAATAAACGCTTCAGATATGAAGAGGGGAAATTTGATATTGAATTCTGTCTCAACTGCGTCAGAATTCTTATTTCTCAGCATTCTGATTGTCTTTTTAAGCAGCTCAAAATAGTAGTGGAAACCCAGCGCTTCAATATGTCCGTGCTGTTTATTGCCCAGTAGAGAGCCTGCCCCCCTTATCTTAAGGTCCTGTTCAGCAATTTTGAATCCTGACCCAAGTTCAGAGAACTCCTCAATAACCTCAAGTCTCTTGCGTGCATTTTCTGTCAATTCCTTTTTGGAAACCATAAAATATGCATAGGCCTGACCAGAGCTTCTACCTATTCTGCCTCTCAGTTGATAGAGCTGTGTAAGTCCGAAATTCTCTGCCTGAATAATAAAAAGTGTATTTACGGAGGGTATATCAATACCGTTTTCAATTATTGTCGTACATATAAGTGTATCAATCTCATGATTAAGGAATCTGACCAGAGTGTCCTCTATCTCTACAGGATTCAACTTTGCGTGAATTATGCGGAACCTTATATCAGGCACAAGAGTACACATCTCTGATTTGAATGTATCCAGTTTTTCAATATTATTGTATACAATAAGGCTTAACCCACCTCTCTTCTTCTCTTTTTGTAAACCTCTTTTTATCAGTTCTTTTGAGAATGAACCAATATAATTTTTTACAGATTTTCTTCCGATGGGAGGCGTATTTATTATAGTAACATCCTGAAGGTCTGACATTGTAAGCGACAGAGTTCTTGGTATCGGTGTTGCCGAGAGACTCAGCATATCTGTGTTGGGGTATCTCTCCTTAAGCTTTTCCTTCTGAAAGACCCCGAATCTCTGTTCTTCATCTATAATGAACAAACCGGGATGTTTAAATATAACTGATTTATTTAAAATTGCGTGCGTTCCGATAAGTATTAATACTTCTCCTGATTCTGCAGCAGATATTATCTTTTTTTTTCTATGGGATCAGTTGTTCCTGTTAGCAGTTTGATGGTTACAGGTAGATCTCTGAATCTTTCAGTAAATGTTTTATAATGCTGCAATGCAAGTATAGTTGTCGGGCAGAGCAGAGCTGTCTGCATTCTGTTTCCTGCAACTCTTAATGCTGCTCTTAAAGCGACCTCAGTTTTGCCAAAACTCACATCACCGCAAATGAGTCTGTCCATAGGGTATGACGCATAAAGGTCTGTCAGTACATCATTTATTGCATCTTTCTGACCTTTTGTTAAGACAAATCTGAATTTATTCTCTATATTATCTTCAAATTCACTGTTTCTGTGAAAAGAGTATCCTGTAACAGATTTTCTCTTAGCGTAAAGATCGAGAAGCTTTTTTGCAAATTCAACGATATTCTTTGATGCCCTGCTTTTTTTATTCTCCCAGGACTGACCGCCAATTTTGTCCAGTTTCGGGACTGAACCAGAGTTGCCCAGATAACGGGATAATACTGAGATGTCGTGTATCGGTACCATGAGTTTTGTGTTATCAGCATACGCTATCTCAAGAAATTCAGATATTTGATCTCCAATTTTAAGTTGTTTAAATCTTACAAATTGTCCGATACCGTGCTTTGTATGAACCAGGAGGTCTCCTTCTGTAAAATCATCTGTAAAGAGCGAGTCTATTGCACTCTGCTGTAGGGATGTATCTCTGAAAACCGTATTGCAGGAAAGGAAGAAATCATCAGAACTTATAAAAGAGTGGGGAATACGCCTCTTTATAACCTGAGTTGCAAGCCCTGAGTTTTTAAGAAAATCGATGTTGATATTATCCTTCTCCGAGCATAGGATGATTCTCTCTATTTTATGTTTATTTTTCAGATTTTTTAATTCACCGTCTGTTAAGGAGTAGAAATCGCTGCTTATAATTTTCAGTTTATTACGCACATTTTCTGTGACATTGGTTATATCAATTGTATTCAGCCTGTCTGTGTTAAAGGTAAATATCTCTTTAAGCGTTCTGTTCTCTTTTAAAAGGTAGGGCAGATCTGCAGAAACAATTATTTTTTCTTTCAGGAGATCTGTTATATAAGATAATTTGATATCTTTTTCCGCCTCTGAATCTGAGAAAAGTTTTGTAGAATAGAAGTTTACAGAGTCAATTGCTTCAATCGTCTGTGCAGTATATGGATTAACCGTTTTTAGTGAACTTACTGAGTCGTTGTCAAAGACAATTTTATGGGCATAGCGTGTTGCATCATAAAAAAAACACTATAAACGATAGGTCGTTGCTTCATAA
>CBDUZW010000096.1:0-12942 GCA_965371805.1 uncultured bacterium | reverse complement strand
GTCTTTTATATAAAGGATTATGAAGGTTTTACTAAATAAACTTTTGTAATTACTTGAGTTATAAAAAGGAGAAAAAATGAAAAAAATAAGCTTAATTTTAACTGTTTCTATTTTGTTTTTATATATAAGTTCTTATGGGACTGAGTTTAAAGACAAAAACAAAAAAGGGAGAAATGCAATGTCATCCATATACGACTTTAATATGATAAATATTGACCAGGAGAAAGTCTCTTTAGAGAAGTATAAGGGAAAGGTAATTCTTTTAGTCAATGTTGCCAGTAAATGTGGCTTGACCCCTCAATATAAGGGACTTCAGGACTTATATACAAAATATAAAGACAAAGGTTTTATCATTCTTGGCTTTCCTGCAAACAATTTTTTAAGGCAGGAACCGGGATCTGACTCAGATATCAAAGAATTCTGTTCAGTCAATTATGGGGTTCAGTTCCCGATGTTTTCAAAGATTTCCGTAAAAGGCAAAGAGATCCATCCACTTTACAAGTATTTAACATCAAAGGAAAGCAATCCAGGTTTTGATGGAAAAATACGATGGAATTTCGATAAGTTTCTTGCAGATAAAACGGGAAAGATCATAGCCCGTTTTCACCCAAAACAAAAACCACTTGACCAGAAAATCATTAAGGAAATAGAAGAAGCTCTTAAATAGAAATAACCGTAATCCCTTTTCTTTTTTTCTACTCATGGTCATTAAAGAGAAATAAGTGACTGGATTTTGAAAAACACATCCTGAATATAATATATTTGAGTAGAAAAAAATGCTGTGGTATAATGTCTGAATATAAAATAAATGGAGGAATTATGAGTAAATTAGAACTAGACTTAGAATTAAAAAATAAAATCAGGGATATCTCTCTTGCCGAATGGGGTAGAAAAGAAATGAAACTTGCTGAGTTGGAGATGCCTGGACTCATGGCTGTAAGAAAAAAATATGGGAAGGCGAAGCCCCTGAAAGGATTAAAAGTCACAGGAAGTCTTCACATGACAATTCAGACTGCAATGCTGATAGAGACCCTTGAAGTTTTGGGAGCAGATATCAGGTGGGCATCCTGTAATATTTTTTCAACTCAGGATCATGCTGCCGCAGCTATTGCAGCAGCTGGAAGATCTGCAGTTTTTGCATGGAAAGGAGAGACTCTTGAGGAATACTGGTGGGCTCTCGAACAGGCATTAACCTGGCCTGACGGATCAGGACCTGACCTCATAGTTGATGATGGAGGGGATGCAACAATTTTCATTCATAATGGAGTAAAGGCAGAAAGTGACCCATCAATTTTAGAAAAATCTTATGATAATGAAGAATTTCAATTACTAATAAACAGAATTAAAATTGGACTTGATAAAAACCAAAAATATTGGAGCAATTTATCCAAAAACATTGTGGGAGTTTCAGAGGAAACAACAACAGGTGTACATAGACTGTATCAGCTTGAAGAAGAGAACGAACTACTTTTCCCTGCAATAAATGTAAATGACTCCGTTACAAAATCAAAATTTGACAATCTTTACGGATGCAGAGAATCCCTTGTTGACGGAATAAAAAGAGCAACTGATATTATGCTGGCAGGAAAAAAAGTCCTTATTTTGGGATATGGCGACGTAGGAAAGGGAAGTGTACAATCACTTGCCGGACTGGGAGCAATGGTACATGTCACCGAGGTAGACCCGATTTGTGCACTTCAGGCTTCTATGGAAGGTTATGCTGTTGTAAAACTTGAGGATGTTGTAAAAGAAATAGACATTTTTGTTACAGCAACTGGGAATTACCATGTTATCAAAGGAAAACATATGGAACAAATGAAAGATGGTGCAATTCTATGTAATATAGGACACTTTGATAATGAGATCGAGATGTCTTATCTTGAGTCAGGTGATTCTCAAATTAAAAAAGAAAACATAAAACCTCAGGTAGATAAATGGACATTAAAGTCTGGAAATTCAATCATCGTATTGGCTGAAGGAAGATTAGTAAATCTTGGCTGCGCTACAGGGCATCCCAGCTTTGTTATGAGTTCAAGTTTTACAAATCAATCTCTTGCTCAAATTAAACTGGCTACAGAAAAGCATGAGAATAAAGTCTATACTCTTTCTAAGATACTTGATGAAGAAGTCGCCAGATTGCATCTTGAAAGACTTGGAGTATCCTTAACAGTACTAACAGATGAACAGGCTGATTATATAAGAGTCCCAAAAGAAGGACCATATAAACCTGAATATTATAGATACTAATATTGACTTAAGGGCATGGTCCACATGCCCTTAAGTAAAACAAATCATTAATAATAGACAAAGAAAAATATAAATGCCAAGTTTAAACGAAAAGCTTTTTAAGATATTTGATGATGGCCTGGGAAAAGTTAAAAGACCACATAATATTCGAGAGTACGATATGATGATCAGGTATGGGTCACTCGGTGAAGTAACAGATGACTATTATCTATTTATTTACAGGGATTTATACCGCAGTCCTGCCTATTACGGCGCTATTCTTTTTTTTAATAAACTGGATAGGAGTGGAAGGCCGGTTACGATTACCTGTATTGAAGAAACCGGAGATGAAAGAGAGAGGCAGATTTACATTTATGCAGCAATTCATTTTTTAAAAAACAACTATACAAATTTAATAAAGCTCAATGGAAAGGTCGAACTTGTGTTTGATATGGCAAAGAAAAGAATAAATAAATTCCTGGAAGGAAAAGGATCCATAAAAACACAAAGAATAGAAGATTTCAAATATAATATAACAGACCAGAAAATTGAGGCAATTGAACAAAAAACAGAGAATAGTGACATTTTAGGAAAAAACATTCCGGATAAAGATATAGAAAAAATATTAGCCCTCACACAATATAAAGAGGATGACAGATTAGAAACAGAGATAAAAGGTACAGTTGGAGTCGCCCTGAGTTTAGTGGAAACCGGAAATTTATTAGAAAAAAAAACTTTAAATTTCATGCCAATTGTCATCTCAAAAAAAAAACACACACTACTGCCAAAGCAGCGTTATCATAAAATTTTAACATCTTATCATCTTGATCAAAAGAATAAAACGCTTATTAATTTTTTAGAATTATATTGTTTGTTAAGTAAAAATGATCTTAGTAACAACAAGAACATTGCAGTCGTAAATGAGCTATATTTTGATCAAATAGCAACAAAGTTGTTTGAAGGGAATCTTAACAAATCATTCTATATTATTAATAACATTAAAGCTGAGTTTTTTAATTTGAAAACAGGCATTTTTAAGAAGATTGAGGTAAAGTTTGCTCCGTCTTTAGTAAAAAACAATTCTTTTTCAGTTTTTATAGACTTTATACTGGAAAATGGTGTGACCCTCTCAGGAAAAGATAATTATAGAATTAGAATCTTTAATAATTCAGTTTATATTTATATTTATAATTCTGAAGGAGATCATTATTTAATAAAGCCCAGGACAAATAAAAATTTTATTAACTTTTTTAAATTTATAAAAAGACAGAACAAGTTCCATATAGATTCATTGAATAGTTTGATCTCTGCATTAGAAAAGATTAAAACAGAACAGATTCAAATAAATACAGAATTAATTAAAAAATATACTTTTAAGTTTTTACCAACACCTGTTTTAAAGATCATAAAAGAGGAAGGAAAAAATTCTCTTGGAAATAAAATTATTATTGAATTTGACTATATTGAGAGTATAAAACCTTATTTAAAGAACAATCCAGACAAAGAACTTTTCTTTTATGAAAAAAACAAAGATTTTGAGAAGGAGTGTTTCTCTGTTATTGAAAACGACAATGAATTAATTAAGGAACTTTCTTATGATAATTATAACCAGTCAATTATTCCAAACTTTCACTTCAAAGACAATAATCCCTTAAAATGGCTTATTTCTCAGGGTGATAAATATCTAAAAAGAGGGTTTAAAATTTATAGTAATGAACAAAAAAAGTTTATTGGAAATATAAATGGTGAATTTTCTATTAATATGCGGACTGGTATTGACTGGCTTGAATTCTCACCTGACATTACAAATTCAATATCCGGGAAGAGACTTCACATAGACCATATTGTAGATGAAGAAAACGGACTAATATCTGATAAGAAAGGAGACCTTCACTTAATCACAAAAAAACAGATCCAAAAACTTAAAGATCTATTTGATTATGGAGAAAAATCAGGAAATTTCTATAAAATCCCATCAGCAAATTTTATATTGATAAATAAACTATATGATGAAAGAATGAATGATATCATTGAGATCAAAGACATTCTACTCAATAATAAGAGGATACTAAACTTTGACAGGATAAAAGAATACAGTCTCTCTTATAATTTTAATGGTGAATTAAGAACATATCAAAAAGCCGGTTTTGACTGGCTGAACTTTTTAAGGGAATATAATTTCTCTGGATGCCTGGCAGATGATATGGGTCTGGGAAAAACAGTTCAGACAATAGCATTTCTACAAACCTTAAAAGACAATAAAAACTTTAATACATCTATTCTCATCGTTCCAGTTTCAGCTATTTCAAACTGGGAATCTGAAATTGTAAAATTTTCAAAAAATATCAACTTTATCAATCATATTGGAATAAAAAGAACAAGAACAAGCAAGGATTGGGCTAAATATGATCTTGTAATTACAAGTTATGCAACCCTTCGGAATGATATAGAAATATTTAAGGAATTTAATTTTGAATATATTATTCTTGATGAATCTCAAAATATTAAAAATCATACGTCTCAAGTTTCAAAGGCGGTAAAATTAATAAAGGGGAAATACCGACTTGCATTGAGTGGCACTCCAATTGAAAATAGTAGTTTTGAGCTGTGGTCTCTTTTTGATTATCTAATGCCTGGATACCTTGGCAGTATCAAATGGTTTAAAGACAAATTTTCGAAACAAAACGGAAACAGTTTTGAATCATCAAAAACTGAAAGAATAGAGCTGTTAAAGAAAATGATTTTTCCTTTTTTACTGAGAAGGAAGAAAGAGGAAGTCGAAAAAGATCTCCCACCTAAAACTGAAATCATTATTAAGCTGAAGATGAATGGAGATCAGCAAGCTGCATATGAGGCAACAGCACAAAAATATAGAAATGAGTTAGAACTGGAAAAAGAGACACAGTCTGATAAAAAAAACAATGCAATAAAGGTACTTGAAGGAATATTGAGACTTAGACAGATATGCCTTTTCCCTGAATTAGCAAATAACAATTACAAAGACATACCGTCTGCAAAATTTGAATATTTCAAAGAGCAGATAAAGGAGATTCTCGCAGAAGGTCATAAGGTGCTGATTTTTTCTCAATTCACAAAAGTACTGTCAATTTTAAAAAATAATATTGAGAAAGAAAATATAGCCTATTCATATTTAGATGGTAGTACTTCAATTGCAAAAAGAAAAGATGCAATTGAGAGATTTCAGGAGACAGAAGAGACATCTGTCTTTCTATTAAGTCTAAAAGCTGGAGGAGTTGCAATAAACCTTACAAAAGCCGATTATGTAATTATTTTTGATCCATGGTGGAACCCGGCAGTTGAAGCTCAGGCAATTGACAGGTCTCATAGAATAGGACAGACAAAAAATGTAATTGTCTACAAAATGGTTCTTGAAAATACTATTGAAGAAAAAATGCTGAAACTTCAGGAAAAGAAAAAAGACCTTTTCGAAAATATAATTACAACAGATTCAAGATCCTTCAAGGACCTATCAAAAAAAGAACTTCTCAATCTTTTCAAATAAGCAGGAACTAAATCAAACCTGATATAAAATCAATCTACTCTATTTTTTTACTATTGTCTACATTAAGGTTATAATTTATAATGGCTAAAAAGATTATTGTTAAGGGTGCTAAAGAACATAATTTAAAGGGAATTGATATTGAAATGGAACATGATTCTCTTACTGTTATTACCGGAGTGTCTGGAAGCGGTAAATCCTCATTGGCATTTGACACAATATGCAACGAACAAGACTTCTCCGTCTAAAGATACTTTGTCATTTCATTTTTTATTTTAATACATAAACATTCTTATTAAATTGTTTTTAATTTTCTTGTAGAATAGAAAACTTGCTGGTTTTCTGCATTTATTACTACTCTTCGAGGGATTATATATTTTCTTTTAAATTTCTCCTGAAATTCCGATACAAATTTTTTAGAACCAAATGCAATACCTTCTGTTATATTTCTGTATTTATAGGTAAGAATATCACCAATACCAAGCTTTTTAAGTAGAGACTTTGACTCATTATAAACCTGATCTGATATTTTTGAGGTCCCTTCCCTTTTTACCTTTCCCGAGTCATATACGAACTCTCTATAAACAGGAAAAGTAACTTCTTTTTTTGTTTTGGATACTTCCTGCTTATACCTGCCTGTTTCCGGATTTTTAAAAGTCTTAATTTCCTCTTTTATTATGTGTATTGTTTTTAATAACTTTCTGCCTTTTTTTGGATTTCTAACTCTTAATCCAATACTGCTCCATCTATAATCTTCAGGTTTTTTTACTATGCCGGCCCTTACTGAGTTCAGGTCTATATATGCACTGCAGATAAGTTCCGCATCTCCCTTGCTTATTGCGATTCCCTTAAATCTGTCTCCCCAGAAAGCCCCCTTGCATTTATATTTATGATTAAACCATTTGGAAAACCCCTGCTTGAGTTCCTGAACAAATCTGGATACAGAGCCAAGTCGCTTCCTGAGTCTTTCCACACCTCCATCATCATCATAATCTATTTCAAAAGAATTCTTTATAAAAGAGCCTTCTGGAGGCTCTGCATTATCGCCAAAAGCGTCTTTATATCTACCAAAAAGTTCTTTTTTAGTCGCACTCTGTGCCTCATCTCTTCTATTGGACAATAAAACATGAAAATGATTAGACATAATTGCAAAGGAAGTAATATCAACAAAAAATGCTTTAGAAAGCTTAAACATCAATTGCATAAAATACTCTTTACACTCACTATCAAGCAAAAACTCGCCACGACTTGTCCTGGAAATAACATGATAAGAACTATGCTCAGTATCACCAAACCACCTAAAAGGTCTCCCCACTCCTACCCCCTCTCATCTCTAAAGGAAGTATGTTATAAAAAAACAATTATTTCAACTTCTTGCCTTGTATAATGTTTTTTAAGGTTTTAAGTATTTAATATGTATATATTAAATGTATAGACCGAGCGTTTTTTTGAGCAAATCAAAACAAAATATTTGTTATAATATTTTGTTTTGTTATTATGATAAAAGAGGAGGCAACCTGCCTTGGTACAATTTGATACCGTGTGCCAGATTCTCCCTTTTATCAGGTATAGATCGAGGAAAAACTTGGTGCATAATAGACACCGTATTAACAAGGATGATTTAGCCTGAAGTTTTATGATTGTAATTAAAACATTATAGGAGGTGTTTTATGCAAGAATTATTTATGGGTTCAGATGTAAGTAAAGGCTATTGTGATTTTGTAATTTTAAATCCAGAAGCAGATGTGACATTAAAAAACTTCCAACTTGATGACACTTATTTGGGTCACAATCACCTGAAAGTCATTATTGATGATGTCTTTTATAAGAGCAAAGATGTTGTGTTATACGTTGGATTTGAGAGCACAGGAGGGTATGAGAATAACTGGTTTAAATTTTTTACAGATCAGATTGAACGGTATAATATTAAATTGGTCAGGTTAAACCCAAAAGGTATTTACCATCATGTAAAATCAGTTCATAGAAATGTAACAACAGATAAAGAGAGTGCCAAAAGTATTGCTGAATATTTAATACACAACAAAAGCAATATCAGATTTAATGAAGAGAATAATGATAGTGATAAAAAAAAGCAACGGACATTTATACAGTTGTTGCTCAAACAATCAACTCAACTTCAAAATCAATTAGAAAAGCATTTATACGTTGTTCATCCTCAACTCCTAAAACATTATAAAAAATATAAGTCTGTATGGTTCCTTACACTAATATCAAAGTATCCAACTGCTCAAAAGCTATCAAATGCATCCGTTAGTTCTATATCAAGGATACCTTATATATCAGAAACAAAAGCAAAAAAACTCAAAGAAGATGCAAAAAAAAGCATTGCATCATCAAAGACAAAAATTTCTGAGTTATTAATACAGTCAATTGCAAAACAAATCGTAAATTTACAGGATATGATATTGGAGCAGAAGCAATCTTTAATCAATGCTACCAAATCGTTTGAGGTAGATCTTCTTAAAAGCTTTATCGGAATTGGAGATTACACAGCAAGTGGCTTAATGCTTTCAATAGGAAGAATACAGAGATTTTCTTCATCTAAGAAATTGGCTTCTTTTTTTGGAGTACATCCTAAATTTAAGCAGAGTGGCGATAAAATCAGCGGAGTGCATATGAGTAAGGAAGGGAGAACAGAGGCCAGATACTATCTGTTTAATATTGTTATGTCAGCTATTAACTACAATCCCTGGATGAAGGAATTGTATGAAAAATATCAGAAAAATGGAAAATCAAAGCTCTCAGCAGTAGGAATCCTTATGCATAAAATAACACGGATTATTTATGGAATGTTAAAAAATAAGACTGAATATAACCCGAGTATTGATAAATTTAATATTGACAGATCTAAAGAAAAAAAAACAATTCCAACTCAAAATAAAAACAGAAGATTTCAAAATTTCGACTCGGATGCACCTATTTCAAAAAGACATAGAAAAAAAAGAGTTGAGGATATTTTAAACAGAGAATTAGAGCAGGCGGAGTCTCAAAATGACAGCATCATTCTGTGCGAGATCAACCACCTGCCAAAATGAATTTACACTAAATGAGGAAAAAATGCAATATAAAAATAAATTATTTTATAAGCTTTTTTTGGTTGACTTTCAACGGAAAAACTGGCATCAAAAATTCTTGTAATAGCATTAAAAAGATGGTTAATCAAAAATATTTTTAAAAATATCCTTAACATAGGAGTCTGACACAAATGTCATTTTAAAAGACTTGAGGAAAACCGTAATCGCCATGTGCCTGAGCTTAAACCTGTCGTTTTTTTGCGGAATACAAAGCGGTTCAATGTTATTGCTACATAAGGAGTGGTGAGTGATTTACTTTACTCAGGAATTAAAAATACCTTCATAAATAATTCCTATTATGGTATCAAGATAGTATTTATCTTTTTCAGCAAGAGTTTTCTTTTTTGAACCGGAATCAAGTCCACTTCCTCTCATATCAAACCAGTGAAACACAAGAGCCAGAATTGCATATGTAATATAATTGGGATCAAGTTCTTTCCTTATAAGTCCGTCCTCTTTCCCCTTATCAATACCCTTTATCAATATATTCTTTACCTCTTCATGGAGGTGCATATCCGAGGGATTACCTTCAATTGTAATCCATTTTATTATTGAAAGAATCTGTGGGTTCTTCAGGTGAAAATTAAAAAAAGTTTCTAATCCCTTTTTAAAATTATCTTTATCAAAGTCTATATTTTTAAAAAGTTTTTCAATAGCTTTGAAAAATTGGTTGAGTCGCCTTTCAATTACCACTTTCCATAGATTCTTTTTAGATTTAAAGTGGTATTGGACCTGACTCTTTGAACTACCTGCCAGTTTTGAAATATCATTTGTAGAGGTTGCGGAAAATCCCTTTTTAATAAAAAGAGTTTCAGCCGCATCTAAAAGAATTGTTCTTGTCTCTTTTGTATTATAACGTCTTTTATTAATATCTGTGTGTTCTATCATTTTTTATCCTTAAAAATAAAATAGCTTTTATTATTTTCGACAAAGATACTCCTGAAGATAATTTAAATTTGAAGATTATCAGGTGCATAATAATTTACATCAAGTTTTAATAAATTTTTGAATTTATTAAGTTAAAAAAACACTCTGTGTGGCTGCAATACCTGTTCCCGGTTTAAAAGAATATCCGCAACCTGAAAGTCCGATTTCAATTGCACTGACAACTGCCAGAACATCAGCTGAATTTACAGCACCCATATGCCCGATTCTAAAATAGCTGTTTTTTATTTCCCCTAATAAACCACCAGCAAGTATTACTCCGGACTCTTTAATCTTTGGAAGCAGTTGAGCACCGGTAACTCCATCAGGATAACAAGGAGCAGATAGAGTAAATGCTGCATGATTTTCTGAAGAAGGAATCTGTTTCAATCCCAATGCAGTGAGTCCTGCTCTGAGAGCTGTTGCTAATTTCTTATGCCTTTCAAATCGCTTTTCCATACCTTCATCCAGTATCTGACCAAGACTTATATTTAAAGCGAATATTAAATTAACAGGAGGTGTAGCAAAATAACTGGGTTTACGGGCTTCATAAGCCTCCATAATCGGCAACCAGTTTTTCCAGTCGGCGTAGTAATTAACCACTGCAGTTTTTCTATTTTTCCAGAAATCCATTGCCTTGGGCCCTGCAACAAGTAGAGCCAAACCGGGCGGAACGCCGATTGCTTTCTGTGAAGCAGTTAGTGCTACATCAATACCCCAGTCATCCATATATAATTCTTCGCCTGCAATGGAGCATACGCCATCGAGTATCGAAAGTACATTATGCTTTCTACCCAGTTCTCCAATGAGTTTTGCATCCATCCGCACAGCAGTTGAAGTATCTACATGAGTAAATGTCATCAATTTATAGGAATCTTTTTTTAAGGTTTCTTCAATCAGATCATATTCAACAATATCTCCGGGTTCTGACTGTAAAAAAGTAACTTCTGCTCCATAACCATTTAATATATCTTTATAACGGCTGCCAAAATAACCTGTAGAAACAACCAGGACTTTATCCCCTGCTTCAACAAGATTTGATGCCGCAATTTCCATCGCCAGAGTTCCGGATCCTGAGATTATGAAAGGCTGCCCTGTCTGACTTTTCCAGACATCTCTCATTTTTTCGATTGACTGCCCGAAAGCCTCAATAAAATTTGGCGCCACATGACTGGCTGTAGGTGCGCCCATAGCCTGTAATACTGCTGGCTCAAATTCAATAGGTCCTGGAATCATTAACAATGTTCTATCTTTCATTTCATTTCTCCTTAATTTTTTTTATTTCTGATTCAATATAAGTTTCATATAATGATCATGCAGATCTTAAAATTGTGATAAATCTGCAATATTCAACATTTCCAATCTTGCGGCCCGTGGAATTCCTCCTGGAACACCAGTATAATAATTATAAAAACGCTTTTTAAACAACATAATCATCGTATCCCTGGTACTTGAATTATGACCCTCGGTAAACATACCGGACACACCATCTGCATTAAGTAGTCTTGCAAAAGTTTTCCCATCATAGCTGGTAGCCATACAGATATTTATCCAGTCTCCATAAAGGATAAAATATCTTTCATCCTTTTTTATTACAAAAGGTGCCTGTAAGCCCCCAATCTGCTCTCCAAAATTAGGATCCGGTTCCATGTAGACACCAATTGGTTTCCAGTTTTTTTTAGTTAATTTATCCGCTTGCCAACGGAAAAAAAGTCTGTTCCTACCTCCACAGTTTGTTCTTCTGACACAGGACCATAATTGCAATGTCCCATCAGCAGCCTGCCAGATACCAAAATCAAGAGGCTGTTGTCTCTCGCTGTTCAGATGTCCCAGATCAGGGTTCCCTGCAATAGTCCACCAATTATCTTCAATTTCCGGAAGAAGAAATTTTTTTTTATTCATATCTACTTCACCTCTTATTTATTAATTCAATTTGATATTGCATATTTGCATCAATATTAATTATTCTTTATTAAATATCTACAAATATTTCCAACTTCAGGAGGATTTCCATTCAGTTTCATATTAATGTTTTAAATTGATTATGTTTTTTAAATATTCATAACTTATTTTTTTACCACTTATTATAAGAGTTACATTTTTACCCTTAAATTTTTCTTTTATTTTAATAAAAGCTGCAACAGAAAGAGCCGCAGCTCCTTCTATTAATATATAAAATCTCTGAAGAACAAGTCTTATTGCATTTTCAATTTCTTCTTCACTTACAAGGACAAATTCATCTACACATTGTTTACATATATCAAAGGTAATCGAATCCTTATCAATACCTCCTGCTGTCCCATCAGCGAGTGTAGGTCCAGACTCCATATCAATAATCTTCCCTGCTTTTACTGACTCATACATTACAGGGGACCTTTCAGGCTGACATCCGATAATTCTAATATTCTCATTTACTGACTTTATATATCCGGCAACTCCAGACATTAATCCACCACCACCGACAGGAACAAAAACTGCATCTATCTTTTCAACCTGCCGCATTAATTCCATAGCAACCGTACCTTGTCCACCTATAATTTGAGGATCATTATAAGGCGAAACATAAATACGTCCACTCTCTTCAGCTTTTTTCCTGGCATACATTTCAGTAACTCCCGTATCGTTTCCATGGAAAACAAGGTTGGCACCATACATTCGGAGGACATCAAGTTTTGCACTGCTTATAATTTCCGGAATATAAATTTGACCATCAATCCCTAATTTTTTCAATGCATATGTAACTGCAGCCCCATGATTCCCTGTTGAAGCTGTAATAATACCTTTCTTTTTCTCTTCAGGAGATAAAGAAAGCAATTTATTGAATGCTCCTCTGAGTTTAAATGATCCGGTTAGTTGAGTATTTTCCAGTTTTAGATGAACATTACAGTTACCTAGATCACTAAAAAAATATGTATGTTCAGCAGAAGTTTCCCTTACATATCTACGAATTCTCCTGTCAGCGTTTACAGATTCCCTGAGAACATCCAGTTTATCAAATGTTTTTTTCCTTGTCATTAAATACTCCTAAATATTTTACATAATGTTAGATCAAAAAGCACCATTAAACCAATTGGTCGAATCTAACATAGATAATTTAATTTATTTATTTTCTTTTGTCAAGTACTTGTACGAGTCCATAACATATTAGATTTAAAAGAATTTTTAATCACCATATTC
>CBDUZW010000095.1:0-13070 GCA_965371805.1 uncultured bacterium | reverse complement strand
GAATATGGTGATTAAAAATTCTTTTAAATCTAATATGTTATGGACTCGTACAAATGTTTGACAAATAACAGGAAATATTGTAATCTCCTCACTTAAAAGTTTAATGGAAAACAATAAAAACTTATCAGTTACATCATGGATAATGATCAGCCTCCGATAGTGGAGGCAGTATACTCAATTTAATCATAATAAATTTTATTAATATTTTCTAAAGTTGATATTAATAAAATTCAATAATTAAAATTTTTAAAAAAAAACAGGAGAAAAGAAATGAGTAAATCTATTGATTATATAAATAAAAAAATTAAAGAGGGAAATGCAGTAGTTTTGACTGCTGAAGAGATGATTGATGTTGTGGAAAAAGAGGGCGGAAAAGAAGCGGCAAAAATAGTTGATGTTGTGACAACAGGGACTTTTGGTCCAATGTGCTCAAGTGGGGCTTATTTTAATATCAAGCAGACAAAGCCAAAAATTAAACTAGGCGGAGGATCTGTCAAGCTGAATAATGTACCGGCATATGCCGGATTTGCTGCAGCAGATTTGTTTTTAGGATGCACTGCAGTTCCTGATGGAGTCGAGTATAATAAAGATGGAAAATCAGATTTTAAATATGGCGGAGCGCATGTAATTGAAGATCTTGTTGCGGGAAAAGAGATACAATTAGAGGGCAAAGCTTATGGAACTGATTGTTACCCAAATAGAAATTTAAAAACCAGTATAAATATCAAAGATATAAATGATGCAGTACTGTTTAATCCAAGAAACGCCTATCAAAACTATAATGTGGCAGTAAATGCCTCCGATGAAACAATCTATACCTATATGGGTACTCTACGACCAAATTTTGCCAATGCAAATTTTTGCAGTGCAGGACAATTATCACCCCTTTTAAACGACCCTTACTATAAAACTATGGGTATAGGAACCAGGGTTTTTCTTGGTGGAGGAATCGGTTATATTTCCTGGTGGGGAACCCAGCATAATCCAAATGTAAGTAGAGGCGAAAATGGTGTTCCAAGATCTCCTGCCGGTACACTTGCTTTGATTGGAGATTTAAAAAATATGTCCCCAGAATGGCTAAAAGGATTAAGCTTTACCGGATATGGGACGAGTCTTGGTGTTGGTGTTGGTGTTCCGATACCTATTTTAAATGAAGAAATTGCAAATTATACAGCAGTTAGAGATAGAGACATATATGCTCAAATCGTAGATTACAGTAATGATTATCCTAATGGGATCCCAAATAGTCTTGGAGAGGTTAATTATGAACAGTTAAGGTCTGGGAAAATTGAGTTTAGAGGAAATCAAATTCCGACGGCATGTTTCTCCAATTACAAAAAAGCCAGGAAAATTGCAGAAACGCTAAAGGATTGGATAAATAAGGGAGATTTTCTTTTATCAAATCCGGTAGAAAAATTACCTGGAGTGAAAAAAGATTAAATAAAAAAAAATGGTTTTTGAAGAAAGATTTTATAGAGAGTGGGCCGGTGATACAGGTTTGGTTTCATTTAATGTTACTGTAATGGAAACAGATCTCCAAATCTTTGCTGAAACGGATTTGAGTGATTTAGCTCGCCAGTCAATTGAAAGATACAGGGGGGAGATCGAAAAATATATTCGATTTCTCCCCTCTTTTAAAAGTGCGCTGAAACCTATTGAAAAAATACCAAGTACAAATGTCCCTGAAATAATAGAGCGTATGCTTTCAGAGTCAGAAAAAGCCTCTGTTGGTCCTATGGCTACAGTAGCCGGGGCTCTTTCAGAATTTGTAGGAAAAGACTTATTACATTTCGCGGATGAAATTATAGTTGAAAACGGTGGAGATATATTTATTAAGAGTAAAAAAAAAAGAATAGTAGGTATTTATGCTGGTAGAAATTCAATTTTTTCAAATAAATTAGGTGTTGAGATAGATCCAAATCATACCCCTTTTGGTATTTGTACTTCATCAGGAACAGTTGGACATTCCCTGAGTTTTGGAAAATCCGATGCCGTTATTGTAATATCAAAGTCGACTATACTAGCAGATGGAGTTGCAACAATGCTTGGCAATCATTTAAAAGAACCAAATCAGATAGAGAAAATATTGCAGCTTGGAATGTCAATTAATGGTATTTTAGGTGTAGTTCTGATTATTAAAAACAAAATTGGTGTTCTAGGAGACATCAAACTGGTTAAAATTTAAAAATCACACAAATTTTATCAATTGTTTTTCTGTTTTATTAAGGTAATAATAGTAATATCGTTCTCAGGTGGAAGGTTCAATTTAATATTGTCTGGAAAATTATCAGAATGAAGTGATGATATGATTTTTTTTGAAATATTTTCCTTATCAAGTTTTTTATTAGAGGTTATAAAAAAGAAACACTCATAGTAAGGTGCATCATCCAGCGTATAGGCAATAGGTAAAAGGGTTTTTTTGTTTTTATTTAGCAAATATGAACTGGATTTAGAAATTGGGAAATGCTCTGTAATATTTGAGTTTCCATCAATCGAGAAAATCATCCCATATTTGTTTTTTGAGAAATAGGCCAGTTGAATTAAATCTCCTTCAAGTGCAGGTGTTTTATCATTTAGTAAGTCTATTTTATTGTTTTTTTTACGATATATAAAAAGAATGTTTTTGTTATTCATTCTTTTGTTATCCCCTTTAATTCGTGTTTCATATTTTTTAATATCAGTATTGTCTGCTATTTTCTTATTAGTATTTGGAAAGAAGAAAATGACAAAGAGTATAACTGCAAATGATAAAGGGACGAGAAGTCTTATAGGCAGTTGAAATGCTTTTTTTTTTATAGCTTGCTCTTCACTAGGTACCCGGTTTTTGTATTTTGAATTGAAATCCTGTTCAAAAGATTTATATGGAAACCGGTCAAAAAAAACTCTGTTTTTTTCTTTTAGTTCCTGAATTATATTTTGTAAACTAATGTCTTTTTTGATTCTTTCTTCCATTTTTTTCATTTCATAGCTTGACAATTCACCTAGTAAGTATGCTTCAATCTTTCTTTTATTTAAAAAGTTTTTTTTCATATTATTCTCCCTGATTAAGCTTGAGTTTTAAGGTTCTGAGTCTTTTCCTGATTCCAGAAATAGACATTCCAACCTCCTTAGAGACCTCTTTTAGAGTAAGTCCATCAACATAAAAAAGGACAGCAATCTCACGTGTGGATCTTTTTTCCTGATTAAAAATATGATCCAGAAGTTCACTGATAATATAATTTTTTTCAGATTCATCATAATAGGCTATCTGGGCCAAAAGGTCATCAGGAGGTTCGTTTGTAAACTTCCTGTCAAACTGAATTTTATTTATGCAAACATTTGTTGCCATTCTGTACATTAAGCTGGAGGGATATTTTCCTTCCAACTTATCTAAATTTTTCAATAATTTAAAAAACACTTCATGCATGGCATCATATGCCTGGTCATCCTCTTTTAACAAATCAAGGCATCTTCTAAAAACCATTGGTCCATATTTTTTATAATATAATTCTACATTTATTTCTTTTCGGCTATCTTGACTTGAAACAGTTGCGTTTTTGTTAATGATCATTCGTATAAATCTAAAATAAGACTCACTGTTTATTAAGCTTATAATCCAATACTTATTCCTGTAAAAACAACAAGACTGTAATCTCTATATTCAAATCCCCAGATAAACCCGACATTACTTGATGTTGTATGCTTTACACTTAAACCAGCCGAGAAGTTTATCCCTGTAACGTCATCGGTTCTCCAGTAATCGCTAATAAAATCACGAAAAGTTTGTGTTTGATGCCAGTAGAATCCTCCTTTAAGCCTTACCTGCATTTTTCTGTTTAATTGAAACTTATATCCTCCATAAAAATTTATCATTGCCGCATGTCTTTGTATAGATGGTACTTTAGACATAGCGGGCATGAAATTATATCCTGTCTGAAAGAAGAAATGTTTTGTAATAGGGATATCAAGGCTAAACCCTAATATAAGCGCTTTATATGTGTCTGTTGTTGTTTGCCCCATAATGAGATTAACGGACACATTTTTATCTTGAGCGATAAGATATCCAAAATTCATTAATATTAAAAAACCAATTATTATTCTTTTCATTGTATTCTCCTTATTTAAAAATTATTTTCCAAACCGAAGTGATATAAATAGTGATGGCATATCTGTATAACTGCTATCACTTGACATCCCAAGTGGAATAGAGAGACCTGCTCCTATTCTTATGTTATTTTTAATCTTCCAAACCAGTTGAAATTCTGTCTCTAAACTAGAAAAACCCTCTTTCATGTTTACGCCAACTAGAGATAAAAACATTCCTACTTCAAATTGAATTTTTTTTTGTCTAAAAAAAGCATACTTAAATGTTGCCCCGCCAAATCCTCTCTCAGAACCAATTATTCCAAACAACCCAAATGAGAAACCACCCTTTTGAGTTAATCCTAATGTTAGAACCGGACCTACTCCAGATTCCCCGATAATTTCACGTGATTGTGCTTTTATGGCAATAAAAGGAGAAAATTTACTCTGTTTTTTTACTATATCAAACACTGCAATTTCTGTACCACGAGATCTGGTTTTTATTAAGTCTGATTTCTTGAAATTATCATGGACAGCAAATATTGTTTTATCCTTCTTGATTATAATATTTGACTCATAGATTTTACCACTAAAGATATTCACAATTCTATATTTGCCTTTATCCAAGCCTAGCTTTAATATTTTGCCCTTTATTTTTTTTATTTCAATTATCAGTAAATCCTGGTCATCCCAAACCATTAGTTTACCAAAAATATTATTGTCAAAAACAAGAACACCTGTACTTTTTCTTATATAAGTCATTACTACATCCCCGGTTCCACTCATTTGAATATTATAGTGAGGGTGCTGTTGCCCTCCCATTGTTTTATCTGTATTGACCAGGGTTTGGTTAAAGGCGAATTGATATGCTTCATTTAATGTAACTTTTCCATCCTGAATAACATCTGCAGCGCCTCTTAAACCTGCACAATAAAATTATGAGTAAAAAACGATCCTTTTAAGTAATCTGACTCCTGAGAGGTTTCTTCGGAAGAACATGATGTTATAATTGCAAATCCTTCCATATTATTTGCTTTATCCAACAAAAATGGAGGTCTTGGCTTCACACCTTTAAATCTGGTAAAAGTTCCGGAAGCACAAGAATCAAGAATTGTGATTTTCACATTGGAATTAATATCATTTATTAGTTCTCTATACTCTTTATAAGTGACTTTATCGTTTTTCAGAAAAAGGGCTTCTTTGTCTGAATGACCGGAATAATAGAAAATAACTTCAACTCTTGAATGTTCTGTATTTGCTTTTTTAACTTTATTATTTAAATTTGCCATTTCGCTTCTAAGTCTTTCAGGATCCGGCTGATTTAACAAAAAACAGTCTTCCGGGACTACACCACCCATTTTCTGTAGGACTCTTACAATAGATTTAGCATCAGACTGAGCATATTGAAGCTTGACTCTTTCTGATCCTCCATTATTTGCTCCAATAGCAAAGACAAAACGTTTGATAGTTTGCTTCAGAATAAGTGGTTTTGCAGTGATATGATTAGTAAAAACGAATGTAATAATTATAAGTATCATCAAAAAATACTTTTTCATCTTTATCTCCTTTTAATTAGATTATATATTCATAATAGAACGATAAAATTTGATATTCCATATTATATCATTAACATCAATGTCATATTGTTTTATTATTAAATTAAACAGCTCAGAAATGCAAAAATGTCACTATTTTATTATTAAAATATTTATTGATTCAATTAAATGAAGAAAAAATTATTAGTTTAAGTTTAAAATGGTATTCTGGTCAAGATTTGAGAATTTTTTTTTAATTAGAAAAGATTTAGTTTACTTTAACTTGGCGCCAACAGGTGTTTCTTCTGGTATTATCGGGATATATGGTCTTCCATCTGGTCCTGATGCAGCCAGTATCATCCCTCTTGATTCAACGCCTCTGATCTTGGCCGGTTTCAGGTTTTTTACAATGATAATCTTCTTGCCCACCAGTTCTTCCGGAGTATAATGAACTGCGATGCCTGCAACCAGAGTTCTTATATCTTCACCAGTGTCGATTTCCAGTTTTAAGAGTCTGTCTGCATTTTCATGTTTTTCAGCTTCTAAAACAAGGGCAACAACCATTTCAACCTTTCCGAAATCTTTAAAATTGATTATATTTTCCGGTTTTTTCTCTTTCGTTTTTTCAACTGTTTCTGGTGCTGAAATAGATTCAGCTGGGTTTTTGATTTCCAGTATTTCAGTTTTGTCCATATTTTTTAGGTCTTCCATTTAAAACTCCTTATCTGCAACTCTTGCGGCATTTGCCATCAATGAAAATGTCAGGTTCTTTGCTGGTAAAAAAGGGAACGGTGTTCCATCTACAAAGTATAAGTTTGCAAAATCATTACTTTTACAGTTCTCTGTCACGGTAAATGGTTTTTTCTCATTTGACATCGGGATGGTTCCTGAATAGTGAACACTTGCTCCCATCGGTCTTGTGTGAGCCTGTCCGGGGGGTACGATTGCGCCCACTTTGGCCAGGAATTTCTTAACCTTTCCCAGAGCAAATTTTACCCTTTTATCTTCTCCAACGGGAGGTGAATACTTGAGTCGCATTATTGTATTTTCTTTGCTATTTTCTTTTATTGAAATATAATTTTCCTCTCTTCTGGTATCATGAAAGTTGATGTTAAAGACCCCAAGAGCTGCGTGAAGGTTTTTAGTCAGAAAAATGGCTGTTTTATAATCCAGTGGCATGGACTGTAAGGCCGGCTGCATTAATGCTGACTTTAATGATGTGATCTGTCCATGTATATA
Source organism: uncultured bacterium (assembly GCA_965371805.1). Lineage (GTDB taxonomy): Bacteria > Acidobacteriota > Aminicenantia > UBA2199 > UBA2199 > JAOZTV01. The sequence goes on along the minus strand of CBDUZW010000095.1, from coordinate 6,234 downwards.
TTCTTTCGGGATTTCTGTTTGAATTCCCATTGCCAGTTGATGGTACTGGTATGTATCAGGATTGTATTTTTTTCCGATCATCTTCAAATTAATAAATGGTACCAGTATCTGCCGGTTGTCCATCAGCCCAGGTAATTTATGTATCTCTCCTGAGTGGTTATAAATTGAGTCAAGAAATATTTTTGAGGAGGAAAGGGTCCCGGCTGCAAGAACCAGTTTTTCAATATTATAGGTCTCCTGCTTCTTTGTTTGTATATTCTCAGCGATAAGACCTGAAATTTTATCGTTCTTATAGGTAAAATGAGAGACTTTCACTCCTTGAATATAGGTAAAATTATCATATGTTTTGCACTCTTCCAGTGTAATTGAAGGTACATAGATCGAATCTGTGGGGCAATTCCACATACAGCGGCCGGAATAATCGCATGCCTTCCGCTTTCCCTTATCTTCGCTTAATACAGCAATTCGGGAGCGACCCATATAGACACCCATTTTCTGGATCTTCTCTCTGTTCTTTATATAAGCTTTGTTGAGCGCTTCAGAGTTTTCATCAAGTGTTAATGGCGAGAGAAGGTTTTTATGGAATGGGAAAAACTGAGCGAGATCATCATCTGCACCGATTACACCAATTCTCTCGGCAACCTCATTATAATAGGGCTCAATATCCTTATACTCAAAAGGAAAATCTTCAAGGTCGGCATTATTAAAGGCGTATGAACCGCCTGTCCATGCTTCAGCAAGGCCTCCCTGTGCAAATGAGAATAAGGATTCAAATCCCTCTTCGGTGACATCAAAGCCATCCGGTTTTTTAAATATATATTTTTTACCCGGTGAAAATCCATAAATTTCTTTTGCAAATTCAGGAGATACCACACTCTCAAATTCTTTACCGAGAAAGTATGAGACAGGGTCTTTTAAATTCTTTTTTAAGTCCTCGTAAGAGTCTTCTGGATTCATGTTTTTTGGTTTTTCATAACCCACATCGATCATTCTGACTTTCATTCCTTTTTTTAATAGAGAAATTGCGAAATGAACACCGCTTGCACCGGAACCAATAACTGTTACCTCAGGCATTTTCAAGCTCCTTTTTGTTTTTGCCCAAAATTCTGAATAATAGATCAAAGGGCAGTAAAAAAATAATTGACAGTAGTAACTGAAGGGCAAAGATTCCGCCTCTGATACCCAATAAGACGATAAAACCGAACTTGCTTATTCCTGTTGAAAAATCAATTTCCTGATAATAGGGTGAGGATACTTCTAATATTGCGAGTAAATAGGTTATTTTATATCTAATTAAAGTCAGTGGTTTAAAAAACTTTGTATAGATGTCAATAAATTTTGTAAAAACCGGGTGAATTCGTGCAATTTTTAGTAAAACCTTGTCAAAAGGTGATAATTTGATCTCTTTTTCAATTTGTGAAATATCGTGATATTTAATATAGTTTTCTGTTACATAATCATTTGCTTTTATACCTGATAAATATTTGCAAAAAGTCCTGCACTCTTTAATTAGAATCTTGTTTACTTTATTATTATTCTTTTCATTTCTTGAACTTTTTTCAATAAGCTCTTCAATTCCTACTAATTCAGAAGGGTTTTTCAGAAAAGGGTCATTTGTTGCTGTACTATCATTTCTGAACGATGCTAATTGTCCAACGGTTATTGGTAAGAATTTATACACAATAGTTTCAAGCATTGAAAGACCAAAAACAGTCAATCCAATTGGTATATGGAGCATTTTGGCTTTTTTTTTCTGAGTATTTTTTTTTGATTTGATCCTTGTTAAAAATTCATCTATTGATAATATTTCAGGACCCCCAATCTCTAGAATTTTATTTTGAAAATGATTCTTATCAAGAATAGATATAATTGATTCAGCAACATCAATATCTGCTACCGGCTGTATCTTAGTTTTTCCATTTCCAAAAACAGGGATTATTGGTAGAGATGCCAGATTAGAGAATCCTTCAAATACAGCTGAATTTGCACCCATAATCATTGTTGGTCTTATGATCGAGTAATTTAATCCAGAATTTTTGACTATTTTTTCTGCTTCCTTTTTTGCAATACCATAATAATATCTCTTGATTTTTTTAAATTTTGCGGCTATTGAACTTATATAGACAAAATTCTTTACTCCATGTTCCTTACAATTATTTAATAATTTTGCAGTACCTAAAACTATATTATTGTTATACTCTTGTGGACTCACCTTTCCTGTCACAGAGGCCATATGAATTACAGTTTCTACATTCTCCAAAATATTCTTATAGGTTTTTTGATCATTCAGATCACCGGGGATCTTTTTGAAGTTATCAGGGTAAGACTCTAATAAAGTGGACTTGTCAACTATCAAACAGTATATGGTGTTATATTTTTCAGGATCGATTTTTTTTAAAAGTGCTCTTCCAAGAAGACCGGTAATTCCTGTAATAAAAATAGAGGGCTTCATTTTCTTATTTTTTTCTTGTAGCCCATCATCCGATATACTCCCACAAGGTCAAGCCACATGGTTCTGGCTATCTTAACCCGGGAATCAGTATCTTCTATCCATGTCACAGGGATTTCCTTTACTTTTAGGCCTTCTTTATACCCCATCTGAAGAAGTTCAGTATCAAAAAACCATTCATCATCTAAAATATGTGGAAAAAACTCATTCACCACTTCCTTTGATACGGCTTTGAAACCGCATTGGGCATCTGTATACGGGAAGCCCAAAAATAGCTTTAAAACTTTTATATATCCTCTTGATATTATCTCTCTTTTTAGACTTCTTGTTACCTTGGCTCCCTTATACTGTCTCGAACCAATGGAAATATCATATCCATCAATGATAGATCTGATCATAGTTGGGAATGCATCTAAGCCGGTTGATAGGTCAATGTCCATGTAAGAGAGAACATCTGCTTCACTCTTAGTCCAGGCATATTTTACCATTCTACCCCGTCCTTTCTTATCAAGATGAAATACCCTTACATCTTCATACTTATCTGCAAGTTTCTTCGCAACATTTAGAGTATTATCAGTTGAGGCATTATCTCCAACCGTAATTACCCAATCAAAATCCGAGACATTTCCCTCTAAAAATTTCCTGAGTTCTATAATGCTTTTTTCTAAAATATGTTCCTCATTATAAACAGGAAGAAGAATATCTGCCAAAATCCGTTTGTCATTAGTTCTTATCATTAATATCTCCTGAGGTCTCTGTTAATATAGTAAAATATTATGTTTATTCTTGATCTAATTTAAGTTTTTTAATTCCGTTTTTACTAAATTCTTCTTCATATGCTTCAACGATTGGGTCTTCCTCTTCGATCCGATCTTCAAAACTCATCTTTGTGATTTTGTCTTCCCCATGCACTTCAACCAGGTCTCTTTCAGCCAATCTATCAACCAGTTCGTCCCAGAATACAAGGTCATCATACTCATCAATATTTTCAAGCATTTCTTCTTCCATATCTACTGTAGGAAAAAACCGTTTGGTTTTCTCATCTAACTCTATCCAGTTTTCTGATTTAGTCCCTTTAGACACACCATAAACGATCTGTTCCACATCTTCAATAGTTTTTGATGGCTCTTCGTTATAAGACTGACTAACCCACTCGCCGAGATAAACCAGTTTTAATAATGTTTTATAATGTTTTTCTGATAATTCAATATTTACTTTATTCATTTTTTACTCTCCTTTTTATTATTGTTCAGGCTCTTTTGAAATGATGCCTTTCTCTATTAATAATTCTACTTGTTTATTCACCGTATCTGCAAATCTCAAAAAATGTGGAATTGACAGATAGACATAATTACTCACATTTACTGTATTCGGTTCTTTAATATCTCTTATTCCAAGCCCCATGCAAACTTCTTCAGGATTTATATTGAAGGATATTATATTCGCATAAAGTTTCTCTGCCATTTCGTCATTTATTTCTATTTTTTCTTCATTTTTCATCTTGCCCCCAAAATTGTAAGTTTATGATAAGCTTTTTTTTTCGAGTTTTTTCAATAATCTATATAGCTTAATCTCGTCATCTGTAAGAACTATGCTGCTGTTTTCCTGAGTTCTATGTCCTTTTTTTACAACACCCAGGTCTATATTCAAACCAATTTTTTTGAATGCTTTTTTTAATGCAGGTTTACCCTCAATTAATGATTCATAACTGATAATAATACTTTTTGGGATATTTTCATGTGCTGCAATCAGCGCATTATTATTTTCAAACCAGTTTAGTTTAAACTGTGATATTCCTCTTCTCAGCATACTTGATTTCACATCTGCGGGATTTCTAAAAATAAATACTGCTCTAAGGTTTTTTGCAAGATGATGATAAAAAAAAAGTGATGGAATATGGACAATTTTTAAACCTGTTAAGCCTTCTGTTTTGTTCAAAACCGAGATAACCTTATTGATTTCTAGAACATTTTCATCGGTCATAGCTTTTTCAATTAATTTCTTTTCAAGTTCCTTTGCATATGATAGCTCAAAATAGCCTTCTTTATTATATTTATCTGCACTTAAATCTGAAGGAAAAGACACACCTGAACTTTCGACGACCTGACATGCTAGAGAAGTTCCACTTCTTGGATGACCTGCTACAAAAATACCATTTTTTAAAATAAGAGGCTTTGCTTCATTCTCTTTTTTTTCATCTTTAACATTCATATGTTCTCCACAGACTATTATATCATAAATTATTTAGGTTTGATATAAATATCATTCCCTGCTATAATAATTATTACAGTATGCCTAAAAAATTGTTTATTTTTTTTGTTTCAATAATCCTTGTTATTTTACCTCTTTTCGGGAGGAAAAAAGGCAAAAAGTCTACTTATTTACCCATTATTCCATTTGAAAAAGTTTTAAACCGAAAGTTTGTTAAAAGAAGAAGAATAAGTACAAGATATATTATTATCCATACTTCGGAAGCAGGCAAACGAAGTACCTTGAGAACTGTATCTGAGGGCAAAAAAGTAAGAAATTATTGGACAAAGGGTGGTCATGCGAACTATATGATTGATCGTGATGGCAGAATATATAGAATACTTAATCATAGATATAGAGCTGATCATGTTGGACTAAGTATGTGGAATGGGTTGACGAATTTAAGCTCACATTCACTTGGAATAGAACTTGTAGGTTTCCATTATGGTAAAATTTCAAGTCAGCAATATAAAAGTTTGAGTAAATTGTTAAAATCATTAAAAAAAACATATAATATTAAGGATAAAAACATTTTAACTCATAGTCAGGTCTCTTATGGACGTCCAAATAGATGGTTTAAAAAATCACATAGAGGCAGAAAAAAGTGTGCGCTAAATTTCATTAGAAGAAAGGCTGGATTAAAGGGACAGTGGAATTATGATCCGGATGTAAGGAGGGGAAAACTTCTTGCCGATAAACAAATTAAAAGAACATTTTATATAGCAAATAACAGAAATACAAGAAGAGGAAGGCGTCTGCCAGTTTTTTCAGGAAAAACCAAAAAGACAAAAAAGGTTTTGAAAATTAACTTTTCTAACATAATTGGAAAACAAAATACAGCCTGGAGTATAGCCGGAGAGGACTATAATAATGTTTCTACTCTATATGTTCTTCCTGGAGGAAAACAAATAAGAGGAAACAAGATAAAAAGAAAGATTGGTTGGGGAAATGTGCCAAGGGGCACTAAGGTACATATTAATCATCCAATTGGACAGGAGAAAGAAACAGGGCCGATATTTAAGATTACAGGTGATCTTACTGCCTGGAGTTTTGCTGGAAAATCATTTAATAAAACGAATACGATCTATTTTCTTCCAAATGGAAAAATTCTACCTGGAAACAGGATTCATGATTGGGATTCTTTGCCTAATGGTACCCAGCTGATCATAGGGTTTAATGGTCCTTTTCGTTTAAATATCAGATCAGCAGCAAAGGCAAGGATGTTTATAAAAAAACGCTTTAAAAATAAAAAGATTGTATTACATTTAAGAAAAAACAAACTTATTTCTTCAAAAGACATTAATAAATTTAAAAATCTGCCTAAAAAAACAAAACTCTACATTCAAAGTAACTAGATTCTAGGACAGACTCCAAGCCTAAACCTAAAGATCTTTAAAATCTGTCTGGCAATTATTTTTCAGAAATATTTATCTATTATATTTATTCAGCCATGAATAAATTTAATAGCATGATCGGAGTTACCATAATCCACCGTCAAAAAAATAAATATTTTTTAGATGTTGACCATTAAAGGG
>CBDUZW010000094.1:0-13079 GCA_965371805.1 uncultured bacterium | reverse complement strand
ATTTTGAGTACCTGTCTTATCCCAGGTTATTGTATAAAGGGTATCCTTATTCCAGGTAACACCTGAACCTGGTGATGTCATAGTTATCGTTGCAACTACATCCGTTATTGTAAATTCATCACTATCATCATATACCAGATTATCTAATGTTTTTACTCTAACAATATAATTTGTGTTATTGGAAATAGAATCAGGTATTGTCCAACTATAACTGCCATCATTGGCGGTTGAATCTGATATGCCTAAAATCTTTATTCCATTTTGATACAACCTTAACTTTACATTCGCATGTTGAGCACCATTCTTATCCCAGATAACATTATATGTCGATCCTTTTCCCCAGCTCTCGCCTCCGGCAGGAGATGTAACTGTAATTGTCACTGGAGAAACATGCTGCCTGAAGTTTGCAACGGTATTTGCTGTTTTATTTAAGGTCAGGTGGTTATCTGCTCCAACCGGGTCGCCTCCGGAAACGCCCATGGGGATTCCACCATAAGTTACAGCTGGATTTGACCAGTAATTAAGTCGCGTGCAGTATGAACATCCATTACCATAAGCCATAATTGTTCTCCAGGAAGTACCATAAAAATATCCATGATTATGTTCATATGGACTGCCTTGAGTTGGGTCAACAAACCTGTCATGCCGGGCACTCATATTATGACCCATTTCGTGAGCAAATGTATTGTTAGTAAAGGCACATGAATTATTTGAAATTGAGAAACCTGTTGCAGCTGATGAACTGATAAATCCACGCCCACAATGTACATTTTGAATTAAATGAACAAGATCTGCGCCATAGGTATCCCTTAACGTATGTACATTATTCATTGCTTCGTAAGGTGATCCAATATATGCTAAATCGTATAGCATTTTTTGGCTATCTAAAGATCCTTCACTGTAGACTATTTCTTCTGTGTGAACCAGATTTATCCTCTGGGTAATTCCGCTATTTGCATATCCATTATTTACCTGAATTACAGCGGCATCAATAGAAGCCTCCATTGCAGAAGCCCCTCCCGCAGTGGTTCTCGCTGCTGCCGTATAAACTACCATAACATCAATTGATGTTCCATCATCATTTCCAATGTCATCTGATTCTGTTTGAGAATTAACTACTAACTCATCCGTCTCACATTCAGGGAATTTAGATTGATCGATTTCATTGATTATATGAAACCCATCTCCACTATATTTTATTCTGAACAATTGACCTGAAGCTGAAATATTTCCAATTAATATATTGTCTTTATAAACAAAAATAACCTCACTATAATCTATTCCGGCAATGTATCCCTGCCATTCAAATCTTCCACGGGAGTTTATTTTTACTTTTGAAAGAACTGCAGTATACTCTATGTCATAAAATAGGGGCAAGTTTAATATAGTCCCTTTGGAGTCCTCATTTATGTCATTTTGATTTGAGGACAGAATATCAAAATTAACCTTGACCGTTCTTGCCCTTTTTACAGTCGGATCATTTAACAGATCCATATCGGCTCCTTCCATTGTATCCAGAAAAAGGTCATTATCTTCTGCTGCCTGTATTGTGCCTAGTGAGAGGAATATAAAAATCCCTATAAATAGAATTTTAAGTGTAATATTATTTTTCATAGTTTCTCCTAATTTGATTAAATAATTTTTGGTTTTATTTCATAACAAGAAATAAAAAATTGCCTAATCAGTTCTATATAGTATAAAATAAAATAAAAATCAACAAAAAATTTTATTTTACCCCTATAACGGCTAATAATTTTATTTTTAATTAAATTTTTCATAATATTTAATTGACTACAAGTCTGATATATATTACTATCTAATTTGTCAAAGTATTAACAAATAAAAAATGGAGGACTTTATAATGGAAAGAGAAATAACACTTAAAATTAATGATGAAAAAGTAGTAATGAACCATTTTGTCAAAGATGTCTTTGTTAATGTTATAAATGGGCTATTAGACTCAATTGATAAAGTTCCTGTTGACAGAGATCGAAAGATAGAAATTGAAATAAAAAACAAATAATTTTTCTGGAGGATAACTAGATATGAAAAAATACCTAAAAACTTATGATGAAAAATGTACCGGTTGCAATACCTGTATGTCGGTATGTTCAACACTCTTTTTTAAAGAGGATAATTATGAAAAATCCTGTATTCAGGTAAAGGCAAAAGATGATGACAATTTTTTACTCTCAGTATGTAATCAATGTCAAATATGTGTCCCTGAATGTCAGACACTTGCCTTAACAGTAAATGCAAAAGGCGTTGTTATGTTAAACAAAAAATTATGTATCGGGTGTTATGCCTGTGTTGCAATTTGTCCGACAGATAATATGATGACAATTAAGGATGCAGTGGTACCTTTTAAATGTATCGCCTGTGGTTCTTGTGCAAAAGAGTGTCCAACAGGGGCAATTGGAATAGTCGAGGAGGAAAACTAAATGGAATTCGATGTAAATAAATTAAAAGAAAAGCATAAAATGCTTAAAGAGTTCTCTTTTGAAAAAAGAGAAGTGGAAAAAGGTTATGCAGGTAGAACTCTTTATGTTAATATTGGGAATAATGAAATAAAAGAGAAAACTGTAACCGAAGAGATGAAAAAGATCTTTACCGGTGGAAAGGGATTTAATTTAAAACTGATGTGGGATGCAGTTAAAGACGACACGAAATGGGATTCTCCTGAAAATGTAATTAATATTGCAACAGGCCCAATTGGCGGAAACACCAATTACCCGGGATCTGGAAAATCAATTGTAACTTCCATCTCACCCTTAACAAATATTCCAATTGACTCTAATGTTGGTGGTTATTTCGGACCATATTTAAAATTTGCAGGTTTTGATGCAATGGAAGTCCAGGGAAAAGCAGATAATGAGATAATCGTATACATTGATGGTAATAATAGTAAGATTCAAATTTTTGAAGCACCGGGCGAAGCTGTTGACAGTCATGTATTAGCTGAACAGATGGTTGAAATGTTTGCCGATACTGAAAAAGAAAAACAGCATATTGCATCAGTAAGTGCCGGAACCGGTTCTAACAATGCATATATTGGCTGTTTAAACTTCTCTTTTTATGATAAGAGAAGAAAGGTTGCAAGACTGAAACAAGCTGGTAGAGGTGGAATTGGAACAGTTTTTAGAAATAAAAATATCAAAGCGCTTGTTATCAAATATTCCGGCCTAACCGGAGACTCCAATAATGCGGTTGACATAAAAACGGTTCAAGATAGGGGATTAAAGATCCATAAAGAGATGATCGAACTTGATGACGATCAGTGTAAGATGAGAAAGGTTGGTACCGCTCATTTAACAGAGATCATGAATGAATATGATTTATTACCAACCCATAATTATAAATATGGAAGTCACAAAGATTCTGTGAATCTTTCATCTGATGTGTTTTATAATAAGTTTTTAACAAAAGGGCTACCTGATGGTTGCTGGTTTGGCTGTACAATGGCTTGTGCAAAAACTGCCGATAAATTTGAATTATTGACAGGCCCATACAAGGGAGACCTGGTCACAGTTGACGGACCTGAGTATGAAACAGTTGGTGGTTGTGGATCAAACCTGGGAATTTGGGATGCTCAGGCTGTATTAGAGATGAATTTTTACTGTGATACATATGGCCTTGACACTATCTCTTTTGGAACAATGACTGCATTTATTATGGAGTGCTGGGAAAACGGCATCCTTGATAAAGAAAAAACCGGTGGACTTGAGTTCACATGGGGAAACAGGAAAGATACTCTCGAATTACTGCACCAGATCGGTAGAGGTGAAGGCTTTGGACTGATAGCTGGAAAAGGAACACGAAAAATGAAGGACCATTTTGAAAAAGAATTTGGTGCTGACAGAGCGTTTATGAATGATATCGGCATGGAAGCAAAGGGTCTTGAATACTCAGAATATATAACAAAAGAATCTCTTGCAATGCAGGGTGGTTATGGACTGGCTTTAAAAGGTCCTCAGCATGATGAAGCATGGTTGATCTTTATGGATATGGTTAATAACCAGATCCCCACATTTGAAGATAAGGCAGAAGCACTGCACTATTTCCCAATGTTCCGTACCTGGTTTGGACTTCAGGGATTATGTAAATTACCATGGAATGATGTTGAGCCTGCAAATAATGCTGAAGAAGAAGAACCAAATAAGGTTCCTGAGCATGTTCAGAATTATGTTGATGTATTTAATGCAATCACAGGTCAGAATGTTAAAAAGGAAGACTTATTACTTCAATCTGAAAGGGTTTATAATTTTCAGAAAGCATTTGCAATCAGACTTGGATATTATGGTAGAGAACAGGATGCAATTCCTTATAGATCAATGGGTCCGGTTACAGTAGATGAATATGAATCAAGAGTTGAGAGATATGATACTCAGATGAAAGAAAAAATAAACATTGATCCAACTGGAAAAAGCACAGAAGAAAAGGTAGCAATCACAAGAAAACATAGAGAAGGTGAATACGAAAAATTAATGGATGCAGCATACAAAAGAAGAGGCTGGACAAATGATGGTATTCCAACAATCGAACACCTGAAAGAAATAGGCCTGAACGTACCAGAAGTTTTCGAAGTATTAAAGAAACATTTATAAATAAGATATATGTAGGGGCTGTGCCACCGTGCCTGCCCTGATTTTTTTTGAAAGTAAACGGGCAATCACATAGGGATTGCCCATACAAAACATTGTTCATAAATCAATATTAAAATAAACATGAAAAAAAAAGACGACAATAGTTTAAAAACCATTTTTTTCTTCTGGTTGCCTCTTGCATCAACATGGATAATGATGGCCATTGAGCAGCCATTTCTTACAGCTATTGTTGCACGCCTGGATGAGGCAAAACATAATCTTGCCGCCTTTGGTATTGCCTTTGCTATTGCACTTATATTTGAATCACCAATAATTATGCTTATGACGGCTTCGCTAAGCCTGGTTAAAGGCAAAAGATCATATTACAAGCTCAGAAGTTTTTCCCTTATTTTAAATATATTAATAACTGTTGCAATGCTTATTCTTCTTATTCCCTCATTTTTTTATTACTTTGCTGAGACATTGATCTCTTTGCCTCATGAAATAGCACGATTAAGCTATATCTCAACATTAATATTCCTTCCCTGGCCTGCTGCCATAGGATTCCGAAGATTCTATCAGGGCATATTGATCAGGGATAACCTGACAAAAAAAGTTGCATATGGAACCATGGTACGGTTAATTTCTATGAGCAGCTCTGCTGTTATTTTATATCTATTAAATGCAAAAGGTTCTTATACCGGAGCAGCTGCATTGACTATAGGAGTAGTTTTAGAAGGAATAGCAATAAGACTTATGGTCATTAAAAGTATAAAAAAAATAATTTATAATAAAGAGCTAAAAGAGGAACAGACTCCTTTAACATACAGAAGTATAATGAGTTTTTATTTCCCCCTCTCATTGACAACAATACTATCACTGGGCATTCATCCGGTTGTGACATTTTTTATAGGTAAAAGTAAAAACCCGATTGACTCTCTTGCAGTCCTGCCGGCAGTAAATGCTCTGATCTTCTTATTTCGAAGCATGGGATTATCCTTTCAGGAGGTTGGCATTGCATTTATGGGTAAAAATAATGAAGGCTATAAAATACTTAAAAAATTTGCCTCAAGCCTCGGACTCTTAGTTTTTGTCATCCTCTTTATTATCGCCTTTACTCCCCTCTCCTATGTCTGGTATCATATAATTTCAGGATTATCAATTGAATTAACCGGTTTTTCTGTTATCCCTACCCGGATAATGGTAATATTGCCTGTTCTGTCAGTATGGATATCTTTTCAAAGAGCATTTATTGTAAATAATAAAAAAACAATTCTCCTCTCAAATGCAACATTTCTAGAAGTCGGAGTAATTGTTGCCGTTTTGGTCGTTACAATCTCTTATATGAATATGATTGGCGCTGTAGCTGCTGCGAGCGCTTATGTAATAGGAAGGCTCGTATCCAATACATATTTGCATTTTTCAATTAAAAAACTTCTTTAAATATATATAAAAAAACATAAATTAGTAATTATCTTCCAGAAATATCATGCCCGTCTCGTAGAACATGCCAAAAGGCACTATTCTAAAAAACCCTACGCAAAGAATTGTCCCCTTTTAGCTAAATAATTAATTTAAATATTTATTCTATTCCTCTTCTTCGTCTATGATTTCATCATCATCAGGTAGATCAATGTGAGCAATCTTTGTAATTGAGACCAATTTATCACCACCACGCAATTTTAATATCTTCATACCCTGGGTAGCACGACCCTGTGATCTCATCTGACTTGAACTCTGTTTATTTAATACGCCGTTTTTAGAAGACAACATCAGGTCATCATTTTCCATAAGAGTTACCAGACCAATTACTTTCCCGTTTTTCTCATTAATCTTCATATTAATAACACCCTTACCACCCCTGTTTTGAAGTCTATAAAGTGAAAGGTCAGATTTTTTTCCTATCCCATTTTCAGTAACAGTCAGAATTGTATTGATCTCTCCATCAACAACATCGGCCCCGACAAGGTAATCCTCTTTTGACATTCTTATACCGGTTACTCCTCTGGCATTTCTTCCAATAGGTCTTACATTTTTTTCATTGAATTTTATCGCTTTTCCAAGATTTGTACCCAGAATCACCTCATTGTCTCCACCTGTTATTCTTGCTTCAAAAAGAGTGTCATCCTCAGGAACTTTGGCAACAATAATTCCATTTGCACGGGGTCTTGAAAATGATGATAACGGCATTTTTTTCACAAATCCCTTCTTTGAGAAAAGCATAATAAATTTATCTTCATCAAAGTTTCTTACTCTGATAACAGAGCAGACTTTTTCATCCTCAGCAATACCAATGATCCTGTTTATAGGTTTTCCTCTTCCGGTTGTCTCACCCTGTGGTATATCATATGCTTTTACCCAGAACATTCGGCCTTTCTCAGTAAAAACCAGAATATAATCATGAGCTGAAGCAACAAAAACCTTAAATATCATATCCTCATCTTTAAGACCAAATCCTCTTTTGCCCATCGTTCCTCTATTTTGGACTTTATATGAGCTTAGGGTTGTTCTTTTAATATAACCTTGTTTTGTGAACAGAATTACAAAGCTTTCATCCTTTATAAGGTCTTCTTTATTTATATCAGAAAGTTCATGGTCAATTATGACTGTTCTTCGTTTATCTGAATAAGTTTCTTTTACTTTTTCCAGTTCTTCTTTTATCAGGTCAAGCATCATCTGGTGATTTGACAATAATTCTCTCAGGTAGTTAATAATCTTCATTAATTCCTGATATTCAGCTTCAAGTTTTTCAATTTCAAGACCCGTTAGTTTATATAATTGCATATCAAGAATCGCAGTAGTTTGGAGATCTGAAAGAGGTAATTTTTCCATCAATTGAATCTTTGCCGCTTCCTTATTCTTAGATCCTCTAATTATCTTTATAACCAGATCAAGCTGGTCCATCGCAATCTTCAGTCCTTCAATGATATGAGCCCTTCTCTCTGCTTTTTCCAACTCAAATAAAGATCTTCTTCTTATGACCTCTTTTCTATGTCCCAGGAAATTATTGAAGTATTCAATCAGATTAAACTGTTTGGGTTGTTTATTTACAATTGCCAGTAAATTGATAGAGAAGGTACTTTGAAGTTGAGTATATTTAAACAGACTATTTAACACAACCTCCGCTATCTCATCTCTTTTTATTTCAACTACGACACGCATACCATCTCTGTCAGATTCATCTCTCAGATCGGATATACCCTCAATTTTTTTGATTTTTACAAGATTGGCAATGTTTTCCAGTATTCTAGCCTTATTTGTCTGATAAGGAATTTCATTGATAATAATTTTCTGTTTCCCGGCTTTATCAGTTTCTATTATAGCTTTTGATCTTACAAGTACTGTTCCTCTGCCAGTTTCATAGGCTGATCGAATAGCTTCCTTGCCATAAATAAATCCGCCTGTTGGAAAATCAGGTCCCTTGACTATATTTAACAGCTCGGCAATAGTAGTATCTCTATTATCAACAAAATAGATAAATGCATCTATCAGCTCCCCGACATTATGAGGAGGAATAGAAGTTGCCATACCAACAGCAATTCCAGAACTTCCATTGATCAATAAGACGGGTAATAAGGCCGGAAAAATTTCCGGTTCAGACATTGATCCATCATAGTTTGGTATAAAATCTACTGTATTTTTATCCAGATCGCCCAGAAGCTCATTGGAGATCTTTTGAAGTCTAACCTCTGTATATCTCATTGCAGCCGGAGGATCACCATCAATTGAACCAAAGTTACCCTGCCCATCAACTAATGGATATCTTAATGAAAAATCCTGAGCCATTCTTACAAGAGTATCGTAAACAGCCTGATCTCCATGAGGATGGTATTTACCTATAACATCACCAACAATTCTGGCAGATTTTTTATAAGGCTTATTATATTGGGTGCCCGTTTGGTGTAACGAAAATAGTGTTCTTCTATGTACCGGCTTTAATCCATCTCGAATATCCGGAATCGCCCTGCCGATTATTACACTCATCGAGTAAGCGAGATAAGACTCCCTCATCTCATTTTCAATTGTAACTTGTTCTATATAATCTAATTGTTTGTTTTCTGTATCCATTTTTTTATCCTAAACGTCTAAGTTTTTAACATTTAATGCATTTTCAAGGATGAACTCCCTTCTCTTTGCAGAATCGCTACCCATCAATGTATCAAAAACCATTTCACTTTCAACAATATCGTTAATATCAACCCGTAGAAGTGTTCTTGCCTCCGGATCCATCGTTGTTTCCCATAGCTGAACAGGGTTCATTTCCCCAAGCCCCTTATACCTCTGTATATAAAGTCCCTTTTTGATTCTCTCAAAAAGATGATCAACCAGTTCATCCTTATCTTCTATTATTGTCTCATCTGCACCAATTTTTACGTTATATGGCGGAAGAGGATACTCTTTCAATTTTTCATATGCATCATTGACTTTAGAAAATTCCGGACCGGTCAGGTAATCCCAGTCAATTATTTTATTCATTGTAACACCATTTAACTCATAACCCAGATCAATGGTATAAATTGAATACTCTTCATCAAAATTCATCTCAGCTCTTTTACAATTATCCTCTTCTTTTAACTTCTCCAGAATTTCCTCTGTTACTTTTTTGTCTTTTAAGCTCTCCTCATCTTTAATTAACTCAATTAAAAGCGTAATTAAATTTTGAGGCATACCTCTTTTTTCCAGCTCTTTAATCATCTTTGTTTTTTTATTTATTAATTTTACAAATTTTCTTAACTCTTTTCCCTCTATTGTTTTCTCTTCTTCATTCTCTTCAAAATGGAGAACAGCCTCTTCTGTTATTTTCTTTAATAGGTAATTTTCCAAGTCTTTCTCATTTTTTATATAGGTTTTGGATTTTCCTTTTTTCACCAGAAAAAGTGGCGGCTGAGCCAGATAGACAAAACCTCTCTCAATCAGCGCTTTCATATGTCTGAAAAAGAAAGTAAGAATAAGTGTTCTTATATGAGAACCGTCAACATCAGCATCTGTCATGATTATTATTTTATGATAACGAAGTTTTTCTATATTAAAATTTTCCTCCCCGATACCAACACCCAGAGCAGCAATAATTGTTTTAATTTCCATGTTTTCGAGCATTTTTGAAGCCGTTGCCTTCTCGACATTGAGAATTTTACCTTTTAAAGGCAGAATAGCCATATATTTTCTGTCTCTTCCCTGTTTTGCAGAACCACCGGCAGAATCACCCTCAACCACATATATTTCACTTAAGGCAGGGTCCTTTGACTGACAATCAGCTAACTTTCCCGGAAGTGAGGTTGATTCCAGCAAACTTGTCTTTCTTATCAGGTCCTTTGCCTTTCTCGAAGCTTCCCTTGCCTGAGCAGCAACCAAAGCCTTTCCAATAATTTGTTTTGCAATAGGGGCATTTTCTTCTAAAAACTCCATGAGTTTTTCATTAACAGATGATTCAACCTGACCCTTAACTTCAGAGTTCCCCAGTTTTGCCTTAGTTTGTCCTTCAAATTGAGGCTCTATAACCCTTACTGATATAACAGCCACAAGCCCTTCTCGAACATCATCACCTGAAAAACTTCCTTTAAAATCCTTACTCAGGTTATAGGTCTGAGCATAATTATTTATAGTTCTTGTAATAGCGCCTTTAAATCCAGTTAAATGCGTACCACCTTCATGTGTATTTATATTATTTACAAAAGAGAGAAGGTTTTCGTTATAGGAATTTACATATTGAAATGCGATCTCGATTTCGGTATCATCTTTTTTAGCTGTTAAGAATATTGGGACGTCGTGTATCGTCTCTTTTGTTCCACAGAGGTATTCAACATATTCAATAATTCCACCCTCATAGCAGAAAAGATCATTTTTATCACTTCTTTCATCCTTTAACGCGATGGTTATTCCTTTATTCAAAAAAGCAAGTTCTCTTAATCTCTTACTTAAAATACTATAATCATATTCAGTCACTTCAAAAATATCATCATCAGGCCAGAAAGTAACCTTTGTACCGGTTTTATCAGACTTTCCAATCTTCTTAAATTCAGCAGCCGGAATTCCTATCTCATATTTTTGGAAATAAATTGCGCCATCTCTTTTTATTTCAAGGTCAAGGGTTGAAGACAGTGCATTTACCACTGAGATCCCGACACCATGAAGACCACCGGAAACCTTATACGAATCACTGTCAAATTTACCACCTGCATGCAGAGTCGTCATAACAACCTCAGCTGCTGACTTTCCCTCTTCCTCATGTATATCAACAGGTATACCTCGACCATTATCCGAAACAGTAACCGAATTATCAAAGTGTATGATAACATCAACCCTGTCACAATATCCAGCCATTGCCTCATCAATCGAATTATCAACAACTTCATATACCAAATGATGCAGACCGGAAACTCCTGTACTGCCTATATACATTGCAGGCCTGACTCTGACAGCTTCAAGTCCCTTAAGAACTTTTATACTGCTTCCATCATATCCATTTTCCTCTTGATTTTCTATCTCTTTATCTTTTTGAGTATCCAAAATTATCTCCCAATAATATCACCCGGACCCGCATATTTCTCACAGAAAAACCTGATCCGGACATCAATAAAATTTTATATTTTTTTTTACAAAAACATTATAAAATTTCATGTCTAATTATACAGCAAAACCCTTTACTTGTAAAGGTTTATCGACTATAACAAACCATCCTGGATTTATAAATATTAGTATAATATTAATTTTAAAACAAATTACTTTGCAAGAATAAAAAAAGAGTATCCTCCAAGGAGTTTTGCTGTAAAATCGACACTGATTTTAGACAATAAAACCCGGGGAAGTTTTCCCATTCTTGACAGTGGAGAGATGCTTGATGTAGTCGATGAAAGATCAATGGCTCTTGGAGCATAAAAAAAATCAATAATCTCAAAATCTAACTCCTTTAGAATTGCCAGGCAAATATCTTTATTGAAATAATGTATATGTCCATATTTTTCTCGGCTATCCAGAAATTTATTTCCAAATAAAGCTTTTAACGCAAATATTTCAAGAGGAAAATTAAAAACTTTATAGACAGCTCTCTCTTTTATTTTCCTGATAAATCCAATATAATCTTCAATATGCTCAACAATATCTATTAATAACAAAACGTCATATGTCTCTTTTGTCTGCAAAAAGTCCTGCTGTTTAAAATGGATCCTGCTGTTTTCTCTTTCTTTCCAGAACTCCCCTAATTGAGAAGAAATATCATATCCTGTAAATAATATATCTTCAGAAAGTAGAGATGACAACTGTACGATTATTTCTCCAGCGCCACATCCGACTTCACAAATCGTATTTTTCCCGGATATGATTTTATTTTTTTTAAATATTTTTAAAACCTGAGCTGCCTTCCATGGTGAATCTTCTACATGCCATGACTCGTTTTCACTCAAATATTTTTTGTTTTCATATATTGACATTATATTTCCCTGTTACTATATTAATAGTTGAAATTTCACTCATGAATTTAATTAAATAAAATCTGATTTCCAACATTATTCATGTTTTTTTATTCCGATCTTCCATAAAATCAGGCGAACAAAAAACAAAATGTTTCCAATAAAATATCGCTTAAATAACCGACTGGGGTCATGGAGAAAACGAAAAAACCATTCCAACTTTAAAGAACTAAAGAAAGATGGCGTTTGCCGGGCTTCTCCAGACAGATATTTAAGTACTGCACCACCTGTAAGAGCACAACCTACATCTGGGATCTTATCCCAGTTATTTAAAAGCCATAGCTCCTGCCTGGGCATTCCCATCCCAACTATCAATATATCAGGACTGCACATATTTATATCGTTTATGACATTTTCTGATTCATTTATATCAAAAAAGCCATGATGCGTTCCCGAAATTTTCAGATCAGGAAATTCTATCTTGAGATTTACTCTGGCCTTTGCAACTGTTATCTCTGTATCACCAAGCAGATACCAGTTTAAACTATTTCTTGAACTGAATTTTGCAAATTTCTTGATCCATCTCGCATAAGTAATCTTTGCAGGGCTTTTCATTCCCAAAAGCCTGAGGCCCAATCGAACGCCATCCCCATCCAAAAAAGTGAGTTTTGAAGCCTGAAACATATTTTTTAGTTTAGGATTAGAGTTAATTATATTAAAGCAGTTTATGTTCACATTCAAAACATATTCATGTTTTTTTTCTTTAACTAAATATAAGATGTAGTCATGTAGATCCTCAATAGTTAGTGCATCAAGGGGGACATCAAATAATTTATGAACTTCCCATTTTTTTTTTAAACCAGCATTTTTCTTTCCAGACTTATTTGTCACATTTTTTTCAACAATTTCTGAACTTTGGAACATAATTAATTTTATCATAAAACATTATATATAAAAAGAAAAAGAACGAATTATCTACTTCAATAAATTAATTGTAATTGATATTGAATTATGATATAAGCTTTAATATGAGTTATGGTAATGACAAAAGAAGCATGAAAGAAAATGAAGGGATTAAGTAGATTTAAAG
>CBDUZW010000093.1:0-13252 GCA_965371805.1 uncultured bacterium | reverse complement strand
TCTTTTATATAAAGGATTATGAAGGTTTTACTAAATAAACTTTTGTAATTACTAAGTTAAATTAAAGGAGTGTTAATATGTCAAAAATCGGGTACTTTATAATAATTCTTATAGCTCTTCAATTCTGCCTCCTTACAACATTTGGATATAGTGCAAATTCAAATAAAAGCGACTTTAACCCTAAAGCGTCAATTGTGCAAATTTATACAACTAGTCAATCACCAGATTATAATTTACCATGGCAAATGAAATCGCCATTTAAATCAAGCGGTTCTGGCTGTATCATTGCCAATAAACGTATTTTAACTAATGCACATGTTGTTGTCGATCATACTTTTATACAAGTGCGTAAAGCAGGAGGAGTTGATAAATTTACAGCAGAAGTTGAATATATTGGACATGAAAGTGATCTGGCTGTACTCAAAGTAAAGGATGATAAATTTTTTAAAAATACTACTCCAATTGGTTTGGGAAAACTTCCACAATTGAGGAATAATATAACAGTATACGGATTTCCTAAGGGTGGAGATAAACTATTTATTACTAAAGGAACAATATCCCGTATTGAGAATGGCTTTTATTTGCATGGAGGAAGACACTTATTAAGGATACAAATCGATGCTACAATAGACAATGGTAGCAGTGGTGGCCCGATTCTTTATAAAGATAAAATTGTAGGCTTGACATTTCAGGGAGATAAAAACATAAACTCTGGTATCCCCGTAACTACGATAAGGCATTTCCTTAAAGATATAAAAGATGGAAAATGTCATGGTGTTCCGTCACTGGGAATAACAACACAATTATTAGACAATCCAGACATGAGATCTTTTCTAAAGATGAAAAAAGAAATGACAGGGGTTTTTATCAATAGAGTTGAACACAATTCCACTTGCTGGAATAGCTTAAAAAAAGGCGATGTACTTCTTTCGATTAATAACAAAATAATCGCAAATGATGAAACAATTAAGTTTAGAGGTGATGACAGGTTGTTATTTAACACTGAAGTGCAAAATTTTCAAATAGGAGAAACTATTAATATATCATATTTGAGAGATGGACTTATTAAGAAACAAAAATTAACCTTAAAAAAACGTTCATATCTTGTCCCGATAACACAATATGACATACCTCCAATATACTATACTTTTGCAGGATTTGTTTTTACCAATCTTAACTTTAATTATATTTTAACTTGGGGTAAATTGGATGATGTCCCAAATACATTGATGTACAATTATTATTATGGTCATATTTCAAAGAAGAGCAATCAAATCATTATCATTTCAAAGATAATGAGTGATGACATTAACAGAGGTTACCAGAACTTGGCAAATAGCATCGTCAAGAGCATTAATGGAATGCTAATAAAAGATATGAAAAACTTGAAACAGGAGATTGAAAAAACAAAAGGCCAATATATTACATTTACACTTGAAAATGGTAAGCATATTGTTTTGGAATTTAAAAAAGCAAAAGAGACCTCTCCTAAAATCCTTAAGAGGTATGGTATTAATTTCAGCTCATCTAAAGATCTTAGGTGATTTTTAGCAAATCTATTATCTTTTACAGATAAAAATCTGTCAAAATACTTTAACCATAAAATTATCAAAGATAATGAAACAGTTGTCTTTTCTCCCAACCCTACCAGCGGGCGAAGTGTTCTTCTGCAATGCCGATTTGATCTTTAATATATATTTTTTCCCCATCCGGTAAAAGAACATGCCCATTATATAACCCTATCGGCTGGGCAAATTTACTCTTTATGATTCCTATATTAATGGCCTCACTTCTCACCTTTAGAGGCTCGAAAGTAAGATCCACCATTTTATTTTTTGTCTTGATTTTCCAAATACCCATTATATTTTTCTTATTTTCAAAATCAGATTCACCTAAGACAAATTTTTTTCCATCTATCCAGAGGACATTTTCATTAATTGTTTTATGGGTAATCGGAGCAACCAGATTTAATCCTATGATTCTGCCTTCTTCAGATAAACCACTTAAGCTGGACCATAACCATTTCCAGTTATAATCATGGTAACCCATTGTATGGTCAATTGCCGCAAAAGAGCAATCTTTATCCAAATTATACGCTTTTCCATTGCATTTTATAGACCCGGTCACAGGCAAACCGGCAATCTTGTGAGTAAAAGCAAATTTATTTTTAAATGTAGGAAATGTCACCTGGTGTGATTCATTGACTTTCACATCTTCTAATACTTCTATGTCAGCTTCAATTCTATTTGATTTTGTCTGCACTGCAATGTTGATCAGCTCAATACCATTTTTCAGATCCCAATCCATACTGATAAGATTTTTCCCCTGATTAAAAACAGCTTTTCCCTTAGACAAATTATCAGTAATATTACAAGCTCTTGCCAGAAGACTCTTCCCCGTATACTCAGCAATTTCTCCAGTTTTTCTATCATAGACATAAGCAAATGAAGTCCCAATATAACCTGTATCAACTACTGCAATTCCCATGACAATTTCAGGAGAAAAAACGCCTGTAAACCGCCATCTTTTTGCTCTTAAGTGTTTAAATAAATTATAAAATATATTTCTAAACTTATAATCATTTAGAGGAAACGCTTCTATCTCCCCTGAGTAAGTTCCAAATTCGGGGAGATTTGTTTTAGCCATATTGCTATTTATTTAGTTCGTACTCTTTAAATAATTTTTCAAAAAGAAGTGGAACAAGTTTCATCTCTTCCGGAGGGGCTACATATGCAATTCTCATTTGAGTTATCCCAGGATTTATTTCTCCCTCTTCAACCGAATAAAAACCAGCCATAGGAGAGACAAGAAGCGTATACTCTTCACCACTTATTTGAACTTTTCCCTTGCTTGAACAGTATAGTACAAAATCAGAAGCATTAAATCCCGGCTTAGCAACATCTCTGACATCAACAACTGAATAAATAGAGGCATCCGGACTTGAAACGATAATGCCTGGTAATCTTTCTTTCATTTCTCTGGTAAGATCGACCATCATTTTTTTATAATACTCTCTTAATTTCCCATACCAGTTTTGTAGATCCTTATGATCTTCCGAAGCTAAACTACCAAACATATATTGTCCAATAGCATTAGGACAGAGGTTCGCTGTATTTTCAGCAACTGATTTTATATGCAGTTCTTCACTATCTGTTACGATTGCTCCTATCCTTAAGCCACATGCATTCCATACCTTTGAAGCTGTTTCAATGCTGACACGCCTTCCTTCAATTCCAGGTACCTCAGAGTCAGTAATTCCCCATATACTGGAAATTTTGTCTTTTGTATAAAATAGTTCTCTATATGCTTCATCACTAACCATCCACATATTATATTTAACACAGAGCTCTGAAAGCATCATTATAGATTCATGATTATAAAAATGTCCCGTTGGATTATCATAAGGAATTAAAACTAGCGCATTTGGTTTATATTTAATTATTTTTTCTTCAATCTCATTTTTGTCAGGCAAAGTAAATTTTCCATCTTTCTGAAGCTTTCTAGTTACCGAGATGGTTTTTCTCCCAACCCTTGAAGCCATCGCAAGATAGTTAGTATAAGCAGCATCAATTAATAATAACGGTGCTTCATCCGTTCCTGCCGCTCCGCAAAGACCAACAATCAGTAATTCCATCGCCTGGCTGCCACCATCAGTTATCTGTGAATAAAGTCCATTTGTGTCAAATCCACTTGAAGCAATAATGTTTAGAAAAGCATCATTTGCCTCTTTTAAACCGGCAGTTGAGGTGTATTTAACTGCACCATCCTTAAAAGGGCTATCAGGACCTTTCAAATTATACATTCGTTCCTGAAGTTTTGGATGAGCAGGCAGTGATACATTTCCAATAGCTGTATTAATATCTTTTACGCCATCTGTTCTTTTCATGAATTCAATTTGAGATAACCTGATAGCAGATGGCTGTCTCGATTTAAAATGTTTTGATAGTTCCGGTTTATTCATAATATCTCCTTCTCACACAAAGCTGATTCAGCTCAGGTTTATTAAACATAAAATTAACG
The DNA here is from genome assembly GCA_965371805.1 of uncultured bacterium. GTDB lineage: Bacteria > Acidobacteriota > Aminicenantia > UBA2199 > UBA2199 > JAOZTV01. The sequence goes on along the minus strand of CBDUZW010000093.1, from coordinate 9,232 downwards.
TGAATTCAATTAATTGTCAACAAAAATTAAGTTTTTTTTTATGTTTTTGCAACTTTTTGCTATTTAGATCAGTCTTATTAGTATAATGAGTATAAATGGACAACATTAGAGACAAAACAGAAATTGCATATAAAGACTTTTGCAATAAAAACATGACACGTCCACCACATGAAACAAAACAATTAAAAACATTACTATTTTTATTAGTAACAGGAATACTATCTCTTATAATTTTATAAAAAACCCATTAAAGTTGCAGAATATTTTTATTTTGGTAAAATCACTTATACAAAGAATTAATCTAAATATAGGAGAGCTAAGTGGAATTAGATATTATTAGAATCGATCTTGAAAAAAAACTAACAATGGAACTTTATTCACAATTTGAAGGAGATATTGTAAAAGAGCTGATGAGAGAGGCAAAGATTGAGCCAAGTAAGGATTATTTGAGAGCCAGTCTTGAAGGACATGGGTTTAAAATTTCAAAGAAGATATCACCGGGACTTTATAAACTATGTATGGACGTTCAAAAAAAATTACATTTCAAGGAAATCATAGATTATTATGTTGTAAATGATTCAGCTGTTAATGCTTTTACCAGATACAAAATAGAGGATGAAAGAAATCATATAGTTGTACTTAATTCAGGTTTGATGAAAATAATGGATGATGATGAGTTAAAATTTATAATAGGTCATGAGATTGGTCATCTAATCAGCAAATATTCAGAATTACATGAAATAATAAATTTTGTTTTTCCCGATTATGACAGAATGCCAATGATATTCAAGAATAAAATTGAATTAACCGGAAGACTTGCAGAACTAACATCAGATAGATATGGCTTTATTGCTTCAGGTAAAATGGATAAATGTTTGTCTAATTTTTTCAAATTATCATCCGGACTTGATCCCGCAAGAATATCCTTTGATCCTAAATCATATCTAAATGAGATAGAGGAAACATTAGATCAGATGAAAAAAGACCCCTTTGACAACAGATATACACATCCTGACAATCAAATCCGGATCAAAGCCATTGAACTATTCAGTAAATCTCAAACATACAACTTAATAAAAAACAAAAAAAAACTAAAAAAAGATAAAAAGCTTACAGATAAAATAACTGAGTTATTACAATTGACGTTCATAAAGGGAAGTTCTGAATTAGACAGTTATAGAACAGATTTTCTTATTTCTGGCGGATATATTATAGCAGGATCTGATACAAAAATTAATAAAGAAGAAGTCGAGACAATCACAAGTGTTCTTTCTCGTTATACTTATTTTCCAGAAATAAGTATTAACGCTATGATCAATGGTAAGAAAAATATTATGGAAATATTCCAAAGATCAATAACATCCATAATGGAAAGTAATCCTGCAGAACGTTTTGAAATGTTCAATTACCTGATTATTATAGCAATAGTAGATAAAAAGTTTAGAAAAGAAGAGTTAGCTTTATTAAAAGATATTGGAGAAAAAGCGTTTGGCCTCACAAAAAAAGAGATTGCCCAGATGATCGCAGGTGTTATTGGAAGTGAGTTTATTCCAGATATTCTACAGTAAAAAAGTCATTTATAAGCGATTGGTTCTAATATAGAGATAAAGCAAATGGATTTAATACATTTTTAAATAAGTGTTTTCTGCCAGGAGTTACCTGTTTATATAAGTTGAAAAAAAAAAATAATTATAATATACTTCATTAGAATGGAGAGTATTGAAGATGAGATGTATGGGAAATATAATTCCTTCCATTTTTCAAAATATGAATAAGTATAGAGGGTGAAATTATGGTATACAAAGAATTAGATTTAGTCGGGAGTACACTTAGTAATTATAAGATAACTGAAAAACTGGGCAGTGGCGGAATGGCCACTGTATACAAAGCTCATGAACTCTCATTAAACCGTATCGTAGCATTAAAAGTATTGAGTGCAAAATTAGCTGACGATGTGGAGTTTATAAAAAGATTCCAGCGAGAGGCTCAGGCAGCAGCAAAACTAAATCATCCCAATATTGTTCAAATTTATGCTATTGGTGAAGAAAAAGGAATTCATTTTTTTGCAATGGAATATACAAAGGGAAGTACGCTTTCAGAGATATTAAAAGAACAGAAAACACTCTCTCCAGAGAGTGCCGTCTCATTTATAAAACAAATTGCACTTGGATTATCTGTTGCTCATAAAGCGGGCTTGATCCATAGAGATATAAAACCAAGCAATATCCTTGTCAATAAAAAGAACATTGCAAAGCTTGCCGATTTTGGCATTGCATTTGTTCAGGATGCAAAAACAAAACTCACCAGAGAAGGTTCAATTATTGGTACTCCGGAATATCTTTCACCTGAACAATGTGAAGGCAAGACACTTGACGGTAGAAGTGATCTATATTCTCTGGGGGTAACTTTATATGAATTGCTTACTGGGAATACTCCCTATGAAGCAGATACTCCTGTAAGCATGATTATGAAAATTGTCAGCGGGAAATTCCCCCCACTTAGTGAAGTGAAACCGGATCTTCCCAAAAAACTGCAGGATATCGTTGCAAAAATGATGAATACAAGTGTATCTGAAAGGTATGAAAATGCAGAGAAAGTAATTGAGGATATTGAAAGTTTTGAGAAAGAATATATATCAGGCATTCCAGTAAATGGCTTGGGTACTAATATTTTGAACAAGAAGGAAATAAGTGAAATTGTTGACTATGCTCAGAAAAAGCCAACTAGCAGTAGTGGAAAAAGAGCCTTTCTATTTGTTGCAGCTATAATTATTTTACTTGTTGGGATTGGTATTGCTGCCAAACTTCTCTATTTTGACAAACAGAATAACTCCAGTTCAAACTTTGATACAGTCAGCGGAGAGGTAGTAAAAACTGAAGACCCTCAAAATAATGAACCCTTCAGCGAAGAAGAAAAAGAAAATGATCTTAAGAGTACAGATCCGGATATAAATGAGACAAAAAAAACTGATCCTGAGAGTACAGATTCGGATGGAGATGAAACAAATAACGATGCTCTTAAGAATGAGGAAAACAATAGTCTAAATGACGATAAAAATAACAATTCAGATATTAAAAAAGAGACTCTCCCAGACCCTGAGATAAAAAACGAGGAAGCTGAAAAGGTAAAAGATAGTAAAATAGTTCAGCTTGAATTAGACAAGAATAAAGCCACACGGCTTCCACCTGAAAAATCCTTTGCAATATCACTTAGAGGAAACAACCGCAATGTGGAACTTGTCTCTTCATATATGCAGAACATACTGCAGAAAAAAAAGTATATAATTATTGATCCAGAAGCAGCCGCAGGAAAGCCTGTTAAGGAAATTGCCCGCTCTCATATGATCATTTCAGTAAACGATCTGGGCAGCAATACTTTAAAATATTACGGTAGAGAAACAACAGAATATAAAGTTAATATAAGTATAAAGCTCATATCTCCACAGACTGGAAGAATTGTAAAAGGACCTGTTAACAGGACCGTAAGTTATACAAATCTGAATATCGATGAAAATTTCAAGGAAGCAGTGGATAAACTGATATTATCTTTAAATTTATAGTAGATATTCTTACATCAAATAAATATTAGATTTTATAAATGAATGTGAAAAAAGAGGGCACTTATACAGTAAATGTATCAGAGCTTGGCACAAATAATATAGATCTGCTTCGGGTTGCGGTAAAAGATGGAGAGGGCAATCATATTGGTTATTCCAATACCGGAGCTATCACTCTTAATTATGTTTCTGGTGCTGTAAGAAACGTTTATGTTTTTGATAATACTCCTACTGATAAGGGTAATGTTATAGATTATGCTGCTTTTGAAGGATGTAGTAAAAGAATTGGTACAGAACCAACCTGGCACAGAGAAGATCATGACGATTTTGTTGTCGATAATGCAGTTATTAAAGGCGCTATGGACACTTTTAACAGTTTACTTGCTTATGGCACTTTTAGTGAGGTTGCTAGTGGTGGTACTCGTGGTGTTGGCTATGGATACTGTGCCGGTAACGCTGGAATGGCATCTCGTACTTGGTTTGGTGTTAATCCTAATAGTGCAGGTTCTGCTAACATTGTTAATACTTTTTTAGCGGAGGCTGCTGAGACTTATGCTGGTTTTGATGATGTTTCTAATCTTGGGTAAAACTGCACATTTAGGGCAAATCTGTCGTAGGATTTTAAGGCTCTTAGAATTTGATATTTTAAAACTGAAAATATATAACTCAAATAATCCAAAGAAATTGAATTAAATCATTTGGGTTTTCGTGGGAAATTCCCCCTAAATGTTTAATGGAACCCTTTTTTTCAAAAAAACTTAATTTAATATATATATATCAGCTCAGAACCGTATATTTCTGTTTGAATAACCCCGCATATCCTATTTACACTTCAAGACACACCTGCCTCACTGGGCCTACTTATTCCAAGCCGATGGTTGATTTATTCCAGGTCGTTACAAGTAGTCTTTTTGAATATAAGAATTTTGCCTGACCATATAGTCAAAAACCTTTCAAATTTAATAGCTAACCTTCCCTTTCCAGGATCCAAAACAATGAGCCTATCATTTGTAATTTTTTCCAATACTACAAAATGTTTTTTTTTTAAATAGAGAATCGCAGGGTTTTTTACTTTTTTTAAATCTTGCATTCCCATCTTATAAGCAAAAACTTTTAAACCACTTTTCTCAGCCATTCTTTTTATATCAAGCATGTTTGTACCGTTTTTCTTAAGTATTCTCTTTTTTATTTTCTCTAAACTAATATCTATTTTATAGAAATTAAATATCATTTTTAATACTGAAGGGCCGCAATCGTTTCCACTTTTTTGTAATATAACTTCATCGTCATTTAAATACTCTGCTCCAAGAGATATTAAAGGATTACTTTTTGAATTTGTGCTACTTTCTATTATTATACTAAAACTCATAAGAATTACTGTTATTAAGATAATAGTTTTATTATTTAGAAAAATAAGCATTTTTTTATAAAACATACTATTTTAATGGATTAATATGTAACTCCCAGCGTTCATTTTTGTTTTCTTTTAATGTATATAAAATCCACTTATTAACAGTATATAGTATTTTTTCTTCTCCAGGCTGTTTCCCAAGATTCATATAAGATTCCAAAATAAACTTTCCTCTAAGGTTAAAACATCTTAAAACATTCTTTATTTTCCCAGATTCTCTTTTACGTCCTAATATATATATAATACCTTCTGAAATATGAAATCTATGAATCACAGGAAAATATTGGGGAATATGAACAATGTCTATTAATTTTTTCTTAAGTAAAACCGTTTGTTTTTTCATGGCATTAAAAAGCATTATTTTATCTTCATTATTAAACTTAATCTTATTAAAACCATGTTTAAAAGAACTGATTTTTTCACCTTTGCTATTAAAAGTATCTATTTCTGATCTATTATTTCCTAATAAATAAATTTTATTCTCATATACAAAATAACTATTTACCGCTAATTGAGGATTGAATAAGTGCATTTTATTCTTTTCTGATTGAGGTAACTTTAATAAATTTTTTTGGTTACTGAATGTTTTGTCATAAACACTAACTATTAAAAAAGAATCTGATCCAATAAAACTCAGAGATAGACCCACATATCCAGAATGTAAGGGGAAATAATTAAAATTAGCAATGCCACTAATAGTTCTCTCAGAGTTAATAAATTTTCCATCTTTACTAAAAAAAGAAATTCTTCCTTGACTATTTATTACTAATTTATTTTTTAACACCACCATTCTACCAACATAACTTTTAAACTCTCCTGGACCTTCTCCCTTACCTCCAAACATATTTATTAAAGCAAAATTTTTTAAAGAATAAATATATATTGAAGTACCATCACTAATGTATATTCTAGATTGATCAACATGAATTCTAGTTGGATTGATTAATTCTTTTAAAGTATGGGCATTGTTGCTAAACAAAAAATCTAGGGAAATAAACATTAATATTACTAAAATAATAAACTTTTTCATTATAGCTCCTTAGAGGATTTAATTTCCTCATTGCTTGCGATTTCAACAAATAATTCATTAAGACTTATATCTTCCATTTCAATATCTAACCCAGTTAAACTTTTTAAATTTTCTAAAACATCTATAGGATTGTTTTTTGTAATAATCTTATAAATATCGTTTTCTATATTTAACTTAAAAATATTTGTTTCTAAATGACTTAAAACTATTTTCTTTGTTGATTTGAATTTAATCCTCTTCCAGTTATTTTCTATATAATTTTTAGACTCATCAAAAACAATTTTACCCATATCCAAGAAAATAATTCGATCGGCAAAGTATTCAATATCCGACATGATGTGTGATGTAAAAAGAAGACTTACATCTTTATCTTCTTTTAATTTTTGAACTTCAGATAATAATATATGACGAACGGCTGGATCAAGACCTGAAGTAGGCTCGTCAAACAATAAAAAAGAAGCACCTGTTGAAAGTGCAATAATAAAAGCCAACTTTACTTTCATTCCTTTTGAAAGCTCCTTAAACTTTTTATTGTCTTTAAGATCAAATTTTTCCCTTAGTACCTCTACTTTATCCCAGTCCCATTTTGGATAAAAACCAGAGTAAAATTTTAAAATAGATTTGATTTTAATATTTCTATAAAAATACTGATTTTCAAGAATAATACCCATTTTTTCCTTAATTTCTGTCTCAAATTCAATATGATCCAATCCAAATATTTTAACTTGACCACTATCTTTTTTAACCATATTCAATATTGTTCCCATTGTGGTGGATTTCCCTGTCCCATTTGGGCCAATTAATGCCACAAATTCCCCTTTTCTAATTTTAAAACTTATATCTAATTCAAAATTATAATACTTTTTTTTCAGGGAAACTATATCTAATACGTCCATTTATACCTCACTATATTGCCTTTTTCTATAAATAAAAGTGCCTACTATAACCAGAAGAATTGTTATAAAAAGAAATGCAAAAAAATAAGAAAATTTATTGGTTTGAATTATCTGGCTTAACTGAATAACAATTTTCATTGATATGGTTGATTTAAATAAAAAAACCATAATTAAAAATGAACTAATAATAATCGTAGCTATAAGCATTAGTCTGTTTATATATACGATAAAAACAATGGTAACTAATACGACTATAATAAACTGTATCCCAATTAGATCAAAAATGAAAATAAATAAACCAGCTCCTTTAAAAAACATCAGATAAAATATAACCGATAGTAGAGAAAAGACCAGAAGATTTAAATAAAGCAGTATTAATAGAGAAAAATAAATATAATCACTATTAATAGGAAGTGTTTTTAATCTTTTATTAAAGTTATCAGTATCTCGTCCTTTAATGAAGCTATCTATCAGCTTAATTGAAGACATAAAGCTGATAGCAGAACAAAGTAATGTATGTATATTCAAATCGTAATTTAGATTAAATTTTCCAGAGAAAAAATATATAAAAAAATTTGATATAAAAAAAAAAAGTATTGAGCTTAATATAGAACTAAAATTATTTATAATCTCAATATTTATTAAGTTCAAAACCTTATAATTAACTATTTTTAATTTTATAATATTCATGATTTTTTATAAAAATTTCTTCTGAAATTTTTTAAACCTAAAAAAAACAAACTAATTAACAACATTAATACAACAAAAATCATAAGACAAAGATAATAACAAGAATAGCTATCTGATATCAGCCATTTATAAAAACTTTCAAAACTTATGTTTAATCCAAAACTCATTTGTATGTCCTTTCCAAAAAAAAAAATTATTATATATAAAAAGAAAAGGATTTTTTGTAAAAACAGTTTTGGTTTTTCCCTCACAATTACTACAAAATTAACAAATAAGAATATATTTAAAACTGAAATTAAAGGGATTACTAAATGAAAAAAATATAACATTCGATATACCGGAATTTGATTTTGAACCAATATTGAATAAAACGTGTTTTTAAAGATAAAAGACAATAATAAAAATGGAATATAATTTAGAACAATATAAAGAACAATCGGAGTTATAAAATAAGATAAGTATATATGATTACTATTAAGTGGCAATGTTTTATAAACCTTTAAGGTACCACCTAAATCCCGTTCATTCTTTAAATATGGAATTGATAAAAATACAAGAAATATTAAGAGTATGTAAGTTAGAACAGCAATCAATACATAAATTTTAAAATCAGGTGAAGATAACAAAAAAATGATAATCAAAGTCCCAAGTAGAAAAAAAAACATAAACAGAACCCTTCGCAATATTTTCAAGTCAAAAATAAATAAATTTTTTAAAATTAACAAATTTCTCATGATTTCTAATGAAGTCAAAACCGCACTTAGATAATACGGTTTTGACTATTTTTTATTAAATCCTATTATTTACACTTATCCGCCATATGACTCGCTGCTGCTGCTATTAAAAACAATGCGGCCCCAGCCGTTAAACCACCTGAGGCTGGTACACTTCCACTCGCAAGAACACAAGTGGCCACATATATACCTGTTGCCTCAGCACATGCCCACGAGAGCCATCCAAATCCAATTGTAAGTCCCAATTCTTGGGGACTCAAAGTGACTACATTTTTTGACAATTTAATCTCTTTTTTTGCATTAACTGAATTCATTGGAGCAGTTGCAAATACAGAAACTGAAAAAAAAGCCACAATAACAAACATAATAACAAATTTTTTTAACATTGTAAATCTCCTTTTTTTTATTTTTAAAATATAAATAACAAAGCTACTAATATTGAAAACATTAACAAAAGACACAAAGATTTAATATTATTGTAGCTTTTTATTCATTAACATGCTAACAAAAATTTTTAATGGGCGCAACACCCCAAAATGTGACATTTATGATTGTTTTTGCCTGATTTTTATTTCAGATGGTTTTTTTTCAAAATTTTTTTTAACCATACTTCTAAAGGTTTCCGGTTTTACATAACCAACAATATTTGAAATTTTATTTATAGTTAATTCTGGATTATCCTTTAATAATGTGTAACCTTTTTGCATTTTTTTATAAAATATTAATTTACTTAAATGAAAACCTCTTTTTCTTTTGTATGCTTTTCTTACTGCAATATCATTTTTCCCTATTTGTTCTGATATTTTTTTTACATTCAGTATTTTTAAATCTTTCGTAGGGGTATTGTCTATTATCTTTTCAAACTGGTGAGTCGACCAGGGATTTTCACCCCAGCCTCTCTTAGAACGGTACGTG
>CBDUZW010000092.1:0-13989 GCA_965371805.1 uncultured bacterium | reverse complement strand
CGAATATGGTGATTAAAAATTCTTTTAAATCTAATATGTTATGGACTCGTACAGACCGGGATACCTCAATGTTTTCTCTTTCAGATTGGGTGCATCGATGGTTGTAGCCAAAGTCCTCAACCCATCGGTATTAAAAGCTTCAAGTGTTCCAATTTCCGGGAAGAAGATATACTCAGGATCTGATAAAGCGGGACGCACTAATTCAAATCCATTTTCAATATAACGGGCAGGACGGATATATTCTTCGATGACATCGATGGGTGAAAATACAGCTTTATATTCGCTGGGCCACTCTCTAATCTCGGGTAGTCCACCTACAAAGGTCAGTACACTCTCAACTTTATCCAGTTTTTGTGTCACATCCATAATCAAAGCACTGCCCATACCTGGATAGACTCCACAGTCCATGATCATGGTTACATTATTCTCTTTTGCCAGCTCATCCAGTTCAAAGGGGTCTTCCTCATAGAAAGCGATGCAGGCACAGTTTTTTCCCGCTTTTATGATGGCTTTTGCTGTTTCAAATCCCATAAAACCAGGGACAGCATTTACAACTAGATCATATTCACTCACTAGAGTAGTCACATCTTCCGGTTTTGACAAATCCTTCTGAATTACTGACAACTCAGAACATTTGTTTTTTATAAAGTTCAAAGCATCTATATTGTAATCTGCAACAGTTACTTCAAATTTTTCATCTTTATTTAAATCTATAGCCATTGGTGCGCCGACCAGCCCGGCACCTAATACGATAATTTTCATCATTTCTCCTGTTTTTTTAATTTTTTTTACAATTTAATTAATATTGAAGAAGAAAGAGAGTCTACAATCCGTTAAACCGGTTTAAATATGTAATTATATTAAAATTCTTTGTAAAAAAAGCATTAAATTTCAATATACAATTACTCATGCTCTCTTTTTACCATTAAATAAAATAAAAGTAAAGCTATTTTAAAAGAATTGTAATATGTTCAAAACTGTCCAAAAATTTATTGTGATTAGATATGATATAATATTAAATTGATAAGAGAGGGGCAATATTAATATGAATAGTTTATCCATAAGAGGAAACGAATTAGCATCTAATCCTGCAAGAGTTGATATGGATTTGTTTTTTGATGCAATGCAGAATGTTTTTGTACCGGAAATAAATCCAAATGGGGCTTTTCCTTTAAATGTAGCAGAAAACAATTTAATGTCTAAGTCTATTAAAAAAGAATTAACCGGTATTACTTCAAATAAAACAATGCCCGATTGGGTATTAAATTATACTGACAGTTCGGGGCATCCTGAAGTCAGGAATATAATTGCACTTTTTATGGAAAAATATCTCTGTAAATGTCCAATACATCCTGATAGTATAGGATTTTCTGCCGGTGCCAGTGCTATAATTGAAGTTTGTTCATTTATACTTGCAAATAAAGGAGATATTGTAGTTATCCCTGCTCCATCCTACCCAATGTACTCTAATGATATGGGGATAAAAAGCGGGCTTGAACGTTATAACTTACAAACACATTTTGATATAGAAACTTTAGGTTCAACTGCTCCTGTAAATGTTTCTATATTAGAAAAAACAAAAAATGAGCTCAAGAAAGCAGGAAAACAATTTAAAATATTATTAATAACATCACCTGATAATCCCACCGGTTGTATGTATGGTGAAAGGCAATTAGAAGATCTGGCTAACTGGTGTATAAAAAATGAAGTGCATATGGTTGTAAATGAAATTTATGCGTTTTCCCAAATTGATACGAAGGATAATTTTATATCAAAAGATTATAAAGACGAGGTTTTGTATTCTTCTTTTGCCAACATAATGAAAGATTATCAAAGTAATTACCTGCATCTCTGGTATGGTTTGTCTAAAGATTTTGCAATGTCCGGATTACGTTTTGGTATTGTGCACTCACTTAATGAAGCTTTTATGACAGCTTTAAAAAATGTAAATATCCCTCATATGGTTTCCAATTATACACAGTGGATGATCGGTGAATTATTCAAACAGGATAGTTTCTTAAAGAATTATATTCAGGAGAATAAAGAAAAAGTAACAGAAAGCTATAAAGAAGTGGTTAAAACTCTAAAAAAAATCAGTATACCTTATGTACCCGGTAGAGGAAGTCTATTTATATGGGCAGACTTTTCCAAATATTTAAAAGAAAATTCAGATAAAGGTCAAGAGGATTTATGGATCGCAATATATAGAAACACAGGTGTTCTGTTAACTCCCGGTGCAGGTTTTGGACATCAGAAAAAAGGCTTATTCAGAATTGTACACACTGCAATACCAACCTCTCATTTAATAGTAGCAATGGAAAAACTGGAAAATTATCTGCTCACTATTTAATTTTTATTGCTACTTTTAATTAATTTACCTTTAATTTAAGCATCTCCTCCATTCCAAAAGCAAAAATCAGTCTAATTTTTTACATTGCATAAAATTTTTCATTATGATATAGATTTAATATGAATGACTATGAAGGAGGTCATATGAGAAAAATAAGTATATTTATAATTCTTTCTATTTTTATTTTAAATTTTTCATTAATTGGAGCTAAATATGATGATGCTATTCCAGTTATAAAAAAAATGACAAGATCACTCGAAACATTCCTGTTAAATTTGGAAAAAGCTGACAATGCCAAAGCCATTGCTGCTACTTTAGATAACTATTCAAAGGATGTATTAGAATTTGCTCCAGATGTCAAAGCTATGATGAAAAAATATCCAGAGCTGAAAGATGAAAAAAATCATCCGGAACGACTAAAACCATACACACAAAAATTTGAAGACTTAACAAAAAAATTAATGAAAATCTATGGTAAACTCGGTAAGTATATGGACGACCCTGCTGTAAAAGAGGCAAGCAAAAGATGGCAAAAGGCAATGTCATCGCTTGATGATAAAAAAGAAGAAAAGGAAGATATAGAGAAGTAGTAATTATTAAATGCTGACTCTTTGACTGATATTTTCTTGAAATTTTTATGTTTTATAGAATTTAAAATAATATCGTGGTAGTATTTTAATCATGTATGAGATAAATTCTAAACTTCCCAATATTGAAACTTCGATATTTGCTGCAATGTCCAAATTAGCTAATGAAACCGGGGCAATTAACCTGTCTCAGGGGTTTCCAGATTGGCAGTGCTCTGAAAGATTAATAAATCTGGTAAATAAATATATGGTAGATGGCCATAACCAATATGCTCCAATGCCTGGAGTTCCAATACTGCGAGAAGCATTGGCAGCCAAAGTTAATTCCCTGTATAAGTCCTCAGTTAAAATGGACGAGATAACTATAACTGCAGGAGCGACCCAGGCCATTTACACTTCTATTTCTTCAATAATAAATGAAGATGATGAAGTTATAGTTTTTGAACCAGCATATGATTCATATGTCCCGGCAATTTTAATGAATAAAGGCATCCCCAAATATATTCAGTTAAAAGCTCCAGACTATAAGATTGATTGGCAGAAAGTTAAATCAACTGTATGTTCTAAAACTAAAATGATAATTATAAACACCCCTCATAATCCTACCGGTTCAGTATTAAATAATGAGGATATGATTGAGCTTCAATCTATTACCCGGGATACGGATATTACAATTATAAGTGATGAAGTATATGAGCACATAACACTAGATGGTATTGCTCATGAAAGTATCCTGAAATATCCTGAATTAGCCGCAAGAAGTATGGCAATTTTTTCATTTGGAAAAGTTTTTCATGCTACAGGTTGGAAAATGGGATACTGCATTGCACCAAAATTTTTAACTGATGAGTTTCAAAGATTACACCAATTTGTAGTCTATGCCTGTAATACACCTGTTCAAAATGCTTTTGCAGAATTCTTATTAGATCCCTCAAATTACCTTAACCTTCCAGCTCTTTTTCAAAAGAAAAGAGATTATTTTTTAAATAAATTATCCGGATCTGCCTTTAAGATAGCTCCTGCAAGAGGCACTTATTTTCAATTATTAGATTATAGTGACATTTCTCAGGAAAGAGACACCGAATTTGCGAATCGTTTAACAAGAGAAATTGGTGTGGCATCTATTCCTATCTCAGTATTTTATCATAATAAACTGGATAATTATCAGCTGAGGTTTTGTTTTGCAAAATCGGAAGAGATGCTGGCTGAAGCTGCCGAAAAATTATTAATGGTCAGTCAGTTGGCCATGTGTGAATAAGATATGTCAGAATTAAAAATAAGCTTAATACAATCAAATTTGATTTGGGAAAATATTGATGCAAATTTATCAATGTTTAAGAAAAAAATCAGCAATATCGAAGAAGATGTGGATTTGATAATTCTACCTGAAATGTTCAACACAGGGTTTTCCATGAATGCAGAGCAATTCCATGAAACAATGCAGGGCAAGACAGTCTCCTGGTTTAAAGAAATAGCAGAACAGAGAAATTGTACAATTACCGGTAGTTTAATTATTAAAGAAAACAATAGGTTTTATAATAGAATGATCTGGATGAGACCTGATGGGTCATTTGAACAATATGATAAAAGACATCTGTTCAGATTAGCAAATGAACATAAAAAATATACACCGGGTAAGGGAAAAAAAATTGTCCATTTAAAGGATTGGAAAATAAATCTGAATATCTGTTATGATTTAAGATTCCCTGTCTGGGCAAGAAATGAATCCGGATATGACATCATAATTAATACAGCCAATTGGCCGGAAATCAGAAACAACCACTGGAAAACCCTCTTAAAGGCAAGAGCAATTGAAAATTTATCTTATGTAATTGGAGTAAATAGAGTCGGTTACGATGGTAATAAAATTTATCATTCAGGTGATTCAGCTGTTATTCATCCAAGTGGAGAAGTTTTAAAAGAAGTATCTCATGAGGAAGCTACAATTACTCTACGCCTGTCAAAAAAGGAATTAATGACTCATAGAAGCAAGCTTCCATATCATTTGGATGCAGATAAATTTGAAATAATTTATGACTGAAGACATTAAGTAAAAAACTAAATATAATCTCGAGTATTTGTGCAAGAGGTATCTATTGAAGTAGTGAAAAATATAACCTAGTCTCAAATCAACTAATTACTCTTAATAGACTCAAGTCGGCATATGTGGAAATATTTTATATCAGCTTGTTAATTTTTTTTGTATTCTATGGCATAAATACTGGTTTCCTCTGATTTCCCTCTCAATATTTCAGTTCCCAGAGATATAAGTGAAAAATCATCCAGAAGAGTTATTTTATCTTTCAGATGTCCGGAAATCAAAAGTTTTTTGTTTTTAGATTTACACAAACCCTGAATACGAGCAGCAGTATTTAAAACATCTCCGTGATAGGCAATATCCCGTTTTATATCTCCAATCTCAGCCAAAGTTACAATTCCCATATCCATTCCCCCTTTAAACTGAGGAACCTCTCCGAAATTTTTTAAGTAATATTCCTTATGATCATTTAATTTATTTTCAAACGCAAAAAATGTTTTTATACAATTAAGATTTTTTAAACCCTTATTTATATCCCAACATAATACAACTTCATCTCCTACATATTGATAAATCTCCGCCCGGTACTGAATTACAATATCAGTTATATCATGAAAACAGGCGGCTATCATTTCACTGTATTTTATATCCCCCAATTTTTCAGCAATTGATGTAGAGCCCTTTAGATCAAGAAACATAAAGATATGCATCTCCTGTTTGGGCTTATGATATTTACCAACTAATAATTTTAACAGAATACCGGGTCCAAATTTTTTGTCCACTTGAATTATAAAGTTAAGTAATAAAATCCCTATGACAAAATAAGTGATAATTGAAACTGTGTAAATTGTGCTAAACATTTGAGAAAGGTGTTCAAATTGTTCACTTTCCAATAAATCAAATAATTCAAAAACTCCAAAAACCAGTAAAAAAACCAGAAACATAGAGAATATATATAAAACACTTTTAATCAATATTATAAACCCAAATGATTTCCTGCGAATTGGTGTTCTATCCACCAGCGAATTCACAAAAGAAAATAAAATTCCAAAGGATATGGAAGATAACACTATTTCCAGTTCCGCCTTCCATGAAAAAATATAATTTGAAAGTATTGGATCATTTATAATTTTCGACATCCCAACAACAGTGATAAAATAATAAAAATGCATAATCAGCATCCATCCTATTACTGATTGCCCCCACTCCCGAAAAATAATCTTTTTAGTACTTGTCATCAAATATATTTTACCCTAATTCAGAATTAAATAACAGGAAAATCATCGCTTGAATAACCTTATCTCCTAAATGTTTACTTTTTAACTTCCTTTTCCAGTACAAAGTCTCCTTTAAAATGAAAAATAAACCTTTTTTGTTTATCTTTTTCAAATTTTAGCCGAAATATATTCTGGTGGAGAAACCAATATGATTAGTGGCTTAAACGAATGGTTAGGAAACATGAATATGTTTGGTAATGAAGGTCTGGACGGTGAACAGGGCATAACTCAACAATACCAGAAATCCCAATCCAGCAGATTTCATTTTGCTTCAAGACAAAATCAGGATATCACATTAATGACTGATGACGGAGATAAAATAAGTATTCATAAATCCAGTGAATCCTCATTAGATTATATGTCTTTTGACTACACAAAGGGATTAAAAGATAAGATGATAACAATCGGAGAAGAGAAAGGAAAAGTGATTCAGTCCGGTAGCTTTGAGATATCTGTGATAGGTGATTTAAATGAAGAGGAGATGGCAGACATTCAACAGACACTAAATGGCCTTGATCAGATAATGAAGGATTTAAAAAATGGCGATCTGGAAAGTGTTATGAAAAACTCCATTACACTCCTTGAAGACAAAGAGACACTATCCTCTTTAAACGCCGTTCTGCAATTTTCACAGGAGGTTGAAATCGAAGAGAGAAGAATGATAAGAACTCAAAACATGCCGCCACCTGCCCATCTTCCCATGGAAGTCAAACCCGTCAACCTGTTGGAGTTTATAGAAAAAATCACAGATCAGGTTAAAGAATATTTGAAAAAAACAGAGGAGTCTCATTTTGATATCAAAGATATAATTAAAAACCTATTCTCAGAACTCCAACCACCTCAACTGCAAGCTGATTAGAGCTTTACTTTCATATCACAATCCATTGGATAGCATAAAAACTTGATATCTAATACTCTAAAAATAAAATTTTTTTTTCTTGACAATCATTTTTGTATTACTTAAAATAAAATATGGGGGTTATCGAGTCTCCCATTAATTAGGTCATTTTATGAAGAAAACATTGAGTATAAAACAAAACAAAAACTTTTTATTGCTCACACCTCTAAAAAGACATATAATTGTTTTCACACTATTATTATTCCTAATTGCTCCTTTATATTCGCATGATGAGGAGATTTCAAAACACAAGAAAATATCTCAAATGTCACTTGAGGAATTAATGAATATTAAGGTAAAAGTATCATCGGTAATTGCTGAAGATATTTTTAAAACAACCTCAACAGTTTCAATAATCGATGAGGAGTTAATAAGTCAATATAATTTCGCCTCACTTGCAGATGCATTGGAATCCGTTGCAGGTTTAGATATATATCAAACAATCATTGATAGAAATGTCACAACGATAAGAGGAATATTACAAAATTTTTATGCAAATAAGATTCTTCTAATGATAAACAATATACCAACCTGGCAACCCATTTATGGCGCAGGCTATATTGAAAGAATAAATATAAACGATGTAAAAAGAATAGAGATATTGAAAGGACCAGCTTCTGTACTATATGGCAGTAATGCATATACTGGGGTTATTAATATTATTTTAAATGATCAGAAAGAAAATGGAATGAATATTCATCTCAATACCGGAGCATTCAAAACTTTTCAGGGAGGAATTAATTTTTCTTATAATAAAAATGATTTAAAGCTCTTTTCATCCTTTAACGTCCTACATCTCCGTCATAATAAATATCCAATTGAAGCCGCAAAAGGTTTTGAATATAATAATGAGGCAAGCTTCAATTATGAACATATGGAAATGGGAAATAGCTTAAATTTTGAGTTAAGCTATAAAGAGCATAAGGTTTTTTTAAATAGATTTGATAATTTCCATACATTCCAGGGAATACACCCCTCTTATTCCGGAGGTGGGGGGAATTATGTCACAAATAGTGGAACTTTAATTAATTACAAATTCTCCAACCAGATATCAAAATCTTTTTTTTCAGAAATAGGTTTAACTTATGATTATTTTTTCAGAAAATTTCCTGTCACAGCAGATAAAACGGCTTATATTGCTCTATCGGGTGAAAGATTAATTGCTGATGCAAAATTCAATTATAAGTTTTCAAAGTACTTTTCTGTATCATCTGGACTCCAGGCAGAAAACAGAGTCAGCCTTGGACATAACACATTAAATGGTTTAAATGACATTGTTATTAGTCATAATTTAAAGAATGATGATAGTATTTTTGAATATGCAATTTTTAGTGAAATTAATTTTAACTTATCCAGTCTTAATATTGTTGCCGGTACAAGATATACAAAAAGCACCCAGTTTGGCGGGAATATATCTTCACGTGTAACTGGTATATTCTCATTATCAAAAAATAATAGTATCAAATTTATGATTGGGCAGTCATTCCGGGTACCTACTATGTTTGAACTCTATTTTGATCACCCGACAGTAATTGGGAATGATCAGTTAGAACCAGAAAAGAGTCTTTCCTATGAGATCGCTTATCTAACACGGTTCAAAAATTTCTTTGTACAAATATTGGGATATTATGCAAATTATAAAAGTTTAATTCAACGTTTTACACCGGAAACCGGGCCACCGAGTATTTATAAAAACGTTAGCGACTTTAGTGGTTATGGGATTGAGGTAGAATTAAAATATAGAAATGTGAATAAATTCAACTGCTTTCTTAACTATAATTATATCAAAGGAATTGATGAAAAGCCCTTTTCAAATTATACCTTTGTACCAGATCATAAAGTTTATTTTGGCATAAATAAGATACTTAATAAAGTTTCTATTTCAACAAACGGAAAGTATATATCAAAAACCATGGGCTTTTTAGGTGCAGTTAAACCTCAGTTTTTTCTAAATTTTCATATTGCATTCAAACATGAGGTTAAAAATTCAACATTTACACACAAGCTCTCTTTTACAAATATTACAAATAGTAAAATGTTAATTCCCGAATATATCAGAAAAACTGAAAACCTGAATACTATATCTACTACTGAATACGGAACAGAAATTATCTATTCTCTCTATTTGAATTTCTAATAATCTTCCTTAAAATTTTTAGATAAAAGCTGAGAAAATCAGGCAAAAACCATCTTATAGATAGCCCATAACATCATTCCAATTAAAACATCTTTTAAATACTGACTTAGCAGCATCATATTCTCTATTCCAGGGATGATCTATAAGTGCAACTCTTGATTTTTTTTCATTAAACCACATTGCCATTTTTAGAGAGTCCTCAATAATCAGGGTAAAATCAATTTCTGCCAATTGGTCCATACTTATAATATGGGGTTTGTTTGTATCTGAGTATCGGGAATATTTGTCTGCAAAATACAAATAATCATAGATAAAACCGTTTTTCTGCAACCATTTTTTTGTTATCTCAAAAGAATGCGGAGGTCTGCCGGTAATTATATAAATAACATATCCTAATTCTTTTATTTTATTCAGTGATTCTTTTGCTCCCTTTACAGGAAAGAACTCAATCAGCACCTCCTCTCTATGTAAATATTCAAAAAATGTTTCAAGCTGTGCTGGATTTAATTTTAAGGACTCATTAAAATTAAAGGAAGTTAAATCTTCATATTGCACTTTTATTCCAAAAAGTTTTTCTGCAAGAACAGGGATAGATTTGGATGTATTTGCTATCACATCATCTATATCAATATAAACAGATTTCATTTTATTTATTCCCAACCTCGAATTTATAATTAATAAGAATAAATCAATTTATACCTTATTTCAAGCATTGAGATATTTATATATTTAAAAAAACTATGTTATACTTTTTTCTGGTATATATTATCCATCATTTCGAGTTTTGAGGATTAATATAATTATTAAAACCTCTATAGTGGATTTAGCCGATATTTGATACTAAATTTGAAAATTTAGTTTAAAAGGATAGATTTTGAGTGAAAAATTAAACTATGATATTATTATTGCCGGAGCAGGTCCAGCCGGTCTTTTTTGTGCCTTAAATTGCGCAGAACAAGGTAGAAGAATCGCCGTCATAGAAAAAAACAAAAGTGCCGGAAGAAAACTTCTTATGGCAGGATCCGGCAAATGCAATATTACAAATGCAAAATTGCTTGATGATTTTCTTTTGTCTTATGGCAAGAATGAAAGGTTTGTAAAACCAGCTCTGTATAACTTTTCAAATAAAGATTTAATCAAATTTTTCCAAGATCATAATATGCCTTTAATTGAACTTCATAAAGGTAAAATATTTCCAAAATCAATGAGCAGTAATGACATATTAAACCTATTGCTTAATGAATGTAAAAAAAAATCTATTGACTTTTATTATAAAGAACCGCTATTAGAATGCAGTTATAATGATGATGCTTTCATATTGAAATCAAGAACATTCTCGTTTAAGAGCAAAAACTTTATTATAGCAACTGGAGGAGCCTCTTACCCGATAACTGGATCAACCGGTGATGGATATAATTTTGCAAAAAGCCTTGGACATCAGATAGTCGACCCCTCACCTGCACTCACCCCTGTAATTATCAAGAATTATAAATTTACAGATTGTGCAGGTAACTCTTTAAATGATGTAAATATAAGTTTATACAGATCAAATAAAAAGATTGGACAGACAAGGGGGGATATTCTTTTTACACACCGCGGTTTATCAGGACCGGGAATACTTGATTTCAGCCGCTATATAAAGTCAGGAGACCATTTAAAGATCAATATGACTAATATAAAGGACAGAGAATCTCTTGATATGATTTTAATAGATGAATGCAGCAGACAGGGTAAAAAAAGTCTTAAAAAGATTTTATCAAAGTTCACAATATCAGAGTCTATAATACTAAACCTGCTTAAAAATGCAAATATTGATCCTGATTTAAAAGGGGCAATGCTATCAAAAAATTTACGAAAATTAATCGTAGAAAACCTCATTGAATACACTTTCATTATTAATTACCCCGCAGGATATGATGAAGCAATGGTGACAAGCGGTGGCATAAAATTATCTGAAATCAATCCCCGCACTATGGAATCAAGAAAAACAAAAGGTCTCTTTTTTGTAGGAGAAGTTATCGACATTGATGGTGACTCAGGTGGATACAACCTGCAGTTCGCTTTTTCTTCAGCAAAACTTGCTTCAAAACATATAAAAACTATCTAAAATATCCTTCTATCTTTTTATATACTCTAAAACTGGATCTATATTCTCTTTAGATACAAAATCTACAGGGTGATCATAGGCAGTTAACATTCCCCGTTCGTCCGGGGTTAAATTTTTTTTATACTTCAGTTTTAATTTAAGCATAGTCATCAGGACCTTATCTATGAAGGTAAGTTTTGAGAAATCATATCCCCCTCGAAGGTAGAAAAATTTAATTGTTTTCAATAGTTCTTCTGTAAAATTACCTTCAATAATTTCTTTGATCTCATTCTCCCTTCCAGGAGCTGCACCAGTAGCAAAAACAATTATTTTTGAATCTTTTAGTTTATCTATATTTCTTGTAATTAATTTAACTCCATTAATTCCGCCAATATAGAGTCCTCCACCATAGACAATTACATCATAATTTTTAAGTTCATTTATTGATGCATCCTTTGCTTCAAGAAGATCTCCTTTTATAGCTTCTGCCAGAAATCCTGCATACTTTAACGTAAATCCGGATTTAGATTTATATATAATTGCTGTTTTCATACATGAATTATATTCTATAAAGGACTAGAAAGTAAGACAAAGAGTTTATTTGTTAATAATAAATTTTATAATGTAGTTGCATATATTTAGATCCTATACTATATAAATATCGAATTTAATAAAAATGAGGAGGAAAAGATGCCTTTACAAAAATTAATTGACTATCTGGAAGAAAACCAGATCCAATTTACAAGGATCATCCACTCAACAGCATTTACAGCTCAGATTATTGCTCACCGTGCTCATATATCGGGAAATATCCTGGCAAAGACAGTTATATTGAAAACCGGCAGTAATAAATTTGTCATGACTGTAATTCCTGCCAACTATCAAGTTGACTTAAAAATGATCTCAGAAATTTATGGAGAAACGCTGGAGTTGGCAAACGAGAAGGAGTTTCAGACTCTCTTCCCAGGCTGTGAGGCAGGAGCAATGCCCCCATTCGGCAACCTTTTTGATTTGCCTGTATATGTTTCTGAAACCCTCTCCTGTAGTGATGAAATAGCTTTTAATGCCGGAAATCATAAAGAGCTGCTCCAATTACAATGTTCAGATTATAAAAAACTTGTCAATCCAACAATCGCTGCTTTTTCACAAAAAAAACACTGGTAAACATTGAATCACAGCCAAAAATTACTTCCCTTTATAATACAAAACTATAACATTTAATATAAGGGAAAAGAAAAAGAATATAAAAAAAATTTTATATTCTATGTGTAATAAGCCTACTCAAGCTTTTTCTTCAGGATGAGTTTTGTGATATGGGAAGGGGCATGATAGCGTAGAAGTGCCAATGTACGGCCGATCCCATTGGTAACCACTATCTGCAAATCCTTAAACCGGTATTTCCCCCGGCTATACCTCGATTCCCTTAGCCCTGGACTGTAGGGAATTCCAAACAGATGATTGACTACCTCGCCACCATGAGTATGACCGGCTAACAAGAGATGGTACTTATGCCGGGCTGCAGTCTCAATAATAAATTCTCTAGGTTGATGAACCAGCAGTATTTTTAAATCCGCTTCCGGTGCATTGGACAGGAGATTCTCCAGTTCATGTTTTCTTATACGTTTACTATACACATGGGTGACGCCTGTAACCAGTATACGTTGTCCTTTATGAATAAAAAGATGATGCTGGTTTTGAAGAAATTTCCAACCTCCGTTTTTTAACTCTCTGGCAATTTTATCCGGAGCTGTCCAAAAATCAT
The DNA here is from genome assembly GCA_965371805.1 of uncultured bacterium. Taxonomy (GTDB): domain Bacteria; phylum Acidobacteriota; class Aminicenantia; order UBA2199; family UBA2199; genus JAOZTV01. Next base: position 854 of record CBDUZW010000092.1, on the reverse strand, counting down.
GATCTCCCATACAGGCTATATTCCCTATACCGGATCTGGCCTCGCTAAGCATATTAATGGCTGGTTGAATATAAGCCTGCCCCGTTGAGGTCAGGTCACCACTGAAAAAAATCAGATCTTCTTTTCCTGATTTCAATTCATTCTTTAAAACACCAAGATTTTTTTCCTGCGTAAAACGGCTCATATGGATGTCTCCAAAAAAGCTGAGACGCAAACCATTTAGTCTTTCCGGAAGATCCGGAATTATAATTTCCGAATTTGAGATATGCACATAGTTTGTATCAATGAAGGTACGCACCCCGACATAGGTGAGAAAAAATAAGGCGATTATGACTTTCATATAAGAGAGTAGATTCCGTCCCGAAAATTTTTTTGACCTCCTTACCAGTGCAAAGATATCCATGACCACATAATATGGGAAAATCTCTACTAAGGATATTAATCCCCACCAGGATGGAAATACTATCAGGTAATCCTGCCACTCTAAATGCAGGTTAAAAACAAAGAGTTCCCAGACATTTCCTGTAAACTTAGATATCAACAGGGTCAGGGGCCAGAGGTAGAACCAGAGAATAAATAAGAATATGAAGATTATTGCTTTTTTTTTTGAGATTTTTATCCGGGTAGTTGCTGTCACAAGTGTAATAGCTGATGCCAGGCGTAAACCTATATAAATAAATATAGGTATGGCCACAAGAAAAAGAGTTAAAGTCATCCTATAAACCCAGGGCATTTTAAAATCTAGCATATTTAATTAAATAAATCAGTTTGGCAATTTTCAGGAGTCGCACCTCTGTCTTCCATAATCCACCGTCAAAAAAATAAATATTTTTTAGATGTTGACCATTAAAGGG
>CBDUZW010000091.1:0-14111 GCA_965371805.1 uncultured bacterium | reverse complement strand
GAATATGGTGATTAAAAATTCTTTTAAATCTAATATGTTATGGACTCGTACATCATATTGAAATTAATCAAAAAAAAGTATATGATAATCTTGCTGGTTCAGGTACTTTAGAAATTACTCCATCTGATTCAGGATATAAACAAAATGAATATATCCTTTATGCGACAAATAATAATATTACAATTTTTTCTCAAATTTTAGATATTTCCGTAAAATGGTTTAAACCTAAAAAGAAAGGACAGTTAATTGCTCATGCCTTAGGTGGAATTGATCATGTTAGTTATTCAAACTCACTGGAAGCCTTCTATAAAAACTATTCTGAAGGAAAAAGATGGTTTGAAGTTGATTTATATTTATTAAAAGATAAAAATTTAGTTTGTTTTCACAGTAAGCATGAAATACAAATTGGACTTAACAAAAGTATAGATGACATATCAACAAAAGAATTTCTTAAACTAAAGTACAAAAACAAATATACTCTTCTTACATTTAAACAGCTTCTGGAATTAATTGAAGAGAAAAAAGATGCTTTTCTTGTAATTGATATAAAAAAATGGACTGAAGAAAATATGCAGATGATGATTAATGAAATTGAAGAAATAAATCCTGAGCTTATGAAAAAAATTATTCCTCAAATTTATAAACCTGATGATATTAATTATATCCTGGATATTGAATTCGAGTATAGAAGATTTTATTCCCTAATATTTACAACTTATAATGTTAGTATGGGGGAATGTGACACAGACTGCAGATATCAATTTTTAGAGGATTATGAAATCCCAATTATTACAATGCCTACAACGGATTCAAACCACATGAATAACGAGTTTATAAATAGATTACATAAAATTGGAAAATATGTATTCACTCATACTATAAACAAACAAGAAGATATCGATTTTTATTATTCTATTGGAGTTGATGGATTCTATACTGACTATTATTCAGAAAAATGATATATTACTAAATCTTATTTATTTGTAATATTTGAAATTGTTTTCTTATCTCATACTATTTTCTGTTCCACTTTAGAACAAAGATAGTAATCCCAAATAGTACCAATAGAAATGGACGTTGTTTACCAATTGCGTCAATTATTTGTAAGCGTGTAGTACTACACACTTACGATATTTTTTTAAAATAACTTAGTAAATGTTGAATTAATCTCTTCAAGAATTGCACTATATATTAAACTTTCATTATTATATGGTGGAGCATTAATAAATATTGTCGAATTTAAATTATTATTTTTATCCAATTGCACTTATACACAATGATTAAGAGTGTTTTGCAAAAAGCTTAACGTACGATATTGTCCGAATCGTGAGGTTACCCCTATATGAAAGATTTTTTTTCTTTTACTTTTTATAAAGGAAAATTTTATCAATTAATTTTATATATGGAAACAGAAACAACCTCTTTAACAATTCAAGATATACAGGTATTTCAACTTTCAGATATCCGTATAAAATCGAAACAATTGAAAAAACAAATTAAGTTTGGTATTATTGGGTTAAGATGTTTATTAAAAATTTCCATTTTATTAAAATATTTGACAAATGCAGTTATCGTATTACTTTTTTTAAACAGGTATTTATGATGCTTTTATTGGTCGGTTCTACCTTTGCCGTTACAGTAGATGATATTATGAAAAATTTTGTAAAAGTTGAGAAAGGAAAATTTACCATGGGTTCAAAAGAATTATCCAATGAGCAACCTGTTCATGTGGTTTTTCTTGATACTTATTTTATTACAAAGTATGAGATCACTGTAGAGGAGTATGTTTATTTCCTAAATCAAACTGGAAAGAAATACAACTATTGTTCAAAAAATATTTCTCATATCAATGGTTCAAGGGGTAACTATTTAATAAGAAAAAATGAGGAAAAATTCCCTGTAATATATATATCATGGGATGATGCAAATAGTTTTTGCATATGGCTGTCTGGAAAAACTGGGAAGAATATCCAATTACCTACCGAAGCACAATGGGAGAAAGCGGCAAGAGGGGGAAACAGATCAAAAGGATATAAGTATAGTGGAGCCAATGTCCCTTTCCTGTTTGCCTGGTACGAAAGAAATGCAGATGATATGACTCATCCAGTTGGTCTTAAAAGACCAAATGAACTGGGACTCCACGATATGAGTGGCAATGTATGGGAATGGTGCTCAGATCGATATGGAAAAGATTACTATTCTATATCACCGGAAAAGAACCCTAAAGGTCCTATCAATGGAGCATACCGCGTTCATCGTGGGGGTAGTTGGGTATTTAATGCCGGTCCCCTCCGTTCCGCTTTTAGAAACTACTATAAACCAACATACCGTTTCAACAACTTGGGATTTCGGATAGTAAGTACAGATTAAAATAGTTTAAAATATAATATTCCTTCTGTCGTTTTTGTTTTTGGAAATTCCTCAAACAGGTAGGGGTCACCTCACGAAACGGACAAAATCGTACGATTGGAACCTTTCTTGCCTACTATGAAAATAGATTATAAATTACGCAGCATCTATTCCTTCTTTTTTTGTTAAATCAACGTTATATCCGAGCTTTTGAAGACTCTTAACCATATTATTTGTGATTTTTTCTTTATCAATTTTTTGTTTGAAAGATTCTAGTGAATTTAAAAAATTCTTGCCTGTTCCCTTTTTCTTTTGTCCCATCTTCTATTTATTTTAGGGTTCTAATTTACTTAAAAATCAAAATCTGTTATAAAGCTTAAAAAGTTATCAGAAGTAATAATTTTATGCTTTGCCTCAGGGTAAGTCTCTGTCCAGGACAGAGGAATTTTTTTTTTTATTTTACGGTATTTTATTTCTATCCCAAATATTTCCCCATTTTTTTCTTCAACAAAATCTAACTCTGCACCACTATAGAGTCTCCAGAAATAGTAATTTGGCAAATAACACCTATTTGAATTAAATTTTAATCTTTCAAGAATGATAAAATTTTCCCATAATTGTCCCTGATCATTTCTGTTTTCCAGAGCATTAAAATTATTAATTATTGCATTTCTTATCCCTAGATCATAAAAATATATTTTATGCTTTTTGGATACTTCTTTTCTAAGATTTTTGGAAAAACCTCCAAGTTTAAATATAACAAATGATTTTTCTAAAAGATCGATATATGAACTTACGGTTTCATTACTAAGAGCTAATTGTTTACCAATCTCATGATAGGATACTTCGCCTCCAATCTGAAAAGCCAGCAGTTGTAATAATTTTCTTAATTTATCCGGGTTTTTAATTGTAGATAGGTCTAAAATATCTTTATATAAATAAGAGGAACTTAATTCTGTTAATAATTTTTCTTTATCGAACATATTTCCAGTACACAATATCTCTGGATATTGCCCATAGATTAGCATTTCTTCAATCTTAATGTTTATCTCTATTGGAGTAAATACCGATAATAGCTCAGTTACTGATATTGGATATAGACTGAATGTTTTTGTTCTTCCAGTTAAAGGTTCTTTAATTTTGTTTGCAAGTTCAAAAGAGGAGGAACCACTAGCAATGATCTTAAGGCCTGGTATTTGATCATAAAGTATTTTTAAATTTATACCAATATCTGTGATCCTTTGTGCTTCATCAATAAATAGAAGATCGTACCCATGCACTAGTAATTTCAATTTTGATAGATCCCTTGAAGAAAGAATTTCATTGTAAACCATTTCATCCCCATTAATAAATAATGTTTTATAGGGAAGTGAATTAATCATTTTATTAAGAAATGTGGTCTTTCCAACCTGCCTTGCACCATATAAAATAATAATTTTATTATTATTAATTATGGAATCTTTTATAGAATCTTTTATATCTCTTTTAAAATACATGAATAAATTATAGTATAATATTTAAAACTTTTCAACATTTTTAGCTTTAATTTTTAAGGTTTATCTTAAATTTTAGCCTTAATATTTCGAATAAGGTTGTTTTTTGACATCATATTTGGTATTTATTTCCAGTATTATAAATTTACCATGTCCATAATTTTTGTTTTTTACTAATTCATCATAATATTTTTTACCCAAACCTACCCCACTCAATTAATGGAAAAATAAATTGATTATCTATTTTTAGTGTCATGCAAGATTATTAAAGTATTAAAAACATTAAAAAGGAAAAGCTTAGCCTGAAATGAACTGGTTAGTTCCTGATTTTTTTGCCTGATTGAGGAGTGCATCAGTTTTCTTCACTGCATCCTCAAAATTACTATCCTTAACATCAAGAAGCCCAATGGAAACAGTACAATTAAAACTTCTGCCTTTACTTGTATATTGCTCTTTTTCTATTTTTTGTTTGAAAGATTCTAAGGAATTTGTAATTTGTTCCATATTTTTTCTAAAAAATAAAATGCCGAATACTACCCCGTCCAACCGGGCAGTAATATTTTCTCCTGATGGAAATTCTTCTGTTAATAATGATGAAATCTTGATGATAACTTTATCACCGGCATCCTGTCCAAAATCATCATTTATAGATTTAAACTGGTCAATTGTTATCATGGCAATAAAAACAGATTCCCCTTTCTTAATATATTTATTAAATTCAGATTTTCCAGTAGTATAAAAATATTTTCTATTAAAGATACCTGTAAGAAAATCTTTGATAGATAGATCTCTCAGGTTTTGAATAAACTCCAAATGTTCCAGATTCATATTTATTCTCTGGTAAAACTCCTCAATTACAAATGGTTTGGTAATAAAATCATTTGCCCCTCTTTTTAAATAATTTGCAGACATAAGTCCTGAGCCATAAGCAGATATCCCTATAACCGCCATTAAGTCTTTCGAATATTTTTTCCTTATATTTACGATAAGTTCATTACCATCCATAACAGGCATCACGTTATCAGTGATGACTAATTTCACATCTTTCTCTCTATCCAGGACCTCAAGTGCTTCCTTACCGTTTTCAGCTTCTAAGATCTGGTATTTATGGACTTTAAGCAGGGTTTTTATTACAAACCTTGATGACTTAGAGTCATCTACTATCAGGACCTTCTTAGCTTGATTTGAAGAAAGTCTTTTAATATAAGCAATCATCTGATCAAGGATCTGCTCACCGGTTTTTACAAAATAATCAAGGATTCGCTTTTTCGTTATTCTATCTCTGATTTCCTTATTTAGATCAGCCGTAACAACTATTACAGGAATTCCCTTTTTCAGAATAAAATCAATAACTTCACCTTGACTCGAATCCGGCAGGTTCAGGTCAATAATTGCCATATAATAGACATCATTATAATTATCCACCCTCATAACAGTCTCTTTAAATGATGCAGCAATATCACAATCTATCTCGAGTTCATCAAATATTTTCTTTTTTACCAATTTGGAAAAGGAGAGACTATCTTCGACAATTAATATTTTTTTATTGCTTATATCATTTTCTTTATTCATATTTATACCTTATGTCATAAAGAAACATTATATTGTTCTAAATTTAAAAAGTCAAACTAATAAGTAATTTGGGTTTCTACTAGTAAATTTACTTATATTTCAGTTTACAATATTAAATTCTTTTATCGTATCATATGACCCTTTAATTTTTTGTCTCTTGGATATTCAATAGAAAACTTAAGATTAATTTTTATTTTTTCACCGGGTTTTGGTTTTAGAAGCCATTCTATATTATTTCTATTCCTTTTATTAAATTTAATAAAGGGATTTGTAGAATCTATTTTAGGTTCTATCAAATTAATCTTAATTGATTCATCATTTGAAATTGGTATCTGATCCCGAACCAATAATTCTTCCTGCTTATTTTTATTATATTCTATTATAATAGAACGTTTATAAGTTAATTTGTTTTTCTTCTTGAATAATCCCTTATTTTCATTAAAAGGTTTCGTAATATTATACTTAATTCGAATTCCTTCATCAACCCCAAGGAATGTCCAGAATTTTTGATTTACAGCAGCAAAACTCAATTCTGAATTAGAAATAAAATTATTATTCAGAAAAACAGAACTTTTTCCGGGCAAGAGAGGATAATTTGTATTATTTATAATCTGAGCCTTTAAATAAGCATATTTTTTGAGTTTTGGTATAGTTGAATAACGGAATTGAATAGGTAATTTTTTAGTCATAATAGTTAACTTATGCTTAGACTTATTGCTTCTAATAGTATTTTTACCACTAATAACAAAAGCAACAACGGTTGAACCTGCTTCTACTGCTGCAAATTCCTCTTCTATATCCATAGATTCATTTTTTTCATTTCTTAGATTTGTAGCATTAACCCCATCCACAGAAAACACATTTTCCGCACTTGAGAACCTAGTATCTATTTTATTTTTTACTTTTCTGTAAGTCTTTTTTGGTGACTGATAACCAATATACCATAGGGAAAGAGCAGGGTGTTTTGCTCCTAAAGCAGGTTTAGCAGTAGAAAGTTTAAGCTTAACATTGGTCCAGTCTTCGCCTGTATTTTGTTTAATAAAAGCCTGATATTTTAGTTTCATCAGTTTTTCTTCAGAATTCACATGAATATCAAATACAGGAACCCATTTTGGACCAGAAACAAAATAAGAGAGATTTAATTTTAACTCTCCTTCTTTTTTCATAAATACTTTTACTATCACCTTATATTTCAGTTGTTCCTTTAACTCTTCCATATCTTCAATTTTCCATTCGATCTGTTTCTGTTCTTTATTCAGTTTTTTTTTCAATTTTTCGGTTTCAAAAATTTCCTTATCAAGTGCCTCCAGTTTGGAACGATAGAAAGCTACCATTTTTATCCATTTATCAGGATTTAATTCTGTAGGTTGGGATTTTTCTGTAACTCCTGTTAATTTTCTTGTGATTTTTTCCAGAAATTCTTTCTCTTTTTCCACCTGATCTTCTTTATGTTCCAGCACCTGAAGTTGCTCTTCCAGATTTTGTTTCTTTTCAAATAATTCTTTTATTTTTTTTATAGGGATTTTTTTGAATCGTATTTTTTTGACACTTACCTCCCTAAGAACTGCAGCCCCTTTTCCTTTAACCTGTACACTATTTTCATCAATAAGCTCAGGTAGTTTATCAAAATATAAAATGTGCTCACCTCTGGATAAAAATTTTGTACCTGTACGAATAACAAGAGCCCTGTCAGGGAAAACGGTTACCTCCATTATCCTTGAATTCAGATTGGTTCTATTCTGATTTTTCTTCTTAGTGCTAATTGTGTCAGTATAAATCACTCCACAAATCAAAATAAAAGTTAAGATAAATCCCAAATACTTTTTTACTCTGTAAATCATGATAAGGCCTCCTGAATATAATATAAATATATTATAGCATGAATTTAAAGATCTATAGAAAATCCCCTCAATATTTATTTCATTTTCAAACACAAATCACTTGTCCTGCCTTGACTAAAAGGGAGAAATGAGCGAAAATTGGTGATTAAAATACTTTAATACATTTAAAAAAATACGGAGAAAAGTTATGGACGAAGAAAAGAAAGTAAAATGGAAAGATACATTAGATCTTCCTAAGACAGGTTTTCCTATGAAAGCTCAATTAAATATTAAGGAACCGGCAATTTTAAATGAGTGGAATAATAAGAATCTTTATGAAATGATCTTAAATAAAAGGAAAGATGCGAAAAAATATATTCTTCATGATGGCCCTCCATATGCAAACGGAAACATTCATTTAGGTCATGCATTAAATAAAATATTAAAAGATTTCATTGTTAAATCCAAAAGCATGGGAGGCTTTTTAGCTCCATATGTACCCGGGTGGGATTGTCACGGCCTTCCTATTGAGCACATGGTTGACAAGAAGCTTGGAAAGAAAAAGCGTGAGATGAATATAATTGAAGTAAGAGAAAAATGCAGAACTTATGCTGAAGGCTATCTTCAGATACAAAAAGATGAATTTAAGAGACTGGGCATTCTTGGTGATTGGGAAAATCCCTATACAACTATTGACCCTGTTTATGAAGCAGGAATTATTAAAGCATTTAACTCATTTGTAAAAAAGGGAAATGTAATAAGAAAAAAAAGACCCGTTTACTGGTGTAACTCCTGTAGAACAGCTCTTGCAGAAGCAGAAGTAGAGTATGCAAACCATAAATCTCCTTCTATCTACGTAAAATTCCGTTTAAAGGATATTCCTGAATTACTAAGTGAACATAAAGACAGAGACATTTTTGTATTAATATGGACGACAACTCCATGGACAATTCCGGCTAATCTGGCAATTGCCGTGCATCAGGATTTTGATTATTCATTATTTGAAGTTAATGGAGAACTATATATTGCAGCAAATAAACTTATACCTGTACTTGCTGAAATCATGAAAGGCGAGTATAAAATTTTAAAGGAATTTAAGGGAGTTGACCTTAAAGGACTCAATACAGAACACCCGCTCTATGATAGAGATTCTTTAATGATCAATACTGATTATGTTACTCTTGATGCAGGTACCGGATGTGTTCACACAGCTCCTGGTCATGGTGAAGATGATTATCGAGCAGGTCTCGAATATGGTCTTGAAATATACTCCCCTGTTGGACCTGGTGGGAAATTTGATGAAACAACCGGAAAATATGAGGGAAAAAAGATATTTGCTGCGAATCAGGAGATAATTGAAGACCTGGTTGCAAATGACAGACTTGTCTATACAGAAGAGATTGAACACTCCTACCCGCATTGCTGGAGATGTAAAAAACCTGTTATATACAGAGCAACAGAACAATGGTTTATTTCAATTGATACAGCAGAACTTAGAGTCAAAGCTTTAAGGGAAATTAAAAAAGCAAACTGGCTTCCAACATGGGGTGAGGAAAGAATTTCAAATATGGTAGCAAACAGACCTGACTGGTGTATTTCCAGACAGAGAGATTGGGGAGTTCCGATTCCTGTTTTCTTCTGTAAAGATTGTGGTGAATACCGTTTAGATGAAAAAGCAATTGAAACTGTTCAGGAAATTTTTCTTACACACGGTTCAAACTCATGGTATGAAAAAGATATTAGCGAATTCCTTCCAAAGGGGACAAAATGTTCAAAATGTGGAAGTGAAAATTTCGATAAAGGTAAAGACATTATAGACGTTTGGTTTGAATCCGGTTCATCATATAATATACTGGATAACTATGAAAGACATCAATTCCCTGCTGACCTGTATTTAGAAGGTGGCGATCAATATAGAGGATGGTTCCACTCATCATTACTTGTAAGTGTAAGTGATAGAGGTATTGCTCCTTATAAGACTGTAATTACTCATGGATGGGCGCTTGATGCAAAGGGAAAAGCAATGTCAAAATCAATGGGCAATGTAATCAGCCCTCAGAGTATTATTGAAAAAAAAGGTGCTGAAATCTTGAGGCTCTGGGTTGCAATGGTGAACTATAGAGAAGATATTAAACTGGGTAATGAGGTAATATCAAGGGTAACCGAAAGCTATCGTAAAATCAGAAATACCTGGCGTTTTATGCTTGGAGTTATTGCTGAATTCGACCCTCAAAAAGACATGGTTTCAAGCGATCAGCTAAGAGAAGTTGATTTATATACATTAGGAAGACTTCAAATAGTGAAGGAAAAAATATTAAATTGTTACAAAAACTACGAATATCATACAATATATCATACTATTTCTAACTTCATGACCAAAGATTTAAGTGCTTTCTATCTTAATTTTATTAAAGATATATTATATTGTCATCCAGCTTCAAGTATTGAGAAAAAATCAGCTCTGACTGTAATCTACAAATTATTAAAAGAATCTGTATTATTATTAGCTCCTATCCTCTCTTTTACCTCTGAGGAAGTTTGGGGATATCTTCCTGATTTTTCAGAAAAGGAAGAATCTGTTCATTTGGAAATTTTCCCTGAAGTTGAAAAACAGTATCAGAATCAAATTGATGAAGAAAAATGGGAAAACATATTACAAATAAAAGATAGAATTCTAAAAGAGATTGAAGAAACAAGAAATGAGAAAATCATAGGAGATTCTCTTGAGGCTGTAATTGAGATAACTGCAGTTGAAAAAGATTTTGATTTAATCACAAAAAACATATCTCTCTTTAAAGAAATACTTGTAATTGCAAAAATAAACGTAAAGAAAGGAAAAGAAGAATCAATAAGTGTATTAAAATCAACAGGAAATAAGTGTCCAAGATGTTGGAATTATTTTGAAGACGAATCATCTTCAAATAAATACTCAGAACTCTGTCCAAGATGTTATGATACTGTAAAGGAGATGGATATTGAAACTAAATCTTAAAGACAAAAAATTATATTTTCTTATAATAGGGATAATTTTAATAACTGATCAGATATCAAAATTTGTAATAAAATCCAAATTTGTTGAAGGTGAGAGTATAAGATTAATTAAATCGTTCTTTAACCTGACATATGTAAAGAATGATGGTGCAGTATGGGGATTGTTTTCAAAACAATCAAACTCAATAATCCCTACTATCATTACTGTTTTAGCATTAGTTACTCTGATAATCATTTCATTTTTTTTTCTAAAACTGAAAAATGAATGTAAATATGAATTATTCGGATTGGCTTTTGTTCTTGGCGGTGCAATTGGTAATATAATAGACAGGATCTCACAGGGTTTTGTAGTTGATTTTTTTGATTTTATTATCTTTAAATACCACTGGCCTGTATTCAATGTAGCAGATAGTTTTATATCAATCGGTGTTTTCATCCTGGTTATATCAGTATGGAAAGGAAAATGTCCACAGTTTTAAAAGCATGAAAGAGTGGAATGAAATTACTTAATTTTACTCAATAAGGAGAAAAAATGTTTCCAGTATTAATAAAAATTGGTCCAATTACAATCCCAACTTATGGTTTTTTGTTAGCAATAGGCGTATTACTCGCCATAATCCTAAGCCTCAATCTTGCAAAAAAAAAGGGATTGGATTTAAAAGTATTTTCAGATTTTATGTTCTACTCACTTATTTCAGGTTTGCTTGGTGCAAAACTTTTCTTATTCCTGCAAAACACAAATTATTATCTAAGTGATCTCTCTCATTTTAAAAATCTTCTCTTTGAAGGAGGTGTTTTTTATGGAGGATTAATATTTGGAGGTATTTTTGCAATTTGGTTTATAAGAAAACATAAATTAAAATTTAGAATAATTGGCGATATAGTCGCTCCATCACTTGCTCTGGGACATTTTTTTGGAAGACTTGGATGTTTCTCAGCTGGATGTTGTTATGGATCTGTTGCCGAGGGATGTTCGATAGCAGTCACTTTCCCAAAAGATAACCATCTACTTCCAAATGCCGGTCAATTATTACCTAGATATCCAGTACAATTATTTGAAGCTTTTTTAAACTTAGCAAATTTTGTGGTTCTAATTTTAATGTATAAATTTAAAAAGAAAAGATTTGAAGGCGAAATATTTACTCTTTATATGTTTAATTATTCAATAATTAGATTCTGTGTAGAGTATTTCAGAGGAGATATTGACAGAGGATATGTATTTGGTGGTTTAAATCACCCTCTGACAAGTATATCCACCTCACAGTTTATAAGTATTATTGGAATGATCATTGCAATAAGTTTATATTTCATTTTAAAGGATAAGAAGGAAAAAATTGGAAAAAATACTGAAGTTTAAAGCAAAGTCTTTCTATAAGCGGCTCGATGTCTTTTTAAATGAAAGCATAGAAGAGCTTTCGCGATCTGAAATATCAAAGATAATTCTAGATGAAAAAGTGAGCATAAATGGGAAAATTGCCCAAAAGAAAAATCTGCCTGTAGAAGAAATGGATAAGGTAGTAATCCATATTACAAAAAAAAAACCTTTTAGCGAAGGGTATATCCCAAAAATTGAACTGGAAAAATTATATGAAGATGATCATATCTTAATTATAAACAAACCATCAGGAATATTAGTTCATCCTGGAAGTGGAATAAGAAAAGAAACCATAATGGACATTTTTTTGTATTACTATCCAGGAATAAAAGATATTCCTGATACAGACCGTCCGGGAATTGTACATAGATTAGACAAAGATACAACAGGAATTTTAATTCTTGCAAAAAACCAGATAGCTATGGAACTTCTTCAGGAAAAATTTAGAAAAAGAGAGATGCAGAAAACCTATACTGCAATAACTCACAGCAAGCCAAGATTTTTAAATGCGACTATTGACCTCTCTATAGACAAAAGTAAAAAAAGTAAAACGAAATATGTCGTCTCGGATGATGAAACCGCAAGAGATGCAATCACAGATTACTCCTTAAAAGAATCATTCGATAAATTTGCTCTTTTAGAATTATATCCAAAGACAGGAAGAACTCATCAGTTGAGAGTACATATGGCTCATCAGAAAACTCCGATCATTGGAGATAAAACTTATGGAAAAAGAGATGAAGAGACACATATGTTTCTTCATGCTTCAAAAATGGAATTTATACATCCTATAACAGAGGAAGAGATTTCAGTATCCTGTCCCCTGCCTGAACACTTTTCAGAGAAAATCAATTTCCTTAATTCCAAAAAGTAAGAGCGTACGCCCCTACATTAAATATATCTTTTGTATATCTGAATGAATTCCTAGATTCTTTCAAGTTTTACTGTAAAATGTCTCATGATCGGTGCTTCTTCAATGATCTTTAATCCTTTTTTTATATTTTCCCTTCTATCATAAACATTTTTTAAGGCCGCTGCGATATAGTTCATATGATTATCAGAATAAACTCTTCTTGGAATTGCAAGTCTTAATAATTCCAACTCTGGAAATCTGTTTTCTCTTGTTTCAGGATCCCTGTCTGCTAGAATTGTACCAATCTCTACTGCTCTAACACCACCTTCAATATATAATTCAACTCCTAGAAGTTGTGCTGAAAATTCACTTTGAGGAACATTTGGGAAAAACTTCTTTGCGTCAATAAAAACAGCATGACCTCCAATCGGTTCTAATACAGGGATACCATATTCATTTAATTTTTCACCTAGATACCTTACCTGCCTTATCCTTGATTCGAGATATGCAAATTCTGTTCCCTCATCTAATCCCTGTGCCAATGCTTCCATATCTCTTCCGCTCATTCCACCATATGTGATAAAACCTTCAAATACAATATTGAATACACTCGCTTTTTTAAAAAGTTCTTCATCCTTTAATCCAATAAAACCACCCATATTAACAATAGCGTCCTTTTTACTGCTCATTGTCATACCATCAACATCAGAAAACATCTCTTTTACTATCTCTTTTATTGTCTTATCTTCATAGCCTTTTTCTCTTACTTTGATAAAATATGCATTTTCTGCAAATCTTGCACCATCGATAAACAGTTTCGTACCTCTCTTTTTGCATAGATCTGAAACAGCGTTAATATTTTTCATTGACACAGGTTGACCCCCACCGGAATTACAGGTTACGGTCAAAACAACAAAAGGAATTTTTTCTATCGGGTGATTATCAAAAACTGTCTCAAGTTTTTTCAGATCAATATTCCCTTTAAATGGATGGGATATTTTTGAATCAAATGCTTCATCAATAGTACAGTCAACTGCCTTTGCCTTTCTAAATTCAATATGGCCTTTGGTTGTGTCAAAATGAGTGTTTCCAGGAATAATATCACCATCTTTTATAGTCGCTGAAAAAAGAACATTCTCAGCTGCTCTTCCCTGATGAGTGGGCAGAAAATATTCAAATCCCAGTAACTCTTTTACCTTATCCTTTAACTTATGAAAAGATCGGGCTCCTGCATAGCTTTCATCCCCTATCATCATCTGTGACCATTGTTTATCACTCATTGCTCCGGTCCCTGAATCAGTTAAAAGATCAATAAATACATAATCACTTTTTAATTTAAATAAATTATAATCAGCCTCTTTTATATATTTTTCTCTTTCCTCTCTGCTTGTAGTTTTTATTGTCTCAATAGTTTTTGCCTTAAATGGTTCTGCGTATGGTAAATTCATGTAATTCTCCTATGTTTGTATGTTTTTTTTTGTGATATTGTATTAAAGATATAAAAATTTAGAATGGTGGTACAGCGACAACGATTCTTTTTGAAAAATAAAATATATCATTCTTTTTCATTATAATATATTAACACATATATATCTTTTCAGCAATTCAGTGTACGAGTCCATAACATATTAGATTTAAAAGAATTTTTAATCACCATA
>CBDUZW010000090.1:0-14369 GCA_965371805.1 uncultured bacterium | reverse complement strand
CATCTTTTTTTGACAAAATGAATTGGATTGCAAAGTCAGCTTCTTCAAATTTTCCAGTGGATACGAGTGTGTCGCCAAGATTCAAGTAATCATAAATTGTCATTTCATCATCCCATGAATTCAACCATTTTATTTTCTGAGTTAGAATCATGTTTGAATCTATTCCATAAGCATCATAACCTTGTTTGAAATATCTTAAATATTTTTTAATTACCAATTCATCTGAGTTAGCATCGCAGAACTCAACTATCTCTTTATGTTTTAATTCTATTTTTTCCATAATACTCTAATATTTATTGTCTAATAAATCTCTCTTTTTCTATTGCTGACTGCAACATTCTTCTTGCACCTTCTCGTAATAACTCATATAAAACATTACTACCTCCATCTAACATTGGCCTTTTTTCTTCTTTTATGTAAAAATTTTTCATAGCATATCCTCCTATTATTTTTTAATTCCACTATGATTGATTATAACTCGTGCCTAATATAAAAAATTGTAAAAAATAGTCTTTTATTCATTTTCTTTAAAGAAAGCACGAGGTGTAAGATCTGTCAAGTTTTTGAAATCATGAATAAAATGTGATTGGTCATAATATTCATTGTCAATTGCTAATTGAGTCATATTTAATTCTTTGAATTCTCTTTTCATTTTTATAACATTCTGAAATCTGATAATACTTGTATATTTTTTGGGATTTACGCCTACATATTTAGAAAAAATTCTTTCAAATTGTTTTATTCCTAAACATACTTCTTGTGCTATGTTTTGAGTTTTAATCTGTCCTTTAGAGTTTTCAATCATTTTAATTGCATGCTCAACTCTTTCAAAGTCTTTATCTAAAATTAGTCTTTTAAGTAGAAAATTTTCTAAATATATAATTCGTTGGTTGTTGTTTTTTGAATTAAACAACTTGTCTTCCAGTTCAGGTGCTTCATTTTCAATTAAATCTTGCAGGGGGAGATTTTCATTTAATAATTCACTAATTGGTAAATTGAAAAATGACTTTACTCCATGAGGTTTGAACACTATAAGAATCATACTTGTTCTACCAGATAATGATAGGTCATAATAACTACTTTGCTGTCCGCATATTACAAGATTGGATTCAATATACTCGATTGAATTCCTTTTTTTAAATTTTGAAGGTGAACCATAATGAAAAACAAGAGTTACATTTCCATTAGGATATACTCTTTCAACTGGCAGAAATTCAATTAATTCATTGATTTCAACTATGCAATAATTCTTTATGTGATTTTTTAATATTTCTGTGGGTTTAATTAAATCAAACATTTCTATCTATTGTCTCAGTTGTTTTGCGTTGCACACAACGGTGAGTATAAGAATAGTAGCAGGCTGCGGGCTTCATTTCTGTCAAATTACAAGAAAGTTGAAGCGAACTAAAACCCTTGAATTTACTGTGGTTTCGGCTATTATTTTCATACATTGTTATGGGCTGGTTTTCATCATTGTCCTACTGTGTATTTAATATTATTCAATTAACTCTCCTTTTTTTATAGTGTCACTAAGTTGATTAATAAAGCGTGATGCAGGTGCACCGTCAACAATGTCGTGGTCGAATGAAGCTGTAATACAAAGATGTTCCCTTGTTACAAACTTTCCCTCTCTTTCCACCACTTTATTGCTTATGCTCCCAACTGTAATCAAAACAGTTGCACTCCCGTGTGGAATAAACCAAACAGCATCTTTACTAAACATTCCGACTGATGTAACAGCCACTTTCCCATATCGCTTAGCCATTTTTAAATTCTTATCTGCTAAACGTATAAATGTTCTTAAAAGAAAGCTTGGTATCAAACGTATCCATACTTGTTCAGATAGGCTTCCAAGTTTATCACTTTTTTTTTTTTTTGCTTCTCTAATTTCCTTATGTATCTGATTAAATGATTTTTCTTGTACTTTTTTTATACCTATTGGTTCGGGAACTTTTTCTCCAGCAATTTCTCTTTCAATCAATACGCTAATTGTAACATCATCAAGAGTAATTAGTCTTTTACCTTTTATAAATGAATTTAATTCAGGATGGTCTTTAATTGTTTGTGCCAAACAGACAACAATATAACCCGTCAGAGATAATTTTTCTCCTGTTTTTTCAAAGTGTTTTTTTATCAATCGACGCGGTTCTGTAATATCAATCTCTGTAAAACTATGTATTACATTTTTCTCCTTTGTAACCGTGGCAGAAGCAATAACAGCACGTCTATTAAAACTCAATGGTATACTTTTATATCCTTTTTCCTTTTTCATTCTAAATCATTTGCTCCTATTCATTCTGGGGTTCTGTTCTTAACTTGCCCATAACGTTAAGTATATGAAAAGTAAGCGATTTCGAAGCACAAAAATTTCAACTTTCAAGAATGTCGATACGGGCTACAAACCTTGATACTACTGCTATCTCGTTTATTTTTTATATAATTTGTTGGGCATAGTTATTGTCAAGTTTATTATTTTGAATATCTCTAATATTCTAACATTTTTTCAAATTTATTAAGGTGAAAATAATAAAAAAGCTATTAATGTATAAATCATTAGTCTTAAAAACCCAAGTTTATTTCCCTTTCTGATTCTGAATGTCTCTTAATTTAGCATATGGATGTGAATAACGTTCATTTTCACAAGTATATGATGAAACACCCGGAATGCTATCAATTTCAATGGCTCTCTCAGGACAAAAATTCACACATGCATAGCACATAAAACAGAGTATTTTTTTATTCCATATAGGCTTATCATTGTACATGCTGATTTTTTCTGATAAACAAATTCTCGAACAAATACCACATCCATTGCACTTTGAATTTATATAGAAGTAATTTACACCACCAATTAGTTTTGAGAATGTCATCATCTTTGGTATTAACCACCATACCAATTTATCCCTAAAGTCTCCGAATGATAGTGGTTCCAAATAATTTGAATCCTTGTCTGCATTATTTTTTTCAGATGTAATCATGCTAGCTATTATTTCAAGTTTCTTAATGGCAACATATTCAAGATTATTGATTTCATCGGCTGAAGGACATTGATAATTTTTTACCTTAACATCATTGTTTCCCATATTAATAATAAAATGAGAATTCAGTTTCTTTGGTCTTATGTATCTTTCAATTCTTTTGAAATCATCAAAAAATAACCCTAAACGAGTAGCGATAGCAGAAAAATAACCAACATTCCTAAAATCAAATTTCTTCAAGAATTCCCTGACAGGCAATGGAATCGTTAAGGCATAGACTGGAAAAACCAAAACAACTTTATCAGCAATAATCTTTCTATCTTCTTCTTTCAAAGCTTGAACAATAGGTTTCAACTCAGAATCTTCTAATGCTTCATGGAGTTTCTTTGCTATAAAAAGAGAATTTCCAGTTCCTGAGAAATAATAAATATGAGTATTCATGCTAAAAATATTTACCTCCCATATAGCTTATTAGATAAAGTGTATTTTCTTTAAATATTTTTTATTGTATACAACAACGCTCCTAATTATGCCCAACGTTAAGTGTAAAATGCGTTTTAATGCTTTTTTACACAGTGTTAGCGTTTTTTATTTCTTCGAGAATTTGTAATCCTTCCGTCCAGTTTTCCAGTTTCGATTCAGCATTGATATGTCCTTTTCTACCAACATTTTTGAATTCACTTCCCCATTTATCAGCAAAATATTTTGCTCTTTCAAAATCGACATATGGGTCGTTTTCACTTGCTACAACAACGGAAGGAAAACTCAATTTAACTTTTGGAATTGGAGCAAAGGATCTTAGTACTTCTGGTGTATGTTTTGGTGAATCCACATCTGCTGGAGCCACTAACATTGCACACAAAACATTTGAATTCTGATAGGTTTTATTCCAGTGAGCAACCAATGAAACAGATAAACTGTGTGCTATTAGAATTGTTGGTTCATTGGATTCTTCTATGTAGGAATTTACCCTATGCAACCATTTTTCTTTATCAGGCGCATCCCAATTATCCTGAATGACACGATCGCAATTATTCAAAGATGTTTCCCAAAAGGATTGCCAGTGATTTGCTCCTGAATTTCCAAGCCCTGGTAAAATTAAATATTTATATCTGTTCATTTTTGTGGTCCTTATTAACGCTAACGGTGGCAATATGAAAAGTTGGGCATTTTGAAACACCAATTTTTCAATTTACTATACTGTTTATTAAATGTTATGATGTTCATATTTAGTACTATTTGCCCAATTTTTTATATTGCGTGTTATCGGCTCTTTTTCTGTTTTCAATTATACTTTCAAAATTCATCAAGTTCTTTTTTTCTGCCCACTGTTTGAGATTTTTTATCATTTCTTTATCAATTCTATCATCAATCAGATAAACCGACTTTTCCCAATTTTCAAAACCACCACTTAATTCAATTTTACATTTTTGTTCTTCTGTAATAATATTTTTCATTTCTTCATTCGAAAGGTCTGGCAGATTACTTAACAAATTTTTAACATACTTTACATCTTCATCGTTTTGAGAAAGCAGTTTTATGAATTCTTTCTGGTCTTTTGGTATATAAGAAAATACACAATCCATTTCATTTCCAAATCCACCGCCAAATTGTGGAATTCTATCAAATGTTCCAAATTTTGAAATTAAAAAATCAGTTGAATATTGTAAGTTTAATGTGGGAAATTTTAAAAGGTGAAGTATCTCTATTATTTTAACAATTTGCTTAAAATGATTTGTCCATATTTCAAAATTTCCGAATTTATCCTGTCCCCTTATTTCTCTTTGGAATTCACCAAAATTAGAAAACAAAATACCTTTTGTATGAACGAAATCAGAAAGTCCAACTTCTTTTATTTCCTTAATTAATCCAAAATCGTCATCAAATTTTCTTATTTTATCATTTTCTCTATATTTATTCCAAAACTGTTTGTTTTTATATGGTGTGTCTTTTTTTGATGAAATCCATTTTTTAAATTCTTCATTTTCTACTCCTACAACAGACCAGTAAATTGAGAATAATCCAATGTCAAAAGCAACTCTCAAACTAATCATTGCTTGTTTATAGAAACCAAATTTTATTAATTCGTAAGATGCTTCTAATTCTTCAAAACTTTCAGTTAAAGAGAAATTTTTACCTGAAAAAAAGTCCTTAACATCTCTTAAAGGAAAATTTTGGGACAATAAGAAAATTGAACGTAACCCATTTTCAATTTCAGGCTTTAAATTTTCTTTTTGTTCAAATTCAGTAATTAATTTGTAGTGGTCTGTTGTTTGTTTATATGATTTTTTTAATAATCTCATCTTTTAAATTGCCGATAACGTTGCGAATATAGGGCGTTTGGCATTTCAAAGCTCCATCGTATCAAACCGCTATATATATTTTTAAATGTACGCATTTTAAAATTTAGCACTATCCGCCAAATGACCTATATTTATTGTTGGCAAACGTAATTTATTCATTAAATTTCATAATTTTCATTTATATCTATCCCCCAATCTAATTTTTGCGCATGATTAGCAAACATATCATTTATATAGCTATAATCAAATATATCTGCTAGCCTAACAGGTCTTATCTCACAAACTGCTCTATGACCACCAGTATTAAGAAATCCGATGTAAAATCTATTTGTGTACTCACTTCTCATAATATCAATACATCGCATAGAACAACTCTTAGCTATCCTAGTAAAAGGTTCAAAATTTAATCTATATCTAACCAGATTGTTATAAATACCATCGTCAACATATCTAGTCTTTCGATAACTACTAATCTCAATCTCAGTTTTGCATTGATATGATTCAAAGAGACTTTTTAACTCTATCTCAGATTTTATGTCTGTAATATTTCTCATAACAGTTATTTCAAATTAGCTCAATATGCCCAACAATCTTTTGTCATCTCTCCATTTGCTATATTAATTTTGAACCACCAACCTGTTCGCCCAGACTTTTCTGAAAATTCATCTTTACCTTCACATGCAATTCTTAAATCAGAAGGTGATAAATACCAAAACCTATAGCGTTCAGGAGCTGGTCTTGAGAATAATAACTCTCCAAATATTGAATATCCAATCAATTTTTCAGTTTCACCTTGCTTGGTTGTCATTAGTATTATTTTCTTATCTCGATTAACAACAACATTTGTCACATTAGCAATTTTTATTTGATACCTTTTAGCATCAAATTCATAGGTTACTACTCCTAAATTCTCGTCATATTCTATTTCATTATCTTCCACTGTATCTGTCTAGTAATTTGACACCCTTATGTTTGCCAACAGTTTGAATATGAATAGTAGCCGATTGCGGAACTCAAATATTTCAATTTACGATGAAGTTGAAGCGGGCTACAACCCATGAATTTACAACTATTTCGGCTATTATTTTTATACATTGTTACCACACGTTATTCATTTATTAAATCGAAATAACTTTTTTTATCATTAATTTGTTTAAGTTCAAAAAACACGGCAATGACTATTGGCATACAGTTAAGTCCCAAATGATAGAACTTCTCTGCTAGTGGTTTATTGCCTCCTATCCATTTTATAGACATAAAAAATAGACAAACAATTATCATTGCTATTCCTACACACATTATTGATAGTATGTGTCGTTTATATTTCTTCGGATTGGCAAATAGTTTTCTTTCCTTTTCTGATATTTTTTTAATGTCACTCATGCTACCAAAAGCAAAACTAAATCCCATAAAGAAAACACCCAATCCTACTTCCTCTATAAAATTATCTGGACGAAACATAGAGCCATGAAAAATATAATAAATTGCAGGGATAGCAAATAGATAGGATATATAATGAAAGTAGTGAAATAATTTTGTCATTTTATCGCCTTTTTACATTGTTTATCAATTCACCTTTTATTGGCGAATAATCTGTTTTTATTTTCCTATTTACTTCAATATTTTCAAAATAACATTTTACTCCGGTTGCAATGCCCATATTTTCGGTATTTTGAATATGAAAGTGTAAATGAGCCTCTGATGAACGCCCGGAATTACCACATAGACCTAATAGTTCACCTTGTTTTACTTTCTGTCCCTGTTTTACTTTAATTGAGAATTGTTTAAAGTGGCAAAAATAGAGATACTCGTTATTTTTTGTTTTTATTATTACTGTGTTGCCTAATGGAAATGTTGAATTCATTTGTCCTGGAATATTATCTTTTATTCCATCAACTGCCAGGATTATTTCTCCATTACAAGGTGCAATTAACTCTTTTCCAAAACAATAGTAATCTGTGTTCTTTTCTCCATTATTTTTATGTGTATTCTTTGACTCATCAACAATAAGAAAATCAAATGCGTTTTTTTGCGATTTTACAACGACATGATAATTAAGTGCCTCTGTATCTCCACCCCAGAACACATACCATTGTTTTTTAAAAGGAAGAATTAATTTTGTTACATTACGTTCAATTACAGGCAAATTATCGGGAACATAAGGTTTTACAAACAAACCATCTATTTTGGATTCTTTGTCAATAGATATATTCATAGCAAACACACCATTTACAAATTGAGTTTTATATACAGCAACGGTAGATTCGTACTTTATAAACTCTCTTTCTTTTATTTTTCCTAATTGTTGTTTTAAACCATTTACAAACGCTTGTGTCTTTTCAATTGGCAATGCTGATTTCATTTCGGCGGAAAATTGATTAAAAATCTTATCAGGCTGACCTTCATTATAATAACTAACAAATTTATCAACAACCGCTTTATAGGTATCTTTTTCAGTTTGAGCAAAAAGATTACTCATTGACAATCCTATTAGTACTATTAAAATTATTCTTTTCATTTGGACTCCTATTTAATTTATTAACATTTCTTTCAGTTAGTTCCTTTTTTCTAATGTGTGGTAACGGATGGTATAAGAATATTAGCCGACTGGGGAACTCAAAGTTTTCAAGTTTCTACTAATTTTTATACGGGCTGCAATTTTCATATTTACTACTTTCTCGGCTATTATTTTTATACTTTGTTACCATGCGTTTTTATTCATTCTTTATGTCATTTTAAAACTATGGAAGAGAAATGATTTAATCTATACTCTGTATACCCCAATTTTTAATTGCCGATTGAAGTTGAGCCTTTAATGGTTTCGCTCCGTGATATGTACTAAAAAGTCCCATAGATTCGTCGTAGATTCCTTTAAGCCACTCCCAGGCAACAGATGATGGATCAGGATCAGCATTTAAAGCTTCAACATAACAGCATGTTGTTAAGAGATGACTTCCAAATCTATCATATATCGATTGTCCTACATGAATCCATGCACCGTGTTGCTGTTCAGCAGGAAATCTTTTAAGTTGCTGGTTAAAACTCTTCAAGTCAGGATCACCGAAGGCTGCTACTTCCCTTTTTATAAAATATTCAACCAACTGTTCCCATGTCTCAGCACCAGTGTACCAACCACAGGCCTCCAACGGCACTTTCGCATCTTCGTTTAATTTAGCTCCCTTGGATGCGAGAAAGTCAACAACTTCTTTCGTCCCAAATGTTTTTGCATAGTCAATTGCCGTAAAGCCCCAAATGTCTTTGTGGTGAATATTCGCATTGTACTCAACTAGCAACTTTGTACATTTAATCAATCCAGACGATGCAGCTCTTATTAAAGGTGTATCTTTATAGTCTGAATCTGATAAATTTGGATCTGCCCCTTTTTTAAGTACAATTTCCAGCAAGTCAGGATTTATGTTATCCTCAAAAAAGTATATATGAAGAGCGGTCTTACCATATTTATTTTGAATATTCAAGTTAAAATCATGGCTCAAAAGAAAGTCTATAAATTCAGCTATTTCATCTAACGAATTATTATTATACTTCCATAAAATGGAAGTAAGAAAAGAGTTCCCATTTACGTCAGTTGAGTTTACATCTATTGCTGGAATCAAACCAAACAACTTTGGAGATAGCATTCTTTTTGCTTTCTTTAATTTTGAAATTGCAAGTTCACCATGTATTTTCTCTGTTTTTTTCATTATTTTATCCATTTTATCTTTGTCTCCTATTTTATTATATTTTGTTTAGTTGTGCGGTCTTAAATGCATGGTAACGGTGGCAATATTATAAGTTGGGCATTTTGGAACACCAATTTTTCAATTTGCCACAATGGTTATTTAATGGTAAAATGTTCATATTTAGCACTATCTGCCCAATTTATTATATTGCGTGTTATGCGGTCGTGTTTTTTCTTTTCTTGCTAATTTATTTACTTTTTCTACAAATTCAGTTTTTGCCTCTGTATATGCTTCTCTTTTATGTTTGTATTCAATTGCTAAATTTAATTTCAATTCTTCATATTCATTTGCTAACTGTTTGTTTTCCCGAAGATAATCCCTAAAATATATTTCATCCCAATCGCCCTTGAATCTCACATGCACGTGATAAACTTGTCCATTGAATCCTTGTAAATAATAACCTTTTACAAACATCATGTGTGGTGGTGGATTGTCCAGTCGTTGAATATATTCGTAGTCAATTGATTTTATTTTTTCAATTATTTTTTCATTTTCCAGTTTCTCCGACACTTCCATTAAAATATCAATTGTCGATTTTGCTTTTAGATTCTGGATAGCAGTACTGCCAATGTGCTCAATACTTTCAATATCAGGTTCTTCAAATAAATCAAGAATCAATTTTTTTTCGTTTTCGAAGTAGGTTTCCCAGTTTCTATTTGGTTCATTAATTATTATTGGAAACAATCGCCCAAGTTCTTCGGTTGTCATTTCGTGTAAGTCTTTCTCTGAATTGTTACTTGTGGGCTGTTTCGTAATGCTAACTATTTTTATGCCAATTTGATTTAATTCATTTTCCGTTGAATCTATTTTTATTGCAGCATCTTTATTCCAGTTAGTGTGTCCGTTTTTTAGCAAATTCGTTGTGTATCCCTCATTAAATCCGCCGATACATGTTGCTTTTACACAGCCATGACTCACCAGTCCACATACTATAATTTCTTTTACTTTCTTATTCTCCAGTATAGATTTCAAGTCCGTTTTCAGGAACGCATTTCCATGTTGTTTCTGCAATATAATATTTTCCTTTTTTCTGTAAAGTCGGTTGTCTATTTCCCAGTCCGAAGTCCCAAATTTTAGTGGTTTATTATTGTGTTGAACAAAAATGACTGGATAGCCCAAATCATGATATTCTTTTATTGCAGCATTGACAGTTTCAATAAAGCATGATTCATTATACAAAGTTTTTTTCTTTGTCAATCCGTTTTGAATATCAATTATTAGTAGCGCTTTCATTTTTTTTCTTTAACATGCCGCATAACGTATGTATATAAGCAATTGATTATATACCCCTGAATTTGGAATATAAACGCAATTGCGTTTATATTCTTCTTTACCAATCATTCCCTCTATTTTCATAATATAATTATACATCATTCAGCATTCATAATTACAAACAGGCTACCGCCGCTAAGGCTGCTTAGCAATAATCGGATAAGTCTGCGGTACAATTATGGTTCATATGATTTTTATGCAGATTAAATTAGATCATATTTCCAAAAAAAAGTAAAGAATTATATGACTTAAGGAGCTATCTGCTTTGTCTTTATCCTTCCGGCCATTGATATTGAAGATTTGTATTGCTTAAATTCATTTTTTATATATATTGAACAGAGTGGTGAGACAGATCCCATTGGAGAAAAAATGGGAGAATTATTGAATTTTAAAATCAAACTTCCTTTTAATTCAAATGTTTTGTATGTTTCCCAATTGCCATCAATCTTTTTTTGTAAGAAAATTTTATTATTATTCTGGCAGACTTTAATCTTTTCATACTCTTTAACAGCATTGTATCTAGCAGTATTTAAAGCAGCAATAACAGTCCTGACTCCATTTGTAATTTCAGATTCCCGTTTAAATGATTTAAAACTTAGTACACAAAAAGAAAATATTATCGAGAGTAATAAGAAATATATTAGTAACTCTATTAAACTTAAACCAGAGTTTTTTTTATTCACTATAAACCTCCCCGCTAAACGAAACAGTGAACTCTTTAATAAAAGTAAATTTTTCGGTTGTAAAAAAAGTGTCACTAGAATTATTTCTTAAAGATGGTGAAATACTTATTTTTCCTTTATTTTCAATATCATTTAAATACATGCTGCCCTTAATGATGGTATCTTTACTATTATTAATTACTTTTCCTGAGGCAAATAATGATACGGAAAGCTTAAGGGTGCTATTATCTGCTGTTTTGTTGATAATAATCCTTCCTCCATCTGAAGGTTTATTAAAAAATTCATTATATCCGGTAATTATTTTTAGATTTGAACCAGCAGAACTATCCGAATCCAAAGAGGAATCTATATATACTATTCCTGAAGAGTATAAAGATAAATTGGTATTATTTAAAAATGCAAAATCGCCTTCTGATAAAACAGAATGGATATTCCCATTTATAATGATCTTTTCTTTAAATAAAACAGACTCTTCAAAATCATTTCCCCAATATTTCATAGCATATTCACTTGGTTTATACTCAATCAAATAGTCCTTGTCTTCATGTGAAATTAATATTCTCTGTTTTTGATCTTCAATCGAGAAAGTGATCTTCTGGACATCTCCCTGGATAAAAATTGCTTCCAACTCATCTTCTGTTTCTGTACCAACAAATGTATATACGCCATTTTCAAGCGGATAATCATTTATTTCAACTCCAGCTTTATCCCTGATTTCTTTCCAATTTAAAGTTTTCCCTTTTAAACCTAGAGAATCTTTAAGGAAATTTGATAATTCAAACTTTACCCTGGTATCAATCTGTGTTAAAACATTTTCAGAACTAATGTTTATTTTCTTATTTTTAAGAAAAGAATCTTTCGGTATTTCTGGCTTTTTGTTTAGATAGAACGGAATTCTTGATATTGGGATATTTCCTGATAAAATATCAATGTTCACAGTGGATTCTAATTTAAGTTTGTTTTTAATAGATGCAGTCACTATATCAAATATGTTTATTGACCTATACTTATCAGCATATTTTATTCTATTATTGAAATAATTTGACACTAAATATGTTGATTCAATCTGATCAGGAAAGTTTTCCTTATTGAAAAAATCATTTTCAATTAACTCAAATTTATTTAAATCTGTATTATAAATCTCCTCTCTAAAATTATGCAGATATTTTATAAGACTTGAATGTAAAAAACGACTATCTCTATTTTTTTTATCTCTCGCCCCTAAGATTCTAACATGGAATATTGTGCTCGCAAGCAGAGATATTCCAATAAACGACATAAGTGTAACAAAGAGTAGTGATGTTATTATTAAGCCCTTATTGTTTTTTGGCTTCATTTCTGCACCATATTTGGCAAAAATATATATCCCCTTATCTGTTCCTTATTTCCTACTTCAATTCTATATAATAGAGAATTAGATTCAGGAAAATGCTTAATATAGAAATCGGTAACATTTTCTATCATGGGTTGAAAATAGCCACCATCTACTTTTCTTTTTAAAATCTTTTCCTTTGCATAATATTTAAAAGAGACTGATTTTAAAACTATTATCACAGCATTTTTATTATAATAAAATTTTGTATTATCTAATAATGTAATAAAATATTCTCCTGCACTTTTCTTTATGTCTTCAATTTCATTAAATTCAAAGGAGAATGTTTCTATATCATAAATGAGGATCTTCTTCTTTTTTTTTAGATAATCGTTGCTTTCTGTTTCCAAATATTGAGATTCAGCATCAACATTATTCTTTAAATAGAGTGTTGACATACCCATAATTATATCAAATCCAATTTTTGAGTTTTTGAAAACTGGAAATTCAAATAATTTTCCTGCTTCCTGCAACCTCATACCACATTTTGTCAGATCAGTTTTAAGCGAATCCACTGTATGAAAAATTGATTCAAGAACTTCCTGATTTTCTGTGATTTTTTTTGAATATGAAACAGAGTCTGTTACACTTGAGATTACAACTGATAAGACACTTAAACTTATTGTTAAAGCGATAAGAATTTCTAAGATACTAAAACCATTATTCATAAAAAACCTCCTAGTTTATATATTTTGATTTAAAAAAAACATATTTCTTTTTAATATTATTTTTTCCTACTGATAAGATTATTTCTTTTAGTGAATCAGACCTATCGATTATTTTATATATTATTTTATAATCCTCATCATTTTTTTTAGATTCACCTTCTTTAAGGTCTGTTGAGTTAAAGGATTTAGATAAGAGCAGGTTTTTTACATAATCTGCTTTTTGATCAATGTAAAAGATATCAGAAGTTCTTTTATTTACCTTTATAGAATGAATAAGAATTGAAGCAATTAGAATAACTCCAAACATAATAATTAATATAGAAACCATAGTTTCAATAATTGTAAACCCTTTACTATTCATTTTTCCTCCAAAAAACACAAACAATAAGTCTGCCAAAAGTAAAAATTTTGATTATCAACTGCAATCATTCCTATATAAGTACATATCATGAAAAAATATGAATAATGACTCTTTTTAAGCGTATACAATTGTTTACCTGAATATAAAAACATATGTAAACAATAGATTACATTAAATTATTTCAAAAAGGTTTCGTCTATCAGAGAAATAGCTCTATACTTATTTATATCAAGCTTTTATAGAAATTTTTTGTTCTAATAATTCATTATGGCATCGGTCTTGTATACATTGGTATAGGAGGTTTTAATGATGAAATTAAAAAAAGTTTTAATGGTGTTATTGGTTATTGGGTTAGTTTTTTCTTTTTCTACGAGTTTAATATCTGCTGAGAAAAAGAGTATTTCTAAAGCAAAACTTATTAACATTAACACAGCATCGGCAGTTACATTTACTGATTTACCTAAAATCGGAGAAAAAATCGCAAAGAGAATTGTCGATTTTCGTAAAAAACATGGGAAGTTTAAAAGAATTGAAGATTTGATGAAAGTTAAGGGCATTGGAGAGAAGACCTTTAATAGATTCAAAAAAAGGCTTAAATTGTAAAATGTCAAAGGTTAATGCTGCAATCAAAGATCTGAATTTACTGCTTTTGTATCTTTCAGGATGGGAGGAAGAGTCAAGGAAGGATCCGGAAAAGAAAGTTTTCAGGACCTGGAAGGGTTATCTCTTCGATGTGTTGAATGAACTGAAAGAAGACGGAATGATACTTCAGTATATGAATCAGATGTCTGTACTGATAACTGAGAAAGGTATTGAGAGAGCAAAAGAGGTAAAAGGTAAGTTTATATAGACTTATCTAAGTTAGTTATTGAAAAAGAGCTGAATATTTTCTTCAGCTCTTTTTTTTTGTCAGAGATGAGTTATAACCAAATTTACGTATTATTGTTGAAGTTCAGAAACATATTAGACTCTGATCCCCCAAAAAACCCAAA
>CBDUZW010000089.1:0-14599 GCA_965371805.1 uncultured bacterium | reverse complement strand
GAATATGGTGATTAAAAATTCTTTTAAATCTAATATGTTATGGACTCGTACAATATATTGAATTAATATAATAATTATTGTAGAATATGTTATAGCCTTAAAAAAGGCTTTAGGAGAAAAATAATGAAAAAATTATTAGTAATTATTGTATTAGTATTATTTGTATTTTCAGGACTTGTTCTTAATGCAGAAGCAAAAAAAGAAGTAAAAAAAATCGTTAAAGTAAAAAAAGTAAAGAAAGTCAGTGTCGGTGATACAATAGTTTATGTAAAGGCAAAAGGAAAGAAGTATCATAAGAAAAACTGTAAAGTTGTTAAAGAAAAGAAAGGTATTAAATTAAGCGAAGCTTTAAAAAAAGGTTATACAGCATGTGCTATTTGCAAACCTGTGACCAAACCATTAACTAAGAAAGAATTAAAAAAAGTGAAAAAAACAAAAAAAGTAAAAAAAATAGCTAAAAAAAAATAGTAATTAATAAAATATGAGAAAAGTTTCTGATGATAATCGGTGTTTTGTTTGCGGAATAGATAATGATAGAGGATTACAGTTTGATTTCGGATTTAATAAAGAAACAAAAGAAGCTGAATCACAATTAATTTTCTCCGATTATCATCAGGGATGGAAAGGGATCGTCCACGGCGGTTTACTTGCTACAGTACTGGATGAGATTCAGATAAAAGCTGCTTCATTTAATAAATACAGATGTGTCACAGCAGAACTGAATATTAAGTATAAAAAACCCGTTAAAACAGAAAGTCTATACTATCTGCGAAGTAAAATTCTAAAAGTTACAAAAAAAATAATCTATACAGAGGCTTCATTAGAAGACAAGAATTCAAAAACCCTTGCAACAGCAACAGCAAAGTTATTTATTATCTAATTAGAAAAGCATACTTAGGTTGAAAAAAGATAACGATTGAGGTATAATCGTAACTTATTTATGGCGGTGTAGCTCAGCCGGTAGAGCAGTCGGCTCATATCCGATATGTCGGGGGTTCAAGTCCCTCCACCGCTATATTTAAAACCTGAATAGTGCAATTCAGGTAAAAAAAAAAATGAAATTCATTTATTCAAAATTCAAAGATGTAATAAAAAACAACAATCTTATCAAAAAAGGTGACACAATAATAATTGCTCTTTCTGGTGGGAAAGATTCAGTGGCATTAACAATACTTTTAAAAAGTCTTCAAAATGAAATTGATTTTGATTTGGTTGCTGCATATTTCAATCATAAAATCAGGACTGACTATAAAGAAGAGGAAGACTGGGTAAACAAATTCTGCAAAACAAATGACATCCAATTATTGACTGGCGGTGATTTTGTTAAGAAATATGTTGTCTTAAACAAATTGAATCTTGAAAATGGGGCATCTATCTTAAGATACAAATTTTTCAATTCTATTATAGATGATTATAAAAACACAAAAGTATTTACAGCACACACAAAATCTGATGTGACAGAAACGTTCCTGATAAAATTATTCCGGGGAAGTGGACTTCAGGGACTCACTTCGATTTCCATGAAAAAAAACAAATTGTTCTATCGTCCCCTTTTACAATTTACTAAGGAACAAATATTAGATTTTTTACAGAGAAATAATATCAATTTCTATACTGATTATTCTAATGTAGACAATGTTTTTTTAAGAAACAAGATAAGAAATCAGCTAATCCCTGAAATAAAAAAAATAGAACCAAATATTGACAATTCTATATATAGAACAATAGAAATTATAAAAGAAGAGTATAATTATTTTTCAGAGTTTGCAATAAAAATATTAAAAAATAATCTTATTCTAAATAAAATATTACCCTTATCCATTATTTCTACGCATCATTTAGCAATACAAAGACATATTTTAAGGGAATATCTTAGGAGTATCCTTGGAAACCTGTTTAATATAAGTTTTAAAAACCTTGAGAATATGCTCAGTTCTGTTAAGAATGAACAAAACATTTCACTCCCTAGACTAGAATTGTCTATAAAAAAAGGTTTTATGTTTCCGGCTGATATCAAATTAAAACCCTACAAATATCTAATAAAGAATCCTGATAAAGAAGTTTTAATTGATGAGATTGGAAAAAGCTTTACCATTAAACAAATAGAAAACTATTTGAGGCCTGAAAATAATCATGAGATAATTATTCCTCAAGAAAAATGTCTGTTCCCATTGACATTGAGATCTCCTAAAAAAGAAGATAAGTATATAAAAATAAATTCAAAATTCAATTTGACTGTTTTTGAAATGATAAGAAGCTTTAATAAACCTCCCGAGCTAAGGAATCTTTGTCCAGTCCTTGTTAACTCAAATGGAGAAATTATCTGGGTATTTGGTTCACCTGTTTCAGAAAAATATAAAATTAGTAATAAAGAAAAAAAAGGCATATTCTTACAAATCGCAGTACATACTCTACAATTTTGATAACAGTGACCTGGGCTATATTGGCTTTATCTATTCTATCATCTATTAATCAATGATAGACTTAAGAATATTTTTCTGCTAAAATCTATAGCATATGCAAACAAAAAATGACGTTTTTATTGCAAGGCAGCCAATATTTGATAAAGCCCAGAATATATTTGGATATGAACTCCTTTTTAGATCAGGATTAGAAAATTTTTTTGATACAAACTTAGATCAGGATTATGCATCTTCTAAAATGCTGATGGATAGTTTGCTTATTTTTGGTTTTGATGAACTTACTAGAGGAAAAATGGTTTTTTTGAATTTTACAAGAAAAGTTCTTTTAAGTGACATTACTTTTTTACTACCAAAACAAACAACTGTAGTTGAATTATTAGAAGATGTTGAACCTGATAAAGAGGTGATTTCAGCTTTTGAAAAATTAAAAAAAAAAGGTTATACACTTGCTCTAGATGACTTTGAATATCAAGATAAATTTTTACCACTACTAAATCTCACAGATATTGTTAAAGTAGATTTCACATTGACTAAAGGGACAGAAAGGTTAAATGTAATCAAAAAAATAGACAATCCCAATATAAAATATCTTGCTGAAAAAGTAGAAACCATAGAAGAATTTAATCAGGCAAAAGAGATGGGATATTCATATTTTCAAGGCTATTTTTTTAGCAAACCCGTAATAGTAACTGGTACAGATATGCCTGCATATAAATTAAACTTTTTACAAATAATCCAGGAATTATATAACCCTAATGTAAGTATTGGCAATATTGAAAAAATACTAATGCGAGATGTTTCCTTGTCTTATAAGTTATTAAGAC
The DNA here is from genome assembly GCA_965371805.1 of uncultured bacterium. GTDB lineage: Bacteria > Acidobacteriota > Aminicenantia > UBA2199 > UBA2199 > JAOZTV01. Next base: position 11,352 of record CBDUZW010000089.1, on the reverse strand, counting down.
TAATTAATTCAGCAGCATTTTCACTCAGAAAAGAAGTATATTCAATCCGGCATGCTTTAAATTTACTAGGGATCGATGAATTAAAAAAATGGATATCCCTTATGGCCCTCTCACAGGTAGGTGATGATAAACCGGAACAGCTTATGATAACTTCAGTCTCAATTGCAAAATTTTCTGAGATCATTGCCGAAAAAACTAGAAATAGAAATATAAAATCAAATTTTTTTCTTGCCGGGCTTTTTATTTTCATAGATGGGTTTTTAAATCGTCCAATGGAAGAAATCTTAAAAAATGTACCCATTATAGACGAAATTAAAGAGGCACTTTTAGGAAAAAACAATCTATATAGAAAAGTGCTGGACCTTTATCTATCTTACGAAAAAATGGATTGGGAAAATGTAACTCAGATTTGCAACGATATAAAAATAAAGCCAGATGAGATATTTGAATATTATATGGAAGCAATCACCTGGGCGAATCAATTTCAAAAATAGAAAATGTTTCTTATCATAAATTTATAAAAATAGCCCTTATTTAGTTGAAAAAAAATATTTTTTTATTTATAATAGGTCCTTATGAGTAATAAAGACGTAATAATTGAAATTTCTGAAGACAAGTTTAAGGCATATCTTTCTTATACATCAGAAAAGAAGAACCTTTCTCTCACTGAATTGGTTAGTATAATTAAAGAGGGAGGAGTCACTTACGGTATAAAAAGAGATGTCCTCAATGTTGTTGTAGAAAGTATAAAAATAGGTCGGGGATTAGAAAAAATTAATATAGCTGAAGGTGTTAAACCTTTAGAAGGGACTGAACCATCAATAGACTATAAGTTTACAATATCAGATAAACCAACAATTGATGAGTCAGGAAGAACAAATTACAGAGAATTATCTAAAGTCATAAATGTTAAAGCCGGTCAGCTATTAGCTATAAAAAGGAAATTAGTCCCACCAGTAAACGGAATAACTGTCACTGGTGAAAAAACAATTTTCCCTGATATTCCTGATATTGCATTTACTGCTGAGATTAACATTATAAAAGATGAACAGGAAAACTCAATTTTTTATAAAGCCGAAACAGCTGGAGCACTTTTTTTTAAAAACAATATTCTTTCAATATTTCCTGAATTTATTGTGGATGAGGATGTCGACTTTAGCACTGGGAATATAGATTTCAATGGTGATGTAAAAATAGGAAGAGATATTCTTCCTGATTTTGTTGTTAAATGCGAAGGAAAACTTTTAATCTACGGATCTGCTATAGCATGCACCATTTCATCAAAATCTGATATTGAAGTGAGAGGTGGTATTGTTGGAAAAAATAAAGGAGAAGCAGAGGCAAAGCAAAACATATTTGCCACCTTTGTTGAAAATGCCAAAATAGTTGCTGCTAAGGATATAGTAGTAAAAAATGGAATTATCGGTAGTGAAGTAGTATGTGACGGTTATTTGAAAATTGAATCCAGAAAAGCCAGAATAGTTGGAAGTAATGTAAGAGCAGCAAAAGGTATTTCAACTTTTAATGCAGGTTCAAGATTTGACACGAGTACAAGAATGACAACAGGTATTGACCCGATAAAAGAAAAAGAGTATTTTAAAACTAAAGAACTTTTCGAAAAAAGGATTGGAGAGGCAAAAGAAATTGAAAAAAGATATGGTAGAGTCGCTCTAGAAAACAAAAATTTTTCCACCGCTATTTCTTCTCAGGTAAAGAAAGAGATAAAAAAATGGGACATACTAAGAGACCAGATAAAACAGATCCATATATTATTAAATGAAGCTGAAGCAGAAATGTATGATTATAACTCAGTTATAAGAATAAAAGAGAATCTTTATCCAAGAGTCTTTTTAAGAATAGGTAAATTTGAATTAACAACCTCAAAAGAGTACTATAATGTCACTGTAAAATATTCAGAAGAACTGGATAGACTTGAAATAGTATGATATAATCTGATTATACTTGACTTTTATAGATATTTTAAATAAAATAGTTTTTTTAAGGAGATGAATATGAATAAAACAGAATTAGTAAAATCAATTGCTGAAAAAGCCAATTTAAAAGTTGCAGATACCGAATTAATGGTAAATGAATTTATTGAAACAATTTCAGATGAATTGAAAGATGGTAACAAAGTAACACTAGTGGGATTTGGAACTTTTGCAGTTTCTCACAGAAAAGAAAGAATGGGTGTAAATCCAAAAACTGGCGACAAACTTAAGATCGCTGCAAAAGATGTTCCTGTATTTAAACCAGGAAAATCATTAAAAGAAAGAATTCAGTAAATACTACACCAATAAATGGACATTCTTATTATTTAGGAATGTTCATTTGTCATTTAACAATTAATTAGAATTAAAGTTTTTAAATTTTCATTTGAAATATTTCATTTTGCTTTTGAATGATTGAAATATTATTTTACGTTGTAAAAATTTTCATGTCCTTTTTAAATACACAAAAAACACATGGTTTAAATTTAAATTACAATTGAAAAAAACAAAAAAAATAATAATAGAAGTATTAAAACAAATTTTTTCATTATCGTTTTCCCCCAATAATTTTTTGTACTAAAACAATATTTTTTGTACTCTTTCTTAATATGCATAACATTCTATTTCTCATATTATAAGTTTACCTAATAACAAACCTGCGTTCAATGAGTAAATAGTCCTGTTTCCTAAATAAGGACTATTTACCTAGAAAAGCTTCGATTGATTTTTCTTCTTTTTGCTTGTATAATCTTAGTTAAGGAGATCTTATATGAAGGACTACAAAGTTGAATTTATTGAATTTCTAATTAAAAACCAGGCACTGAAGTTTGGAGAGTTTAAATTAAAATCAGGGAGATTATCTCCATATTTTTTAAATACAGGTTCTCTCTATAATGGAGAATCAATTAACAAACTTGGAATTTTTTATGCTGCTACAATTGTTGATAATATAAAAGATAATTATAATGTCATCTTCGGACCTGCATATAAGGGTATACCTCTTGCAATTACAACATTAAACGCATTATATAAAGAACACAATATCAATGTCAACTATTCATTCAATAGGAAAGAGGGAAAAGACCATGGCGACAAAGGCATTCTTGTTGGAAAAAAACTAACAAGTGATGATAATCTTATATTGGTTGATGATGTAATTACAGCTGGTACAGCTATAAAAGAGTCAATAGAAGTTTTAAAATCTGAAGGTAATTCAAAAATACGAGCAGTTGTAATTTCAGTTGACCGCATGGAAAAAGGAGCTGGCAATAAATCTGCAATTCAAGAGTTAAACGAAAGCACAGGTATTAAGTTTTATCCAATTGTGAACATAATAGAAATTATTACATATTTAAAAAATAATGGAGTTCTTAATAGCGAACAATTGGAAAAAATGTACGAGTATAGAGAAAAATATGGAGTATAGAGCAAGAAAACTTAAATTATAAATTTTTATCAACAAATTTAAATTTTAAAATGGTACGCCATAGTATTTCAAGGTCTAATCGGAATGTCCAGTTCTGAATATAATATATATCAAATTCAATTCTTTTGTCAAGCGGAGTATTCCCACGTAAACCATGAACCTGTGCCCATCCTGTCATACCAGTTTTTACTCTATGCCTCAGTAAATACTTTGGAATACTGTCTTTAAATTTATCAACGAGTTCCGGCCTCTCTGGTCTGGGACCAACAAGACTCATTTGACCCAAAATTACATTTATCAACTGTGGCAGCTCATCAATTGAAAACTTTCTCAAAATTCTTCCTATTGGAGTTACTCTTATATCTTCTGGAGGTGACCAGATTGCTCCAGTTTTCTTCTCAGCATCTACACCCATTGTCCGAAACTTGATCATCTTAAAATTCTTTCCATCAACTCCAACTCGAGTTTGGCGATAGAAGACCGGTCCCTTTGATGTTAGTTTAATTATTATTGCAATTATTGACAGAGGAACAAAAATAATTAATAATCCAATACTAGCAAAGATAAAATCAAAACTTCTCTTAAAAACTAACTTCCACCCCTGGAGTGGAATATCACCAAGATTTATTGTTGGAATTCCCTCCAGGTGCTCCATTCCAGCCTTAATTGAGGCAATTTGTAAAAAGTCCGGGACAAGTTTTATATCCAGGTATAAACTATTTCCAATATCTATAAGTCTCATAATTGAATCATATTCTTTAAGAGATAGAGCAATGAACATATCAGTAATGCCATATTCTTTTACAATTTTTTCAAGATCATCGTAGGTTCCTAGAGAATCCTGATTCTCTTCATCAAGATATCCAACAATCTCAATCCCAAAATGTGAATATTTTTTAAGTTTTTTTTCAACTAACTGTCCAATTGGTGTATACCCTGCTATTAAAACTTTAGAAACACCATTTTTTTTTGTATAAAAAACCTTAAATATCTTAAAAACAATAAGCCTAATTCCAAAGATTCCAATAGTTGATATAAATATATAAATGATAAGAAAAAGATGAGAAATTTCAAAATCCACAAAGTTATAACTTTTTAGATAACTAACAAGTAAAAGTACTATAAAAGAAGTAATAATACTATTTATAAATACAAGAAACAGATCATCGAGTCTATTCCGTCTAAGTTTTATTTTATAATATCCCTGGGTGGAAAAATATATGGTCTGGATGATCATAAAAAGAGGAATAATAAAGAGATAACTGGAATATGCCGGGATACCTTTTGACACATCAAAAACATTTGAATTGAACCTTATCCAGAAACTCAGATGAACACTAAAGATTACAATAATAATATCACTCAGGATATAAAATGGTATCAGTTGTTTCCTTCTCTGTTTTATCATTTATCCATTAATGGCTTTACTTATAAATTGGGTTATCTTTGCTTCAAAATTATTTTTTGAAAATCCCAGGCTGCTGTTTCTCAATATCTCTGTGTCAAAACCAGCTTTTTTTATTGCTTTAATACCTTCAATTATACTTTGTACATTCTGCTTTTCAAATAGAATCCCAGTCTTAAAATCCGTCACAATATCTAGTACTCCACCTCTTTTGTAAGCAAGTATAGGAGTCCCGCAGGCTAATGCTTCAACAAAAGCCATTCCAAAATCTTCTGTTCCGGCAAAGACAAAGGCAATAGCATCTCTATATAATTCTCTAAGCTCTTCTTGAGATATACCTTTTCTAAAAGAAATGTTCTTCTTTGCAATATTTTTTAATTTCTTCTCTTCAGGTCCACTACCAACAATTATAAGATTTTCTTCTGATGTATTAAAAGCCTCGATTAAAAGGTCAACTTTCTTATATGGAACCAGGGCTGAGACAGATATGAAAAATTTCCTTTCCGGATTCTTTTTAGGTGTATAGAATTCAGTATCTATTGGAGGATTAATTACTTCAGCCTTTCTCCTGTAAAATTTTTCTATTCTTTTGGCTATAAAAGAGGAATTTGCAATAAAACAATCCACTCTTGCAGATGAAGTTATATCCCAAATTCTTAATTTTGAGGCAAAATAAGCAATTATTTTTTTCTTTATCCCTTTTATTTTTCCAAAATACTCGTCATACTGGTCCCATATATACCGCATAGGGGAATGAATATAGCTAATATGCAAAGCATCGGGATCTGGAATAATACCCTTAGCAACACAATGAGAACTGCTAATTATCAGGTCATATCCTTTCATGTTAAATGATTCAATAGCTGCGGGTAAAATTGGTAAAAAGTTTCTATATCTTTTTTTAATCCATCCCTTTTTGTCCAATGATGAAGCATATATAGTATGATCGTTTATTTTTTCAGAAACATTATTTCTCTCAAGAAAAAGTGTAAAAATATCAGCTTTTGGAAATATATCCAAAAGGGATTCAAGAACTTTTTCACCCCCACGCATTCCATTAAGCCAATCGTGAATAATTGCTACTTTTTTGAAATTTACAACATTTATATCTTTTATTGTTTCCATAAGAAGCTGTTTAAAACTAATACCTCTCTTTTACTATAATAGAAGGTTCACTTTCATTACCTTTTTTATCAACAGATACAACATAATAAAAATATAGAATACCATTTTTCACACTATTATCTTTATACCTTAATTTCGTAACATTATCTGCAATTTTTTTAAATTGTCCTTTATTTGTTTTTTTTTTATAAACAACATAATGATCTAAATCATTGTCATTTACACCTTCCCAATTTAAAAGCATAAAACCAGCTCCCTTAAACACAAATAAGTTTTCAGGTACATCAGGAGGATATGTATCTTTTAGTTCAATTGAAACAATTCTAGAGGGGAAGCTTTCGACCTTTTTATTATAAACCGTTGCAACCCTATAAAAATATTTACCATTAATACTAATGTCTTTATCTTCATAATACTCATTAGTAATTAATTCAGAATTTACTTTTACAAAATCAGGGTCATTTTTATTAATTTCTTTTTCAATGGCATTTGGATCTTCAATATTTTCTTTTTCAATTTTTCTGTAAATATAAAATCCCGCGATCTGAGATACTTTACTTTTTGAAAGATCATATTCAGGCTTTTTCCATTTAAGAATAATAATCTTCCTTTCCTGTTCTATATCAACTTTATTTATAGTCTTATATGGAATAGCAGTAGAAATTGATTTTATCACACTCATTGGTGATCGTTTTGATCCAACATAATATATAATTCCAAAAAAATGTTCTTTTTTATTCAAATCTTTTAATTTAAAAGGAATTTTTACAACAGATTTACCAGATTCTGTTAAATTAAACTTTTTAGATTTTTTTGTCCTTAGTAATACAGATCCTTTTTTTCTAAAATTTTCTTCAGGAATATTAGTATTTGAATGATAAACAATTATTTTTGATATACTATTTCTATCAAGAACCTTATTATCCGACAGTAATTCCGGGAGAGAGAACTTGAAATTCATATCCAGTCCAATCTGGTTTACAGTTAAATCTTTAATCTTTAAGGGCAGGCTTTCCGGCTCTAGTACGAGATCACCTTTTGCTCCACAAGCAGAAAGCAAAACCATTATAAAAACAACTATAAATAAATTTTTCATTATAATATATATTTGCTTAGATCAGCATCATTGGAAATATCTTCAACTCTATCTAATACATACTTTTTATCTATTGTAACTCTTCCATTGTCTAAATCTGAAGCTTCAAAAAGAATTTCCTCCATTACCTTCTCCAATATCGTATACAACCTTCTGGCACCAATGTTTTCAGAAGTTGTATTTACTTCCTTTGCAATTCTTGCTATTTCTTCAATAGAACCCTTTGTATAATTAATATTGAGTCCTTCTGTACTTAACAGATGCTTATACTGTTTCTCGAGTGCATTTTTAGGCTCTGTTAAAATTCTCACAAAATCATGTTGACTTAATGAATCCAACTCCACTCTGATTGGAAATCTTCCCTGTAATTCCGGTATCATATCTGATGGTTTTGAAACATGAAAAGCACCGGCTCCAATAAATAAGATATGGTCACTTTTTACCATTCCATACTTTGTATTTACAGTTGTACCTTCAATAATTGGAAGCAAATCTCTCTGAACCCCTTCTCTGGATACCATCGGTCCGCCAGCACCTTCTCTTCCAGCTATTTTATCTATTTCATCGAGAAAAACAATACCCATCTGTTCTGCTCTGTTAATCGCAATTTTTGAGATCTCATCCATATCCAATAAACGGTTCTGTTCTTCTTTTAATAGATACTCTCTTGCATCTTCGATACTCATTTTTCTTTTTTTAGTTTTTCCTCCGCCAAACATATTGGGGACCATTTCACCAATATTTATGCCAATCTCTTCAACTCCTGAGGAGGAAAATATTTCAAATGGAGTTGAAGCTGCTGATTTTACTTCAATCTCAATTGTTCTATCATCCAGTTTCCCATCCTGAAACATCTTTCTGAATTTTTCCCTTGTTTCGGTGGTATTTGTTTTATTTTCAATGTTCAAGTCTGCAGCAGGCCCTTTTACTTTCTTTGGCGGTGGAAGTAAAACAGATAATATCTTATCTTCAACATTATTAAGAGCCTTTTCTTTATTGATTTTCATCTGTTCAACCTTTACAAGGTCTATAGATATACGTACAAGATCTCTTACAATGGATTCAACATCCCGGCCAACATAGCCAACCTCTGTAAACTTTGAAGCCTCTACCTTAACAAAAGGAGATTTTGTCAGTTTTGCCAAACGCCTTGCAATCTCTGTTTTTCCTACTCCAGTCGGTCCGATCATCAATATATTTTTAGGTATGATATCTTCGGCAATTTCTTTTGGCAGCTGCTGCCGTCTATACCTGTTTCTCAATGCAATCGCAACTGCCTTTTTCGCATTTTTCTGTCCAATAATATATTTATCTAATTCAGCAACAATTTCCTTAGGTGTTAAATCAATATTGTCCATACTTGTTTCATCTTTTTTCTTTTTTACAATTTTTTTCATTACAATTCCTCAATAGTAAAATTATTATTTGTATATATACAAATATTGGCCGCTATTTCTAACGATTTTTCAACAATCGTCTTTGCATCCAGTTTAGAAAATCTTTTTAGAGCTAGCGCTGCCGCCTGTGCATAGGGACCACCAGATCCAATTGCGAGAATATCCTCATCCGGTTCAATAACGTCCCCCGATCCAGATAGGATATAGAGTTTTTCATCATTTGCAACAATTAACATCGCCTCTAATCTTCTCAATATTTTGTCAGTTCTCCAATCTTTAGATAATTCAATTGCAGCCCTGGAAATGTTTCCATTATACTCTTCAAGTTTTGCCTCAAACCTGCCAAATAGTGAAAAAGCATCTGAAGTTGATCCAGCAAAACCGGCAATAACTTTATTATTATATAACCGCCTTACCTTTTTTGCGCCATGCTTAAGAACCGTATGCTGCAAAGTTACCTGCCCATCAGATCCGATTACAACTTTTCCTTTATGTCTAATACATATAACTGTAGTTCCTTTAATTTTTTCCATACCTGTATTTTAGTATTTTTTATAGACTGAGTCAATTAGTCTTTTGATTTTAGCCCCGATTATACTGATATTTAAATAGAAAGCTAAACAAAGTACTGTTATATCCCCAGGTATGCTTTTTTTATTTCGGGATTTTTTAAGAGTTCTTTTGACTCCCCTTCCATAACTATCCTGCCTGTATCCATTACATAGGCATAATCAAATGAACTTCCTACCTGGCACATTTCTTCCCTTTCTTCTCACCTTAAATCAAATTAAATTCATATTTACTAAGGATTTAAAAAAATTATAGAATTTCTTGCCAGACACCTTTTTTTAAAAAGACTTGGTTCTAAACCTAACTTCTTACGATTACCCCGTGCTACATTTGAATAATATCCGTAATACCTTATTAAAGATTCATATGGTCCCGGAATGTGCAAAATTACCCTGTGTAAAAAACCGATACTGGTCAACCGGGCATCTCGCGCGGCGGGCGTAGATCTCTTTGGCGTATCAGTCGCCAGGCACCTTTTGTCCAGAAGTGTAGCCTTGAACCGTCACTCACGAAATGGTGACTCACGGTTCTTGCTGTGATTGGCTGGCGTGATATCTGGTGGGCGTCTCCCAGCCGCTCTGCGTTGCTTTTCGACAGCAGCAATGCGTACGCTGTCTGTTCGTAGAACTGATTTGTCGGCGGAAAGGACTCGAGTGAACGCTCAATGAGATCCAGATCATAGTTATCACGGGTCATGGCAAGCAGACCGGAGTTGATTTCTGGCATGATGTCCATGCCCATGCTATGTCGCAATTCGGTTATTGGAGCAGAATAAGAATCTTGATAGTCAGCATTGAAACAAGGTCGGTTTTGTCTCAGGTTCAGCAGCAGTTCCTCCGGGCGACGGAAGAACAGCATGTCACTGTCAAGCAGTAGTATTGCGTCATACGGCGCATAGACCCACGGATCAAAGAGCTTGATGGCAAGTGGGAGATCGAGGTTCATCCGTGTCTTGCGACAGTGTGGATAGTCTTTCAGCCATTCTTCCAGGCGCGGTTCTGCTTCCGATCTGCGGATAACTGTTACACGCGGAACGTACTTGTGAAATGAATTGATGTCGCTGGTAGTCAACGTGCCGTCATCGTGGATGAATACCGGGGGTGACAGTTTGGCGAAACAAGCGAAAGTTCGCAGGGACCAGAGTGCCATTTCGATGTCTTTGTGGCAGGTTAACATGTGAACAGAGAAGGACGGTTCCGCGTAGCTGTGAGGTGTTGTATTCAGGAAATTACTCACGCTGAGAATTCTGCCAGCCATGCGGCATGCCAGGGAGTGGACAAAACGTCTGAGCAACCTGGAGATCCGTCGTTTCATTCGCTTGATCCGCCGCATTGTCGCTTTCCAATGAGAAGTGCGGAAGCGTCTGCGGTGGCGCTGTTTCTCGGGCATTCGGATCGGAGATTGGACGGCGTATTTCTGGTACAATGAGCGATACGGTTCCTGCGCTTGTGCTTTCCAGGGCTTCTGTAGGGTGTTGTAGTGAAGAATGCCTTGGAAAGAGGAGGGGGATGCCTTCAGACAATCAATCTTATCCTTCGCGAGGTGACGGCACTGCAGATTCCAGTGTTGCGGCAGGATGCATATTCTTCCTGCAAGGCACGCGTTGATCAGGTCCTGGTCTGCAAATTTCAGAGCATCCTTCTTGCTCAAGTAGTATTTAACCAGTTCTTTTGTTGTCTCTTCCTCCCGCCAGCGGTCGGCGTCAACAAGAAGCACTCCGGTATTAACGTATGGCGCTGCTTCTTTGGGGAGCTTCAGTCGTTTTCGGAAATTCTCGTTGCCTGCGCTATCCGGTGCTCCGGCAATAATGTTGTCGCCAATCTCCAGTTCCAGCAACAGACCTATATCTATTTGTACGATGAGATCCACATCAAGATAGAGAATCCGCTGCACATCAATCAGATCCGGTCCATAGATCCGAAAGTAGGCGGCTTGTGAGAATTGTTGATCGACCTTGAAGAAGCTGACGAGATCATTGTCGATACTAACGAAAGAAATCAGCCTTCCATGGTTCTTGCAGGTTTCTTCGATGGCGGCCAGGTTTGCTTCTGTAACACCGTCAACAATTGCATATAGTTCAAAGTCCAAGTGGGCATTGTTGATGAGCAGTGAGGTCAGCATGACACTTGCCGCCGGAGCATATCTGTTATCGAAACAGATCAGGACGCCAGTGGATGATCGTGTTGTCTTTGCTGCATTCTTCACGGTTTGACGTCTGCCTTCGGCTTGGAACAACGGGGAGGCAGAGACTCACGTATGGATAACGAGTCACCGAATACGGAAGCACGACTGGTGAGTCGACCAGGGATTTTCACCCCAGCCTCTCTTAGAACGGTACGTGA
>CBDUZW010000088.1:0-16871 GCA_965371805.1 uncultured bacterium | reverse complement strand
TAAGGGTCTAAATATGTTAAGAAATGGTAAAATTGTTTATCAATTAAAAAAATCTAAAAAACAATAGAGTATAAATTATCTAAATATCTCTTCTGATAAATAAAAAAAACTTTTTTCAACCTCTGGTCGAAGCTAAAATAGACAAATCTGAGATACCCGGTCTTACATCCCGAATATATCCTCTGGTCCATTTGAAAAAATTTTTTTTATTGGATATACTCTACTGATAAGTGTAGAGTAAAATAAGCATGCATATGCTTTAGGGAGAAGCCATGAAAAAGGTAAAAATTGCCTTCATCGGGAACTATGTCCCACGGCAGTGTGGAATCGCCACTTTCACCCGCGATCTGGTGGAATCAATGGTTGAAAATAAAATAAAACAAACCGTTAAAACGGAAGGTTTTGTAGTGGCCATGAATGATGAATCCCGAACCTATGATTACCCGGAGATAGTCACCCACACTATTCGCCAGGATTACCAGAGGGATTATCTGGAAGCGGTTCAATACATTAATTTAAGTGGTGCGGGTATTTGTATACTCCAGCACGAATTCGGGATTTTCGGTGGTGATGAAGGCGTATATATTCTCTCACTGGTCCAAAGACTGGAAATCCCCCTGATGGCCACCTTTCATACAGTACTAAAAAATCCATCCTACAATCAGAAGATCATACTCCAGGAGATCTCCCGAAAAGCGGAAAAAGTCGTGGTAATGAGTAACCTGGCCGTCGACTTCTTAAAAAATATCTATAAAATACCGGCAGAAAAGATCTCATTGATCGAACACGGAGTACCCGACTTCAGCTATATGGACCGGGAAACGTGCAAGAAAAAGCTGCACCTGGAAAACAAGAAATCCTTATTGACCTTTGGGCTGTTTAGCAGGGATAAAGGTATTGATACCGTCATCAAAGCACTGCCACCGGTAGTGGAGAAACACCCGGAAACCCTTTACATTATACTGGGAAAGACCCACCCGGCGGTGGTACGGACCTTCGGCGAAGAATACAGGAATTATTTGCAGCGGCTGGTGGGAAAATATAACTTGAGACGAAATGTATATTTTTACGACCGGTATGTTTCCAATAAAGAGCTTTTCAGTTACCTGTCATCCATCGATCTCTACATTACGCCTTATCTTAATAAGGCGCAAATTACCAGTGGTGCACTTTCTTACGCCATCGGTGCGGGAACTGCGGTGGTCTCTACTCCCTACTGGCACGCACGGGAACTATTGGCGGAGGGCAGGGGCCGGATGTTTGATTTCGATGATGCCAACTCATTGACTGACATTCTTATTGATTTATTCGACAACCCCTCCAAATTGGAACAAATGAGAAAAAAAGCATTCAGTTTTGGTAGCAAGACCCTCTGGCCGGAAATCGGGGCTCGCTACCTGGAACATGTCGTTAATTTTATAAAATCTGAAGTGAAGGTACCGGTCAAAAAAGAGTCTATTATTAACATCTCGCTGCTGCCGCGTTTCAGGCTGGAGCATATTATCCGGTTGACCGACAATACCGGGATTCTCCAGCATGCCAAGTATGGAGTCCCTAATTTCAACCATGGGTACACCTTGGACGATAACGCCCGGGCCCTGTTAATGGCGGTGATGGCCTTCCGGCAGACAAAGAGCCGGGAAGCATTGGAATTGATCCCGGTCTATCTCAGTTTTATTAACTACATGCAAAATAAGGATGGTACTTTTAAAAATATTTTGACCTACAGCCGGCAGTTTAAAGAAAAAAAGGGATCGGATGATTCCTTCGGGAGGACAGTCTGGGCATTGGGCTACCTTATGCGTTTCCCTCCCAGAGATACCTATCACCAACTGGCAAGTAGCATGTTTAAAAAAGCCTTCCCCCATTTTGAAAAGATCGAATCCATCAGGGGAATCGCCTATACCATTATCGGCATTTGCCACTACCTACACCGTTCCCCCAACGATGATGGAATGAAGAAGGTGCTGAGACAGATCACCGACAAGCTCCTCCGCCAATATGAAGATGAGAAAGATGAGAATTGGCATTGGTTCGAACCGAAAATGACCTATGCCAACGGCATACTGCCCTTAGCCCTCTTTCATACAGCGGATATATTAAAGGATAAGAAATACCTGGAGGTGGCGATGGAATCCATGAATTTCCTTGAACGTACGGTGCTCAAGCATGGGTACCTTTCACTGGTGGGCAATGATGAATGGTATGAAAAAGGGGGCACTCCCTCTCAATATGCCCAGCAGCCCATCGACGCCATGGTCATGGTGCAACTGGCTTACCAAGCCTATATCTTCACCAAAAACGAGGTTTACCTTCATATGATGTCCACTTCTTTTATGTGGTTCCTGGGGGAAAACGATCTGAGCGTCCCGGTTTATGATTTTGAAACGGCCGGCTGCTTCGACGGACTTGAACAGCACGGTTTGAACCAGAACCAGGGGGCTGAAAGTACGCTGGCTTATCTGATCTCCCACCTCACGGTTCTCCTGGCGTATGAATAAGGTAAAAATAAAAAAATGAGGAGAAGAACGATGTCAATTGTAAAACGGTATAAAAAGAATCCTATTTTGACCAAAGATGACATCCCCTATCCCGTGGCAACGGTTCACAACGCGGGAGTCACTAAATACGACGGTCAATATATAATGGTATTCCGTTCCCATTTGACCAATGGCCGCTCAATTCTCGGATTGGCCCGAAGCAATAACGGGTACGACTTCAAGGTGGAACCTAAACCCTTTATGACCCCTTCCGCCAGTGGTCTATTCGGGAAATATGAAGAGTATGGGGTGGAAGATCCCCGTATTACGTATATCGACGGCGAATACCTGATAACCTACAGTGCATATTCCCGCCACGGGGTTCGTATCGGTCTTGCCAAAACTAAAGATTTTAAGACAATCGAACGGTTTTCCCTGATTACTGAGGCCGATTACCGCAACGTTGTGATCTTCCCTGAAAAATTCAACGGGCTTTATGCTCGCATGGACCGGCCCCATTCGGAGATCAGTCCCTGGTCCACCTGGATTTCCTATTCACCGGATTTGCGTTATTGGGGAGACTCGAAAGTGATTATGAAACCGGTTCAGTACCACTGGGACGAAATGAAGATCGGTCCAGGTGCGCCACCCTTCAAGACGGACAGTGGGTGGATAGATATTTATCACGGTGTATTTCCCACTATGGACGGCAGTGTCTACAGATTGGGTGTGGCGCTGCACGACCTGGAAGATCCATCGGTGATTATCGGGGTCAGCGACCATTGGATATTGCAACCGGAAGAGGTATACGAAATTACCGGTTATGTCCATAACGTGGTATTTACCTGTGGTGCGGTACCGGAAGATGACGGGACTGTTAAAATATACTGGGGCGGAGCAGATAAGGTAATGTGTGCAGGGACGGCCCAAATCGACGACCTGGTAAACCTCTGTCTGGAAAATTCCAGGCCGGCAATGTAAAATGAAGGATAAATTAAAAATAGCTGTGTTGGCACCTGTTTGTTGGCGAACACCACCCAGTCATTACGGCCCCTGGGAACAGATGGCATCAAATCTTGCCGAAGGCCTGGTAAAAAAGGGCCATGATGTCACTCTCTTTGCCACGGGAGATTCCATAACGGCGGGAAAATTGGACCATATCTGCCCCCGCCCCTATGAAGAGGATAAAGAATTGGACCCCAAAGTCTGGGAATGCCTGCATATCAGCCATATGATGGAGCGTGCCGGGGATTTCGATTTGGTCCACAATCACTATGATTTCCTGCCTCTGTCCTACTCCCGCCTGATCCCGACACCCATGATCACCACGATTCACGGATTTTCCTCTCCCAAAATCCTGCCGGTTTACAAGGAGTATAACTATACGGTTTATTACGTGTCTATCAGCGATGCCGACCGAAATCCGGGGTTGGACTATGTCTCCACGGTTTACAACGGTATCAATATCGCCGATTTTACCTTCAGTGAAACCAAGGGCTCATACCTCCTCTATTTCGGCAGGATTCACCACGACAAGGGCACCTGGGAATCGATTCAAATTGCCAAAAAAGCCGGTATGAAACTAATCATTTCCGGTATTATCCAGGATCAACACTATTTTGAAGAGAAAGTAAAACCATATATTAATGGTGACGACATCCAATTTGTCGGAAAATCGGGGCCGGTGGAACGGGACCGGCTGTTGGGGGGAGCGTTGGCGCTGCTCCATCCCATCAACTTCAAGGAACCATTCGGTTTAAGTGTAGCGGAATCCATGTTGTGCGGCACACCGGTAATTGCTTTTAAAAAAGGAGCCATGCCTGAATTGATCAACCATGGCAAAACCGGATTCCTGGTGGATAAGATAGACGAGGCCGTGGAATCTTTACAGGATATAAATTACATCGACCGTGCCTTTTGCCGGGAGTGGGCCGCAGGGAAATTCAGCCTCGATAAAATGGTCGATAATTACCTCAAGGTTTATAATAAAATATTGCTGGAAGTCAATAAACATTAAGATGATCTGAAAGTAAGCAGATTACCGACTCTTCCTTAATAATTTTTCTATTTCCAACAACAGCTGTTTGCGCCGCACAGGTTTGTTTATATAACCCGCGGCTCCTTCCAACCCTTTCTCCTTAAGGGTTTCCTGCTCGTCGCCGCTTAAAACGATCACCGGCGTGTTGATATTTTTTTTCTTCATGATCTCCATCACCTTGAACCCGTCCAGTGTGGGCATATTGATATCCAGAAGAATCAGGTCAAAATGTTTACCCGAGATCATCATCAATGCATCGGCACCATCCGAAGCTACCTCGACATCGTATTCTTCATTGGTTAATATCTTGGTTACACATTTCCTGACAAGGGGTTCGTCATCTACCACCAGGATAGAGGTCCGCTCGGTAATTATTTTCGTCTTGGTCCGACTGGATTTGGATTTCATTAATTCGCCAAGCAATTCGTCCAGCGGTATCGTGGCATAGGTAGAGGCGGTATCGGACATTGCATAAGGAATAATTACCTCGTTGTTGTGGAGTATTGAACCGCAGGAATAAACAACGTTGGGCACATAGCCTTCACGCTCCTCTTCATTGGGTATCAGCAGCGGTTCCTTTAAATGAGCGACTACCCTTGTGGGATCTTCCAGGTCCAGTAATATGGCCCCCAGGCAATAACGTCTAAACGGTCCCACACCGTGAGTAATAAGCAGCCACCCCTTTTCCGTTTCCAGCGGAGATCCGCAATTACCGATCTGGACAAATTCCCAGGGATACATGGGCTCCTCTATTTTTGTTACATGCCGCCATAACTTGATGTCTTCGGAACACATTATATAATTATTCACCCCGTCGTAACGGGAGGCCATTACATATTTTCCCCTTATTTTCCTGGGGAAGAGGGCCATCCCTTTATTCTGTGCATATTCGCCGTTGATTGGGCTAACTTTAAAATGATAAAAATCTGATGTTTCAATCAGTTTTGGCAGGATGGTAAATCCGTTGTAAGCAGTATAAGTAGCGTAATAAGTCACGCTGCCGTCATCATCTTCGAACCTGACAAAACGGGCGTCCTCGATCCCCTTGCTCTCGGTGTAGGAAATGGGGAAAATCACCCGTTCCGAGAGGGCAGTATCCATGGAGAAATCAATCTCGTAATGCGAACTGGCCAACCAATGGATGGTTTGCAAGACCCCTTGCTTGGAAACGGAAAGTTTCACATTTTTGACACAGTAACTGATGGCGGCCTGCAGTTCGCCATAAATAAACTTATCTCCCAACCGGTCCATCACCATATACACGATATCTTTTTCAACATTCATTTCTTTCAATTTCTTTAAGAAAGCTTTTTTCTCGTAGGTGTGGCGTTTTACGATTTCCGGGGCATCTACCCGTGTGCTCGCCGGTACGAATTGAATATTGTTATCTTTATCGATAATGCCGTTCCGAAAGACAATGGAGGAAATATGACCTTCGCCAGTGGCCCGGAAACTTACAATTATCCGTTTCTGTCCTACTTTCAGATTGCTCTGGTCTGGATCTTCAACAATGGAGGGATTAAAAAATGCGGCCGATTCAATGGAATATTCCATGGTAAAATAGGCTCCGATCAGCAGCCTCCGTTTTAAAGAGAGGGTGTCGGATTTGACCCCCAGGTTATCGAATAAATAACGGATATTATTGAAATGTTGCTCAAGTATTTTCGTAACATTCCGGTGACGCCTGGAAAAATTCCGTAACACCTGGGTAAACGTCTGTTCTACCTGGTTTTCCGTGAGTGCCAGTACTCTTTTAACCAGCCTTTCCGATCGTTCGTGGTCTCCGGGTACGAAAAAACGGGCAATAACCCGCCTGGGATCAGGCTGAAACCGAATGTCTCTCCGTTGAACTGTAATAGGAATGGTTCCTCCTCACGGTTCCAATATTTTTTTTTCCTTGGGCATCAGTAGTGTGAGCTGAAGAGAGTTGAATTGGAAAACCGTTTTGCTTCCATGAAACAATTATAGTGAAAGAATATTTGATTGTCAATAATGAATTTTATCTAAATTCAAATTATTATTAATTAGATATCACTATATTTCGTCCTGAATTCTTTGCTTTATATAAAAGTTTATCCAATCGAATTAGAAAGTCATCTGTTTTTTCATTTTTATATATATTAGAAACCCCAAAACTCATTGTAATATGAATATTAGTGTTTTTATAAGTAAATTTTAATTTATCTATTTTTAATCTTATTTCATTTGCAATTCTATTTGCATCAATTAATCCGGTTTCAGGAAGCATAATTAAGAATTCTTCCCCTCCCCATCTCCAGATTATATCATATTGCCTTTGGTTTGATTTAATAAACATAGCTACATCTTTTAAAACTGCATCTCCAGCATCATGTCCATACTTATCGTTTATATCTTTGAAATGGTCAATATCACAAAATATAAAACTTAAATCTTTTTTTTTTCTATTATTCCTGTTTATTTCAATTTCAGATAAATCAAAAAAATTTTTTCTATTATACAAACCGGTTAAATAATCTATCTTTGACTCATTGGTTAATAATATTTGCGTATCAACAATTTCTTTTAAATATGTTGCCATCTTTTCATTATTAGTTTTTAGTGCAATTTGAGATTCAAAAATATCACGAACACTGCGCATCTCTAATTTTAACTTTTCGTTTATTATAATTGGAACCTTGTTCATTAGACAGATTACTCCAAAAGTTTCACCTGTTGGATAGTGCACAGGTAGGCCGAAATATGAAATTAAGTTGTGTTTTTGAGAGGTTTTCTTTTTCCGTTTTTTTTCTATATTAGTATTACTAATGTATAATTCCTTATCATTTTTAATTACATACTCAAAGCAAGAGCAAAAATCAGATAATAGTTCCTCTTGCAGAACTTGAAATGGGTTTTCATCAGAATTGCTGTTTTTTTGAAAAATTTTAATTGATCCTTTTTGACATGATAAAATCAAGGCAGTACTAACATCATAATTTTCTGATAATATATTTAATAAGTTTTCCCAAACTGATAAAATATTCATTAGATCATCTCCCTTAGCCTTAAAGGGTTTTGAAATAAAGAAACCATTATAATCTTTACCTAGTTTTGATGATAACCAGAGCTCAAGACTAGTCATATCAGAAAATATTTCATACTCCCAACCCAAATTTTCTATTAATCTACCCCAAACTTCTGTTAAAGTTTTTATGATTTTTTGGTTAGTAAGAAATGCACATAACACCCTAGGATACGATCTAGCTCTCTCTTTAGCTCGGTTTACTAATATTCCTATTTCATTAAAAGAATAATCAATATCTAATGCTTCGGAGTAATCGAATAGAACATATTTTACCTTAGTTAAATACGGGTCAGCTGAAAAAAAAAGTTCCTCGGTATTGAGAAATTCAGATCCTTTAATGACTCCTTTGAATTTATAAATTAATCCATTTTCATTATCTGTTAGAGTAATACTAATAGACATTTTTGCTCCATCCTAATAATATTGTTATAATCATTTTTGCCTTATATTTATTCATGTATTTAAATAAATATTCATCTATCTGACAAATACCATTCAATATTTGAACATAAGATAAAATGTATGTCAATAACATTTTTTTCTTCTTTCATAATAAATATGATAAAATATTTCTTTATTTTTTGGAGGAATAATGATTTCAGATAAAGATATTCAATATATTGTAAAATCCTGTGATGCTCAGACAAAACAGGTAAAAAGTGTCGTTGACTTACTGATTGAGGGAAACACTGTCCCCTTTATTTCAAGATATAGAAAGGAGATAACCGGTAATCTGGACGAGGAAAAGGTAAACAGGGTCAGTGATGAATTTGAATTCATAAAAGAGTTGAATGATAGAAAAGAGACAATTCTAAAAACAATTGCACAGCAGGAAAAACTGACCAATGACCTGAAGTTTAAAATTGAATCAATTTATTCAAAAACAGAACTTGAAGATCTCTATCTGCCCTATAAACCCAAGAGAAGAACAAAGGCAACCATTGCCAGAGAAAAGGGACTGGGGCCCTTATCAGAAAGAATACTGGATGAAAAACTGACCGGAAGTCCAGAAAAACTGGCAGCAGATTTCGTGAATAATGAAAAAGGGGTTCATTCAGTTGATGACGCATTAGAGGGTGCCGGACATATTATTGCAGAGATCTATTCTGAAAACCCGGATATTCGAAAGGGTGTCAGAAATGAAATTTCCAATAGGGGTTTATTAAAGGTAAACGTTACAAAGGACTTTGCCGATAAACGAACAAAATTTGAACAGTATTATGATTATTCTGAAAATATAAAATCCATCCCCTCACATAGGATACTGGCAATTCAGAGAGGAGAGTCTGAAAAAACGCTGAACAGTTCAATTGAGATTGATACAGATCTATTGCAAAACAAATTCCAATTAAGCATCATTTCCGGAAATCACAAGAGAAAAGACTTTCTGAAAGATACTTTTGCTGATGCACTAAAACGACTAATACTGCCATCAATAAAAAATGAAATTATTAAGGAAAAAAAGAAATCTGCAGATGAAGAGGCGATCATTGTCTTTGCTTCCAATATGGAGAAATTATTGCTCGCACCAATGGCCGGCGATTTGAGACTTCTTGCCCTGGACCCGGGATTCAGAAGTGGATGCAAGGTGGTTGTGCTTGATGAAACCGGAAAGCTGCTTGCAAACACAGCAATTTTCCCGCATAAACCTCAGGGAAAAACTGAAGAAGCGTCAAAAGTCATAAAAGATTTAATTCAAAAATTTAAAATAGAGGCCATTGCAATCGGCAATGGGACCGCCTCAAGAGAGACCCACACCTTTATAAAGAGTCTTGCCCCGAAAGAGATGATCATTTCCGTTGTCAGTGAAGCCGGCGCCTCTGTTTATTCCGCATCAAAAGAGGCCAGAGAGGAGTTCCCGGATCATGATGTAACGGTCAGGGGAGCTGTTTCAATTGGTCGCCGATTTCAAGATCCCCTATCTGAGCTGGTAAAAATTGACCCCAAATCAATTGGTGTTGGACAGTATCAGCATGATGTAAACCAATCACTACTTAGCAAAAAACTGGATACTGTCGTCATCTCAGTTGTAAACAGGGTCGGAGTTGATGTTAATATGGCCTCATACCATCTACTAAAATACGTATCCGGAGTTGGCGAAACACTTGCCAAAAACATTTTGGAATATCGGAATCAGAACGGCACATTTAAATTAAGAAAAGAGCTGATGAAGGTTCCAAAATTCGGTGCAAAGGCATTTCTTCAGGGTGCCGGTTTTTTAAGAATCAGAAATGGAAAGAATCCGTTAGGCAGTACCGGAATTCATCCAGAATCGTATCCCCTCGTTGATACTATGTCAAAAAGTGCCGGTGTAAAAACCGGAGATCTAATTCAGAATACAACATGCCTCTCCACTTTAAATGCTGGTGACTATATCACAGAAGACTTTGGACTCTTAACAATCAAAGATATTATCGCAGAATTAAAAAAGCCGGGGAGAGATCCAAGAAAGGATTTTGAACTCTTTGAATTTGACGACGATGTTGAAAATATAGATGACCTGGTTGAAGATATGGACCTGAAAGGGGTTGTCACCAATGTCACAAATTTTGGCGCCTTCGTGGATATTGGTGTTCACCAGGATGGACTTGTACATATTTCTGAATTATCAAATACTTTTGTTACCAATCCTGAAAAAATCGTATCAGTAGGGGATAAAGTAAAGGTTAAGGTTATTAAAGTTGATAAGGTATTAAAACGTATCCAATTAAGTATGAAGGCTCTTATGCCTAAGGCTCCTGTCTCAAGCTACAAAAAAAGTTTTAATAAAAATAAACCAAAATCAGACCCTATTGCTGATCTAAAGAAAAAATGGAGTTAAATGCCGGGTTAAATTTATAGAACTCCCAGCAGTATAAATAAATACTGCTGGAAAAGACATTAACAATATATCTTACTATTTTTTAATATCGAGTAATTTAAACATAAAGGCATATTGCATTGCAGTTTGCTTGTATCTTTCAAATCTACCTGACGCGCCGCCATGTCCTGTATCCATATTGATATGGAGAAGAATTTTATTATTACTGGTACTTTCTTCCCTTAATCTTAATACCCATTTTACCGGTTCAAAATATTGTACCTGAGAATCATGCAGTCCGGTAGTTACAAACATTGAAGGGTAAGGTTTTGGTGCCACATTATCATACGGAGAATAAGAGAGCATATAATCATAATATTCTTTATTATTTGGATTTCCCCATTCATCATACTCAGCAGTAGTTAATGGGATTGAGTCATCCAGCATGGTGGTCACTACATCTACCCATGGAACACCAGCCAGAACACCTTTAAATAGTTCTGGCTGCAAATTGATTATGACTCCCATTAAAAGTCCACCGGCACTACCTCCCTGAGCAAACAATTTGTTCTTATTTGTATATTTTTCCCCTATCAGGTGTTTTGAACAGTCTATAAAATCATAAAAAGTGTTTTTCTTCTTAAGAAGCTTACCATCCTCATACCATTTTCTTCCTAATTCCTGACCACCTCTCACATGAGCAATCGCAAAGACAAATCCTCTATCAAGGAGACTGAGTCGTACTGAGCTGAAATATGGATCCATACTTGCACCATATGAACCATAAGCATACAATAAAAGAGGGTTTGAACCATCCAGTTTTATTCCTCTTTTATAAACTAAAGAGATTGGAATTTGAGTTTTATCCCTTCCAGTGGCATATATTCTTTTGGTTTCATAATTTCCCTTATTAAAATCTCCAAGAACCTCTTCCTGTTTTAGTAATTTTCTTGTTTTTAGGCTCATATCATAATCAAAGGTAGATATTGGAGTAGTTAGGGATGAATACATAAAACGGAGAATATGAGTATTAAAATCAAGATTTACAGATAAAAAAGAGGTAAAAACATCCTCATCAAAATCAATATAGTAGTCCTTAGATCTATCCCATTTCATTACTCTAATCTGCTTTAGCCCTTTTATACGCTCTTCAATTACCAGATAATCTTTAAAAATCTCAAATCTATTTAAAAAGACATTGTCTCTATGAGGAATAATATCTGTCCAGTTTTCTTTAGTCGTTTTATTGACAGGTGTTTTCATTAATTTAAAATTAGTCGCATTAAGATTGGTTCTAATGTAAAAATGTCCCTTAAAATGATCAATGCTGTACTCTAAATTTCTTTGCCTAGGCTGAATAATTTTAAATTCACTATTTGGCTTATCTGCCTCTATAAACCTGAACTCTGTTGAAAGAGTTTGATTAGAACCAATGAATATGTATTTTTGAGATTTGGACTTAGTAACAAATGTGGTAAATGTTGTGTCCAGTTCCTGATAGATCATCTTATCCAACTTGGGAGAAGTTCCAAGAATATGTTTAAATATCTTAAAAGATCTCAAAGTCTTATCTTTGGTAGAATAGAAAATAGATTTATTATCATTAGCCCATACCACATATCCAGTAGTATTAGGAATTTTATCAATATATATATTACCGGTTTTCAAGTCTTTGAAGTTCAAAGTATATTTTCGTCTGCTGACTGTATCAACACCATAGACGAGAATACTATTATCCGGGCTGATATTTCGCCCGGAAACACGATAATATTTATATCCTTTGGACATCAGATTTACATCAAGAAGAATTTCCTCCTTATTCTCAAGGTTTTCTTTTTTTCTACAATAAATTGGATACTCTTTACTTTTTTCATTTCTGGTATAGTAATAATATCCCTGATATTTATAAGGAACCGATTTATCATCTTTTTTTATTCTGCTGACAATTTCATCAAATATCTTTTTTTGAAATCCCTCAGTGTCCCTCATAATGGATTCTCTATATTTATTTTCAGCATTAAGATGTTTGAGAACTTCCGGGTTTTTCCTTTCATTCAGCCAATAATAATCATCAATTCTGGTATCACCATGTATCGTCAATTTTTTCTTGATTTTTTTAACAACTGGTGCTTTCATATTAGTATCTTTTTTATCCTCCTTATTTGAATTTGAGTAAATACTTACAGAAAAAACAAATATCATCAATAAAAATATACTCAAAACTTTTGAACTATGTGGTTTTTTTAGAATAGACATATTCTCTCCTTTACTTTATATATTTTAAATATTATCAGTTAGAAATAAAAAAATCAATTATAAATATTTTATATAGAAGTTTCACTCTTTTTTAATAATAACATAACTTATATCATCTTTTTGCTTGCCAAAGTTTAGAAGGTCTTCTTTTATTATATAAAATAGATCTTTAGCCTTAAGATTCTTATTATCATTAATAACTTCCTGGATTCTTCCACCTTTTCCATCAGGTGATGGATCAAAATAGAGGTCTCCTTTACTATTTGCATGTTCAGATAAACCATCACTATATAAAATCACTAGATCTCCGGAATTTGGAATTTTGCTTTTATTAGTAATGAAATTGTTAACGATATCAGTTTTTTGTGCACTGAACTCAACAATGTGTTTATTTGAAGGAAACATACTCATCGGTAATGAGGAGACATAAGATGATTTATGCAAATTGCAAACAGCTTCCTGCTTACAAGAATAAATCAAAGGTAATGGATGTCCTGCAGATAAAAACCTGAACTCCCCGTTTTCATGTAGTTCAACATAAATTAATGTAAAATATTTACTTCTACTTGAAGAGTTACTAAATCTAGTATTCAGTGTTTCAAATAATTCGAGCGTTACATCTCCATTATCTCTCAGTTCATATGTAACTCCAGTTAAAAATGCCTGATGAAGTCCATTAGTAAGAACGACATCTGTTTTGTCATGACCTGATACATCAGCTATTAAAATCCCTGTTTTTGATTTTATATTTTCTAAATTACTAATAATTTCTTTCTTTTCAGAGTCTGATTTTCTGCCACTTAATGTGTTCTGTATTAAGGAGTCAACATCATATCTTTTCTTAAAATCAACATAAATAATATGATCGCCACCTAAATATTTATTCAATTGAAAACTTTCACCAAAAATATCATAACCTTTAATTGAGGGGATTTCTCCAGAGCTGGGACTAATCGCTTTTATATGCTCTTCTAAATTCTTTATATCTTTTTTATTCATTTTAATTTCACCTAATTTTAGATAGTGTATTACATATGACTGTTTTTTACAAATTATTGAGTTTCAGTACTACAAATTAAGATTCTCTGCCAAAAGCTATGAACAAGGCTACCGCATAAAACTAATATTTTTTATCTTAATAACCGGGTCTAAATTTTGTCCTTTAGAAGGAGATTTTTGGATTTTTCTGACTATATTCATCCCTTTTATCACCTTTCCAAAAGCAGCGAATCCTTGACCATCAGGGTTCCTTTTTCCACCAAAATCCAGAGATGGCTGATCATTTATACATATAAAATAACTAAAAGATGCAGTTCCCGGAGCATTTCTAGCCATTGAAATAGTTCCGTCTTTATGAAGAATTCCAGTTGTTTCCGTAATTTCATGACTTATACCAGAGTTTTTTGAATAATCCTTTCCATATTTTTCTGTCATTAATTTATGATTATGCCCTGCCTGAATTACTTCGATCCTGATCTCATTGTCCGGTTGATTGTCCATTGTTACAGTACGATAAAAACTGGAATCCTTATAAGCACCCTTTTTGACATATTTTAAAAAATTATTTGCAGTAATTGGAGCAGCTTTCAGATAGATTTCAACAGTAATCTTCCCAAACTCTGTGTCAATTATAACTGTCGGATTGACTTCAGAAAACAATGGAAACATTAAAAAAACAAAACAAATAAATAGTATAATCTTTTTCATATATTTCTCCTTAGAGCCAATTGCAATAATACATTCTACTGCAGTTTGCTACAATTCTCCCTGGCTTCGTAAAATTGAAAAAAGCATCCTCAACATAGTGCCGACTATGTTTCCGGTAATTTTTTAAATTATACTCACCAGAAAAAATTTAGCTAAACTTCGCTATAAATCTATTTTTGCATTTAGCTCCTTATTAAAAAATCTTTTATAAACTCCACTTTTTAAATTCCATCCGGGAGTTGTTAATCGCTGAAATTATCTGGTTTTTATAACTATGCCTGTTTAATTCCTCTTCCAGTTTCAATACTGAATAGTCGATAAATATAGTTGTAATAAAACCAATAGATGCTCCGATAATCCCTCCAATTGTGGTGCCAGCTATTGGAACCGTTGAGCCGATCCCAGCGCCGATAGCAGCACCTGCACTTGTTCCTGCCCATTTAGTGAGAAGTTTTTTGCCTAAAAGTTTAGATAATAGTTTTATACTTAATCTATAAGCTGACTTGCTAATTATTCTTTTAACTATCAGCCCTGTTATTAAACCACCTGCAATCGAAACTCCTGCTCTAATATTAAATGGTATTTTATCCTCAACATTTGAAAACACTTTAATTAAAGATTTTATTGACGCCTTTTTATTTACTAATATCGAATCAAAAGGATTCAATTTTACTATATTGGTTTTAATTATCTCTTTTGCTAAAAAATCAAATTTCTTTTTTGATTCCTTTATAATAATTGGAACTTCATTTAGAGTTTCGGATACTATAGAATTCGGATCACCTTTTTGTAAATGTTCCCTTAATTTCTCCTTCATGAAATTTTCTAATCCACCGGTTATAAACTTAATAGTCCGAAAATATTCAGCTGTTAAACCATAATACCAATCCAGGTATCCATCTACATTGTCCACCATCATATCAAATGCTACATCAATTTTCTGGTTAATTTCAGCACTTATATCATTTTTCATTTTAGTCTTTAACTTTTCAAGTTTTAATATTGTACCTGCAGTAAGATATTTTGCATCAACTATATCAACTGTAATCTGTTTCGGTAATTTTAAAACCCTGATCAGATCTTCATTATTTTTTAAATTATCTTTTAGATATAAATAGCCAAATATGAAAAGAAATAAGAGCAATAAAGTGGAAAAAACTGGTGTTATTAAGATGGATCTTTTACTCCCCTCCTTTTCAGTCTTATCACTGAGTGGGTGATATATTTTTGATAACTCCTGTTTTCTCAATAAGAATAAGGCAAAGATAGACATAAGAGAAAAAAAAACAAAACCTTCTCCAGCTACAACAAGTATGGCAAAAAAAAGCAATTTTCCACTTAATAATGATAAAAAGTAAATCACAAGTCCATTAAAAAATGCGACTTTTGATGCAATCGCATAAGCAACCGGACTGGATTTTAATTGAATATAGTCATTAAGTTGAAGTTTAACTGCATCATCTACTGACATAATTGAACTAATATCATATTCCCCGAATAGATAAACCAAAAGAGGGAATAAAACTGCCATAATTGCAGAGGAGATGATAACAGCATAACGCAAAGTATAAATATTAACATATTCTTCTTTGATCTCTTTTTTTATATGAAGTCTAAGAATATTGAAGACAAGTTTAAATATTGGGATCATTAGAAATAAAATAAGCCATTCTTTGATTGAAAAACCATACAATTTTATTAATGCATATCCTGATATAATTGGTGAGAAACATATCCAGAAGATATAGCGAAACGTTCTCCTTGACATAAATCTATATAAATTGCCTTTAGAGTGAAATTTTGATAAATGCATCTTTTTAATTATTGAGATCTTATAAAAATTATAGATAGCTATTGGTATAGAAAAAACAATGATGGCAATTGGAAAAGATAAAGGCGTATAAATTGATAAAGATCTTGTAATAACAATAATAATGATTGTAAAAACTATTGCTTCAAGAAGCAACACACTAAATTTTCTGATTTTAGTTTCTGTGATCTCCATACAAAGATTGTATAGAAATTAAAAAAAGTAGTCAAGAAAGTTTGCATCAACTTTTGTAAATGACATTTGGGGATGGCAACGATTCCTTAACTGTACTGCAATTGGCAAAAAAATCACAGTAATATCCGACATCACATTTTAGAGAAATTAAAAAAGTTAGTTAAAACATGATGATTTTTTCATTTCACCGAAAGACCTATATCACGGGCTTATTTGCCATCTATTGCAGTCTACTGTACGAATCGTTGCCATGCTCCCAGTTCACTTATAGGAAATTTTTTATTTTTAAACCGTATTTTCTTGTTCAAATAACCCCGCTGGTCCTATATTTAAAAGTCCATATCTATTAATTTTATTAAAATAAAATATTAGGAAATATCAAATTATTTTTACTTCCAGAAATTATAAGTATAAATTTTGACAAAAATGGAAACAATTATTTAATCTATATAATTGATAATAAAAGGTATACATATATTTCTGTGGAGTTATGATCAATCTTGGTGGAATAAAAAAAATAGATAGCATATCCTTAATTT
>CBDUZW010000087.1:0-17896 GCA_965371805.1 uncultured bacterium | reverse complement strand
GGGAAAAAATGGGGTATGCTAGATTTCACATTCCACCAAGTTTGACAATAACTCAAATATATTAAGAGGTTGACATATCATTTTTCTTAAACGATTGTCAAACTTATTGATTCCACCGATTTGCTCCAGTTTTGAATTATATATTAACATTGCGCTATTATCTTTGCGAGAATTTTGATATATAGAAATGCTTAAATACAATTTATTGTTTAGAACTATTTGATCCAAAGCATTATATTTTATTTTAACTTCTTTTAAAAATTTTCCTTCTTTATTAAATTTGATTAGTTTATATGCTGTTACTAGCACTACACTTCCATCTTCAAAAGCTGCAGCTCCATAACCATACAAATATTCCTTTGGTCCAGGACCGGGTTTCCCATAATTTAAAAGATGTTTTCCTTCTTTGTCAAATAAATATATTTTTTTACTTGAGCTATTATCGATAATTAAAAAACTACCATTTTTGTCCATTGAAATTGATCTAACTCTTCCAATTATAGAATTATCGTTTGTTTCTAATTTTATAATTTTAACAATTTTTCCTAAAGTATTATATTTTTTGTTGTTTTTTTTTTCAATTGAAAAAGACTCATAATCAATTTTTTTAATTGTTAAATTCGAGTCTGCATATATGTTATTATAACAAACAAAAATTATCATTAAAACTACTAAGACTTTAAATTGTGTTTTTTGCATCATACGACCTCACACCTTTATTTAATTTAATATGTTAGATAACTATGATTATACAGAAACAAAAAATTATTACAAATATCATTAATAATTCCTTAACATACAATATTTTCCCTTTCGTGAGCTGACCCCAATAATACAAACATGAATTCTTGGAAATCAAAACTTTGCGACAGAACCGAAAAAGTCGATTGAAAATTGTATATATTAAATGATACAATTAATAGATAAAGGAGAATGAAAATGAATTTAATTTATTATAGGTCAGTTTTTTCAATTTTTTTTGTTTTAATATTCATCCAATTTAATTTCGCCGGAACCTTGGTAGTTGCAAATCTTAAAAGTGATACGATAACTTTAATTGATACAAAAACCTTTAAAAAAGAAAATATTAAAATCGGTGATTCACAACAGTCATTCCCTTCAGAACCCTGCATAGTTGGTGATATTGCTTATATAACCCTTCATAATTATTCAGGGGCAACTTCAGGTCTTTTTTTGATGAAATTGAACTTGAAAACAAAAAAATATGAGCTGATCCTTCCATTTAAAAATAATACCTGCATGCCTACAGAAATCCGATATCATAAGAATAAACTATATATTACCGATGAAAGAGGACATGATAAGGATAGTGATCTGTTTGTTATTGATCTGTCCTTATTACCCGGGAATAAACATCTGGATGTCGACAATAATCCTGCTGTGACAAAAATCGCT
Organism: uncultured bacterium; assembly: GCA_965371805.1. Classification (GTDB taxonomy): domain Bacteria; phylum Acidobacteriota; class Aminicenantia; order UBA2199; family UBA2199; genus JAOZTV01. The sequence goes on along the minus strand of CBDUZW010000087.1, from coordinate 16,480 downwards.
GTGGGAAAAACACCGGCAGGACTTTTTATAAATAAAACTAAAAATCGTGATTATATTTCCAACAGGTATTCAAATTTTATCACAATAGTCGATTTAAAATTGGAAAAAGAGACAGATAAAATAAAAATAATTGAAGGGGGGACAACTCAAAATAACCTTTATGATGTTATTTATTCAAAGGAATTTGATTCACTGTTTGTATCGGTACTGCGGTCGCATAAAGTATGTTCATATTCTTTTAAGCAAAAAAAGCTTGCATATATAAACAGTGAATTTCAATATCCCGCCGGTTTGGCCTGCAGTGGGAAAAACAAACGTCTATTTGTTGCGAATTTCAGATCAAATTATATATCCGTAATTAATTTGGAGGAAAATAAGCTGTTAAAAAAAATAATTGTGGGTAGAAATCCCGTAGAGCTAACCCTTGATAATTTAGAAAAAACATTATTTGTTTCCAACTGGACCGATGGAACAGTCTCTATAATAGATATTCAGACATTACAGGTAATAAAGACGATAAAAACAGGTAAAGTTCCTTTAGGTCTTATCTATACTGAGAATGTGTATTTACTTTGACACTTACAAATAAAGAGTGTCATTCAGTAAAACATAACGATGTTAATAAATCATTATTTAGGGGGAATTATGTACAAAAAAGTATTTATCTTGATGTTTATAATAGTTTTATTTTCCAATTTGAATGGAAGTATAGTTGAGCTAAAAGAATTAGTCAAACCGGTTGATATGAGAATTAGCAAAGATTATATATATATATCCGATAGTGCTTCAATAAAATTATATGAAAGAAAAACAATTAAATATGTGAAAACAATTGGAAGAAAAGGCAACGGTCCAAAGGAATTTCAATATTCTCCAAGATTACAACTTTTAAGTAATGGAATAGTTGCTTATCTTGTGAATAAAATATATCTAATAGATAAATTTGGCATCGTTAATAAAGAAAATAAATTGAATATTATGTATGTCGATTTGAAAAAAATTAAAAATAGGTTTATTGGAGTCAAATTTAGTAAAAAACCCAATGATTTTTATTTAGAATATTTTTTGTTAAATCAAAACTTTAAACCTCAAAAAACAATTTATCAACATAAATGGAGTAATCATTTAAATGGGACTAGGGAGTTATTCTATAATTCTTTTTTTGGAGTATATAATAAAAAACTTTTTATTATTCCAAATATGAAGGAATTTAAAATTGACATATTAAACAGTAAAGGTAAATTGGAAAAAACTATAAAAAAAAAAAAGACTCTTATTCCTTTTGCTGAATGTGATAAACAAGAATTTTGGAAAATGTGGAAAAAGCAAAAAATAGATCTTGTATTCCAAAAAAAAATTGTTTTATTTCCAAAATATTTACCTGCTATATTCAAAGTTTTATTTTCTAATGACAAATTATATATAATTACATATTTAGAAAAAAATGAAAAAAGAGAGTGTTATTTATATAATCTAAAAGGAAAACAAATAAAACGTATTTTCATCCCGTTAAAAATTAATTCAATAGCACATAGACCCTTGTTTTCAATAAAAGACAATAAAATTTATCAACTTATTGATAATGAAGAAAATGAAACATGGGAAATGCAAATTAAAAATATTTATAATTGAAATTGGGGTTCCTTTAGCAAAAGAGCAAAAAACGTCTATCTAAATTCAAAAGATTTTATAATTTAAATATATACGGCATTTAAGGATTTCACATATTTATATTTATTTCAAACTTAGATTTATATTTCTTTAAATACACCAAGAAAGAATCGATGTTTCAAAAAAGATCGACTATTCCTGGGTAAAATTGCATATATAGGGCAAATCCGTCATAGGATTTTAAGACTCTTAGAATTAGATATCTCAAATTTAAAAATATAACTACTCAAATATTGTATAGAAATTGAATCTATTTCTCTAGATTTTCATGGAGAATCCCCCCTAAATATTTAATGGTACCCACAGTTATGAAAGTTGTTTAAAGTTGTATCGTATACAAATCCCAACACTCATTATTGCCGTTATCTCTCAGGTAAAAGAAGGTATTCTGGTGAAAGAGCCATGACTTCCAAAAAGTGATAGGCAAATAGATACATTTGGTGATGTTGCCTTTCAGATCCATGATAATGTATTTTTCTGTATCATCTTTTATATCGAAAGTTTTTACATATATTTTATCTTGTTGAATTTGGAAATCTTTGAAGGCAGGGACATATTCTTGTACTTTATATTTTTTTGGATCCCAAGTCAGTGAGTTAAATTTCGTTTCACCTAAAAAAAATTTCCAGTAATCAAAATAATTTTTCAAATGCTTTTTCTCAACCTTTATCTTGGAGAGATGCCTACTGATTTTATACAGAAAGTTTCCGTTTTCATCGAACACGTCAAAATATAAGCCTTTATAGGATTGGCCTATATATAATTTTTTTTTCCATACTCTGGAAGCTGCTATATTATGAAAAATATAATTGGCCTTTGGTTGATAGGTATCCTTTGGAAAAGAAATAATCTTTCTGATTACTTTGTTATGCTTATCAAATAGATAGACGATGCATTTTAAATTATCACCGGCAAAAAAGAAGTCACTCTTAATGAAATATTCGCCAAGAGGAATTACATCAAAAAAATATCTTCCCAATTTAATATCTTTTACGTATTTGTATTCCGAATCCAATATGACAATTTTTAATAAAGTCACCAATGTATAATCGTTATATTGCTTATATATTAATGGGCTAAAAGTAAATTCACTGGGGCCTTCTCCGAATTCGTTCAATTTGGCAACAAATTTAAAATTATCGAAATTATAAGAATACATGTACTTTTTATCTGCGATATATATATGTTTTCCAAGAATCTTTACAGACTGTAATACTCCAGGTTCAGAAAACGAAGCAATCTTTTTCGCGTTGGTAACATTATGATACTCAACAGGCACATTGTCCAGATCCGATTTTTCAGGCTCTTTTTTGCAAAAACTCAAAAACAACAACAGTAACAGGGTATTGATTAGTATAATTTTATTCATACACTTTTTTCATCTTTTCTTCCTTTTAAAATCTTTATAGAGATTATACAGAAAACAATATCTTTTTTGCAATAAAAACAACCATTTTAATTTTTCTGAGTCGGATAATTTTAACCATATGTAAACTTGCTCATTTAGTCCTTAACGTACGATTTTTACCGTTTCGTGAGGTTACTCCTATAATGTCAAAACCACTTTGTATTCTTTATAATATGTGTTTTCTTCACTACTATCAATAACGGATAAAACATTTCCAATGATTTTAATTTCTTTATTCGCTATTTCTGGTAATAAATCAAAAGATGTTATATAACTTCTTTTTTTTGTGTCAAACATGTCTATTGTTATAGCTCCATCCTTTTTTATTCTATGGATAAACAAATAATGGTTATTTAATAAATTTAAATCTTTAATAGCACAAAAATTTGTGGGAATTTTCTTGTTTATTTGATCTTTTAATTCTTTTCCAATATTACCAAAAACATCTACAATCTTTTTTTTGTATTTATTGGATATTTCTATTAATTGATAATTTTTCTTTAACTTACCTAAATCGACTCCAATCAAATTTTTTATATAGATTTTATACTCATCATTTTTGCATATAAATATTTTTTTATTAATAAAATCATATGTATAAATAATATCAGGCATAATTCCTTTTTCTAAAAATAATGCAATATGGCTTTTTCCTCTTTGAATATAAGTTTTACCAAGATTTAACCCTTTGTAATATATTCTAACAAGTCTCTCTTTTTCAAACTCAAATAGACCTAAAATTTTCTCAAATTTCAATTTCTGATTTGGGATATCACTATATTGAAAAGCCAGAAAATTTTTGTCATTTAAAACAATGATAGATGAATAAAAATTTTTAAGCTTATATTCTTCAATATATTCTCCATTTTTTTTAAATTTTGCAATTTTTTTCCTGCCAATGACCCATAGATAATTATTTGTTAATTGAGGAGTAAAATATGGATAGAATTCTCCAGGGCCTTCGCCCTTTTTTAAGAAATAATTTAATATTTTTCCATCTTTATTCAATCGCATTATTCTAACATTTTTTTGGTCTGACAAATAAATAGTGCCATCATTATCTTTTATAAAATCGGTTATTACATAAAATCCTTTTTCTTCAGATATTTCATTAGAACTAATAGAAAAAATAAATTTTGTTTTTATTTTTAGTAATGATTCATTATTATTACCTGATTCGTTATTTAAGTTAGACTCATTTTTTGAGCTACAATTATAAAATAAACTAAAAAATAAAATAATAATTATTACATTTATAAATTTCATCTTTACTTCCTTTTAATATCTATATATTGATTATACAGACTTTTGAGTATTATTTCCAATAATTTTTGCAATTAGAAGATGTACTTTACTGAACTTTTACGATAAAAGGAATTTTTATTGCAGTATATAGCAGCTATGTTTCCGTTAGCCCTTTAAGGTTATTCACTTTTTATTTGTATACTTTTTTTAAAATCAGTATAATTATTTTGTCAAATAAATTCTATTATAATTTGTGAGGATGTTTATGAAAAAAATGCTTATTTTAATAATTATTTTTAGTAGTTTTTTTTGTTTTGCTGAGAAGCTGGCTGATATGCCTGAATTAACAAAAAACTTGCATATTACTGTAGGAAAAGAAAGGATTTATATAGTTGATGGTAAAAAATGTAAAATACATATCTATTCAAAAAAAAACTATAAATTTATTAAATCCTTTGGAAATCAGGGAGAAGGTCCCGGAGAGTTTATTGATAATCCAGGTAGGATATTTATTAGAGATGAAAAATTAATTTTATTTAACACCAGAGAATATCATTTCTCTTTAGATGGTAAATTAATAGAAGAGCGTGTATGTCCAAGAGTTCTAAGATTGAAACCAGTTTTAAATAATTTTGTAAGTACTAAATCTTCGAAAAAAAGAAACATAACAAGATTTGGAAATCCAGTTAAATTTATAAATATTTATAGTAAAAAGTTTGAAAAAATTAAAACCATTTATAAAATCATTGATAAAGATTCTATTTGGACAAGAAATAGAAATACGAAATTAGATTTTGAATACTTTTCAGCTCGCCAGGGTTTTGGTGTTACAGAAGATAAGATAGTCGTTTTTGATCCCCAAAAGGGATTTTATTTTAAAATATTTGATTCAAAGGGGAATGAATTATATGAGATTAATGTCCCTTATAAAAAGAAAAAAGTAACGGAAAAGTTAAAAAATATTGCGATCAAATCTTTAGAAAAAGAGATGGGCAAAAATTGGAAATCATATAAAAAAATTATAGGTGAATTTGTGTCCCCAGAATATTTTCCAGCTTATAAGAGAGCCTATGTTTTTGATAATAATATATATGCCTTCACATTTAATACAGAAGAGGAGCTTATTGAGCTTATTGCTATTGATTTGAAAAGTAAAGTACTCGAAAAGATATTTGTTCCTCGAGAATCACAATATAGATGTACAGTTAAAGATGGTATTTACTATTATCTTTACGAAGGAGAGGATGTCTGGGAACTTCACTCACTTAAAATATTTTCAAAATGAGAAAAGGGTAGTAAATAAAAATTGAAAAAAGGAGTTTTAATGAAACTAGCACTAAAATTGTTAACTTTCGCTTGTTTGATTCTATTTGTTCTAAATTGTGGTAACAGGCATAAAAATAAAGATTTATTAACGAAAGATATAAATATTTATAATAAGTCAATTCCAAAAAATGGGACTATAACTTTGGTGCTGAACATTATAAAAAAAAAATCTTCAAAAGAATTATCCGACCAAAATGGAATATCTTTTTTTCATAGTATAAAAAAAGATGAAAAGGGAGATCTCTATTTTTTAGATAAAACAAATGTAAAAATATATAAATTTAATTCCAAAGGGGAATTTATTAAAAGCTTTCTCAATAAAGGTTTTGGACCAGAAGAATTAAGTAGAATATATAAATTTAAAATCATCAATAATATGGTTATTTGCTCTAATAGAAATAAGTTTTGCTGCTTTGATTTAAATGGCAATTTCATAAGAGAAAAAAAATTAAAGATTCAAACAATTGAATTATTGGACCATATAGATGATAAAAGATATATCACAACTCACAATATTTATGATAATAATAAAAAAATTGGAATTTCATGTGTTTTGAAGCAAGATAATAAGATTTTGAAAGATATATATAAAAGAATTGAAAATAATATAGGCTATTCATCACTTAAATTACAAGATAAAATATTTACATATGTTGGAGGAACATCACCTAGGATAGAATATTTGTATAATTCAAATAATGATTTTATCTACTGTTGTCATAATTTTGATTATAAAATATATTTGATTAATTTAGAAGGAAAGATAAAAAAGGTTATACATAAGGATTATAAACCAATAAAAATCACAAAAGATGAATTTAAAAAAATGGCAGAAGAATTTAGAAGAATGGGCTGGCCTATGCATTATAGAAAAGCATTTCTTAAAAATCCTCCTGAAAAAAACTATCCGGTTATTTATAGAGTTCGAATTCTGCCATATGGGTTTATCGGAATTTTAAGACCTATATCAAGTGCTGAAGAAGTAATAGATGTATTTAATTCAAAAGGAGAGTTTATTTATATATTAAAAGGAAATGAGCTTGTAAATATTTCCAGAATAAATTTCTTTAAAAATAGTGTCGGTGTTATAGTACACAAAGAAGACATGGATATATATACAGAATATAAAGTAAAAAACCTTCCACTAATCTATAATGGTATATAAAATAATTGGAGATATTATGAAAAAAAAATTAATTAGCGTTATTATAATTATGTTTATAAATATTACTTTAATCTGGAGTAATACAATAAACTTAGAAAAAGTTTATAAAAGCAAAGTAGTAAGTTTAAAATTAATACAGAAAATTGATAATGATTCTTTACCGGACTCAAATAGATTGGTTTCACCCATTTCATTGACTGAAGACAAAGATAGAAATATCTATATATCAGACTATAGGACAAATAACATAAAAAAATTTGATTTAAATGGCAAATTTATTAAAATAATTGGAAGAAAAGGAGAGGGTCCAGGAGACTTATCTGGACCCACCTTAATAAATTATATTAATAATAAAATAATTGTTTTCGATAGTAAAAACTCAAGATTTTGTTTTTTTAATACAAATGGAACATTTATCAGCTCAGTTAAACAAAAATTTGGTCTATATCCTAAAAAAATAAGAATTTTTCAAGACAAAAATATTCTTATAGAATATAAGAAATTTTTTTTTAATGAGAATGACACTCAAGACTCTATAATAAAAATATTTTCAGACTCACTAGAGAAGGAACAGACTCTTTATAAGCAACAGGTTTTATTAGGAAGTATGAAAGATCAAAGTATTGTTCATCCCTTTCCATATTTGGTTTTTTGGGATGTCTCAGTAAAAAATGAAATTATTATTGGTTATTCAGAAAAGTACATGTTCAATATTATAAATAAAAATAATAAAAAATTGAGTTCATTTAAACATACATATAAACCGGTAAAAATAAATGAGACTGATAAAGAGAACTTTTTTAAAACAATTGTCTTTTATAAAGGTGGCAGAAGGATAAAAACACCAGAAACAGTTAAAAATAAAATAAAATTTAAGAAATATAAACCCCCATTTAAATCAATACTTGCGGATATTCAAGGAAATATTCTTGTTTTTTTAGAAAAAAACGAAAATCATGAATCAAATTATTTTGATGTTTTTAATCCAAAGGGAGAGTTCATTTCAAATGTTCAACTAATATTTGAAAATAAAGAATTTAACAATACGTTTAAACCAGATAAATTAATCCCAGGAAAAAATGGCAGTTATTGGCTTCTTGGAAAAGATGAGGATGACGAACCGATATTTAGAAAATTCAAGATATCAGAGTAGGCATAAAATATGTTAAAAAAATATACAGTTATATTATTAAGTATAATTCTATTAAGCGTTTTATTAAGCTCATCTGAAAGCATTCTTAATATCAGGACGGGCAGAAAAATTTTTGTTGATGAAAAACAAAACATTTACTCCCACTAAGATTCATATTCTATAATTAAATACTCCCCGGAGGGTAAAGAAATAATAAAAATAGGAAGAAAGGGAGAAGGACCGGGTGATATAATTTAAAATAAATAAACCAAAAACTGAGTTCAACATATAGTCAGTTAAACTCAAAAGAAAATGATTTAATAAATTCTAATAGTAAAATATTTACATTATCTGTATAATAACAAATATCTAATAGTATATTTATTAATAGATAGAGATGGAGTGATCTAATTGTCTGAAAAAATAAATAGCAAAGGAAGTTTTTATGAAAAATAGTGGTTTTTATAAATTTTTTTTAATATGTTCTCTCTTAATTATAAATGCAGAAACATTTTTATTTACGACTAGTGTAAAAATTATTGATAACAATCTTGAAGAGATCAATAGATGTAGTGGTAAGTTAAATTTATCTTTAATAAAGGAATGGGGGAATGAAAATTCTGAGAAACAAGAGGATTATTTTTTATTTCCAACTGATTTAAAAATCTATAAAAATAATGTTTATATAGTTTCATCTAATGAACACAAAGTGAAGGTATTTAATAGAAAAGGTTTTTTTATAAAAAGTATAGGAGTAAAGGGTAAAGGTCCAGGAGATATGCTTCATCCTTCTTTAATATCTTTTGGGGGAAATTTTTCTATAGTTCTAGATGATTCTAATTATAGAATACAGATTTTTAATAATGGATTTAAGTATAAAAATAGTTTTAAAACAAAGAAATCAATAACTGGTATTAGTGTTTTTAAAAATGAAATTGCTTTAGTATCAAAATATTTTTCCTTAAAACAAAAAAAACTTCTTTTTTTATACAATACTGATGGGGAGGAAATAGGAAGCATTGGAGATTATATTGATTTTGGAAAGACAATACAAGATTCAAACTCAATAATGTTTGCAATCAAAAGTCACGTTATTGTTTGTTATAGATCTCTTCCCATTTTTTTAAAATATACATCTTTAGGAACATTACAGCAAATTATTAGATTCCAAGTCCCATTTCACACCCCTAAAGTTATTTTAAAAAAAAATAAGTTAATCGTAGAGGGAAAATATAAAAAAAAAATGATTGGGAAAATTCCAATAAAAATGGCTCAAGTAATTGCAGGAGTTACAATTGATAAAAAAGAAAATGTATATCTCGTAGTTGCTAATAGAAGAAAAAAGAGAGAGGATATCTTCTATGTTACTGGAGATAAAATATATCCAAAAAATTTTGTTAGTGAATCAACTGATAGGTTTATGTTATTGGTATTTAATAAACATGGGAAAGTCATTGCAAAAAAAAAATTAAATATTCGTTGTGACAAAATATATATACATAATAATTCTTTATTTGTAATTGACACATATATAGGTAACAAAATTTATGAATATAAAATAGAAAAACTATTTAATTAATTGGGTAAAAATTATATTATAAGTTACTAATAAACAACTGTTTGTTAGTACGCGAGTTTAGCACAACCCATAGTGATACCATCTCATATTGGAAAAATTTCTATTTTTCAATTATAATCTTGAATTATTAGTTTAATAGAGATTTTTATGAAAAAAATATTATATATAATTATTGTTATCATTTTATTGTTAAGTTCAGGGAGAAAATAAATGTATAAAATTATCAAATTATCTATGCTTCTATTTTTTGTTTTTTTTAATTCAATTTCATTTACCGAAACTATAATGACAGCGAATGAAATTATGTTAAAATCTGAAAAAGTGTATGCAAATTGTAAATCATATAAAGATAATGGCCTTATGAGATCAACGTTTACAGATAAAGATAGAGGTAGAAAACACATTGAAAACATGGTGTTTAGTACCGTATATATTCGTCCGGAAAAATTCCGATTCGAATTTGCTGTAATGAAGAAAAATAAACCAGAGAGACAATATATAATTTGGAAAAAAAATCAAACAGTAAAATCTTATTGGGAAGTAAATCGTAGAGAAAGAACTCATAAATTACTTTCTAGTGCACTTTATATTGCTTGTGGTGTTTCACATAGTTTGTCGTTACATATTTCCAATTTATTAATTCCAGAAGTAAACAAAGGCAGGTTACTCACTCGTATAGATGATCCACTTTTAATCACGGAAAAAAAAGATGAAAGTGGTATCACTTGTTATGTTATTGACGGCAATATGGAAATTAATGATCGTACGTTGGTATGGGTACAAAAAGAGACTTTTCTCATTTCTAAAATTGAAGAATATTTTGAAAAAAATAATTACGAAGTAAGCAGAGTAACTGCATATGATCCACAAGTTAATATTAAAATTCAAAAAAAATGTTTTAAATTTAAACGTAAGTGTTTAATTAAACGCTTACATTATTTTGTTACAAAATAATTTATCAAAACTTTATTATACCCAAAAAAAAGGAGAACTAAAATGAAAAAAATAATTTTTACAATAATAATTTTTACTAACATCATTTATGCAAACAGTTTACAAATCAAGTTAAAAGAGGTATTAGTAATTGGGAATGACACTTTAGTATTGAGCAAAGTAAAAAGTCTAGCAGAAGATCAGGAAGGGAATTTATATGTTCCTGATTCAAAAATAAATAAAGTACATAAGATTTCTCCAGATGGAAAATTGATTTTATCATTTGGAACTAAAGGAGTTGGACCAGGCGATATAAAAAGTCTAAATAATATATTTGTATCTGAAAAAAATGAAATTGTTATTTCAGAATTAGCATATTATGTTTCGTTTTTTGATACAAAAGGCAAGTTTATAAAAAAATATATTTTAAACCAAAATGGTCAAAATAGTATATGGTATTTGAAATACATTGGTAATAATCATGTAATTGGTAAGAAATTTATAATAGATAATCCATTTTTAATGTTAGTTAAGCTATCGGAAAAACCTAAAATAATAAACAATAATCTCCTAAAAGGAGATTTAATCCCTGTATTTAATAAACAAATAAGACTTTACAGAAATGAATTTGTACCAGGATTAATCTATTCAAATGCATCAAAATATACAGCAATTGCTAAGAGCAATAATTATAACATAAAAATATTAGATAATGATGGAGTCGTTGTTAATGAGATAAAAAGAGATATAAAAAAGTCCTTAATAAGTAAAACAGAGAGAGTTTATGTCATTAAGAATGATATAAAGCCATTAAAAGTTGCTCCAATGTATAAAACTGGCTTAAAAAAGCTTATTCCTCTAGAAAAAAATTTTATTAATAATATATCTATTTCTAATAAATATGTTTTTGTTGAGAGAATTAAAGAAGATTTTACAAAACTAAAAACATTGGTTCCTATAGATGTTTTTAAAATAGATGGTGAATTTTTAGGTCAAATAGAACTTAAATCATTACCATTATTAATCACAAAAAAACATCTTTATTTTTTAGATAATGATAAAGAAGAAAATATTATAATAAAAAAATATTTGTTTGATATGATTACTTCAGCTAATTACGATTAAAATGACTACTTTTTATTTAAATACTCCCTCCAACCCTTTTTGTACCAGGACCAAACGCAAAAACGGAACTTAGATTGCGTAAAACGGCAGCTATGTTTCCGTTACCCCTTATAGGGGTTCCGATAGTAAAACTGAAAAAAACAAAGCTGCTCGTATAAGTTATATTGAACAAAACCGCTATGCGGTAGTTAAAACCAAAGGTTTTTTGCTCTCATTTACATTGATTTACTCCCTTATTTATTATTATTTGGAACCCCAAAATCGAACACTTTCTAACAATCAATATAGCAAACACAATTACAAATGTAAAACAAGCTTGACATTATGTTTTTTTATATATACAATATTTGTGTAAAGCTAACTTTACACTTAGGGTTAGCCAATTGAGGTTATAATGGAATTAAATAATTGTATAAAGCAATGTAGAATAAAGCTTGGCAATATGACCCAAGAAGAACTAGCAAAAAAGATTGGAGTTAGCAGACAAACAATAATATCAATTGAAAAGAGTAGATTTGTCCCATCAACAATCTTGGCATTAAAAATTGCTTCAGTATTTAATAAAAATGTAGAATCAATCTTTTCTTTAAATAAAATAGGAGAAAAAAAATGACAGACCAGGAAAAGGAATTATATATACAAAAGTCTAAATATATTAAAGGCAAATTAGATATAGCTTCAGTTATGCTGGTTTTATCAATTATTCAACTTTTTATAATGAAATATTATTATACATTTTTAGATAAAAAAGATCCAATAAGTATAACATTTGGAGCTTATCTAATTTTACCTTTTATCATTATATTTTTTTTCAATTTATATTTTATTAGAATCCTTTTTTTAATGATGCAATTGGAACCTTTTAAAGATTGGGAAATTAAAAAACTACTTATAATTTGGTTCAATACAGTCTTCTTGCTCCGGTTTTATTTAGATGCTGCTGCTATAAATGATATCATTCATGAACATCTACCTGGGATTTGGGATTGTTCTGGAGAATTAAATGCATTACAAGTACTTTTCTTTATTCATTTAATTTATTATATTTATTTTGCAGGTATGCTTATTATTTGTTTCTTATATTTAAAAAAAAATCAGAATAAAGATATTTATATGTACAATGAAAACAATTTTAATAGATTAAATAATATTGGTTTCATAAGTGGATTATTAGGAATGATTGGAACATTACTATTGAATTTTTCAAAAGAACCTATCATAAAATGGAAATGGCTTGTTATACCAATATGTATTTTACTATTATCTCCTTATTTTCTCTATTTTGTTAATTGGATTTTAAGTATAAAAAAAGAAAATCGTATGAAATTTTTAGATGAAAAGCAAAAACATGACCTTTTGAAAGCTAGTATTACGACATTCTTTTTATCCTTACCTGTTTTAGTAATTTTTTATCTATTTAATTATAATAATGTTTCAGGTCCTGGTAGTATTCTTTGGTTGCCCTTTTATATATTTTCTACTTTGTTAATTTTCTCAAGTACAACTATATTTTTTTATAAAAATAATTAATAATACTGATAGGGGTAGTGGAAGCGAAGCTGTCATAGATAGCAAAGTAGTTATCATAAATATCTTTTTACGTTCAAATGCTCCCGCTGGTCCTATCTATAATCAGGAGAAAAAATGGGAAATAATGATGCAAGTATTTGGGAAAGGGTAAAGTCAATTACGTGGAAGCAGTTAACGCCAAAATTTGATAGCTATAAACCATGCTGGGACTATATGGATACTTTTCAATTTATATTTTTAGGGGACGGTGTTCATTTTTTGCGTTTTGGTGAAGAAGTAGATGGTGATAAAAAATATATGACTGTTTATGGTGAATTTTGGGATGATGAAAGAAATCAAAATAAGGGAGTTAATAATTTTGAAAAATGGTATTATACATTTGATGAAGCAGTAAAATTTATAAGTGATTTAAAAATAACATTAGATCTAGAAAAGGTTTATCGACCTCCTACTTAGGGTTGGGTAATAAGTCAAATGCAAAAGGAAAAGTTATAATTTGTTTAGAGTCAGAAGAAAATGAGAGTTTGTTGGCCCAGGAATCTGTAAAAATTTGAATATGAAAATGAGTTATACTCCATGTATAACGAGCATAGCTCATATTTGAATAAAATTTATTTATTATATATAATCTTAAATAAATAAAGGCTAATATGAAAAAAAAACTTATAATTATACTATTGGTATTTACCTCCGCTATATTTTTGATTGGAGAGAATTCGATTGCTGTACTTTCTGAAGTAGAAAAACCTAATCAATTAATTTTGTCAGAAGATAATGTTTATGTTACAGATCAGTATAAAATACATATTTATAACAGGCAAAATTTTAAATTCAAAAAAAGTTTTGGTAAAAAGGGAGAAGGACCTGAAGAATTTCCTTCTATGGTTAAATTGTATTGTTATGATAATGAACTTATTGTTATTACTATTTCTAAAATTCTCTGGTTTTCTAAAGATGGTAATTATATTAAAGAAGTGAAAAAACAATCTTCTGGAATTATCGTAATTCCCATTTTAAATGGATATTTAAAATTTATAATGGGATTCAATAAAAAAGAGAATTATGTTACAGAGAAAATTGGTGTTTTTGATAAAAAAATGAATATAAAAAAGGTGCTTTTTGAGAGAGAAAAAAAAAGATTTAGACCTAGTTCAAAAGAATTTTCTGCATTTGAAAACAATATTATTCCGGTTACAGATAAAAATAATATACTTCTCGCAGATAGAAGAGAAAACTATGCTATAAAAGTTTTTAATCATAATGGTATGTTAATTAAAAATATAATAAAGAGCTACCCAAAAATTATAATTACTCAAAATTACAAAAAAAGTTTTATTGAGAACATAATAAATGATCAATTTAATAATCGGCTTAAGAGTTATTTTAGAAATTTAAAATATAAGTTTCCAAAATATTATCCTCCATTTGATAAATTATTTTCTGAAGAAAAAACAATATATGCATTTAGAGATATTCCAGACTTTTCTCAATATGAAATTTGGGCTATGACTAAAAACGGAGAAATTAAGAAAAAGATAAAAGTTAAAAAGGCAACATGTTACTGGATTGAAAACGGCATATATTATTATATTTTAGAGAATGAGGAAGATGACGAAGAATGGGAGCTTTATTCAAAAAAAATATTATAATCGACCAGCAGGAGCATTTAAACAGAAAGTAGCGGTTTTGAGATCTATTTGCCCTAAATGGGGTCACCGCATAAAAAGGAAATTATTGTACGCTTAAAGATTTAAAAAGCGTTATTTTCCATTTTTTATTGAAACTCTGTAATTTTTCCTGAGTCGGATAACATTTAGAATATAGACCCGCTGGTCCATAATGCGAAAAAATGAGTTGTCATCTATATTAAACTCATAGTTTTTATTATATTTATTTTATTAATTCTTTTATTTTTGCTTCGATTTTGTCAATATTTCCATAAGAAGCAGACACAATTATTCCTTGTTTATTGAGTAAAAAATAGTTTGGTCTTCCAGATATTTCATATTCTTTAAGTGTTTTTTTGTTTGCAAAAATATTAATATATTCTAATTTATTGTGATTAATTATCTTATTAATAAGATTTTTTTGTTCAGTAACAATTCCTATAATTACTAGCTTATCTTTCCACTTTCTTTGCCAATTATTTAATTTAGGTAATGATTTTAAACAATGTCCACACCAGTGTTCCCAAAAATCGAGCAATACAAACTTTCCTTTAAATTTTTCTAATGAAATTGACTTATTGGAAAATGAAGGAAATGTAAAATTTGGTGCTTTTTTCCCAACTAAAGCGGACTGACTTCTCGTTTTCTTTAAGCCCCGATTAAATTCTTTAATAGAATAATTTTTATATTTTTTGGATTTATAAATATTGTTAGAAATTGAGTTAACATTCTGCTTATAATTTTTGAATGTAAAGTTAGTATTATAAGTACTTCCATTCCATTCTAATTTTGTTGTTATGTTGCAAATATGTGCTGTAACTTTGTCTATTTCTAACCATTGGGTTACAAATTGGCTATATTTATTTTTTGGATATATTATATTTATTATCCATTTCGTCTTTTTTGAGTTTTGAATGATTGATGTTTTGGGATTGTTCTTTAAGATAGTACTTTTTAAATTTCTATCTATTAATAACATGTTTAAGGGAAGTAAAGACATCCTGGCTTTAACCGGATTATTTGGATTATTCGGGTATCTTGTAGGATCAAAAATAGTGACACTTTTATTTTTATGATAAATCTCATAACCTTTTGTTCCATCATAAAAATAACTAAAATTATTTTTGTTGTCTTTCCCTTCTACATGAAAATGTGCTTGGAAATATTTGTCATCTGGTTTTATATTAATCCATAGGTTTGCTTCTGATTTATAAATACTATTAAAATCATTATCTTTTTTACTTATATAAGCAGAATTTAAATACAATTGGTTTGTTCTTCTTATATTTTTTTCTATTTTATCAAGTACTTCTTCTACCGTATTGGAAAATGTAAATTTAGGAATAACAAACAATGTAAAAACAATAAATAATTGTGCTATATTAAATTTTTTCATAACTGCCTCCAAGAGATATATTTAGCAATATTTATATTAAATAAATATGATAATATATTAACAGAGATTGTCTTTGAACTCAATATTATTGGGTTCCATTAAGTATTTAAGGTACGTTGCTTCTAACTTTGGGGTCTATTAAACATAAAGGGTAATGCCATCGATGTTTAATGAACCCCTATATCGGGGGAGTGAAGCAAAGCTGCCATAGACGGCAAGGTAAGTGTGTATATAAGGGTACCACGAACATTTGGAAATGGTAAATAGAAACGGATGTATAACGGTAAACAGAATTGGATGTGT
>CBDUZW010000086.1:0-18525 GCA_965371805.1 uncultured bacterium | reverse complement strand
ATATTTTACTACATTTGGTCAGCTTTTACTTCAAGTTTTTATAGGACAGTAATGTAATAAAATAAAAAATAAAATTTTTTTCATATTCCCCCCAATATAATATAGCCGAAGATTTGCTTGTTTTGTGTACAATCAAACACAATAATTCATAAAACAACTATATCAATTATAATGTTGTATCATATTTGATAATAATTGTATTGTAATCGATACGATTTAATGGTTTCTTTTAATAAAAGTCTATATATAATCAGCAAACAAATATGGCATGATTATTGCAGGTAAATATATTCCAGAATGATTTTTAATACAAAAGGAGGAATTATGAGAAAAGCATTATCTATTTATAATAATTTTATTAGTTGTAGTTATTATAAACCGTTTGGTTAAAAAACAACTAAAAAAAATGAATGTTAATAAAAAATTGAAAAAACAATCATTATTTGAGAAAATCATATAATGATAAGGAGAAATTAAAAATGAAAGTAAATGTAATCATTGTATTAATCTTATTAATAGTTAGCAGCAGTGCTTTTGGTATAAGCACTGAAGATAATGAAGAGTTAAAAACAATAAAAATCAGGTTAGATAAGCTTAATGAGAAAATAAAAGTTTTAAATAATAATCTAAATATTTCCAGCAGATTGGAACTTAAAAAAAAAATTGAACTTTTAAAAACAGAAATTGAGAAATTAAAAATAGAATTACTTGATAATAACCCTTATGCAACCGGTGAAACTTTAAATTGGGGAAAAGGGTTCAATTTTTGGCTTGGATATTCCGCAGAAAAGCAAGCAAGTATTGAAGTTAATTACTCTTTTAATATTAAGCGTCTAAAAGGTAAAAAAAGTATATTAAATAAATCCGGTGGTTTAATACTGGGTATTGGATTAGGATTTACTGACTTTGAAGATGAAAGAATTAATATTGATTTTGATAATTATTCTAAAAACATTAGTTTTTCTTCATCAGGAAATATATTTTACTCCAAACTCTCTTTATCCTCACCAGTCTTATTAACCTTTATTAATACTTCAATAAGTCTCAGATTATTGTATATCAACCCGTCAGAAAACAGCATGAATATAACAAGGAATAGGTTTGGCGTTGGACTTGATTTTGATATAAACTTCTGGCTTTCAAAAAAAGTGAGTATTACAGTAGGGTATAAATCAGATATTGATTTTGGAAAAAACAATATACTGGATGGCTTATATGAGGATAAAGTATTATCTGAAAATTTTAAATTTCAGCTTGGTACAAAATATTATTTTTAAATTAGACAATTATGACCAAAGGGATATATAAGTTTTTTGTTAAACTAGTCGGGGCAGGAATATCAGCAACAATATTGTTCCTGCCTGTTAATCTGGATTATAATAATAATACTGTTTTTTGTTCAACTAAATTAAAAGATCCAATAACAAAAGAAATTTTTCAATTATTGGAAGCCGGTTTTAAATTTAGGATTAAATATTATTCTGTTATTATTATAAATGACAATAAAACATATACACAATCAATTACCAGATGTTTAAAATATGACAAAAATTGGAAGATTAATAATAAAGAGATTAAAAGAGAGAACATCCAAGAAAACATGGGAAAAATAGATTTGGCGTTTAAAAATATTGTTTTACATGAAGGGGATGAGATATTCTTTTTTATCAAAGCCATAATTCTTCCGGATACTATGTTTAGTAGAGACGTAGGAATGTCAACCCGAATATTATGGAATCACTATGTACCTAGAATAAATGCATATTATAAATTCCATAATGATAAATTAATCAGGAAATAGAATGAGTCTTAAAAAAAAAATTGTAATATTTTTTGTAATATATACATTTATCATTATTGGAATTATTGCAGGAATTTCAATATACTATTTAAATGAAGCTTTTCTGCTATTTTCTATTGCTAAGAATAAAGCAATATTTGCAATCATGTCCAAGAGAATTTTTTATAAATTTATTATAATTTTTTTAATAATAATTGCTTTTGTTCTTTTAATATCAATTTTTATTGGGATTTTTCTTATTAAATACATAACAAAAGTACACATAAATATTCTGAAAGATCTATCAGCAATTGCTAAAGAGAGAGTGAAGCCTGAAAAAAATGATAAAGAATATCAATTATTACGAAATTATATTGATACATTAATATCTGATCAGGAAAAGCTAAGAGATTATGAAAAAGTTAAGGCATGGAAAAACGGTGCAAAGCTCCTGCTTCATGAGATCAACAACCCATTAACCCCTATGAAATTATCTATTCAAACCCTACTATTAGATCAAAAAAAACCAAATACTGAACTGACAACCATTAATTCTTCTTTAATAGATGTTCAGGAAATATTATCAAAATTTAAAAATTTCATTAATATAGAATTTGGAGAAAAAGAGGAATTTGACTTATTACCATTACTCAAAGAGGTATTAAGCTCTTTTGAAAAACAGGAAAAAAAAATAGCGTTTAAAATGAACATTAGTTCTTCAAAAATTAAAATATTATCTGAAAAAACCCTTTTAAAAATGGTTATGAATAATTTAATTAAAAATGGAATTGAAGCGAATAAAGATGATTTTTTAATAAAAATAGATGAATTTCCTGAAATTATAACAGTTCAATTTATTACAAAAAACAGAAAAATATTAAAACCTGAAAAAATATTCCGATTGGCTTATTCTGAAAAAGGCAAAGAGAGAGGTTTTGGCCTTTTTTTATGTAAACAGATTTCAGATTATCTTGATCTTGGCATAAATTTTAAAAATAAAGAAAATGATGTTATATTCTACATCTCAATAAATAAAATATCTGGAGTATAGAATAATGAATTTAATTTATCTTATAGATGATGATGAAAGTATATTAAAATCAATTAGCAAAATATTAATAGATCAAGGATATAATGTTGAAACCTTTAGCACATCTGAATCTTTTCTAAGTAGACTCAAGGTTCAAACTCCGGACATCGCTATTATAGATATTTTTTTAGGCTATAATACAATGAATGGTGAAGATATAATCAGGATGTTAACTGGTAACTATCCTACCGTTATAAGCATCGTTATATCAGGGGAAAGTGATGTGTTAAAAACACTATCATGTCTAAAGAATGGCGCTATAGATTTCTTAGACAAACCAATATCCCTTGCAAGACTGATTACTTCTGTCAAAAATGCAGTAACGCTATATAATTCCAGGAATAAAATGCTATTTGGATCTGAAATAATTGGAAACAGCGATTCAATCATATTGTTAAAAAAAACAATAAAAAAACTAGCCATGTTAAAGGAAAACATTCTTATTTATGGAGAAAGCGGTACAGGAAAAGAGCTTATTGCTGAGAATTTGCATCTATTTTCAGATCGGAACACTAAATCTATCTGTAGAGTTAATTGTGGTGCTTTAAATTCAAACTTAATTGAATCTGAACTTTTTGGACATAAAAAAGGAAGTTTTACCGGAGCCGACAGAGATAAGATAGGATATTTTGAGCTGGCACAGGACAGTACACTATTTATTGATGAAATTGGAGATTTCGATTTAAATCTTCAGGTTAAAATTCTAAGAGTATTAGAAGAAAAAAAAATAACCAGAGTTGGCGAAACTAAAGAAATCAATATTAACGCAAAATTGATATTTGCAACTCATAAAAACCTTGAAAAAATGGTAAAAAATGGCGAATTTAGAGAAGATCTCTTTTTTCGTATCTCAACTTTTGTTATTACCTCTCCACCGCTTAGAGAGAGGCTCGAAGATATTGAATTGATGGCTGCAAGATTTTTAAATTCTTTCTGTAGAGAAAACAATCTTGAATATAAAAAGTTATCAGATAAGGCTATAATTAAATTAAAAGAGTATAACTATCCAGGAAATGTACGTGAACTCATAAAAATAGTTAAAAATGCGGCATATTTTTGTGAAAATGAGATTATTGAACCGGAAAACATAGAATTTAAAAGCATTGATAGAGATGACAGCATTTGGCAGATAACAAAAGATATGAGCCTGAATGAGGGTAAAAAATATTTTGAAAAAGAGTTTATAAATAGAAGATTAAAAAAATTCGATAATAATATCAAGAAGACTGCCGATAGTTTAAAATTAATAAGAAATAATCTTTATAGGAAAATAAAGTAAAAGTGAAATCTTGCCTGGCCCATATTTTTTCCTAATTTATCCCCTAATAATAAAATAGTAGCCGAATTATAGTCTTATTATTTTTTCTCAAGCTTTTTTAACATTTTTATACCATTGGATTTAAGTTGTTTATAACTCTCTTTTTTGGTTTTACTGTTCTTAGAAATTACTTTAAGTAGTTTAATGTAATATTTTTTTGCTTTTTTTTTATCACCTTTGGTGAAATATGCTTCAGCAAGACTATCATATGGGTTTACTGAATTAGGATACATCCAGATATTTAATTTGAAAAGTGCAAATGCTGCTTTAAATTTTTTCTCGTTTAATAATCTATATGCCAGAGCATTTATTCTACTTTCCTTCAAGACAATATTTTCAGGATTTTTTTTTCTAATGGTTTTATATTTTTTTATTCCTTTTGATATTTGTCCTTTTTTTAAATACTCATAAGGACTTATTACATTTTTATTTATCAGGTTACCAATGCTTCTTTTTCCTCTATAGTCCACAAATAGCTGAGATATTCTCTCTCCGCTTTTTCCGGAAAATGTGAAACGGACGCCATATTTGCTATCTATAAAAGTATTCTCTGATATTGGAAGCAATTCCGCTTTCTGTAAATTTATACTTTTTATATATAACTTTCCCTGATTTACAGCTACTGTATAAAATTCATCCTCATGTTCAGCGTATTTGCCTTGAAAATAAGATAATTTATCCGGACTCATTTTTATTGTTACAATTTGTTCTGGTAAATAACTCTTCCATTTATACACATTTGCAACAGATCTGATAATTTCTGCAGCCAACGAACTTCCATTGTCAGAATTAGTCATTACAACTACACCATATCCATCATCCCTATGAGCTATTAATTGACATCTAAATCCTTCATTTGCCCCACCATGAGTAAAATAAACCGCATTTTTTTTATTCCTAAAAAAAATTCCCAATCCTGAGGATTTAGAAATAAAAGGAGATAACATCTCTTCAGTCAATTCCTGTGATAGGACTTTATTTGATCTACCTTTATAAGATAACTGTAGTTCTATGGCAAATTTAGCAAGATCCTCGGCAGTAGTCCATAGACCTGCAGCTGCCATTTCTGGGTATGTATTTCTTTTGCCTTTAATCAGCTCTCCACCTCTGCGGTGTCCTGCAGAAGCTCTTTTCAACATGCCCGGATCTAATGGTTGTTTATATGAACTGTTGATCATACCAATCGGTGTTAATACTGTTTCCTTCATTATTTGAGGAAAGTTTTTCTTTTCAATATCAATCATCACCTGCTGCATTACACAATATCCACCACCTGCATATCGCTGTCTTCTGCCAACATTAATATCAACTTCTATGAGTGCAGAATTTGCAGGATTTTCTCCATTAAGCAACTGAACAAGAGTAGGAGCCTTTTCAGTAGAAATATATCCTCTGAAACCGTGTACAGTTACTCCAGCCGTGTGGCTCATCAGATGCTTGAGGGTAACTTTTTTTTTATCAGTGAATTTATTATTCCCCAGCTTCCAGGATTGTAATTTATTGTTTATATTCTCGTACATAGAGAGCTTCCCTTCCATAACTTTTTTTAAAGCTCCCATAGATGCAACCGGTTTACTAATAGAAGCAGCCTGAAAGAGTGTTTTTTCAGAAACCGGTTCTTTGGTCCCGACATCCATTACGCCGTACCCCTTTGACCACTCTATATTAAAATCCTTTATGACAGCAATGCTTAATCCAGGCACCTTATAGTACTTCATCCGTTCTTTTAATGTCCAGGTTTTTCCATTTTTTATGATCACCTTGCCTAAAAGTCCTTTCTCAACCTTTTCAATGTTTTTTCTGATATTTCCTTCAGCAGAAATGATCGAAAAAACAAAGAATACAATAATTGTTAACATTAAAAGTTTCTTATTCATAAGTCCTCCAATACAAATTTATTTAAAATAAATATTATCAGTCAAAAGTCATGCTGATATTATATTTCTAATACGAATAATTAAAGCGAGAAGAATCGAAATTATCTTTTGATTTTTCCTGTACTGCCCCATGTAATATTTAAATTACTAATACTATTGCTAAAAAAACAAAATATTTTGTTTTTTTCATAGATTATTCATAAACGTTTATCATATTCAAACCTCAGATTATCATAATCCATTTATTTATTCAACTCTGGATTATTAATATTCCTCGGCAATAAAACAAATATTTCCTCTGACGTTTACATACGATTAAATAATTGTTATATGTAATTTCCATACCTCTTCATCTTCATTTTCAATCAGTTGATATAATTTTCCATTATAAATTTTGTATGGAAATGTGCCTACAATATTCCTGTATTTTATAGGTAAAAAAGCCTGTCCTAATTGTTTTCCCATCTGATCAAAAATAAAACTCAGCAGGAGATATAGTGAGACTCTGCTAAAAAATAAATAAATTATTTTATTTCTTTACCACCCTTATAATTTATTTCAGAAAGGATTTTTCCATATTTATCCCATTTAACCCATTTACCATGTTTAACTCCATCTTTATAATTTCTTTCCCATTCTTTCTTCCCATTCTCATCATAGAATACCTGTCTACCATGTTCATTTCCATCTATGTAAATTGTTTCAAATTTTGTCTGTCCGTTCTCATACCATAATATATATTTTCCTTGTTTTTTTCCATCTTTATATTTCCTTTCAAGTCTTTTCTTTCCGTTCTTATCCCACTCTATATAATCCCCATGTTTCCTTCCATCCTTATAATTCCTTTCACGTCTTTTTTTTCCATTCTTATACCATTTTATAAATCCCCCATGTTTTTTTCCATCTTTATAACTTTTTTCCTGGGTTTTCTGCCCATCTTTATTCCATTCTATAAATATCCCGTTTTTTTTTCCATCTTTATAATTCTTTTCGCGTCTTTTTTTTCCATTCTTATACCATTTTATAAATCCCCCATGTTTTTTTCCATCTTTATAACTTTTTTCCTGGGTTTTCTGCCCATCTTTACTCCATTCTATTATTTTCCCATGACCTTTTCCTTTCCTATAATTCTTTTCCATGCTTTTCTGTCCACTTTTATAATATACAAATGCTTTCCCAGTAAAAGGTTTTTCCTCATTCATTTTGTATGCTATATCCTTTTTTATCTGTAATTTAGATGCATCAACTGCCTCTCCGCCACAGCTTGATATAAGAAACAAACCTGTAAATAAAATAATGAATAAATAAATAAAATTTTTCCTCATAATTCCCTCCTTTTTCATAATCAAATGATACATTATATGAAAAAACAAATATATCTCTGCAATGCAGAGATATATTATCACACAATCTAAATACTTTTGGTTCAGGACAGTCTTGCACCTAACAGGTTTATCTTTGTTGTATACAACGCTTCAATTCCTACTAAGGCAATACAGTTTTTGGACTTTACTAGACTGGTACCTAATTTGGTAAACTAAGAAACAGGTTTTGAACAGTCCTCATCCAATTTTGTTTAAAATCACAGGATATCTAATTTTGACTGGAGCATTTTTAATGGTTCTAAGAGAAAGTACCTCACTTTCTATATTCATTTCCTGGCCAATAATAGGTTCGGTTTTCGGTGGAGCCATTTTTGTCTTTCTTGTTTCCAGAAACAAATCTTCAATTACACCAATGTTAGGACTTCTTGGTTTTATAATAGTATTAACAGGCCTGAGTAAAATACTCTTTGCAATGGGGGGAGCTGATATAAGTGAAGTTGCCGAAAGTATGCATGAAACAGTTCTTGCTCTTTTCTATCTACTCACAGGTATTATTTTTGCAGGAATACCTGTGGATGAACATAATTTCTCTTCAGGGAAGCAAACTCCTCTCATAAACAAAATGATCTACCTGCTGGTCCCAATAATTTCAATTGGCATTTATCTTTTCCTCTTTATTTTAATAATCTCACCAATCTCCAGAAAATAACAGTATTACAGATACTAAGTATGAAATTTGATAATTTTTTGTTTTTTTAGAAAATATGTTAATATTACACTTGGATTGTCAGGCTTTTATGGTAAGGAGTTTAAGAATGAAAGGTTTTAATAGAAAAAAAATAATTGAAGGGGTAAATCTGATTCTAGAAGGAATTGGAGAGAACCCGAAAGATAAGAGATTAGCAAGAACACCTGAAAGAACGGCAAATATGTTTGAAGAAGTTCTGAGTGGAACCCATGAAGATTTAAGTAAATATTTAAAACATTTAACAGAAGAAGAACATGATGAGATGGTTATCTTAAAAAATATCCCTATCTATTCAATGTGTGAGCACCACCTGCTTCCATTTTTTGGGTTTGTGAGTATTGCCTATATTCCAAAAAACGGAAAAATAATGGGATTAAGCACAATAGCTCATCTTGTCGACACAATTTCAAAAAAACTTCAACTCCAGGAGAGACTCACAAAACAAATAGCTGATAATATAACAAAAGCGATCGCTCCATTAGGGGTCATGGTTGTTATTAAAGCTGAACATCTATGTATGACGATGAGAGGAGCAAAAAAACCAGGGTCTATAACATTGACATCAGCTGTAAGGGGGATATTCAGAAAGAAAACTGCAACCAGAGAGGAAGCAATGTCCCTGATAATGGCAAAAGAATAAGCAATAATTAATATATTTTTGTTTTATCTTTAAAGATCCTTTTGTAAAACCTTTTTATCAATTTTGCCTCTTAAATCATTCAGTAATTCTTCTAAAGTAATCCCTCTGCTTTTTGTTTCCTTTTTAGCCCATCTCATCAATTTCCACATTACATTAAGTTTCATCCCCCTTGAGCTTATAGCCAATGTGGAATTACAACTGCAGTTTGCAAGTGCAAATGTCCCGAGAGGTTTCGTTGGAAACCAACGTCCCAGATCTACATCATGAGAACCCGGTTTTCCAATATGTGTTGTATTACGAAGATAATCTTTTAATGAATTAAATTCTTTCCCACAGGTATTACATCTCTTTGGAAATTGTGTTTCAAGATAATCAATCATTATTTTAATTATTTCATTTTCCGTCATCTAAGTTCCCTTATTAAACTGTAGTTCTATTATATCATATAATTAAATAGTAAAACAATTTTTTATCATTCGATTCAAATCATTGCAAGAATTACATATTTTAGGTACAATTAAATATGATTAAAAAAAAAGAAATAGTTGCAGAAGAATTGCTCGATGTTTTAGCCTGTCCTGCATGTAAGGGCGACATAGAACTTACTGAATATGAAGAAGACAAATATGGAATTGAATGCTTAAAATGTAAACATATATATCCAATAAAGGATGGCATCCCTATTATGCTTATTGATGAAGCGATCAAAAAATAAAGTTTTATAATCCGGACATACAGAAATATCAATGGAAATTAAAAACATACTTCTTATAAGAATGAGATTATTAGGTGATATAATTCTCACAATTCCTACAATAACTTTATTAAAAGACAAATATCCTGACAGTAAAATTTATTATATTGTAGAAGAAGAATTTGAAGGAATTGGCAAGTTACTTCCCGGTATCTCAGAACTTATCGTAATCCCAAGAAAAATGAATATAAAAGAGATGCTAAAACTTAGAAAAAAGATAAAAAACATTGGCTTTGATGTTTTAATCGATCTCCATTCGGGCCCAAAAAGCTCACAAATATCATTTTTAAGTGGAATAAAAAAAAAGATCGGATATATAGTACCTTTTAGAAGCTGGATCTATAATATAAAAATTAGCAGAATTCAAACAGAACCTTTTATTCATTCTGTTTATAATCAAATAAGATTACTGGAGGGAATTGGAATAAAAATCAGTAAAGATGATATTCCTTACTATCCTCCTATCAAAGTTAATAAATCTAATATCTCTGATCTTGTAAAAAAAACATTGGACATTAAAAAAAAAGTAGTTATTCATGTGGGTGCAGGAAATGATTTCAGGGATTGGGGAACACATAAATATATAAGCCTGTCATCTATGTTATTCCGAAAAGGATATTCTGTTTGTTTAATCGGACATGGGGATAAAGAGAGTGAAAGGGGCAAAGAGATCGAAAAAAAAACATCCGTCAGAAATTTTATTGGTAAACTCTCAATTGAAGAAAGTTATTTTCTGATAGAAAACTCAGATACTTATTTTGGAGTTGATTCTGGCCCTCTTCATCTAGCATCCCTGTCAAAAACCCCGATTATTGCAATTTATGGTCCAAATGTCCCTGAGATAAGTGGTCCGTGGAGAACAGATAATGTGACTATTATGCAATCATATATGGCGTGCAGGCCATGTGATCAAAGGGTGTGTATTTATAAGAAAAATAGTGATAAAATAAAGTGTATGAAAACTATAGGGGTTAATGAAGTCTATGAAGAGATTATTAAACATTTCAGATGATATTTATTACTATTGTTTATTAGGATTTATATTTTTAATAAATATCTCAATTGCCGGTAGCTATATATTATTTACCTTCCTGACTATAGGATTAATAATTTATATTATTTCAAGAAGAAAAAATCTATCGGAAAGTTTTTCTATTAAAAGGCACCTCCCACCATTTATGATATACTTTATCTTATATATATTATTTACATTTATATCAGTAATTTTTTCATATGATATTTCTGAAAGTTTTGTTGACAGCAAAGAGCTTTTCATATTTCTATTATTCCCACTCTTTTTTCTAATTTTAAACACAGAGAAAAGAATTAAAACATCACTTCTTGTCATTTTTATCTCAGGTATAATACATGCTTTTTCAGGTATCTATCAGGCAATTATCTGGGGTGTCACTCAAGCAAATAGAATTAAAGGATTCACCTCCCATTGGATGACATTTGCAGGTTTGATGATGTTTGTTTTTATTTTTTTTCTAATTAGAGGATTTTATGCAAATAAAAAAAATAGAATTATTTATTTTGCTTTTTTAATACCAATCTTTATAGCGATCCTGTTTTCTCTTACCAGATCCGTATGGGTTGGAGTATTTTTTGGTGTTGGGCTGTTTATAATCTATTTCAATTATAAAGTACTATATATACTGATTCCAGTATTAATTATTTCAGCACTTTTTCTACCTCAATCTATAAAAAACAGACTTACATCAATCACTGATCTTAAGAATGCAACAAACATAGACAGAATCTATATGGCAAAAACAGGCTTTGAAATATTTAAAAAGTATCCATTTTTTGGTGTTGGAGCAAACAATATCGATCAAGTATATGGTACTTATAAGCCTAAAGGGGCTCAGCATAATAAGCATCTCCACAACAATTTCATTCAAACCCTTGCTGAACGAGGGATATTTACATTATTAGCATTACTATCAGCGTTTATTTCAATAATATTTAACTTGGTAAAGAAAATAAAGAATGGTACAGATTTTCAAAAAAAACTTGCAATAGGGGTATTATTTACATTTTTTGGATTTTTAATGGCAGGAATGTTTGAGTATAATTTTGGGCATTCTCAGATAAAATTCATACTCTTCTTTTTCCTATCCCTTCCATTTATTGAAACTTTGCAATCTAAGGAGCTTACAAAATGATCTCACAAAAAAAAGCTGAAATTATATGCAACTCTTTTAAGAACAAGAAAATTCTTATATATGGAGACATTATATTTGACAGATATATTTTTGGTGATGTAGCCAGGATCTCACCTGAAGCTCCTGTTCCTGTAGTTAAGGTTAAAAAAGAAGATTTCAGGATTGGAGGTGCAGGAAATGTAGCTTCAAATATAGATAGTCTTGGAGGAAAAGGTTTACTGCTTGGAATTGTTGGTGATGATATTTACTCAAAAGAAATATTTAAACTCAAAAGCGAAAATAATCTTGCTATTTCATCAAAAAACATTCAAACCCTTATTAAAACTCGAATCCTTGCTAAAAGACAACAAATAGTACGAGTAGACAGAGAAGAAGAAATAATTATAAATAACAGAGATGAAAAAAAGTTAATAAGTATTATCAATGATTTAGAAATAGACGGAATAGTTGTGTCAGATTATGCGAAAGGGACCTTAAATAAAACAATAATTAATATATTGAAGCAAAAGGCAAAAGACTTAGATATCCCTTTGATAGTTGATCCGAAACCACCAAATTTTGATCTTTACAAAGGAGTTACTGCAATTACGCCTAACAAAGATGAAGCAGAGAATTTATTAGGTAAAAAATTATCAGAGGAAAAAGACATAATAACTGCAGTTAGAACAATCCAAAAAAAATTCAACACCAAATACTCTATAATAACAAGAGGTGAAGATGGAATAACAGCTGCAGAAAGAGGAAAAAAGGCATTTAGTATTCCTGTTTACAGCCATGAAGTTTTTGATGTAACTGGCGCTGGAGATACTGTTGTATCCGTGTTGATCCTATCTCTGGTATCAGGAGCAAGCCTGAAAGAGTCTGTAATCCTTGCTAATGCTGCTGCTTCAGTAGCAATTGAAAAGATTGGAACTGCACAGATAACTAGTGTTGAAATATTAGAGAGACTAAAGAACAAAAAGAGTAGACTTACTGTATCATGAGGGAAAAAATGAAAAATAACTTTAATCCATTAAGCAATTATGAAAAAACAAAGAAAAAAGTTGGATATTCAAAGCTAGCTGAAACACTGGAATTAAAATACAAGAAAATGGGTTTTAAATGTGGACTTGAAGTCCATCAGCAACTGAAGACAGAAAAAAAGCTGTTCTGCAGATGTCCTGCTGGAGTTTATCAAAAAGATGACGATTTTGATACTGAAGTAATCAGACATATGCGTCCAACTCTAAGTGAACTTGGAGAATATGACGGCACAGCCCTTATGGAACAGAAAACAAGAAAAAATATAAAATACAGACTTAAGAATGAATCATCCTGTACATACGAAATTGATGACACTCCTCCATTTCTGATAAATAAAGATGCACTCAATAAAGCTATTGAGATAGCAATTTTGCTAGGGTCAAGTATTGTAGGAGAATTACATATTACTAGAAAACAATATCTTGATGGCAGCATCCCGACTGGCTTTCAAAGAACAGCTATTGTAGGAATAGAAGGAGAAATCCCACTAAGCAAAAAAAATATCAGAATAATTCAACTGAGTATCGAAGAGGATTCTTGCAGAGAAATTTCAGATATTGGACATGACAGAATTTATAAAACAGATAGATTAGGAGTTCCCTTGATTGAAACTGTTACATATCCGGAAATGACCACCCCTGCTGAGGCAGCTGAAGCCTGTAACTATATTAGGTTTTTGAACAGAAGTACAGGCAATGTAAATACAGGAATTGGTGCTACAAGAGAAGATGTTAATGTTAGCATAACAGGAGGCACACGAATTGAGATAAAGGGCGTTGCTCATATTAAATGGATTCCATTATTAACTCATAATGAAGCCTTCAGACAAAAATCACTGCTTGAAATAAAGAAAATCTTAAACAAACGTGTACCAGACAAAGGTGAATGGGAAATTAATAAAATAAAATTATCAAATAATATTATTCTAAAATATAAATTTTTAACTCAACTAAAGAATAATAATTCAAATAAACTCTATGCCGTTAATCTACCTGAATTCAAAAACATTTTGTCACATTTCACTCAACCTGGACAAACATTTGAAAATGAACTGAATGACAGATTAAAAGTTATTGCCTGTTTGGAAAAACCAAATATGACCAGCTCAGAGTCATTAGAACAAAAATTAGAAGACAACTTCTTTGAAGAAATAAGAGAAAAACTTGGAAGTTCAGACAACGATGCCCAAATTGTTTTCTGGGGGCCGAAAGATGACATAAAAACTGCTTTGGAAACAATTGAAGAAAGATGTAAATTTGCTTTTGATGGAATTCCGGAAGAAACTAGAAAATCATTAAAAAACGGAACAACAATTTTTGAAAGAGTATTACCAGGACCAAACAGAATGTATCCTGACACAGATTCTCCTCCTATCTCAATAGAAGAAGAATTAATCCAGAAAATCAAAGACAATGTCCCATCAGCAGTTATAGACAGAACAAATAATATGACTAAATGGAATATTCCAAAAGACACTTTTGCATTTATTCTTAGCAAAAACCTGTATTCTCTATTAGAAAAAATCATTACAGATTTCAATGCAGATCCTGTTTTTGTTGGATCAATAATTGGACATAACCTAAAATTCATTCAGGGACAGTTGCAGGGAAATCCACTTTTTAATTATAATAAGCTATATGACATCTTTGAATTTGTTGATGGAAATAAACTTGAAAAAAATATTATAAAAAAAATACTCCCGATTGTTTTTGAACACCCAAACATGGATTTTGAGAGTATTCTAACTACAATTGCTTATAAAAAAGCTTCGAAAAAAAATATTGTATCAAACATAAAGGACCTTAGAGACAAATTTAATGACATAAAATTCTCAAAAGAGAAAGATGCAGAGGTACTTTGGATAATGGGACGGTTGGCACCAATAGCCATTGGGAACATGAGTCTTGAAGAGTTAGAAAAAATAGTTAGAGAATAAATATCTTCCAAAATTAGAATTTGTAATATAATAAATTTTATTCCTAAAATGAATTTTCAGCAAATGTTAGGGTTTTTTTTCTTTATTCAGTACTTTACTGATCGCTTCTCCAAGCTCTCTTTTTACCAAAGGTTTCATAATTAATGCACTTAAACCTTTGGATATAAAGTTCTTTTCATTTATACTGGCACTAAATCCTGTGCAAAGAATTACAGGTATATTCATTCGGATTTTATGAATCTCTGCCGCTAATGTAATACCGGACATTTTGGGCATTGTCATATCAGTAACAATTAAATCAAACTTGTCAGGAGCTGCTTTAAAAACTTCCAATGCGTCAATACTATTAGTGCTATTCTCAACCCGGTAACCAAGTTTTTCCAACATTTTTGTTCCAAGTGCCACCAGAGATTCTTCATCATCAACGAATAATATCATCTCTTTATTTCCAATAATTGAAGTCCGGCGATTTTTATTTAATTCTTCTGTTTTTTCAGAACTTAAAACAGGGAAATATATAGTAAAGGTGGTGCCAACTCCAGGTTCAGAATATACATCGATTTTCCCTCCATGATCCCGAACAATACCATATACAACAGCAAGTCCCATACCTGAACCCTCTCCAGTGTCTTTAGTTGTAAAATAAGGCTCAAAAATACTTTGCAATGTCTCTTTATTCATTCCGGAGCCATTATCACTAATAGTAAGTTTATACAGAATACCTGGTTTCACATCAAATATTCTGGAACTTTCTTCATCAAGTGCAATCTCTTTAACATTGATTTTCAGTACTCCTCCACTATCTTTCATAGCATAGGAAGCATTTGTACATAAATTCATCAGTACTTGATTTATCTGAGTTGCATTTGCATTGATTTGATGCTCACAATTTTCAAGATTAGAAATGATCGCTATAGATGATGGAATAGAGGACTTGAGAAAATCAATTGTTTCTTTGATCAGGTCAACTAAATTTAATGGAACCTTAGTAAGATTGGCCTTTCGGCTGAATGCAAGAATCTGATTAACCATATTTTTGGCCCGTTCAGATGCTTTCATCACACTATTTAGATTACCTTGAGCCTCTTTTGTATCAGGCAGATCATCCAGAGTCATTTCAGTATAACCCATTATTACACCAAGTATATTATTTAAATCATGCGCAATTCCGCCTGCTAGAGTTCCTATAGATTCCATCTTTTGCCCCTGAAGACGTTGCTCTTCAAGTTTTGCTTCATTTTCCTTATGAGACCTTTCCATTTCTTTTTGTTTTTCTAATCGTGATGATTCTCTGAATGATAAAAAAAACATTGATATCAAAACTAACAACCATACTGCTAGGTGCCCAAATATAGCTACAAACTGCTGGTGCTCAGACAGCTTATTTAGTGATTCTATAGGAACAGAAACTCCCACTCCTCCCCTGATATCACCAACTTTATATCCCTGATGTGCATGACATTTTAAGCAACTTTCTTCTGTAACCATCGGACGCATAAAACGTAAATATGGTTTGTTATTTATATTTTCATATTCTAAGGACTCCATATTGCCAAGTTCAAAGGATTTTAATGCTTTCTCTTCCCAATCATCAGGTTTATTTCCTTCATACAAATATTTTAAACTTGTAATCCTTCCTTTAATTCCATAGAGTTTCGAATAATCATTCATCATTTGACGAATGATATAAGCAGGATTCATTAATGTAAGTTCTGTCCCATCCGGCTTTTTTATATCACGGTCTTTTATATGTGAAAGATGTTTGTTTTTAGGAGTTCGAGTTGTAGATGGTACATATACACCACCATGTGATGAAGCCCATCAGCGAAATGCCTGATCCTTATTGAAATGTGCACGGGCTATATTTTTTGCAATCGAATCTCTATTCTTTGAGTTTTCAAAAAGAAAATTGGTTAAAGAAAAAGCAATTAACATTGTCCAAATTAAAAAGAAGAAAATCATATATTTTTTTATTCTCATTTGTATTGGACCTTTATTTGAAATTAAACCCATTTTCTTAATGATTCCCCCCAAAACAGTTGGTAGAAATATAATAAGTAAAAAAAAAAATTGTCAAGTTAGAACGGTAATAGCTTTTATTTAGAATAAAAAAGAAGAATTGTTTTTTACAATTTGCGGTTTTCTATTATCCCTCTAAATACAGTTTTGGATTCTCCAGTTAGAAATATTTCATTTTTTGAATTTATTTCCACATCTAGTTCTCCACCTTCAGTTTTCACAATTACTTTACCATTCAAAAGCTTTTTCTTTTTACCTGCAACAACTGAAGCGCATGCACCTGTACCACATGATAAAGTCCTGCCCACTCCTCTTTCCCAGGTAAAAATATCTATATTTTCAGTATTATTTATTCTTACAAAGTGAACATTAATTTTTTCCAAAAACAACTTATTGTTTTCAATTTGTTTTCCAATACTTTCAATATCTTCATATATTATTTTGTCAACAAAAACTACCGCATGAGGAACACCTACTCTAAGAATATATATTTTTGTTTTATGTCCATTAATATCAATTTCTTTTTCTATAATTTCATCTTTTTTTTGTCCCTTTTCACTTATCATAGGGATCATTTCAGCATTAAAGATAGGTTGCCCGAGATTTACAGAAATGTTTTTTTTTATATTTTCAGAAAGAAAAAGTTTAACTCTTTTTATTCCGGCAAGAGTTTCAATTTCAAATTTTTCTTTTAGAATTATTTTTTCATCAAAAACATATTTTGCAAAACTCCTGATGCCATTGCCGCATAATGCTGCAAGAGATCCATCAGAATTATAATAATTCATTTTGATATCTGCAATTTTCGATGATTCTGTAAACATTATCCCATCGGCTCCAACCCCAAAGTGTCTATTACAAAGTTTTTTTATACCCTCTTTGAAATTTATACTTTGTATAAACTCAACATTATTCTCCCCTTTAAATAGAATAAAATCATTTCCTGTACTTTGCATTTTCACAAATTCCATTTTTGCCTCCATAGCAATAGTATTTAAAACTAAGTAATTTGTCAATTACTAATTTTTTTTTAAGAAAACTTAAGTGCATTTTAAGTTGTTTTTTATAAATCGCATGTCTTCAGTTTGTAGTATCTTTGTATTGATTTTAAAACAGGCAGATACAGCCTATTTTTTTGAACACAACCATACATTGCCAAACTTTGATGTCTGAAATGAGTCTTCAATTTTTAGCCCTGCAGTAGAAAATTCCTTTTCTCTGGAAGTTGATATGAATTGCACATAGTTCGGTCCCTCTATTTTTTCTATCAATCTGACAAACCACCCTCCATCACAGCAATAGTCAAAAACAACAACATATTTAGATGATATGCGGGAAATATTATTCAAAATAAACTTTCTGAAGTCTGAAGATATCCCATGTAAAAAATACCCTGTTGAGACAATTCCAAAACTGTTTGAGGGCACTTTATGCAGATCAATTAAATCATATTTAGTAAATTCTATATCAGGAAATTTTCTTTTTGCCCTTTTCAAAAGACCTTTAGAAAAATCAAACCCTTTAATATCATGTCCCCTCTCAAAAAATCCATTTGCAAGAATCCCGCTGCCTGTTGCAATATCCAGAACATTCAATTGATTAGAAAGTGCAAGTTTTTCTAATGCCTTAACATACTCCGGAAACAAATGCAATTCAATGAATGGATATATCCAGGAAACCAGATTAAAAAATAATTTAGCTTTTCTTCTTTCCAGAATAAAGTCATTTCCAGAATACTTATTATCAATATTTTTCATCTTATATTCTCACAAAGAATACATAAAAAGTAAATATATGTTGAAGTTCAGAAACATATTAGACTCTGATCCCCCAAAAAACCCAAATGA
>CBDUZW010000085.1:0-18895 GCA_965371805.1 uncultured bacterium | reverse complement strand
GAATATGGTGATTAAAAATTCTTTTAAATCTAATATGTTATGGACTCGTACAAATTATTGAATTTTTATTCATAATATGCTACTGTTTTTTATGTTAATAACTTATTCTAATTTTAGACATTTTACAGAAGTTTTTAAAAGGATTTTCACGCATTTCCCACAGACTTTTCCACAAAATTTTGGAGGTGCGATAAATTATGGGTTTAATAAGAAAACGGTTGTCCTATCAGTTTGTACACCACCATTTCTAATGTATAATAAACCTACACAACTCTAAATAAAGTAGGTAGAAAATGTTCTTTAAACCGGCATGGCAATCTAAAAAATCTGAAAAAGCAGAAGTAGGCATAAAGAAACTGAAGAAACAGGATGAGATATACGAGGCCTGTATACACTTCAATAAGGACTTCTCCTACCTATTCCCCAGGGTTTACTTCAAACTCACCAATTCTGATCTGAAGAGGGAAGCTGCGAGATTGTTCCTGCAATGGCGTTTTCAGTATCCTGACTGGCTTCTCCGCAATAGGGGGGTAGTATATGAAATCCTGGAAGACCTTCGGAAGAGTGAGGTCCTGGTTCCTGTTCTTGCCGAACTTCGCGAGTCGGAATACAAGGATACCCTCTTATTCATCAACCTTCTCCGAAATGAATTAAGAATCAATAAATTGGAGTTCCAATACTTAGCCGATAAAGCCAAGAATCCGATACTAAAGGCATTGGCCATTGTTTCTGTGTTTGGTGATGACGTACCCGAATCGGTCTTTGAAGAATCTGAAGAGCTCCTGAAAGTTTTAATGAAGTTTTGCAGCTCCCAATGGGCAACGAAGCATTACGAAAAATTTCCTGAAAATGTCCAGTATACACTCCTCAGTGAAGGTCTCCTGGATAATGAGGCCATCGTATTTCACACGAGTAAGAAAAATATTCCGGCCATGTTTCGTATTAGTTTATCTCAATTGAGAGAAATAGTGAAACAAATGGACAAGACTGAATGTATGGAACTGTTGGAATGGTATATTAAAAAAGTTCCACAGAATACCTGGATGAAGATGAGTGTATTTGACCTGGAAAATCTCTGCCTGGAGCTTTTAGCCGATAAGCCTGGTCCAGAGGAAATCGTCTGCTATTACGACGGCCTTCTAAAAAGGGAAAGCAAAGAGCTCTACTTCAAAAAAATGATGGCCGCTAGAAGCGAAATTTCTAAAGCTGGTGATGAGAACTATTATTCCAGGTTGATGGATGAAATGGAACAGGACGAAGACTTGTTGAATCGTAGGAGTTCCGTTCTTTCCCTTTCTCTGGAATTTAGCAGGAAGCGCAAATCCGAAGCATCTTCATCCTTCAAACGTTTATCCAGGATCTTTGAAAAGCTATGTACCGCATTAATGGATGCCATGGAACAGGAAAAGGATCTGGAGAAACTGGGTAAGAATATTTCCACTCTTTTTTGGGATTTTAAAGATTTCAGGATTTCTGAGGACTCTTCTTTCCATAGCCGCTTAATTGAAATTGCCGAAAACCGTGAATCCATGGTTCTGGATGGGTTAGAGCAGGAAAAGGATCTGGATAAACTGGATAAGAACATTTGCACTCTTTTTGAGGAATTTAAAAAGTTCAGGATTTCTGAGGACTCTTCTTGCCATAGCCGTTTAATTGAAATTGCCGAAAGCCGTGAGTCCATGGTTCTGGATGGGTTAGAGCAGGAAAAAGGTCTCATTAAACGCAAAGAGGGGATCGTACAACTTTTTCAGGATTTCAAGAATCACAGAATTGCCAAAAAATCTCCCCTTAAAAAACGATTGGAAGGAATCATCAACAAACATGATGAAGAGGTTGTGGCTTTACTGAAGCCTTCTGTACTCTCTTTTCAGGAAATGCTTGATAAAGCAGATTTAATCGTTGGCGGTGATATCCGTGACAGGGAAATAACCTTGATCCATCGTGATCAAATCCTGAATGACGATGTTCAAGTAGTGGATAAACTTAATTTAATTAAATTAATAGGAATTAATAATATTCTTAAAAACAAAGATTTAATTAAAATTGTTAAACAATTTTACAAGACATATAATTTTCATTCAATAATGGAAAAGTTATATTTTATTGACTTATTGAGTGATATAGAAAAAAAAGAAATATTCAGTAAGGATTTTGAGTTTACTGATTTTGAGGAAATATTGGCATTATATAAAGTTGATGGAATAGAACACATAACAGAAAGGATGGAGGGAATTGTTATTAAATCAATAAAAAGCAGGCCATCCAGGTTAGACAATCCTGTAGTTGTTAGCTTTTTTAAGGATTTAGACTGGTATTTTCATCAGAAAACTGAAACTACTCCGGCACAATGCGAATGTGGAAATGGGTGGGAAGTTGTTGGTGCAGGTGTTTCTGAAAAGTGCACCAATTGTGATGGCAGAGGAAACCTTAATTATTCCATTGAGAAAGTAATTAGTCAATTTTTGATGAAAGATGGTCATGAAATAATTAATTTTTAGAGCTTTTTTTCATTTCAAAAACTTTATAATAAATGTTTTTCACTCAATTTGGCAATACATTTGCCATACTCCAACATGATAGCAGGAGTCTATAAAAGAAAAAAATCCTGCTTGGCACCAAAAATCATCTAAATGCAAAGAGATGTACTTTACATTACGCTTACATTAACCGCATACCTTCGTTGTGTTGGGGATCAGGAGAAAAACTTATTATGTAACAATAGAGGTAAACCAAGAATATTAGGATTACCTAATTTTGGAAAATAATAATACTCTGGCCAACAATCTAAACAACCAAGTACATTCATTTCATTTTTTATATAAAAGAAATTTTTTTTTATTAATTTTCCAACTTTTAAATTTTTTGGAATTGCGACAATATCACAGGTGCCATCATCATTCATGCTTTTATCATTGATACAAAAACAAACGTTATCCATGTGACTTCTAAAAAGTAACTCCAATTTTTCCGGAATTGCTCTTATTTTATAATAAACCATAAAAAAACCTTAATTTAAAACATATACATCAGTTCAGGACCCTATATTTCTGTTTGAATATTGCGCTGGCCCATTTAGGTTTCTTTTCTTCAAGCATTATATTTGTCTCCATATTTAAGGCATCTTAGATGTTTTAAGATTCCTTTTGAGAACAAATCGGTCTGGCACCAAAAATATTTACCAATCATTGCCAGGCTCCATTTATGTCTCTATAACTAATTATAACTTGGGTATTTTTTCCCGAACACCGATTTTATTCTATTTTTTTCCAAATGTTTGCAATTGAACTCGATCTAAAGTGTTGTAAAATTGTATTCAGTGCAGGTAAGTTTTCGTTTTCCTTAATTTCCTTACCTGTAAGTCGTCTGCCGATTTTATTTTTTTCTTTTAATAGTGCATTTTTTATATATTCCTTCGGGTGTTTGTCTGTTTTTTTTACAACATTTTGAATTAATAGTTTTTTTATTCCTGCTTTTTTTAAGGCATTGTCATAACTACCAAAACGTCTTTTTAATACTGATTCTGACATATATGAATTATTATTAAATTCAGATATTGTAGGAGAGTGTTTTACTTTCTTTTTTATTCTTTTTATTTCAGAAATAATTTCTTTGTTTGTATAAAAAGGGATTACAATATCTTCGATTCTCATTTTTTTTTTTAATTCATTCCAAGTTGTTTTAAAACGAATCAATAGATACGACAAAGAAGGTACATCTTTTTGACGTTTTTTTTCAAATTCACCTAATCCTTTTGGTTTTATTCGTTCATATTCATTTTTAAATATTTCAAGTATTTCTTCATCTGTGTATTCTGTGTATTTTTCATACACTCCTTTTTTACTCATTTTTCCACCTTTTGCAAATGACATTTTTTTAAGTCAAAAATACATGACAAAATATTAATGTATTGCCTTAATGTAAAATGCATACAATAATTATACAACATGTACATGTTATATCCAACATTATATCTACACAAAATGTCACACAAATAACGTTCATTAAGTGTTATACAAAACAAGTGCATTGCAAGTATGATTATTCTCTTGAAAATGATACTTTATATTCATCAAGTTTCCAAAACTTCCATAATTGAGCAAAATAACACCATTCTTTATATTCAACTCTTTTCCAGGGAGATTGGTAACAATTGCTATCGACAGTATGCTTGCCATAATTAGATTGACAATGATCTTGAAGGGAACAACCCTTGCTCTGCCCATTTAAAATCTTAAAAACTTCTGGAATAGCTTTTAATAAAAGAATTGAATCAGGTGCTTCATTTGGGACATAGTATATATCATCACTATTAGAAATGATGGGAAAACCAATAAAATTGCATAACCTTTTATAAAAAACGCCCCCCTCTTCATAAAGTCTAAGAATAGGGAAGCCATTCGAGTCTTTAAAAACAGTTAAAGCTTTCATAAAAAGAGCATCTATCCAATCTCTAACAGACCTAAACTCATTATTGATAAAATAATCATTTAAACACTTTCTGGCTCTGATATTCATTTTCTTATGTAAGTCAGAAAAGGAAGAAACATTGAGGAATTCAGAAGAATTACACCAAAATTTTTTTGCAATAGTGTATATATCGTCATAAGAATTAATAGAAATGCTCTTGTCTCTCAACATCTCTAATAATTCAATTAAGAGTTTGGCCGGATGATATGATTTTAAAGAACATTCGGCCAAAGCAATCATAAGTCCCGGATCATATTTAGAATTAGAAATATAAAAGCTATATAAGTATTCAAAGAAATTGTATGGGAAATTAGGGACATTGTCAGAAATAAAATATTTTTTTTCTATAATACTCGCCATACATTCTAAAATAATTCTGCTACCAAGAAGAAAAGAACTTTTGATTAGAGTTTCTGAATTCTGAACAGTTATTGAAATACCTTTAATATGTTCATGGTCTTTGATCGCAAAACCCTCTTTATTTACAGATAAAATATTATCAAACTTAAATCCCAAATTACCGGTTTCTCCAGTATAAATAGATGCTAAATCTTGATTTATATCATATGCACTATCCTCAATATAAGGAATGGTAATAGGAATCTTAATCTCCTTTAAATCATAAATTTTATGAATATAGGTTTTTAATATTTCTGAATTATCTACAATTCGATAATATCCATAAGTAGTAAAGATATCTTGTAGAAAGTGCACATATTCATGAAGCAATGTCGAGTGTGTTTCCGGAGAAGTGTCCCTGATGTGTTCAAAATCTATATTGCTGTTTTGAAGTTTTATAAAAAAATAAGAATTAAGATATTCTCCAAGATCAATGTTTTTTAGCATATAAGTCCTTTATCTACTCTATAATTGAATGTACTAACCCTTTGTCGCTTTAGTTTCAGCATTTTTTTAAATAACGGTTTTGTCCGGAGTATCACCGAAAGCCACATTTTTCCCATCTATTTTTCATTTCCCATACCCAATAAAATCTATTTTATTTTTTTGTGTTAATTTGACCTTGCACTCTCACTGGAGTCAATACTGATTTTCCATTTTTGTTTTTTTTAAAAACTTCTTTATTAAAATAATTATCTATCTTCAATTTATATAAATGATGTTTTTCACGTGCTAAATCTAATATTTTTTTGCTATCTAAATTAGTCTCAATATTATCAAAAAGTGCTCCTGCCCATTTGATGTATTTTGACATCTCAGGATTACCAGATAGTAATTTTTCAAACTTTGCAGATAAAATAACATTTATTGTTGACGACCAATATTGGTTGTTTTTATCATCATCATAATCAAATAACCATTTCCATTCACCTATACCAATACTCCCATGAGAGCTAAAAACCTGAATGCTGATCTCTGAAAATTTATTTTTAAAAATAATACTTCGAGAAGAATTCTTGTCATAATTAATTTGAATTGATGTTTTGAGTGGAATGGTCATATTCTTCATTTCATATGCCTCATTATTAATGTTTCTAATTTGATTTTTTAGATCAGGAGTACATTCAAATTTTTTGATAAAATTTGACCAACAAATCACTTTACGAGGTAAATTTAGAGATGTCGGATATTTATTTGAGCTATACAAATCACTTCCAGGTCTATTTTTAAATTCTTGAAATGTTTCATATAGCAACACTGCAATTTCTATAAAGGCCAGATCTAAATGAAAATCTGACATGTTCTGTTTATCAAGTGGTTTCAAAAAACCTCTTTCCTGAAATACTTTACCCCCATAAAAAATTGAAAACCTTGGTTCAATTTTTTCTAAAGGAGAACCGTTAGTTTTGTGATTAATAAATGTTGTCTGGAAAGAAACGTCAATTTTATTGTCTTTTAAACTAATCCATAATGAAAAAAAAGCGCCAACAATTCCCAGTGCAACCGCAGGTATAATTTTTTGCCATAAGGCCGTTGCATCACGGTTTAAATATATAAGAGCTCCTACTAAAAAGAAAAGAACACTCAATGCAACAATTATACCAAAAATCAAAGTTTTCATTTCATTCCCTCTACTCCATAAAATCTATTTCATTAATTGAGAGCTCTCTCTCCTTTCGATCCTTTAACATCCCTGAGTAAAACATTATTCACCTTTTGTAACTTGAAAATTTAATATTTGTTGATAGATGAAATTATAAAACTATTATTTTTTTATTGCAAATATAAAATAAATCTTTCAATTTCTATGATTTAAAAGGGAGAAAAACAAAAGTTATTTAACGGACGGTTTTAATGATCATGGATTTTTATGATGACTAAAATTGTTTATTTTCTTATGGATTTTAAGATAATAAAGTGATTGATTTAAGGATTTTTTTAAATCAAAAATATGTTTTGGTTTTGGGTGGGTGGGGATATTTTCTGGTTTTAAGTTTTTTGGGGTGGACTTAGAATGATATATTTTTTTTGGATAGAGTTTTATTTTATTGGACTGGCACCTAATTTAATAGAGTTTTATTTTATTGGACTGGCACCTAATTTAACATTAATACAGATGACATGTTCGGAATAGTCATTATACATAATTTTTTTTTACATCAGGTTAATTCTCATTATTATTTTAATTGTAGACACAAATGATCAGACAGCCGATAAATGGAACTGAGTTTTTTTCTAAAATGCTCCAGGGGTTCGCATTACTTATTCAAATAATAATATATTGATGTAAATTACTATTTGAACCTTTTGATTATGAATCAAAATGTTTTTTTGGCAAAAAGTACGCAAAAACTTGATATCACAGAGTTTCTAAAAGTAAAACAAGGTAAATTCAAGTAAAATCGAGTAAATTTTGTGCCCAAATTGTCCCCAAATATTAAATATTATTATAAATAGTCAAAGCCTAATTCTAATTGTCGCCAGGCCTGAGAGAATCTTGTAGTTAATCATCAGCTTATCCAAGATAGCCCGAACATATCTTTATTGATTTATTTATCTATATTATTTGGACCAAAGGCACCGCATTTTTATTTCAATTTTTCCAGTATAAGCATATTATTGTATGACAAATAAAAATAAATTCAAAAAATCAAAATATTTGTCTAAATTTATATATCACTTATAGTCATTTCCAAAAAACTATTTAATTTCCCCATATTCTCTTTCTTTTATTAAATTACCTGTTTATTCAAAAATGACAAGAGAGAATCTAAGTCTTTGGTCAGACTTTCATTAGGATTTTTTTTTATATATTCCTTGCAATAGTTTTGTAACATTTGTTGCATATCTTGATGTAAACTTTCACGCTTTTTTGAGATAATAAAATCTACTATTACTTGCTTTCTATATTGAATAGAAGCAAATTCAGAAGTTAATATTAAAAAATTATTAAGCTGAGTTAGCCATTCAGTATTTTTCCCTAAAGCTATATAAATTTTGGCGTCTTTATTTTTTAAACTTTCTTGAATTTTTTTATCATCTATTGTGTCATTTTTAAAAGTCTCTTTAAGTAATTTTGACTCTTTAACCTGATTTTCAAGAACTTTTACCTGATGTTCGAGAACATTTCCTAATTCATTAAGTTTTTCTCGTTCTCTATCAACACTAGCATTAAAAATGGAATATAAACTAATTGCTGAAAAAGCAGCAAGAAAACCTGCAATACCAATAATGGAATTGATTGTTGTTGCATCTTTATCTAATATATATTTTTCACTATTAGCTGTTACTAAAAAATAGGTTAATAAAAAAGATTGTATAGTAACAACTATTGTTAATAAAAATAACCATAAATTATGTTTTCTTGTAATATTCATTTTTATTAATAATTATTTTTCTTTTTTGCAACTTTCTTGACAGCAATAACAAGTTCATTTTCATCAAATGATTTTAATTTTTTTAACATTACATTAGATCCCCAATTTAATTCTAGTGCCTGTGCAAATCTTGTCCATAATATTATAGGAATGTCACTATTAATTAAATTTTTTTCATAGAAATCCCATCCATTAAAAAACAATTCATCTTGATTTTTTTTATTGTGATCAGGAATCCAGGCATCTAAAATTATTATATCCCAATTAATCTTTGTTGAATTAATTCTTCTTTCTGCATCAAACATATTACCTGCAATAATAACATTTGTAATTTCCTCTAAATAGTCGATAGAAATTTGTGATTTATGTGGTTCATCTTCAATTAATAAAACATTCATATCTTTTAAACTTTTCATTCTGTCTCCTTTAAATTTATTTCAAACTCAATAAAACTTATTGGCTTAGCCATATTATGTTCAATTAAATAATCTATTGAATTTTTTTTAAATTGTGATTCGATATAATCCATAAAAAAATCTTCATAGTCGTGCATTCTAATAGACCTTGGAACATGATCATTTATATATTGTATGTTAAAATTTCGATATTTTTTCAATATTAATTTTTCACTATCCTCTAGCTTAAAATAATCTATATAATAGTTTAAATCATGCCCCCCATTTCCTTCGCCTTTCATTTCACCTTTCAAAAATTCACTTAACGATTCATTGGATTTAAATCTATTAATTATTTTTTCCATTTCGTTGATAGCAAAAACATTTCTGTCGGCTATATTATTAATCGGATTTGTTTTGATTGTACCACCAATTATTTCAATTACATTTTTTGCTAAAGATAGTCCATACCCCATTCCTGATAAATCTTTTTTCCTTGCTTCCTCAGTTCGTTTGTGGTCTTCATAAATCCCATGTATATCTTTTTTATTTATTTCAATTCCAATATTTTGAACAATAATTTGACTATTATTATTCTCT
Source organism: uncultured bacterium (assembly GCA_965371805.1). Classification (GTDB taxonomy): domain Bacteria; phylum Acidobacteriota; class Aminicenantia; order UBA2199; family UBA2199; genus JAOZTV01. The sequence goes on along the minus strand of CBDUZW010000085.1, from coordinate 9,657 downwards.
TTATTGAAGAAAATCTGAATAAGTGACCCACAATAAGAATATTTTATTGCATTTCTAATAATGTTCAGAAGAGCAAGTTGAAAATACGGATGAGTATAAATTATTGCATTTCTAATTCGATTAGAATCATTTATGTGAAATAATGGAAAAACTCCATGTAATTTTTGTGCATCATCTCTATATTCACCTATATAACCTGTTAAAAAGTTCCTTATATTTATATCGTCTTTATTGCTATTTGCTTCTTTTTTTGTAAAACTTTGAAGATTTGCATATCTAGAATAAAGTCCAATAGTTCTAGATGACAACAACATAGAATCAATTAAATTATCGACATTTCGTCTATCATATTTTGTCATTGATTTTAAATGATATAATACATTTCTTTTTAGTTTGGTAACATTACCATAAATCCTCGTAGCTAATCCGGGAATCTCATGTTGAAGTTTCATAAATACATTTTGAATTTCTTTTGAATAGTTAAATAATTCAGAAATCATTCCAATTATTTCAGCACCAATACCTGCAATCTCTGCATCAATAGAAGAAAATGGTGATTCCATAACATTATTACTTTTATTTATAGAAATTTTTCTTTCGTTATTTAAGCAAATCAATACCCCTATATTTTTTTTTACTGTGTTTTTTATTGGTATCAACATACATGAAAATAAATTCGTTGTTTTTGAACTTTTCAATTTATTAACTTCACTAAAATTATTCCAAAAAATTGGTTTAGTCTTATTTCTATGAAAATATTTTATTGAAGCACGAAATTTTGAACTTATATTTTTATTTCCCGTAATTTTAGTAATATCCTCTAAATGACTTTTATCATCAACATTTATTACTCTCTTTATAATTTTTGGACTATTCTGACACCGCATAGTTAAATTCTCTTTATCTTCTTCATCAAATAAGTATACATAACCATCTTTAAATGCAAGTTTGGTTTGCATTTCCAAAATTGCATTACTATAAAATTGGTTTTGGTCTGATAAAATTGAGTTATGTACTTGACTTAAGATCTTAGTCCTTATTTCACGTCTCATTGAAGCAACAATAATACGAATATTTTCAAAAATTTTATGAGAGATTAATTCTAATATTTGATCATTATAGAAATACTTTGAAGTTTCAAAGCTAAAATATAAAACGATAAAACCCAAGGGGTGTATATTGGTAGATAAATTATTATTTTTTTCCATATGTGGCAATATTGGAAATATAACAACCATATCATCATCGAGAATATTATATTTTTCTTCAAACTTAGGATTTAAAAAATTCTTTTTAATATTTTTAAAATACTCTTTTTTAATTAAAATAGAGAATTTTTTTTCTTCAGATAGCTTTTTCACATTTATAGCAAGATTATTATTGACATAATTAAAAAAATAATGATTGTCTTTTCCATTGTTTGTTTTTAATTCACTTGTAATAGTTAGAAGATCATCGTTCCCTTGAAACGGAATTAGATTTTTTTCTTTAATTAGAAAATGATTTTTCGAATTAGTATTGTTTATTGACCACATCGATGCATGTTTCAATTCACAGTTGCCCACAAAACTGTTTTCATTAAGACTAAAAACTTCTTTTATATTTAACAAGATATTTGTATATTCTAAATCAATTAAGTTTAACGAATTAGACATTTCTACATTACTTTTATAATTTTCTTTGGAGCTAGACATATTATTAAAAAAGGTAAAAAATTTGTTATATGCGATGTGTTTTATGGAAATAGAAATATTTGTACTTACTATTTCTGAAAGCAATTTAATATCATTCTTTGACAATTTTATTTCTTTAAAAGAATTAAGAATCAATATTGCAAATAAAATATTGTTTTTTTTTTTACTTTCACCAGTACTTTTTATAAATATTGGAAAAATATATTCTGATTTTATTTTATTCTTTCCAAAATCCAATTTTATATAATATTTAAATTCATCTTTCTTTTTAAATTCTTCAAAATTGTCAATTATTTCTACATATGGTTTTTGTTCTTTATCACAAAGATTTTTTTTTGCAACTAAACAATACATTCCCATTTTTTTTTCATTCACTTCGTCCTTTATTTTACAATTTGAGATATCTAAATAATTTATAATTTGCTCTTTTAAACCTAAATAAGATTCAGGAAAAATATCTCCAAAAGAAAATTTAGTAGTGCGTTTATCTAATGTAATATAATATGCAACATCGAATGGCAACCTTTTAGAATTTACTATCGATTCAAGAAAATGAGTTAGAGTAAAATTATCTTTTTCTAAAAAGCTTATGTTTATAATTTTTAAAATTTCAGTGATTAATCTTTCTTTAATTTCTTTTTTCTTCATTCTATACCTTCAATATATTAAAATTTTGTAAAATAAATGTCCTTTTTTTTGAGTTATACATCCTAAAATTAATCTCCTTTGAATAATATATAAAATCCTATAATATTTGCTAAGCAATATAATTGTAATTCCATAATCGATAATAAATTGAAGTGTTTATTAAGCACAAATCGATATTATCATAAAAAAAAATAATAGTAAAGAAAATTCCAATAAATTTCCTCTCATTTTAATATACATAGTAAATCTGATTTTAATTTAAATAAATCTAAGCCAAAAGGTTATGATCAACAATAAATTACATTGGGGGAAAATCAAAAGTTATTTTATGGACTGTTTTAATGATCATTGGTTTTTATGATGATTAAAATTGTTTATTTTCTTGGGGTTTTTAAGATAATAAAATGATTGATTTGATGGTTTGTTTAAATCAAAAATATGTTTTGGTTTTGGATGGGTGGGGAGATTTTCTGGTTTTAAGGTTTTTGGGGTGGGCTTAGAATGACATATTTTTTTGGATAGAGTTTTATATGAAAAAAATTTCCGTTTAGCGTTGGGTGGTGGACGCTTCTAAAATGTGTGATTTGATTTGAGCATAATTTAATTTTTTTGACACTTGGATAAAAAAAGGCACTGTATTTTACAGCACCTCTTTTTAATTATTTATGATAATTTGGATTATGCAATATTTGATAATTTTGTTAGGAATTTATTTAATATATTTAATAATTTTTCTGATAGTTTGCAGATTGAATTGAAGTCTATTTTATTTATGATTTCTTTATTTGAGAAGGATTTGATGTATAGTTCTGAAAATCTGATATCTATGTTTAGAAATGATTCAATAATATATGCAACTGCTTCGGCTTCAACTTCTTTGACTTCTTTTTGCATATCTGTTGTTTTCCCAGTTCTTATATGAAGAATTAAATGTGCTAATTCGTGTATCAGGGTTTTTATTTTATCTGTATTATTTGAGATTGAAGAAATATAAATATTATTGTGGTTATTGCTTAAGACATGTCCCCTGCTTTTTGAGATAATTTCATTAACCTTAAAATTAAATTCATTAGATAGAATATCTTTAATTATCTTATAATCAAACGTAATGTTATTTTCAGTATTTTCTTCATACTTAAAATTTAAGTCTTTTCCCTCTGTACTTGAAATATCAAAAACATTTCCAATATTAAATGATAGACTTTCTTCTATTTTGAAATTATTAATATTATTGTGTTTTTCTGCATCAGCTTTAGTAAAAAAGATCTTTTTACAACAATCTTTACAGGTATATATTTTTGATAAAACAGGCACATATATTTTTACTGCTTTTGCTCCTTTAATTACTGATCTTTCTTTTTCCTTCCACTTATTAAAGCTTAAACATATAAAAGCATTTTGTTTTAAAATTAGAATAGAATTTAAAAGAGAATAATTATAAAATTTCTCATCAGATAATAGATGATATCTTTTACTAAGTTTCTGAATATCTTCTTTACAGAGGAAAAAATCTTTAATCATGTTTTTTAATTCATTCTTTTTTTCTTCAATATACCCCTTTTTCTCTTCTTTACTAAATTTTTTAAAAGTTTTCTTTTTCATTTCCATTTCTCCTTTTTTAATTTTCATGTTTAAATCTTCCACATAAAAAATTTTTTTTTGATTAAATTCACTCTTCCTGTGGAGAACGGAATCTTGGGGCGTTTTTAGAAATGTAAAGGTACGGTAGTATTATTTTCTATAAAAAAAAACGAATACCACCCATGAGTTTTTTAGAGTTTGTATAAAAGAAAAATAAATTATTTTATTTGAATTTGAATAAAAAAAATTAGATACACCTTTCTAAAAATGGTTAAGATGAAGTTAGGAGCAGGATTTAAGCAAAAAACACTTCCATCCGACTAAAAAGAGGCAAAGGGTCTAACAGGGTGCCCCTGTTGATCTGTGGTTTATGTAATAGTATAATTCATTAATTCAATTTAACAAAAAATACTATTGAAAATTAACTTCCATTTTGTTATTATGAGATTAATGAAAAAAACAAGTACTCTGATATTTAAAGACGAGCCAAGTATCAAACAATCTAGTATTATTGATGAATATATATATTCACAATATTACAAAGTAATAACAAGCAAAAAAAATAGTTCGGAAGCTGATAAACCGCTTAATGAAGAAAAACATATAAATGTAAAAATTACAGGTCAGCTAGTAGTTTTTTGGAATTTAAAAGAGAGCATTTCTGATTTAAAAAAGGTGCTCTTTGAATATGGAAAAAGACATATTATTGAAAAATTAAAAGATAGGACTTTGCAAGAGTCAGAAGAATTAATTTTAACAACAAACAACCAACCTGATGATGAATGCCCACTTGATCTTGAAAAAATCACAAATCCTTCAAATACGATTTTAGAAATAAAGTTACCTGAAAAAACAATAGTTGAAAATATTCAATCTAGTTCATTAGCCGCATCTATAATAGAAAACAGAGATTATATAAATGCAATTTATAAAATGAAGCATAAATGTAAAATACTTACTTTAAATCAAGAACGAAAACTTCTTGAATTATTTAGAAGTGTTGAATCACAAGAAGAATTAAGTTTTAGAATATCCTCTTTAGCTAGCCTTGTAACAGACTTAAACATAGATGAACTCAGGAAAATAACTGATATTAATGATAGCAACACAAAATCAATAAGCTTACTTGAGGCATTTTTAGAAAAACTAAATTATAAAGGTGATGATATCATAAAACCATTACGAAAAATCAATCATATAAGGCAAGCATACCCAATTCATACGGATGAAGTTAAAGGACTTCTTAAAACATTTGAGTATTTCAAAATTATCTATCCAATAAATGATAATGATCCAAATGAAGTATGGAAAATTTTAATGTCTTCGTACTTAAAATCTTTAAAAGAGTTTTTAAAAGTATTGAAATTAAATTACCAACCACAATTATCTAAGCCTTAATAATATGTAGAATATTAATAAATAAATCATTATTATTCACAAATTTACTTGTTATTAGAGTTAGTCAAACAATTTTTCACCGATTAATTCCCACATTTCATATAATATATATATAAAATAATATCAATTAAATAATTTTCTATTATGGATTACATATAGCTAAGATGACATTGCAGGAGCTTGAAAACCATTTATAGGAAGCTTATCAAAGAATAATATATACATATCAACTGACATCTTGCCTTTGCTCACAAATGAAAAAATCCGGCCTGACACCAAAAACATCCAAAGATGTTCCATATCAAGAGTAAATTTGCCTTAAAATTTTTATAATTTTTTAATAAAATAATTATTTAATTGTCTAGCATTGCATTACATCATCTTTTCTATTTTAAAATTTTCTCAAAGGCAAACATTTTTTTTTCATCCCCAACAATAACCAATAATGCAGAGTATGCTTCATCTGATAATTTTATTAGATAGATATATCAAAAAATCTACTTTCAATGTAATTTTTTCTTTAATTTTTTTCAAATAGGAAATAATTTCGTTATATCTGTCTAGACTTTAGGTTTCGGATCAATTGATAACATTTCATTACTTCTTATAATTTTATAACCTAACCTAACTGATAAAGACTCTACCGAATTCTCAATAGAGTTTTTTATAAATCTATCTTCAACTTTAGGATAAAGTTTTAATAAAAAAGATAAAGCATTTATTGTTCCATAGGATTCCATCATATGTACAGCGCTTTGGCCTGAATTTGGTAAAGGCAACAACATTATTTTACTCAGATTATCCAATGTTAATAGATAATTTTGATTATCAAAATCATTTAATTCATCTAATGCCCTCGAGTATTTATGATCAAATTCAGAATTTGAAAATAAATAACTTCTAGAAATAAAATCCTCAATTATTTCTTTTAATTCATCTTTAACCAATTCTGGAGAAAGAATTACTGCATTTGTTAAAAAAATTAATTGTCCTATCTCATCTAGGTAACCTTCCCTATACCATTTCATAATGAGATCTGCAGCTAAGGATGAAGCAGGATGCAATTGTTTTCTGTAAAGTCCAAACCAAGATCTATTATAATCTGTTATTTTATAAGCTAATACTGTACATAATGAATTACTCATATATTTTTTTTGATTTATGGAAAGTGATAACTTTTCAATTTTTTTGATAATATTTATGATTTTATCAATAGACAGAAAGTTTACTAAAGACATAATTGCATATTCTAAATAAGGATCATTAAAATTTTGTAAGTTGTCATAAACATAATCTAAAGCATTCTGATCTCCAAAATAAGCTAACCATATCCAAGTAGAAATTTTTAATGTTTCATCTAATTCTGATATAGTTATTAATTTTTTGTAATAAGATATTTTTTTATTTTTATTTAAGTCCGACTTCTGAAGATTCAAAATTTGATCTCGAATCGTTATTGAAATTGATTGATCTAATACTAATTCAATCCAAAATTCAATAGGATCTTCGACTTTCCATATAACTTGCTCAGCAAGCCATTTATGGTGAAACAATTTTTCTAATGTATCTTCATCTTTTCTTAAAAAATTGGTTGCAATTTCGAGAGCGTCTTGTGAAATAGGTTTAGGAGCAATTAAATATCCAGCAAGTTGGACAATTTTAGGATATTTATTCTTTATAATTAAGTCTTTGTATTGTATAGAAGGTAATTTATAAAAATCAAGCATAGTTATTAATTCTCCAATTTCATCAATTTCTTTTTCACTTAATTCTTCATGATTCAGTTTATTAATTAGTTTTTCCAAGAAAACCGGTGAATTATTTTTAATAACATTTTTTAATGGATACCAAGAAACTTCCCTAGCAAAATCAATAGATAATAAATAATCAAAAACTTCTTCTATAAGTTTTGGTTCATTTAATCGCTCTAGAATTTTATCTCCTCCACTTGAAAAGCCCCATCCTTCTTTTAATAATGATAAAACTTTTTTAGGAATAAATTTTATAAATCCGTCAGCAAGTAAGTTTCCAATAAATTCTTGGTGCTTCCAAGTAGCTTCAATCCAAATTCCAGCTAATAATTCACTTATCTGATTCATTACTTTTTCTGAAACTGAAGCACCATTAACAATACAATGACCTATCATTCTCAACTTAGTGTTAAATGCATCATCCTCTTTTTTTAGAATTTCTTCAATGATTTCATCTGGTCGAGAATGTATTTCTAAAGCAAATAATATCATTTGTGCCCATGGTTGACTTACATTGAATTCAAATTTTTCTATAATATCTACTGTTTTAATTTTTACTAAATATTTAGCACCTAAATATTCATGAATTATTGGAAATGCAGGATTAAGTTTATTAATAGAATAGTTAAATAGACCACAGCCCTTTAAATCTGTTAAGAGATCAATAAAAGAAGAATTATCATTGATTTTAAATAAAAAATCCTTGAAATCTTGTTCAGTAAAGTTTATTTTCCCAGTTTCTAATAAAGAATATGAGAAATGCTCTATTTTTTCCTGAAGAGAAACCGGATCATAAATAAATTTTTGTGTTTTATTACTGGATTCAGGATGAAAAAGAATAAATAAATATTTTTCTAGTAAATCACTCCTACTTCTTGGCAAAACTTCATCATGTTTTGCAGTTACCAAAAGCAGAGCTAAGAATAGAGGTATTTCAGCTAGTTTCTTTAAATCATGGTATGTTCTAAGTTGATGAATAAGATCATTAATATTAATTAAACTGTTATACTCGCTATAAGCTCTTGCAAATGATTCAATTTGGCTTTCATTAAATGGAACAATTTTTAAGTACTTTGCTCTTATACCTCCACTGATTGCTCTTTCATCCCTGGCAGATAGGATCCACGGTGTTTCAGGAAATCGACTTGAGTATTTTTTCAGTAAATCTAGAGCATTATTTCTTTCATAAGAATTTAACTCATCTAACCCATCTAGAAGAAGAATTACTTGTCCTTTAGTACAGTATGTACTCCAATTAATTTTAACAGAAAAATCTTCATTAATCTTATCGTCTAAGAATTGAATAATTGTTTTTCCTTTTTCAACTAGCTGAATTAATGGGATAAAAACAGGTAGCCAATTTGATTTAGATAGCCGGTTACACATTGCATGAAGAAAGGTTGTTTTCCCAAAACCAGCACCTGCAATTACAAAAACTCTCTTCATTGATGGAAAAGGGAATCCCTTTAAGTCTATATCGCCTCTATCAATTTGAGTATATGGATTATACTCTAATTCAAAATTTTTTTGATTCGATTTATCTAAATTTATTTCTTGAAAATTTGGCCATAAAAAAAGTTTAGTAATATCCCCAGACACATGCGTTCCAGGTACTTCAATTATAGAATACATGTCATTTATAGCTTTTCTATAGTCAAAAATTCCTGTTCCATTATATTCTGTAATATACACTTTATGTAAAGTTGATAATTCCTCTAATAACTCTGAAGCTAAAAATCTTTTTTTAAGTCTTGCATAAGCTCCACATTTATCTCTAAGTAGAGAAAACACAGTGATTTTTTCTTTATTACTTTCTGGAATCCTAAAATTCACATTCTCTTCAATTTGATTAAGTGTTTGAATATTTACAGATATATTAGTACAGAAGTGAAAAAACTCTTGGGAGTCTGGAACAATTTCAGAAATGCATGATTGAATGCCTTTTATTAAAACAGCTGTTTTTTTTGTATGACTAGAAGACCATTCTTTTAAATTCGCTGAACCCTTTATTCTTCTGAATGCTTCCTCTAAATTATGGTCTTTTTCTGTATTACTTCCTATATACAAAATTAATCGGTCATTTGATTCAGGAGTAAACAATTTCCATTGATTAACAAAATCGTACCAAAGGTTTTCCCAAGTCTTACCAGAAGTTACCAATTTTTCCTTTGCCTGAATAAATGTCCTAGCACTATTTTCAAAAGTAATTACTATATCATCTACATGCTCTGGTGCTTCAACTCGAACTTCAATTACTCTTTTATCATATGTTTTTGGTGAAGAATCTAATAAACCTCCCAAATATAATGCAGCAATAGAATTCTGATAAAAAATTCCAGATTGATTTGATGCACCACCTCTAAGAGACATTGATTTTTTTTTAGTCATTATTTCTGATGAATTTAATATTTTTTTCATATATTTAGTATTATTTAACTACAAATATAAGCCCCTAAATTTATTTTTATGTTAGAAACACACTATATTTAAACAAAATTAAACTAAAATGTCAAAATTGCAACAATCTTACATCCCTGATTTTTCATCAAAATTATAAAAAAACTTTAAATAAATAGTTATATAGG
>CBDUZW010000084.1:0-18983 GCA_965371805.1 uncultured bacterium | reverse complement strand
TGATTTTTAAACATAAATAACTCAAGGAGGTTTGGACTTTTGAGACAGCCTCCACGAAACGCCCTATCTGTTTAATAAAGCAGTATTGGTATCTGTTTTTAAAGGATATTAATTTTTGATTCTATTAAAAATACTTTCTTTGTTCTCTTAGAAAAGTGAAGAAATCTTCAAATCCTTCACCGGTTTTTGTTGAGGTTTCAAATATTTTTACTTTTGGATTGTGTATTTTACAGTCCTTTTTAACCTGTTCTATATCATAATCCATATGTTTTAACAGATCTACTTTGTTGATTATAACTGCATTTGCTTTGAGAAAAAGACCCGGATATTTTTTTACTTTTTCATCTCCTTCCGGAATACTGAGAACGGCTATTTTAAATTTTTCACCAATGTCAAAGGACGATGGACATACAAGGTTTCCTACATTTTCGATAAAAAGATAATCAATTTCCTTGTCCAATACATCAAGCTTCTGATTTATCTGGTTAGGCGAAATATGACAACCGCCACCTGTTTCAATTGGATATGCGTATTTATGTCCGGCTTTAATGATTCTGTTAGAATCCAGAGCTGTTTTTACATCCCCGACGATCACTGCAAAACTCTCTTTAAAGTTAATTGCCATATATTCCATTATAGAAGTTTTGCCGCATCCTGGAGAACCAATGATATTAGTTGTAAAAATACCATTATCATAAAAGAATTTTCTGTTTCTTTCTGCTACCTCATTATTGTTTGAATATGCTGAAATATTTACTTTTTTTTCCATCTAATATTATCTCATTTTTTTTAATAAAAATCCAGATTGACATTTGCCTAAAAAATTGATAAAATTCCTTCTATCGGAGGAATAAATAATGAAAAGTAAAATACATCCAAAATATCATGAATGTGCTGTTCTTTGTGCTTGTGGAAATACCTTTAAAACAAAGGCAACAAAGAAAGATATAGAAATCGAAATATGTTCAGAGTGTCACCCTTTTTATACAGGAAAACAAAAGTACCTTGATACTGAAGGAAGAATCGAAAAGTTTAAGAAAAAATACGGTTATCAGGAAAAAACAGTTTAGTTTATTTGTTAAAAAATTTTTATGTCAGATAAAAAAGAGGGATTCTATTTTTTTTTAAAGGGATTACACCAGAAATATGAAGATATTTCCACAAAGCTCAGTAATCCGGATATCGTAAATAATAAAAACGAGTTTAAAGAGCTATCTAAAGAATTAAGTAGATTAAGTCCTCTAAATGAGAAATATCTCGAGTTTAAAAAAGTTTCTGATCAAAGAGATGATGCCGCTGAACTAATAGAAATATCAGATGAAGAAGAACTTATCGAAATGGCTGAAGAAGAGATAAGGGATCTTGATGAAAAACTTCTTCAAATAGAAAATGAAATAAAGGTTCTTATGGTCGCTGATGAGGTTGCTGATAACAGAAATGTCTTTCTTGAAATAAGAGCTGGTGCGGGTGGTAATGAAGCTTCTCTATTTGCATCTGACCTTTTAAGAATGTATACCAGAGTTGCTGAAAGGCAGGGCTGGAAGTTAGAGATTGTATCAACTAATTTATCTGCTATCGGTGGAATAAAAGAGATAATAATCTATATAAAAGGAAAAAAAGCAAATAAGTATCTTAAATATGAGAGTGGTGTACATAGGGTTCAGAGAGTCCCTGTAACTGAATCAAGCGGAAGAATTCACACTTCAACTGTAACAGTTGCTGTTATGTCTGAAGTAGATGATATTGAAGTTGAGATTAATGCAAAGGATATAAGAATAGATACATATAGAGCTTCTGGAGCAGGTGGTCAGCATGTAAACAAAACTGAATCTGCAGTAAGAATTACTCATTTTCCTTCAAGTATAGTAGTTTCATGTCAGGATGAATCATCTCAACATAAGAATAAGGATAAGGCAATGAAAATGCTTAAATCCAAACTGTATGATTTTGAACAGAATAAACAGAAAGATGATCAATCTTCTGCCAGAAGAGAGCAGGTTGGCTCCGGGGATAGATCTGAAAAAATAAGAACTTATAATTTTCCTCAAAGCAGGGTTACAGATCATAGAGTTAGTGAGAAAAATTTTAATACTGAGACAGTTCTTGATGGTAGCCTGGATGAACTGGTAAGGATGTTAACAGATTATTTTACCAAAATACTTATAAATAATAAATTAAAAGAAATTTTATCTTAGTGCGATATCAAGATCTATTAGAAAACTCAATAAAACGACTTTCAGGACAAAATAATCCATTAGATATTCAAATACTAATCCAAAGATCATTTTCCTTTTCTAAGGAGAGTTTTTGGATAAATAAAAATCAGCTAATAACTGATAAATCCGGTTTGCAAAAATTCTACCGATATTTTAATAGACTTAATAATGGTGAACCTGTTCAATATATTATTAAAGAGACCGAGTTTTATTCTTTGCCACTCTACGTAAAAGAAGGAGTTTTAATTCCACGTCCTGAAACAGAAATCCTTGTCGAACAAACATTGAAACTCTTAGATAAAAGTTCAATTGTTCTCGATATTGGTGCTGGAAGCGGGGCAATATCAATTGCTATTGCAAACAATTCCGATTGTCCTGTCGTTGCTCTTGAAAAATCTACAAAAGCGCTTCCCATATTAAAAAGAAACATAAACCACCATCATTTAACTGATAGAATCAAGATTATCAAAGGAGATTTATTTCCTCCCGAAGACGATATGCTTTTTGATGTTGTTGTTTCAAATCCTCCATATATTTCAGAGAAAGATTGGAATGGACTTGACGACAGGGTGAAAAAATATGAACCCAAAATGGCACTTGTTGGTGGTGAAGAGGGAACTGAAATAATAGAAAAAATTGTAGCAGGATCTGCTAAACATTTAAAAAAAAGTGGTTATCTTCTTATTGAAATAGGATATGATCAAAGTAAGTCTGTACCTGAAATTTTTAAGGATAATAATTTTACAGATATCAATATTATCTCTGACTATAGTGGAATAGGCAGAATTGTTCTTGGTAGATTATAGAAGCCTGTCCGAGAACTAGAACAACGGCATAAAATCCCAAAAATTTGTCCTAATTTTCCCATATTTTCGTTAAATAGTTCTACTATTCGCCTCAAATATGTAAATATTATTCCTAAATTTCAGAATTTTTCTGCTCATCGTCTATTCTCGGACAGGCTTCTAATATGGGCGTGATTAACACGTCCTTTTATTATTTAAACTTTTTAAATTTTATTTTTTTTCACTCTTCTGTTTATTAATTTCTTCTACAGTTTCCTGCTGCAGTTTTTGCGGTACCCTTGAATAACTACTGAATTCCATTGAGTAGTTTGCTCTTCCACTTGTAACTGTTCTTAAAGATGAAGCATATCCAAACATCTCTTTTAACGGAACAAAACCCTGAAGTTTCTGAGACCCTTTTCTATGCCTTCTCATATTTTCGATCTTTCCTCTTCTTCGGTTAACATCCCCAATGACGTCACCCATATATTCATCAGGTGTATTTATCTCCAGTTTCATTGTTGGTTCAAGCATAATTGCACCAGCTTGTTTTATCGCTTCCTTGAGTCCCTGTTCAGTACATGACCGGAATGCCATTTCACTTGAGTCAACTGCATGGAAGCTTCCATCTATTAATGTGAACTTAATATCCACCATTGGGAATCCTACAAGAACACCCTTTGCCATAGTATGTAAGAATCCTTTTTTTACTGCAGGAATGTATTCCTTTGGAATATTACCACCCTTGATATGGTCAATAAATTCCAGTCCATTTCCAGAGTTCTCTTCAATTCTGAAAACAATATGAGCGTACTGCCCATGACCTCCACTTTGTTTCTTGTATTTATAATTATGTCTGGTCTCTCTTGTAATCGTCTCTCTAAATGCAACTGCAGGTTCTCCAACATTTACTTTTAGTTTGTGTTCTGTTCTCAGTCTGTCAACAATTACTTCGAGATGTAGTTCTCCCATTCCTGATATAACAGTTTCATCTGTTTCACTATCAAATCTTACTTTAAATGAAGGGTCTTCAAGTGACAGTTTTCCAAGAGCAAACCCTAATTTGTCTCTTTCCTTCATAGTTTCAGGAGTAATTTTCATATCTAAAACTGTTTCAGGATAATGAATGTTTTCAAGAAATATTGGATTGTCAATATCACAAAGAGTATCTCCGGTTTTTGTGTTCTTCATTCCGATCAATGCACCAATTTCACCCGCTTTTATAGATTTTAACTCTTCTCTGTCATTTGCACTGACTCTTAATATTCGTCCAACTCTCTCTTTTTTTTTCTTATTCGGATTATATATATAGCTTCCTGCATTTAATTCACCTGAATATACTCTTATAAAGGTCTGTTGTCCTACAAAGTTATCATTAATAATCTTAAATGCAAGAGCTGAAAATGGTCTCTTATATGAAGGCTTTCTTGATAAGGTCTTCTCTGTATCATCTGTGTCATAACCTAATACAATTCCTCTGTCAATAGGTGATGGGAGGTAATCTACTACTGCATCTAAGAGCGTTTGAATTCCTTTGTCCTTGAATGCTGTCCCACAAAATACAGGAGTTATTAAAAGATTTAAAACTGCATTTCTTGCAGCATTCTTTATTTCATCTGTTGTTACTTCTTCTTCATTTAGAAACTTTTCCATAATTGTATCATCAAAATCTGCTAGTTTTTCAATTAGTTGTTCTCTTAGTTCCTGAGCTCTTTCTTTGAGTTTTTCAGGTATATCACTTACTTGAACTTCAAGATTATTATATGTAATTGCCTTCATCATTATCAGATCCACTACGCCTTCGAAATCAGCTTCATTACCAATAGGAAGTTGAAAAGGTATTGCATTTGCACCAAGCATATCGTTCATCATGCCAATGGTGCCAAAAAGATCTGCTCCCTGCCTGTCCATTTTATTAATGAATGCAATTCTTGGAACCTTATATCTATCAGCCTGGTGCCAGACTGTTTCACTTTGTGGTTCAACTCCACCAACTGAACAGAATATCATTGCAATTCCATCTAATATTCTTAATGATCTTTCAACTTCAAGTGTAAAGTCGATATGTCCTGGTGTATCAATGATATTAATACTATGATCTCCCCAACTTGCTGTTATTGCTGCAGATGAAATAGTTATACCTCTTTCCTGTTCCTGTTGCATAAAATCCATAACTGCTTCGCCGTCATGAACTTCACCAACTTTTCTTATTTTTCCTGTAAAGAATAGAATTCTTTCTGTAGTTGTTGTCTTTCCAGCATCGATATGGGCGACAATACCCATATTTCTGATTTTGCTTATAGCTGTTTGTTCCATTTTATAAAAATCTCCTATTTTTTTATGTATTCTTTTTGTGGTTAAAACGAAATTACGATTTTGTATTATATCATAATTTTAATTAAAATGTAAATATTTAGCACTAAAACTGAAAAAGTTTTCAAAAAATATCTAATGTATTGAATTTGTCTTATAGATATCCGACAAACTTAATAGTGCTTGACAAAGGTTCCTATAGAAACTATAATTTTATAATGAATTCTGATAATGATTTAGCTGTAATAGATATTGATAAAAGAATAAAATCTGTGCTAAAAGGTAAAATTCCAAAACATATTGCTGTTATTATGGATGGAAATGGAAGATGGGCGAAAGAAAGAAATAAAACCCGTATAGAGGGACATAGGGAAGGGACTATTTCTGCTAAGAAAATAATAGAAAATTCACTAAAATTAGGGGTTAAATATCTGACTCTATATACTTTCTCCAGTGAAAATTGGAAACGACCGGTTTTAGAAGTTAACAAATTGATGGAGATGCTCTATGAAAACCTTATTAATCAGAGAGAAATGCTCATTGAAAATAAAGTTAGATTGAAAATTCTTGGGGAAAAGTCAAAACTTCCGAAGAAATTGAGAAATGAAATTGAAAAAACAGAAGAACTATCGTCTAATTATAGTAATATTCAAGTTAATCTTGCACTTAATTATGGCTCAAGAAGCGAAATTGTTGAGGCAGTAAAGAATATCGTTAAAGATGGAATCGAAGAAAAAAAAATTAATGAGAAGCTGATTAGTAAATATTTATATACAAAGGATATTCCTGAACCCGATCTACTAATCAGAACATCGGGAGAGTACAGGGTCTCAAATTTTTTATTATATCAAATTGCATATTCAGAATTATATTTTACGGATGTTTACTGGCCAGGTTTCAGGATTAATAACCTTTTAGATGCAATTATTGAATTTCAAAAAAGAAAAAGGAGATATGGAGCGATATGAATGAATTTATAAAAAGAACAATTACAGCATTTTTTCTTATTATTGCAGCTTATTCAGCAATAGTTTATTTACCTGATATATATTTTTCGCTATTATTATTTTTCATTATTTCTGTTGGAGCTTATGAACTTATTAAATTAACGGAACCGAATGTATATTCATTTCCAATAATACTGATAAATGGTTTAACAATTGCATTGCACTTTACATTTGGAAAGCCTGATATGCCATTGGCCTTGTTTATTATACTATTCTCAACCGGGTTGTTTTTTCTATTTGCTGTAAATAATAAAACGAAACTTGAGTCATATATAAAGGACATCGGTATTCATTTTATATCTGTATTATATTTGTATATACCACTCTACTATTTATATAATTTAAAAACGATGGATACTGGTGATAATTTAAGTGCAAATTATTTATTATTTATGATATTTGTAATTGCAATAGGTGATTCCGGTGCATATTTTGTGGGCAGAGCCATAGGGAAAACAAAAATATATCCTATTGCATCACCCAATAAATCGCTTGAAGGTTTAATTGCTGCAATAATAACGGCAGGTCTGGCTGGATGGCTTGGAACTCTTATCTTCACATTTCCAATTGAGGTAGGAGTAGCTACAGCAATTATTACCGGAGGAGTACTGGAATTACTCTCTCAACTATCAGATCCAATTGAATCTCTTTTTAAAAGGGCCTCTGGCAAAAAGGATTCCGGATCAATTTTTCCCGGACATGGAGGCATTTTAGATAGATTGGATAGTTATGTTTTTTGTGCTCCTGCTCTATATTATATTATTGAATACTTCTGGAAATGAGAAAGATTGCACTACTTGGCTCTACAGGGTCAATAGGTAAGAGTACTTTAAAAATAGTCTCTTTAAACAGGGATAAATATACAATTGAATCTATCTCAGCAGGGAAAAATATAGGACTTTTAAAAAAACAGATTAAAGAGTTTTCTCCAAAAACTGTAAGTGTAAGTGATCAAAATAACATTAAGGTTCTAAAGGAAGATTTTCCGGAAATTAACTTTTACTCTGGAAAAGAAGGGTTAATCGAAGTTGCATCTGCAGATAATGTTGATACATTAATTTCTGCTATAACAGGAACAATCCCATTAGAAGCAACAATAGAATCTATTAAATTGGGACATCGTATATGCCTTGCCAATAAAGAAACTCTAGTTGCTGCCGGTTCATTAATAAACAGAGAATTGGAACTTAGTTGTTCTGAAATAATTCCTATTGATAGTGAGCAGAGTGCAATCTTTCAGAGTTTGGGAAGCAGAAAAATTTCAGAGTTGAACAAAGTGATTTTAACTGCATCAGGTGGCCCATTTTTCAAAAAAAACATAGATGAATTTGCAAGTATTACAGTCAAAGATGCTCTAAAGCATCCAACCTGGAATATGGGGACAAAGGTTACAATAGATTCGTCAACCTTAATGAATAAGGCACTGGAAATTATTGAAGCATACTACTTGTTCAATTTAAAAACAGACCAAATTGATGTAATAATACATCCTCAGAGTATAATTCATTCAATGGTTGAGTTTATTGATTTATCTGTTATTGCGCAGATGAGCTTACCTGATATGCAAATGCCAATTTTATATTCTTTGAGCCATCCAGGAAGAGTAAGATTTAAAAATAAACAGCTGCGCTTTGATGAACTAAATAAGCTTGAGTTTTTTCCTGTTGATAGAGAGAAATTTCCATCTGTTAGAATGGCATATGAAGTGATGGCAATGGGGAAAAATTCCGGAGCAATTTTTAATGCAGCAAATGAGGTTGCAGTTGAATACTTTATAAAAGAAAAAATATCATTTATTGATATTTTTAAAGTAGTTGAAAAAATATTAAACATTTCTGATCTCTACGAGATAGATAATATTGAGGCTGTTTTAGAAACAATAGTAACAACAAAAAGAAAAACTGAAGAAGTTATAATGGAGATATAATGTTAATTTTATATAGAATTGTTTCGCTAATGATTTTACTGGGTATTATTGTAATTGTTCATGAATTGGGTCATTACATAGCTGCCAGACTGATGGGTGTCAGAGTAGAGACCTTTTCATTTGGTTTTGGAAAAAGACTATTTGGGAAAAAAATAGGAGATACCGATTTCAGGTTTAGTCTATTCCCTCTTGGGGGATATGTGAAAATGGCTGGAGAGGAGGATTACGAGTCTAAAGAGCCAAAAAGTGATGAGTTTTCGGCAAAAAACCGAGGTCAGAAAATATTTATCCTCGCAATGGGACCAATAATGAATTTAGTTTTGTCTTTTGTTATCCTTACACTTATTTATATGTCCGGGGTTGATGTTCAGGAATATCAGACAAAATCACCTGTTATTGGATATGTTGCAAAGGGATCTCCTGCAGATAAGTCGGGACTGAAACAAAAAGATAAAATCCTGTTTATAAATAAAAAAAAAATAACAAATTGGAAGGATATTGAGTGGGGGATAAATGCAAATCCTAATGAAAATGTAAAAATTACATTTTTAAGGGATGGCAAGGAGCAAATAGTAAATTTAAGTATTGAAGAGTACAGACAGTTAGGCTATTCCGGGATGTTTTATGATTTTAAAACTGAAATTGTTGAAGTAAAGAAGGGGAGTGCTGCAGAGATATCCGGTATAAAATCAGGTGATATTATAAAATCAATAAATAATAAATCCATAAATTTCTATAATATGTCTAAGATGCTTCTAAGTAACGTAGACAAAGAAGTGAAAATTGGAATAATACGTGATGATAAAGAAATTTCACTACTCTTAGTTCCTGCAAAAGCTAAAGGTGGAAACATAAAAACGGGTCCATTAGATTGGAAAATTGGTTTAAATAAAAAAGAGAATGAAGTTCAAATTGAATCTATAAACCTTAAGAATGATGGTGTGATAGGTATCGTAAGAACTGTATATGCGCCTAGGATCATGGTGAAAATTAGTTTTTCTGAAGCAGTCGCGAAGACAAGTTCAGAGTTAAAAAATATGTCTTTTTTAGTTTTCAAAACGATAAAAAAAATGATCACTGGATCAGTGTCTGCAAAGAGTTTATCAGGTCCTCTTGAAATTGCCAGAGTCTCTCAGGAAGTTATGGAGAGTGGAATGACTAATTTCTTTATGTTGATAGCATTTATTTCTCTTCAACTTGGTATTATTAATCTTTTTCCTATTCCGGCACTTGATGGTGGGCACCTACTTATTTACTCTATAGAGACAATTATAAGAAGAGATCTCCCAGCAAAGATGAAAAATTTTCTTATGAATTTTGGTTTTCTTCTGCTTATTATATTAATGGTTTTCGTAATACTGAATGATATTGCAAAAACTATGCCGAATGGTTGGGATTCATTTTTGCCATAATGCTATATTATTGAATTTATATGTTGTAGCTCTTTAAACTAGATATATAATTTGGAGGGAAATTGAAAAATATATTAATTGAAAAAATTAAAAACAAAAAAATAAAAATTGGAATTATTGGTCTTGGCTATGTTGGATTGCCTTTAGCTAAAGAGCTGCTAAAAGAAAACTTCTCAGTAATTGGTTTTGATATTGATACTGCAAAGGTTGATAATATAAATATGGGGATCAGTTATATCAAACATATTGATAACGACTTTTTAGTTGAATTTGTAAAGAAGAGAAAAACGATGTCGGCAACCTCGGAATTTTCAAGATTAATTGAAACTGATTTTATAATTATCTGTGTCCCAACTCCTCTGGATGAACACTACACTCCGGATCTATCTTATGTATTTAATACAACAGAAGTCATTTCAAAATATTTACGTAAAGGCCAAGTTATAGTCTTAGAAAGCACGACCTATCCTGGTACTACAGATGAGGAAATGTTACCTATTCTGGAACAATCTGGATTGAAATTGGGAGAACACTTTTATCTGGGTTATTCCCCGGAAAGGGAAGATCCCGGTAGACAAGATTTCACTACAGGGAATACGCCAAAGGTAGTTAGCGCTATGACCGATGATGGATTAGAGGTCATAAGTCTTTTTTATAGTCAGATAGTTGAAGCTGTTCCAGTTACTTCAACCAGAGTTGCGGAATCTTCAAAAATACTTGAGAATACTTTCAGGGCTGTTAATATAGCTTTAGTAAATGAATTAAAAAAGGTCTTTGATAAAATGGATATAGATATTTGGGAAGTTATTGAGGCTGCAAAAACAAAACCCTTTGGCTTTATGCCATTTTATCCAGGTCCCGGACTTGGAGGCCATTGTATTCCTATCGATCCTTTTTACCTGACATGGAAGGCCAGGGAATATGGAGTTCATACTCAGTTTATTGAGTTGGCGGGAGAAGTTAATAATTCAATGCCTGAATTTGTAGTTAATAAAACTATTAAAGCAATTAATTCAATTGGAAAATCAATTGTTGATTCACAAATATTAATCATTGGGATTGCGTATAAACCAAATATCGATGATCTCAGAGAGAGTCCCTCGCTAAAAATCATTGAATTATTAAGAGATGAGGGGGCAAATTTAAATTATTTTGACCCATATATCCCGAAAATACCCAAAACTAGAAAATATGAATTTAATCTCGAATCAGTTGATCTCAGTTTAATCGAAGAGGATTATTATGATGCAGCTGTGATATTAACAGACCATTCAATTATCAATTATGATAATATAATAAAAATTTCAAAATCTGTTGTTGACACAAGAAATGCCATAAAAAAGGAAATTAATAAACCCAAATTTAAAGCATAAAAAAAGGAAGGGGAATAATGGATAAAATAAAATTTGCTATTGTCGGTTGTGGGCATATTGGAAAACGGCATGCAGAAATGATTTGTAGAAACCCAGATTCAGAACTTGTTGCTCTGTGCGATATAAAATCGATAGATGAATTAGGTATAGATAAATATAATGTTCCTTTTTATATAAACATAGATATATTATTGGCTTCAGATATAAATTTTGATGTTGTCGTAATTTGTACTCCAAGTGGACTTCATGCAGAACATTCAAATAAAGCTTTGGAAAAACTGAAACATATTGTATGTGAAAAACCACTTGGACTTTCAAAAGTCAGTGTTGAATCTGTTCTGCATAATGCTTTTCAAGTATCTAAAAATGTTTTTTCAGTCATGCAGAACCGATATTCTCCTCCTTCTGTCTGGATTAAGGAAGTTATTGACAAGAGAATATTAGGCAAGATATTCATGGTTCAGATAAATTGTTATTGGAACAGGGATCATAGATACTATAAACAAGGTAACTGGAAAGGTACAAATAAATATGATGGAGGGACACTTTTCACTCAGTTCTCTCATTTTATAGATATAATGTATTGGCTCTTTGGAGATATAAAAAATATTCAAGGAAAATTTAATGATTTTTCACATGAAAATCTGACTGAATTTGAAGATTCCGGATTTATTTTTTTTGATTTTATAAAAGAAGGAATTGGAAGCATTAATTATTCAACTTCTGTCTGGGATTCTAATTTAGAGAGTAGTATAACTGTTCTCGGTGAAAAAGGAACAATAAAAATTGGAGGGCAATATATGAATGAAGTTGTTGAATGTAATATTCAAAATTATGTTATGCCCGTTCTTAAAGAATCTAACCCTGCAAATGATTATGGCGCATATAAAGGTTCTGCTGCAAATCATCACTATGTAATTGAAAATGTTGTAGATACATTAAACGGCAAATCGACAATTTCAACAAATGCAATGGAAGGGTTAAAGATTGTTGAGATTATTGAAAGGATATATATTGTAAGAGATCAGTCCTTTAAGAAAAATATGTAAAAATTTGGGTTTCAGCCAAAAACTATGGACAATTTACATTGAGGCTACCACATAAGCCTCATTGCCTTATCTATAAATTTAATTTATTCTACGGTAACTGATTTTGCGAGATTTCTAGGTTTATCAATGTTTCTTCCTTTCTCCTTTGCAATATAATAAGCAAAAAGTTGAAGTGGGATGATATTAAGTATTGGTTGTAAAACGGGTAAAGTTTTTGGTACAATGAATACATCATCTGAAATATCTATCACTTTTTTTGCACTCTCATTGGTAACCGATAAAATTTTTCCATTTCTTGCTTTTATTTGCTCTATATTACTAAGCATTTTATCCATAACTTCATCATCAGGAGCAATAGCAACTGTAGGAAAATTTTCATCTATTAAAGAAATTGGTCCGTGTTTCATCTCACCGGCAGGGTAACCCTCAGCATGAATATAGGAGATCTCTTTTAGTTTTAAAGCAGCTTCCATTGCAGTCGGATAATTATATAATCTTCCAATATAAAGAAAATCTCTGTAATTTCTATATTTTTTAGCAATAACTTGAATGCTTTTTGCGTCACTTAAAATTTTACTGATCTGGTCAGGGAGATTTTTGATTCCATCAATGATCCCTTTGCCTTCAATAAAGGATAATCCATGGTATCTACCTATTAATAATCCCATAAGGGTTAACAATACTAACTGAGATGTATATATTTTTGTGGAAGCGACTCCTATCTCTGGTCCTGCATGATTATATACACCGGCATCTGTAAGCTGTGCTATTGTTGTGCCTACTTCATTGACTATCCCTAAAAGAAGTGCACCTTTTCTCTTTGCCTCTTTAAGTGCTGCAATTGTATCGGCTGTTTCTCCTGATTGAGAAAGTGCAAGAACTGCAACGTTTTTGTCAAGTGTGAATTTCCGGTATCTAAACTCAGAAGCTATCTCAACTTCCACATCGAGTTCAGTTAAGGATTCAAATATATATCTACCAAGTTTTCCTGAATAATAGCTTGTCCCACAGGATACTATGATTAGTTTTTTTATACTTTTTAATCTTTCAATTACAGGTTCAAGTCCTCCGAGTTTCGAAACACCTTCACTCTCAATTATTCTTCCTCTAAAGGCATTTTTGATACTTATAGGCTGTTCAAATATCTCCTTTAACATAAAGGATTCAAATCCTTTTTTATCATTAGAATATGAGTCTTTGTCAACAATCTGAATGTTTTTTTTTAAAACTTCATTTTTTAGGTTCTTTATATAGTATCCATCTTCATTTAAGATTGCCATCTCGTCATCATTTAAAACTACTATTTTGTTTGTATAGTCTGAAATTGCTATTGGATCAGATGCTGCAAAAAACTCATTATCTCCAACTCCAACAACAATTGGGCTTCCCCTTTTTACGACGATGATTTTATGGTCAATGTCTGAGTGGATAACTGCAAGACCAAACGTTCCTGATAATCTCTCTACAGTCTTTAATACGGCAACTTCAAGATCATCAGTAAAGTACATGTCAATTAAGTGAGCAATTACCTCTGTATCTGTGTCAGAGAGAAATGTATGGCCTTTTTTTAAAAGTTCATCTTTAAGATCTATATAATTCTCTATAATACCATTGTGAACAACACTTATTTTTTTGCTACTGTCTAACTGAGGATGTGCATTAATTTCAGATGGTTTTCCATGTGTTGCCCACCTTGTATGTGCAATTCCGAAAGTTGCATCTGTTTTTATACCGATTGTTTTAGACTCAAGGTTAGAGACTTTCCCAGGTGCTTTAATGGTTATTGATTTTTTGTTTTCGACTACAGAGAGACCGGCCGAATCGTATCCTCTATATTCAAGCTTTTTTAATCCATTTAAAAGAATTGGAATAGCTCTTTTACGTCCACAATAACAAATAATTCCACACATTTTACACTCCTTGGAAATGGGTTACTGAAACTTTTCCTAATGGATATACATTAAATCCAATATCAAACAATTCTTTATGATTTAAAATATTTCTACCATCAAATATGAAAGCCGGTTTTTTCATTGAGGCATATATTTTTTTATAATCAAGGTCTTTGAAACTATCCCATTCAGTTACAATAGCTATAGCGCTACTGTTTTCTGCAGCTTTGTAAGGGTCTAATTCATAACTGACGTTATTGTCTATTCCTGCCAGATCTATTTTTGCATTCTCTAAAGCTTTTGGATCTGTAATTGATATATTTGCTCTCTCTTCAATTAATTTATTAATAATAGTTATAGCAGGTGATTCTCTTGTGTCTCCAGTGTTTGCTTTAAATGCAAATCCAAAAACTGCAATTTTTTTATCGGCAATTGTATTGAACATTTCCTTTACCATTTTATTTACAAATCGGGATTCCTGATATTCATTCATCTTAATGACCATTTCCCAGTAATCAGCAACTTCAAATAATCCATAACTTCTGGCTATATAAACCAGGTTTAAGATATCTTTCTTAAAACATGATCCACCAAATCCAACACTGGCGTTTAAAAATTTAGCTCCTATTCTTGAATCTTTTCCAACTGCATATGATATTTCTGAAATATCAGCATCAGTTTTCTCACATAAGGCAGAAATTGAATTAATGGAAGAAATTCTCTGAGCTAGAAATGCATTTGCGACCAGTTTTGTTAACTCGGAAGACCATAAATTTGTTGTAATAATTTTTTCCTCTGGCATCCAATGTTTATATATTTTAACTATTTCTTCTGCAGCTTTCAAACCTGTCTCTGTATTGTGTGATCCTATCAATACTCTGTCACCTTCGAGGAGGTCATTTATTGCAGTTCCCTCTGCAAGGAATTCCGGATTTGAAATTATCTCGAAATTTATCCCTTTTTCATTTGATTTTAGAATTCTATCCAGTGCTTCTGCTGTTCTTACAGGGAGAGTACTTTTCTCTACTATTATTTTATCAGAGTCTGAATATTTTATGATTTCATGAGCAGTTTTTTCCCAATATTGAAGATTAGATGCCATACCTGCGCCTTCTCCAAAAGTTTTTGTGGGTGTATTAACTGATACGAAAATAATGTCTGCATTCTTTATCCCATTTTTTACATCAGTAGAAAAAAATAAGTTTTTTCCTCGACATGAATTAACAACATCTTCTAAGCCAGGTTCATAGATTGGAAGATTATCTGAGTTCCACTGATTGATTCTCTTTTCATTTATATCCACAACTGAAACTTTATATTCGGGACATTTAAGTGCAATAACAGACATCGTAGGGCCACCAACATACCCGGCACCAATACATAAAATGTTTTTTTTAAATTCCATAATTTTCTCCCATATTTACTAATTATTATTATATCATATCTGAATTGCAAAAACTCCTTTTTTCTAATTTAGGTTTTAATTTTATTGTTTTTATGGTATTATTTTTTTTAAACCTAAATTTATTTATTTGAATATACAATTTAGGTTAGAGGAGGATAAAAATGAAAAAAATAGTTTTAGTAATTATGTCTTTAATGTTAGCTTTGAGTTTTTTCTCAGGCTGTGGAAGTAATGCAGGTACCTCAGGTGGTTCTGGTGGCGATCTTCTTAAGTATATCCCTGAAGATGTATCTGGATATCTAAGTGTTAATGTAAAAGGGTTATCATCTTTGGCAATATTTAATGAGATAGAGAAAGATTTTAAACCTACAGATAAATTCAAGAATTATAAGGATTTTGTAGATAAAACTGGAATTGATCCTAGAAAAGATATCAATGGTATTGTTGCAGGTTTTTATGGTAATGATTTTATGAATAAAAAAGATTTAAGCTTTATTATGGTTGCAGGATTAAAATATGATAAAGAAAAACTCTTAAAATTAGCAAATGAAGAGGGTGGCAAATTTAAAGAAGATAAATATGATGGACTGACTCTTTATAATATTGAAGAGGATGGAAAGATGACTACACTTGTTTTTCCGGATGCGGGACATATTATTGTTGCTTCAACTTCTATTGTAAAAAAAGCAATAGATATGTTTAAAGGAAAGGGAAATAGTGTTTTAAAGAATGACAAACAAAAAAGTTACCTGAAGATGCTTAATAGTAATTCTTTATTCTCAATGGTTTTTAATATTCCTGAACAGCTCAGGGTTAAAAAGAATGTTGGAATGGGTGAAGTTGATTTTACAAAAGCTGAATGTTTTCTTGCCAGTGCCTGGAGATCAGGAAGTGCATATGAGATTGATTTAAAACTTTTATCCAATGATAAAGCAGCAAATGATGCCATGATGAGTCTCTTGAATATGGGAAAAGGATTTGCCGGATCTCAACCTGATTATAAAGAATTAATAGACGGAATAAAAATAAATTCAGATGAAAATATGCTGAATATTACGATGACAATCACTGATGATTTTATTCTTAAAATGAAAGATAAAGCAAAATCAATGATGGGAAAATAATTAAGAATTAATAGAAAATTTTAACCTGAGCTGAGTGAAAAAACATTCAGCTTGGGAAAGTTATAATTTATAGGGGAAGAATATGTTTAAAAAACTGTTTTTGATTTTAATAATTTTAGTTGTTAGCCTTACGTTGTTTTCTGAAAATGTAAATAAAGCTGCAGATGATCAGGATCTTATCTCAAGAGCAAAAGAGCAGGGAATTATAAGAGTCATAGTAAAAGTAGATGTGCCGAATCTAGTTAGATTAACTGATATTTCAAATAAATTTAAAACAGGGAATTTAAAAAGAATAAATCGTTCTGCAATGGATGATGCAGATCTTGAATTAAGTCTTGAGATCCGTAAAAGTGTTGATTTAGTACTTCATAACCTTAGCAATTCTCACTATAAATTAAAACACATATTTAAAACTGTACCTTTTATATCTATGGAAGTAAATGAAAATTCATTAAAAAGTTTAGTTAATGATCCTAATGTATTGAGAATAATTCAAGATAAACCAATGCCATTACCAGAATATGAAGAAAGTATTGAGGCGGGAAACAGTGAAGTTTCAGAACCAATGTTGCTTCAATCAGTTGATTTAATAGGTGCTGATGTTGCATGGAATTATGGACTTACAGGGAAAGGATGGTATGTGGCTATATTAGATACAGGAATTAGAAATACGCATGATATGTTTACAGGTAAAAATATTATTGAACAATGTTATTCTTATCAGGGAGACTGTCCAAATGGAGGCTCTGAGATGTCCGGCCCTGGATCTGCTGCTCATTATGACAGTAAATTCGGTGGCTTTGATCATGGAACGCATGTATCAGGTATAGCTGTCGGAAATAATCAAAGAAATCTATATGGAGTAGCGAAAGATGCTGATATTATTGCTATTCAGGTCTTCTCAAAATTCGAGGACGATCCAACTTATGGAAATCAGGTATTGAGTTACGGCTATGATCAGATGAGAGGTCTGGAGTATGTTTATTCATTAAGGGGAACTTATAATATTGCTGCTGCAAATCTTAGTCTTGGCGGCGGGAATTATAGTACATTCTGTGATGAAGACTCTCTAAAGTCTATAATTGATAATTTAAGATCAGTAGGGATCGCAACTGTAATTGCAACTGGAAATGATGGCTATTGTGGTTCCATAAGCAGCCCTGCATGTATATCATCAGCAGTTTCTATTGGTGGGACTGATAAGTTTGGTAATGAATATAATAGCAGTAACTGGAAAAGCGGAATGGTTGATTTAAATGCACCAGGTGTAAGTATTTTGTCATCTATAGGTACTGGTGATAAAAACTATTCAAATTGGAATGGAACTTCGATGGCAACCCCTCATGCTGCAGGAACATGGGCGCTTTTTAAACAGTTCAGCGGGGATTTAAGTGTTGATGAACTTTTAGAGAAATTAAAGAAAAACAGGTCTTCTATTCTTTCAAGATGTAAAAACACTTATATGAATATGCAGATAGATATTGAAAAAACCTTGGTTGAGTTTATAAAACTATTTCCACCTGCAAACTTTGCAATATCACAGTCTGCCAATATATCTCTTCTTCAGACGGAATATTTAAATGTACTTACATGGGATGTAAGCCCCTTAAATGATGGAAAAGGAGTCGTCTCATATAAGATTTATCTTTTGCAGGATTCAAACTTAACTCATCTTACAACGGTTTCTTCTAATGTGTTTACATATAATCATAGAAATGTGTTAGAAAAAACCAATATGACTTATGTAATAACATCATTGAATGCAGAAGGCGACGAAAGTGTGAAATTTTATCAGACAATAGAATTTTAACTAAGTTAAATTCTATCAAATTTAATTAAAAAGGATTGTATGAATATTTAATACTTTTAGTATATAGATCGCAATAATAAAAAATGAAAAATACAATCCTTTATATTCCTTATTTTTCATATAATATGATATATTAAAATTAAACTGTTCTACCTTCTTAATTTTTGGAAAAAATGAATTTGATGTTTTATACCATTTTTCATATTTCTCACCAAATTGTTTTTTTAATCTTCTATGTTCAATTATCATAAGGAAAGGGAAAAATGAAAAATAATAAACTAAAAAGATCAAATATGAATAGAGATTATCTCCCCCAATCGCAATTCCCAAACCAAGTAAAAAACTTCCAAAATAAAGGGGGTTTCGAGTTAATTCGTAAGGTCCTTTTGTTGCCAGCTCTTTGTTTTTTGAAATATAGCCTGCTGACCATGCTCGAAAAGCCATTCCAAAAACAATAAAAAAAAATCCTATCCCAATTGAAATGGCACTTGGCTCAGAAAGGTATAAGACTGCTACAAGTGCAACCATTCCTACAAAGGAACGGTATCTGATATATACTTCTAATGGACTACTCATAATTTAATAGTATACCATAAATGATCGAGAAACAAAACCTGCGAATTGAATCATAAAAAAACACTTTAAACTACTACTGGTTGCGTCATAAAAA
>CBDUZW010000083.1:0-19369 GCA_965371805.1 uncultured bacterium | reverse complement strand
TAACAGTGTAATAAATATTGTTTTCATATTGTTTTTCTCTCTTTATTTTCTATCGACATCATTGGATTTTAAATTACTTACAACGTATGTGTATATTCATTGTTGTTATACCGCCCATTTGGTGGAATAACAACAATTGTTTATATATTTCTTTTATCATTTTGTAACTCCTACAACTAAAAAAGTCCTCTATCAGATTCTTGTGAACGTATAAAAATATTAAACTCCAGATTATCACAATAAATTTTTCTTTTCAAGTTAGTATTAAAAACATTAGAAATAAATAGCAAACGTCGAGTTATCTATTTTTCTCTTTCTAATAGGTATTCTCTGATGAGGTTTAGGGAAAAATTCACACTTCTTTTTTTTATAATATCTCTATCTCCGGGAAAAATCTGGTAGGTTCCTCTATCATAATTTTCTGCATTTAAATGCATGTATACAAGACCGACGGGTTTATATTTTGAGCCTCCATCCGGGCCAGCAATACCTGTTATTGAGATTCCAATGTCCGAACCTGTTATTTTTCTTATCTCTTCAGCCATTTTTTTTGCAACTTCTTTTGAAACGGCACCTTTTTCTTCTAAAAGTTCTTCAGGAACATTTAATAAAGAGCTTTTAAGTTTATTCGAATAAGAAATAACACCTCCAAGAAAAACCTTTGAGCTTCCTGCGACAGAAGTTATTCTATCTCCGAGACTTCCTCCTGAGCAGCTTTCAGCAACACTTATGGTAATATTGCTCTTTATAAGTTCATTTATTATATATTGTTCAAAGGAGACATCTTCTTCAGTTACAAGAAAATCCTGCATTGTTTTTATTATCTTTTCTGAAAGTTCATCAACCGACTCTTTTGCTTCATCAACTGTCTTCTTTGATCTACCGAGAAGAGAAAGACTTATAACTCCCGGGGATGCTAGAATTGTGGTCTTAATATTTTTATATCTGGCATAGATAGCAGATAGTTGGGCATCTGCCTCTGACTCTGTAATTCCTGAAAACTTGAAAGCTCTCTTATAAACAAAATATTTTGAAAGAGGAGCAATTGTTTCTTTAAGAATTTTTAGAAACATTGGGTTCAATTCTCTTGGAGGGCCTGGAAGAATAAGTACTTTGCAGTCTCCGGTATCAATATACTGACCGGGAGCACTTCCAACAGAATTTTCCAGGATAGTAGCATTTTCAAGCATAAATCCCTGCCTGGAGTTTATTCCCGGCATATCTATCCCTCTTTTTCTAAAAATAATTTTGATTTTATCTACGATTTCTTCATTAAAAATAAGCGGTATTTTCAAGGCTTTCGAAACTGCTTCTCTTGTAATATCATCGTCAGTTGGGCCCAAACCACCTGAAATAACAACAAGTTGTGCTCTTTTTACAGCTTTTTTTATCAACCAGCTTAAATTTTCAACTTCATCTGAGCAGACAAATTTCATGTCGGTTAAAATCCCATGCTCTAATAATTTTAATGAGACAAAAACAGAATTTGTATCAATTCTGTCCATCTCGAGCAGTTCACTTCCAACTGCAATAAATATTGCTCTCATAGTTAATCCTTTTTAGGACTTCTGCGAAATAACTTTCAATTCATCAGCAAATCTTTTATATATCTCTCCTATGCCTGTGAGCAAAGCTTCCTTAGAAAATGCCTCTTCAAGATCTTCCTTTGTACATATAGCATTTATTTCTTTACTATCAAATATAAGTTTTCTAAAACTCTTCTTTTTTGTCCAGGACTCTAAAGCACAGTCCTGCACAAGTTCATAAACTTTCTGACGTCCAATTCCCTTATCTAAAAGAAGAGTGAGTATTTTCTGTGAATAATAGACCTCATTTGTAATATCAAGATTCTTTTTTATATTTTCCGGATACACATTCAATCCATCTATTACATAAATGATATCCTTCAGCATAAATAATGTTGAATGGAAAGAGTCCGGAAATATAACTCTTTCTGCTGATGAATGGGAGATATCTCTTTCATGCCAAAGAATATTATTTTCAAAAGCAACAGCTAAATTTCCTCTCAATAATCTCGCCAAACCGGATATTCTTTCACATTTAACAGGATTTCTTTTATGAGGCATTGATGATGACCCTTTCTGACCCTTTGAAAATGGTTCTTCCACTTCTAATACATCGGTTCTTTGTAAATGTCTGATCTCAACAGCAATTTTTTCTATTAATGACCCAAGACTTGCCAAAGCATATATAACTTCCATATGTCTATCTCTCTGAACTATCTGAGTGGAGACCTTGCAAACCTTCAGATCAAGCTTATTTAAAGCTTTTTCTTCACCTTCCGGAGTAAAATGAATATAGGTTCCAACTGATCCGGAAATTTTTCCCACAGATATTGTCTCTCTCGCATTTTCCAGTCTTTTTATATTTCTTTTTATTTCTTCAAACCAGATAAGATATTTTATCCCAAAACTGACCGGCTCTGCATGTATTCCATGAGTTCTACCAATTGAGATCAAATCCTTATATTGAAATCCTTTTTTCAGAAGAATGTCCTTAAAAATATATGCATCTTTTAAAACCAGATCAATAGATTCTCTTATTAGAAGAGAAAAAGCTGTATCCACAATATCATAAGATGTAATCCCCTTATGAATGTAAGCTGAGTCCTTTCCAATAAACTCTTCCACTGATGTCAAAAAAGCTATAACATCATGCTGTACCTTTTTTTCTATTTCATCAATTCGAGTTAAATCAAAATTTGCATTTTTTTTAATATTATTCAAACTATCATCTGGTACCTCGCCCCATTCATGCCAGACTTCTGTAATTGCTATCTCTACATCAAGCCATTTTTTAAACTTATTTTTCCTTCCCCAAATTTTTGAAATACCCTCTACTTCATATCTTTCTATCATTTTAATTCTCCTAGAAAATAACTAAATTTATTCTTGCATTATTTTTAATTATACGGCATAATTATATTCTGGTAAAGTAGAAAATAATAGGAGCGTAAAATGAGCAATCCAAAAGACATTCTTGATCAAAAAAACGGTACTATAGAAATCAATGCTGAAACAAGGCGGATTCCTAAAGCGCTCATTGAAGAACAGATCAAATTTGAAAGAGAAAAAGAGCTCAAAGAAAAAGAACTAAAACAAAAAGAAGAATTTAGTAAGACAACAGTGATAAAGGTAGAAAAACCAATTGTTCAAGAAGAAAAACAAGAGGAAGAAATATCAGAAGATATTTCAAATGATAAGACACAAGTAATTTCCTTAGAAAAAGATATAGAGATAACGCCGGATCAATCAAAAGAATTAGAAGCAAAAAAAAATGCAATTCCATTCAATTCAGATTTAAAATATACTAAATCGCAAAAACAATTCAATTATACACCTTGGATACTAATTGCAGCAATAATAATTGTTGCTGTAATATTTTTTTCGAGCATCGGTCCGGAAAAAGAAGAAAACGTGGCTTCTAATACCAGCAATAATGCTGAAAATGATTCGAAGCTAGTAAGTAAAGAGGATGTTGCTGAAGATAACATTATGACTGATGACAGCGATTTCAATAATGAGGAAGAAACAGGCATTGATAGGTTAAAACAAATTAAGCCATCATTGCTGCATAAAACAAACATTATAGAAACAGTCATTCTTACAAATGAAAACCTGGCCGGTGAAAGCCAAAAAAAGGTAAAGAAAAAAGGTGCTCTAATTTCTGATGACATTGACCCTAAAATTGTTGCTATTGTTGATGGTTTAATAAAAAGATTAGAAATTACAAATGGAGTACAAACTGTAACTCGTAGAGGAGTACTTAGTAAAAGATGGAAGGGTACATATAGAGGATTCAAAATAGATGCTCAAAAAAAAGAAAAGGGCGGCAAAATAATATTAAATAAAATTTCTCTTTCCACACCTTCGAAAGGGCAATTATCAATATTTAACGGGGTATTAAATTCAATTAAAAAAATCAAATATGAAAGTTTTATTGAAGAACTTGGTAAAAATGGGATAACTATAACAGAAAATGAACTTAGCAATGAAAATTCCGTAATTGTTAATCTAGAAGTTTTGTCTCCCTCAAAGGGACTGAAAAAAAACGAATTCCTCTTATCTGCATCTGGAGTTTTTAACATTAAAGGTGGTGACAATATTGAAAATATTAAGTTACACCTCCCCGAAGATTTTCGTGTTATAAAGAAGAATATAGTCATAGATGAACAAACTAGTTATAATATTCATAAGGTTCATAATAGTAAATTTCACCCTCTATTTTTTGTAAAAGAATGGGGAGGTAAAATTGAGACTGTTGAGATTACAAGCACCATGTTTAAAACTGCAAATGGCATTGGAATTAATTCTACGATTGGTTTATTAAGAATATATTTTCCAAAACTGAAAATTGCAAAAACAGTATCAAACCTGGTTATTGTCCTTCCTGAGGGAATAGATGGATATTTTATAATTGATTCTACAATTGAAGATTTTGAATCCTTAAATTTTAAGGATACAGCAAAGATAATAAAAATAGTATTGGAGTAAGCGGGGAAAAGATGTCAGAAAGTTTATATGCGAAAGCCGGCGTTAATATTGACAAAGGAAATCAAGCAGTTAATAATATTAAAAAAATGGTCAAGAAAATGGGTGTTTCCGAAATTGGAAAATTCAGTGGTTTTTTCCCTTTAAATGAAAGTCTAAGTAACCCGACTCTTGTCTCTTCCGCAGACGGAGTTGGAACAAAATTAAAGATCGCCTTCATGATGGATAAGCATGACACAATAGGAAAAGACCTTGTTAATCATTGTGTTGATGATATTATTGTTTATGGTTCAAAACCACTATTCTTTTTAGACTATATTGCCACAGGGAATTTGGAACCGGACACTATTTCAGATATAGTATCAGGAATGCTCAATGGTTGCCTTGAGAATGATTTTGTTCTTTTAGGTGGTGAAACAGCAGAAATGCCTGGATTTTATAAAAGCAAAGAATATGATGTTGCCGGATTCATTGTTGGTCTTATCGATAAAGAAAGAATAATTGATGGAAAAAACATTAAAGAGGGTGATCTTTTAATTGGACTGCCATCAAGTGGCTTGCATACAAATGGCTATTCACTTGCAAGACACATAGCTTTTGAAAAAATGAAATTAAAAGTTGACAGCAAAGTAGAGGGACTTGAAGGTACAATTGGAGAGGAACTTTTGAAAACTCATATCTCATATTTAAAGCATGTTAAAACGCTGCACAACGAAAACCTTATCAATGGAATTGCCCATATTACAGGTGGTGGTTTTATCGAGAATATTCCACGAATTCTACCTGATGGACTTGGAGCAAAAATAGAAAAAGTCTGGGCAATCCCTGAAATATTTAAATTTCTGGTTCAGGCAGGAAAAGTCAGTGAAGAAGAACGTTACAGAGTTTTTAATATGGGAATTGGAATGGTCCTGATAATAGACAAAAGCAATCTCTCCAGAGTTGAGGAAAAGCTTAATGAGATCAATGAACCATATCATCTAATCGGCCAAATAACAAAACAAAACAGAAAACAGAGGGTTATGATAACTTAAATGAACATATTACTTAATAATAGAGATACCGAAATAGAGGGCAAAGATACTTTATCAATTAAAGATCTTTTTGAAATAAAAAAATTTGTATTTCCTCATATAATTGTAAAGGTAAACGGGAAGCTTATTAAAAAAGAGCAGTATACTGATACAATTCTGAAAAATGGTGATAAAATTGATGCTATCCACTTAATCGGTGGAGGATGATACTTTTTTTTTAAAATTTATGGTGAATTATGAATGACACAAAAAATGATTTTGTTCTAGGTATTTTGGCTGAGCTGGATTTCTTCTCAGAGCTTGATTATGCTTCTCTTTCTAAACTAAGTAATCTCTTTGAGGAAAAAATTTATAATATCAACGATATTATCATTGAAGAGGAAAGCCTCGGACAGTCGATGCTGGTCATTATATCCGGTGAAGTTAGGATAACTCAAGTATCAGGTGACTCTTCTGAAGAGGCTCTTATAGTTCTAAAAAAAGGAGATCTTTTTGGGGAGATGGCTCTTATTGAAGAGAGGCCCAGATCAGCAACTGCTATTGCGCATTCAAACTGTGTGATTTTTGAGATTAAAAGGGATAAGTTTGTTAATTTTGTAAACGATAATCCGGCAAATGGCATTAAAATATTATGGAGACTAACAAAGACCCTTTCGTCAAGATTAAGAGAAACTGACAATAAACTTAAAACTTTTATAAGTTTGTCACAATGGGTTTAGGACTCACATAAAAATAACTTCGATTTTACACTCGATCTTTAACTGATCTTCATCGTTGGATAAGCATTCACATATCTCTAATATGCTTAATGTTATCCGCCTTGAATATCAGTCCAATCTCTTTGTGTAATTATCCAACTTATTATTATGTAAACCCTTAATATCTGTCTCTATTATAATTTTTCGCTCATTAGGATCATTATCCGGAATTGTTATATCTATTTTTATTAAAAATGGTACTCTAAAATAAGACTTATGTAAGTATTGCGCCCATTCGACAACAAGAATATTTTCTTCGAGATCCTCATCTATTTCAGGTGAAATCATTCCTGATTTATCCAATGAATTGTCTCCAATCCTGTAAAGATCAAAATGACAAAGATAACAATTAAGTTTTTCCGAAAAGTATCTGTTTTGAAGAGTAAATGTTGGACTTACTATTTCTCTTTCTGGAATTCCCAAGCCTGCTGCAATCCCCTTGGTTAAAAGAGTTTTACCCATACCAAGATCACCGGAAAGAAGAATTAATTCTGTCCCTTTCAATAAGGAACCAATTTTTTTTCCTATTTCCAGTGTTTGATCAACTGATCTTGAATTTAGAATTGAAATCATTTTTTTTCTTAATTGCTTTAGGAATGAATTTAATTATGTCAGATGCAGTCATTGAAACTTCACTTTTTTTTTTCTTAGCCAGGTCACCTGAATACCCATGGATAAAGACTGCCGCAGCTAAAATTTTAGCAATTGAAACTGTCTCAGAGAATTGAGCCATAAAACCGGTAATTATCCCGCTTAAGACATCTCCACTCCCAGCAGTTGCCATACCTGGATTACCTGTTTGATTTATATATATTTCTCCATCAGGTGAGGCAATAACAGTATGATGCCCCTTTAATACAATAAAAACACCATGTTTTACTGCAAATTCGGAAGACAGACTAATTCTATTTAAATTAATTTCCTCCTTGCTCTTTCCAATAAGTTTAGAAAATTCACCAGGATGAGGAGTAAGTACAATTTTTATCCTTTCACTATTTTGCTTCAATAAATCTATTTTTCCCGAGACTATATTTATGGCATCAGCATCAAGCACAACAGGAGAAGATGCTTTTTTTAGTATTAATTCAACACATTTTTTTGCTTTAGACTCTGTGCCAATACCTGGACCTGAAAGTATAACATCTGAATTTTCAATATTATTTACTAACTCATCCGGTTCCAAATATGTTTTTGTCATTAATTCAGGGAATGCATTAATCAAAATATCTCTGTTCTGAGGTAATACTGCGGTAGTACAAAGTCCTGCACCTGATTTTAAGATAGAAATTGAACTTAAAATCGATGCTCCTGGTTTATTTACTGAACCTGAAATATTCAAACAATGCCCATAATCACCTTTATGTCCATCTAATTTTCTTTCTTTTTCTAGAAACTTTATATCATCAGGAATGATCATTTTCACTTTAAGAACATTCTGACTTATCGATTTGGCTGGAATTCCAATATCTACAATAACAACCTGCCCACAAAACTTATTACTATCTGGATATATATGCGCCGTTTTTAATGTTTGAAATGTAATGGTAAGATTTGCCTTGATAACACTATCTTCTTCAGGTTTAAATTTATCAGATAAACCTGATGGCATATCTATAGAAACAACATTTAGTCCAGACTTATTGAAAACTTTAAAAATATTAACATAAAAATTTTTAATAACCGGTTCCTTAATGCCGGTTCCAAATATAGCATCAATCAAAACTGTGTTTTTTGTTGAATGTTTTTCAATTATGCTGGATAAATCTTTAGGCCCTGTGATTATTGAGTAGTTATAGCCCAGCTTTTTGTAAATATTGAAATTAGTTTGAGAATCCTCTGTCAGCATATCAGGCGCCCCTAATAATACTAGAGTAACCTCATATCCAGATTCTGCAAGTATTCTTGCAATTCCAATTCCATCTCCACCATTATTGCCCTTTCCAACAGCTATAATGATATTTGAATAGTCTATGCCTGGATATGTTTCAGCAATAACAGAAGCAGCTTTCCTACAGGCATTTTCCATTAAAACTATAGAAGGTATACCCACTTCATTGATTGCATGTGAGTCAGCCGCTTGTATCTGTTCTGCTGATAAAACAAACATTTTATCCTCTATTTGTCTTTCTTTTTGTCCTTATCTGAATTTGAATCATCAAAGATTGCAGCAAATACTCCGCCAACAGCTCCGTCATCTGTATAGGCAATTTCTTTTTCTTTTGTCTTTTTTGATTTTTTTTTCTTTGTAAGAACTTCTTCTTTTAACTCTTCCAATTTGATGTCTGTTTTAATATCTTCTATATCAATTTTTTCATTATCATTCTCAGCATTAACACGCTTTTTCGTTTTAGCTGTTTTCTCTTCCTCATCTTTAAATAAACTTTGTTTTTTTGCAATTTCCTTTACTTTACTTCTCTTTTCTTTTTTTTCTGCATTGAGATCTTCAACAAAAACGGGAGCTTCTTCCTTCTTAAAAAACTGTTTTCTCCTGATCGGTTCAACCTTTGGCTTGACTTTTTCATCCTTCTCTTGTATTAGTATTTCTTTTAGCCGCATCTCATTTTCACGCTTTACTCTTCTCTCTTCTCTCTTTATTTTTATTGCATCTAGTCTCTCCTGTTCTTCATCGTTCTTTTCCTTTCTTTCTTCAGCAGTTTTTTTATCAATCTCCTCTTTACTTTCTTCCATTCTCTTTGTTTCATCCTCTTCAATATTTGATATTGCATTTGAATCAAGATAGAACACAGTTGAAAATTTTTCAGAAGGAATAAATTCGGGATTACCGAGAAGTACATTCAATACTACCTCAAAATGTGTTGGATAGATCAAATCAAGTATATGATATAACCGAAATGCATGGATTTCATAATTTTTCTCTTTTTTACCAAAATCAAGAAAAATTTTGTGTACTAATTTATTAAAAGTACTTATTTTTAAATAAGGATCAAGGTTATTATAAAGTGTTGTAAAAAGATCTGTTTCAAGGAAAAAAGATTTGTTTACAAAGACCTGAGATGCAACTTTTTTATAAGTTGTATTAAAGGCTTTATTAGATTCATCATATATGATCTCATCAGCAACTGTTCCTTTTTTAACTTCTTTAATTGTAAACTGAAATTTACCCTCGTTATTTTTACTAAAACTCATAGATAATCCCTGAAGCGCTTTTGCTGCTAAAAAGATTTCTTTAAAACCAATAAGTAGTTCAACATCTCTGAAATAGTAAATAGTATGAGTTTTTTTGGTTCTAGTATCGATGATATCTAATTCAAGATCATCTCCAAAATCAAAAAGTCCTGACTTTACTCTAACAACTCCAGCTATTACCTCTCTCTGGGTAAGAATACATTTTGTTTTATCATTATCAAAAAAATCATTAACAATAACCTTTCTTTTTTGTTTCAGACCTTCTTCATCTTTAATAATTGCTGTTGAAATAAGAGGATTTCTTATACTTACTATCGAGTCTTTTCTTAAATGATAAACAACTGATATTAAATTCCATTTTCCCCATCCTTCTTTTGCAGTCTGTTGAAAATCAATTTTATAATCTGAACTCATTTTATAGTTAATTGAGAAGCAATATGCTGTAAATTCATCAGTTCCCGGCTTAATTTTCAAAAAATTTTCCACTAAAAATTCTGTTGAAACAGATTTTTTGTTATCAGTCAAAAACTGCCTTATCCTGTCAAAAACATCCGCCTGAATATCTTTCAGGTTTTCAAATAAAAGCACCTTATCATTTACAAAAGCAATATCAGTGTCCTTTTGTAAAAATGAAACAACTTTTTTTTTTAATATAAGAAAATCACGATCTATTAGAGGAGCATTTTGAGTCCTTGGGTCCAGATCTTCTTCAATATATTCTGCCTTTACAGGTGGTTTTTTTCTTTTATGAGGAAGTAATAGATCTATTTTCTGTCTATCAAGATAAGCAATATATTTTCTGAATATAGCCGTTCCATCATATGATAATTTTAATTCTTCAATTCCGGGCCTTGACCTTAATTCCTCAACCTTTAATACAACTCCACGTTCCAGTTCAACTAATTTTTTTGCACCTATAGGGATTTTGCTATTATATTCTTTATAGATTAAATCCCCTGCTTTATATTCACAATCAGGGCTATAAGCTTTAACTTTACTAGCTCTTTCCCCCTCTGTTTTAAAAAGTGCAACTTGAGTTACAATATAATCAAGATCAAGAGGAAGATCATGTCCCGCTATACTCTTTTTAATTACAGCTATGCTGTCTTTTTCTATATTCAAATTTATATCCATTCTTATCTCCTTTTCTTAATGATTATTCAAAAAAACTTAAAATCATCAAGAGTAAAACTACCTTCCCGCCTAAAACATACTGTTAGACGGGAAGACATAAAGAAACCTATTTTTTAAATTTCGGGTGCTTTGTGATAATC
Organism: uncultured bacterium; assembly: GCA_965371805.1. GTDB lineage: Bacteria > Acidobacteriota > Aminicenantia > UBA2199 > UBA2199 > JAOZTV01. The sequence continues at coordinate 8,645 of CBDUZW010000083.1, read as the reverse complement.
TCTTTTAAATTAGGAGTACCAATTTCACCAAGTTCATAAGTTACTCTTACTGTTGGTTTATTAAATTTAACAATTCTAGCAAGATCAATAGGGGTTGCAACGATAATCAAATCTGCTTCAACCTTATCAATTGTATCCTGAAGATCTTTTATCTGTTTATCTCCATAACCCATCGCTGGTAATAATACACCTATTTCTGGATATTTTTCAAATGTATCAGCAATAGTATCTACTGCATATGGTCTTGGATCGACTAATTCACTTGCTCCATATTTGAAAGCAGCCATTACACCGGCACCATATTTCATCTCACCATGTGTAAGAGTTGGACCGTCTTCAATAACAAGTACTTTTTTACCTTTTATCATATCTCCATCTTCAACAAAAACTGGTGATGCCGCATCAACAACAACAGCATTTGGATTTAAATTACGGATATTTGCCCTCACTTTCAAAATGCCTTCAAGGTTTGCTGTATCAATTTTATTTATAACAATTACATCTGCTCTTTTAAAATTAACTTCTCCCGGATAGTATCCAACTTCATGTCCTGGTCTATGTGGGTCAACAACTACTATTTCAAGATCTGACTTATAAAATGGAAAATCATTATTACCGCCATCCCAAAGAATAATATCTGCATCCTTTTCAGCTTCTCTTACAATAGCTTCATAATCAACACCTGCAAAGATTGTAACACCTGAAACTATATGTGGTTCATACTCTTCCATTTCTTCAATAGTACAATTATGCTTTTTAAGATCTTCTAATGATTCAAATTTTTGAACTTTTTGTTTTACAAGATCACCATATGGCATTGGATGTCTGATAGCAGCAACCTTATGTCCCATTTCCTGTAAAATTTGAGCAACTCTTCTTGTTGTCTGACTTTTTCCACATCCAGTTCTTACTGCACAAACTGAAATCACAGGTTTAGTACTTTTTATCATTGTTTCATCTGGTCCCAACATGATAAAGTTAGCTCCAGCTTTATTTACATCTGCTGCTTTTCCCATTACATATGAATAAGGGACGTCACTATATGAAAAATACACATCTTGAACATTATGTTTTTTAATCAACTCTTCCAGTTCTGATTCTGGATAAATATTTATTCCTTCCGGATATAATTCACCTGCAAGTTCTTTTGGATATTTTCTACCATCAATATCTGGAATCTGTGTTGCTGTAAAAGCAACAACCTTGATGTCCTTATTACCTCTAAAACAAGTATTAAAATTTTGAAAGTCTCTTCCTGCTGCACCCATAATTAACGCATTTCGCATTTCTGCCTCCTTTTTATTTATAATTAAATTTACTTGAGACATGTGACTTATATTCCAGAATATATAGGCAAACCAAATCAAAACTCTCTATAAAAATATCCCTACAATTCATACCAATAAAACACATAAATCAAATATAATTTTTTTTAAACTAATAAAAGTTTAATATAAATTAAATCAGAGTATAATAAATAAAGGGCTATAAGTCAAATTTATTTTTTTTTTTATATATAATATTGTGATCCAATAAAGAAAATAATTCGGTTTTATATATTTCAGAATATCCGTGTGGAAGGTTTTTTATAGTTTTTTTTGCTTCTTCATCTTTGCCTAGAACAATCAGAGCTTTAATTTTTTCCAAATAATTCTTAAAACTATAAGGGTCTTTTTTTAAAATATTTTCAATGATACTTAATGCTTCCTCAGGTTGCATGAGTTGATTAAAACATCTTGCCTTAGCAGACAAAAGAGGTAAGTCATCTGGAAAAGACTTAAGACCTTTATCTGCATACGAAAGACCTCTCTTATATTGATTCAACTCTATTGCAGAGTAGGTCATTATCTGATAAAACTCTTTAACCTTTGGAAACATTTTAATTAATTTAAAGGCAAGTTTCATCTTTTCTTCAGGAGATTCAATAATAATAAGATAGTAATAGGCAGCCTTTGCACTTTGTTCAGTCTCCCATGCCATCTTTATAAGTTCATTATACCTTTTTTTTTTACCAATATTTTCAAGATCTGTTCTTTTCTTATCGATCCAACCAAAATGAAATATAGGAATCTCAGTTCTTATACTCGACAGCTTGTTTTTATCCATAGATTCGCCAACAATCTCATGAATCATTCCAGAGAAACAGATACCCTTCTTATTCTTGAACACCCTTATCAATGGAGATGTTATATATCCTTCACTGATTTTCAATAAATTATCGGGCAAAACTATTGATATTTCAGGTTGTAATTGGGAAATATGTCTCCAGTTATTAGAAGAATTTAAATTCGAAAAGCTAATTTGTTTAAGAGAATAACCATCCCTATTTTCCTGTTGAATGATTTTTTTTAACTCGTTTAAACTTTCTGCCGTTATATGCTCATCAATATCCAATACAATAATATATGGTTTAGATGCATAGGATAGAGAAGCGTTTCTCGCATTTGAAAAATTATTATCCCATTTATAAAAATAATGTTTGAGCTTATGAGAACTGACGATCTCATTACTCTTATCCGTTGAGCCGGTATCAACTAATATCAACTCTTCAAACAGGTTTTTATGCCTTTCTATAAATTCATCAAGAAGGCTCTCCTCATCCTTATAAATTGCGCAAAGAGAAAATTCTATTGGCATTTGTCTTGTCCTAAAGAACTCAGCAAACTTTCCATCGGGAATTGTTTTTTGAATTTTACATAGTTTTTATTTCTTTTTACATCTCTTGCCTTTTCATTTTTTAAATAATAGTCACACCTTGAAATAATCTCTGAATAAGGTGAAAATTCTATTTCCAAATCACTGTATGGATTCCGGTGAGATTCCTCAGAGATCAGAAATATTTTATTATTCAGAAGGTAGGATAAACGAACCATTTCAAGTAGTTGTGCAGAATAGTGATGAATATTCAGAACTATTTTTGCCCTTCCAATATAATCATCTCTCTCTTTCCCATAAACGCCGAACAGAGCCTTAACTTTATATTTTTCTGACAATATATTTAATATTTTTTCTCTTCTCTTACCGATACTCCCATAAAAGAGAATGTCGATATCTTTCTGGTTTTCATCTGCAGATTTTATGATCTCCAAATCTTTGTGATAGCCTATAGGGAGGTATTTTGCATAAATATCATTAGCTTCTAGATATCTAATATTTTCTTTTGAATAATCCCAGACAGAAACTCCGTTTGTTAGAACAAATTTAATGTCTTGTGTAAGAACAAACTCACTTGAGGCTAATTGTTCCAATTGAAAAGGAATATACTTTTTTTCTTTATCAATTAATTCAGTTTTAATAACTTTCTGATTTAATAAATGGTAGCCTAAAATAATATTAATTTTTTGATCTGAAAACTCATTAATAGTAAAGTCACAGGAAATATTATTACTTCTAAAAGAGCTTACCAATAACATTGCTATTTCTTTAAAACATAAAGAATGAATATAATTGTCCGGAGAAATAATAACTATTCTATACCCTTTGATTTCATTATCCTTCATTTTTTTATTTTTTTAATTGCACCTTTGAAATGATCAATTATATCAATTAATAATGGCTCAATTGCAATGAAATAGTCCTTATAAATCTCTGCATTCTTAAGAAGATAGTCTCTATCTATGTGCTTAAAATTCATTTCAATAGACGTTAGTTTTTTTAACAAATGGAAAATTGGCGCTCTTGACCACATTTCAACTATATCTCCATTTTGAGGAACTGCATAGAGACTATTTTTTATAAATTCAACTCTTTTTAATAATTCAAGAATCTCTTTATCAGGTAGCTTTGATACATTTTTAAGATCCTTTATAATGCTATTAATTTTATTACCATAATTTTTATAGAATTTTATCTTCCTATTTAAAAATGAATCCAATTTTTTTATATCAATAGTTTTTTCGATTGACTCAACGTTTTTTATTTTTTCAATGTCAAACTCTTCTCTGTTAAATATATATTTTTTAATGACTTCACGTAAGGATAAACTTGGAATCTCAGTCAATATACCACCTTCACTAGCGTTAATAAATGAAATTTCTTTATTCTTATTAATCTCTCTTACAAGATAGTTCTTATAAAGTGAAAGCCGCTCAGATGTAAATGTTTTATTTCCAAATACATCCTTAACACTTATAATCTTTCTATTCCCGGAAATAGACTTTCGTTCAAATCGCTGCAATTCTTCAAGGTTAGAGGAATAAATCACCTTTCTCTCCTCCCAGGATGTGTGCCTGCAATGATTTCGCATATTTGAAAAGGCGAAATCCTGACCCACAAAAACAATCGGATCCAAACCAAGGAAAACCCCAAAATTCATTGCAAAACTTATAACTGAACCCCAGGCATCAATATAGCCAAACTCTCTGCTATTCTCTTCAATAATCCGTACAAGAGGTTTTCCAATAGACATTGAAAATGTTTTTTTATGAAAGTCTTCATATATTGGCGTTGAGATTCCTGTTTCTGCAATAATGTAGTTTTCAACTTTATTCTCAAGACCCTGAAGATGCAAATAGTTTTTATAAGAAGGATCTGCAATTGCTGTAAAGTGCGGCTGGATTGATCTGCTGAGAAGTGGCTTTAGCGCTGTATCAACGCTTATTATTATCCCTCTGTTTTGTATTTGTTTTAAGTATAAAATGTTTTTATCTAATGAAGGACCTGCAGAGACAATTATACCAGGTACTTTTTTAAATTTATTTTTTAAAGAGAGGGCCGCTTTTGATTTAAGAATATATGGCAAATTATTCATTATATTTCTTGGAACTAGATAATTCTCTGCTAGAAGCGTTTTAAAATCCAATAAATTTGTTTTAACTTCATTAGTAATAACTTCTTTTGCCCTGTCAAAAAATGACTTTAATAATCTAACTTCCGATGAAAGTTCCACTTCTTCCAGTTTTTCAAATGTTGTAATACTTATAAAATCATGCACTATATTTGCAATTTCATCAAAATTTGTTCCAAAAACAAAAAAACAGTCACTTCGTTTTAATAATTTCCCCCAGTTTACCGTAAACATAGATTGTTTTACAAATTCAAATTCCGGCTCAATAACCAATACTCTTGTAAAAGCTGATTTTGCCTTTAATATCTGCTCAACCTGATAGCCAAGTCCCATTCCAAGTACTACAATATGGTCAGCCTTCAAATCTATACTGTCTAAAAGTTTAACACTTTCTTTGAGTGGATTGTATTTTGAATGAATATAATAATCTTTTTCAGAAACATTATACGTGAGGGTAAAAGATCCGTCTCTTGCTTCCGATATTGTGCTTCTTTTTAATTCCAATTTATCAAGAGCTTCATACAGATTAGAAAAATTATCTCTAAAATAATTTAAATTTTTCTCGTATAATTTCTTACCAATACCCATTAATCAACTTTATCATATATAAAGTAAATAGGCAAGAAGGAGAAAATTCGCTAATATAATTCAACTTGTTAATTTCATTATAATTAGATATCATTAGTACATGAAAACTAAAAATATTTTTAAGTTTTTAATTGGAATCATGATTGTCTTTAGTGCTGTTTTAGTGCTATTAGTTTATTTTTTAAACTATTTTCCAAATGAGGTTGAAGAAGTTGATATTAGTAATTTGGACAATAAAAGTGTTATGTCTCAAGGACATGAAATTAAAATACTTTGCTGGAATATTCAGTATATGGCAGGTAAGGATTATGTGTTTTTTTATGATTTGCTGGATGAATCCGGACCCGATGAAAAACCTTCTAAAGATGCCATAAATAAAACAATTGGAGAAGTTGCTAGGGTTATAAATGATGAAAATCCTGATATAATCCTCCTTCAGGAAGTTGATGATGGTTCTAAAAGGACATATCATGAAGATCAACTTCGCAGATTATTAACATTAATATCAAAAGATTATAAATCTCACTCATCGGCTTTCTATCACAAATCACGTTTTGTTCCTCACCCCAGAATAATGGGAGCAGTTAGAATGAAACTATCAACAATTTCAAAATTCCGCATCAAAAGCTCACTTAGACATCAATTACAGTTAAAACCTGATAACTGGATAAAAAAGCAGTTTGATCTTAAAAGAGCTGTTCTTGAGACCAGGTTTGAAATAGAGGGAAGTAAGGATTTCATTGTTTATAACACTCATCTATCAGCCTTTTCACAAGGTACCGATACATTAGAAAAGCAGATAGATAAAATCAAAGATTTACTTATCAAGTCATCCGAAGCAGGTCATAAATGGCTACTTGGCGGTGACTTTAATTTATTGCCCGATAAAAAAGCGTATATTAGCTTAGGTAGCAATGAACAAAAATATTATAATATTAATTCAGAGATAAAAATTTTAACGGAAGTTTTTAGAAGTTTTCCCTCTAAAGAGAACGCTGAGTCATTGAATCCAAAATGGTTTACTCATTTCCCGAACAATCCTGAAATAAACGCACCGGATAGAATCATTGATTATTTGTTTTATTCCAATCAATTGCAGTTAATTGAAAGTCGGGTTAGACAGAAAGATACACTAACAATATCAGATCATCTTCCATTGATCAGTATTGTAAAAATATAAAAGAGCTTATCTAACAGGAATTCTTAACACCTGTCCCGGATATTTTTGTTAAGAAAAAATATCATAAAAAAATATATATACCAAAACTAATTATATTTTTGTATAGAGCTAATTGCAATTATTTTTTATGAGAACTGTATTTTTTGCGGTCTTTTCTCTCTTTGTTTTTTTTTGGTCGGTCTTCATTTGAAAAACTTTCAGTTTTTCTTTTTTTATCTCTATCCGGTCTTTTTGAATCTCTATCCATTCTTTTTGAATCTCTATCCGGTCTTTTTGAAGCTTTTTTAGGAGAAGCTTTTTCAATTCCAAGCTTCCTTCCTTTAAATTCCGCATTCTGAAAGGACTGTATGACCAAGTCTGCTGACTTTTCTTCCACTTCAAAAAAGGTAAAACTTTTTAATATTTCAATTTTCCCTATTTCGATCATCTTGTTTTTTGTATTATCGTTTATCATGCCTATCAGATCGATGGGAGATATTTTATCACGGCTTCCTACCTTAATATGGAATCTTGAGAATTTGCCGCCTGATTTGCCCTTATTTTTTTTTCTTTTCTCATTAAAAGATTGTGAATCCCTGGAGGATCTTGATTCTGATGCATTCAGGTCTTGAGCATCTTTATAATATGAGAGAAAACGGTTAAATTCTAATGAAACAAATTTTTTTATCAATTGCTCCTTATCCATCCCGTCTAGTTTTTTACTAATTCTATCAATATATGGCGCTATTTCAGCTTCATCGACTTCTACTTTTTCCATTTTATTTATAAAACTGAAAAGTTGTTTTCCACAGATAGATCTACCATCAGGTATCTTCTGAACTTCAAATTTCTTACCTATGATTTTTTCCATCCTGCTAATCTTATACTTTTCTTTTTGATGAATTATTACAATTGAAATTCCTTTCTTTCCAGCTCTTCCAGTTCTACCACTTCGATGCGTATAAATTGAGAGCTCGTCCGGAAGATTATAATTAATCACATGACTCAGATCATCAACATCCAATCCCCTTGCTGCAACATCGGTAGCAACAATCATATTAAGAGTTTTGTTTCTGAATCTCTGCATGACATAATCTCTTTGAGCCTGGGACAGATCTCCATGTAATGCATCCGCGTTATAACCGTCTCCCATCAATTTTTCTGCAACATCTTTTGTTTCCATACGAGTTCTGCAAAAAATAATGCCATAAATATCAGGATTAAAGTCACAAATTCGTTTTAGTGCAAGATATCTATGTTTTGCCTGAACCATAGAATAGATATGTGAGACATTTTCAGCCCCTGCATTTTTATTTCCAACAGTAATTTCAACCGGGTCGTTCATATATTTCTTTGATATTTTTGTAACTTCATGCGGCATTGTTGCAGAGAACAGGTATGTAAATTTTGAATCAGGTGTTTCAGAAAGAATTGCATTTAGATCTTCTTCAAACCCCATATTCAGCATCTCATCAGCCTCATCTAAAACTACTGAATTTATATTAGATATATTTAATTTTCGTCTTCTGATAAGATCAAGAAGTCTTCCAGGAGTGGCAACTACTATCTGTGGATTTTTCTTTAAATCTCTTATCTGAGCATCTATAGGGGCTCCACCATAAACTGCTACAACCTTAAACCCATCAAGATGTTTAGCATAATTTTTAATATCATTTGCAATTTGAATTGCAAGTTCTCGTGTTGGTGATAATATAAGGGATTGAATTTGTTTACTATTTAAATCAGCTCTCTGTATAAGGGGTAATCCAAAGGCAGCAGTTTTTCCTGTTCCGGTTTGTGCGAGGCCAATCAAGTCGCTTTTGTTTTCAAGCATTACCGGTATAGTTTCTGCCTGTATCGGCATTGGCTTAATAATACCAAGTGTTTCGATACCCTGTATTAATTCTGGGATTATTCCCAATTTTTCAAAATTATCCATAAATTATTTTTCTCCGTTGATTATATCTAACCTAAAATTAAGCAAATAAATTGCTTTTTATATATAAATGATCTATTTTAATAATCCATTATACAGGAAAAGCATGATAAACACAATGATATGTACGAGTCCATAACATATTAGATTTAAAAGAATTTTTAATCACCATATTC